>JAUVYV010000050.1 GCA_030602885.1 Phycisphaerales bacterium
GCTGGGACAACATTGAATTTTTTGCGATCCTAAAGTGGCCAAAGCCCAAAAACGACGTATGGAAAAAGATGATGAGTGTTCAGTCTTCTTTTGCCACGAAAAAACCGCTCAAAATCAGACGTTGTGAGAAATGCGGGTTAGGAGCGAATCCAGGGAGATTAGCCCTGTATATGAGCTTGACATGGCCTTCAATTATACGATTGATCCCGTTAGCGGTGTTGACTCGCCATATCCCGACGATGCCACCGGAGAGTTGTATGTCAAGGCGGCGGAGCAGATTGTCTCAAAAATCGGCGTCACAAAAGGGTATTGCCTCGTGTATGGCTGTGAGAAGGGACAACTGGCCTTTGAACTGGCAAAGCGTACAGAGTTATCAATCGTCTGTGTGGATGAGGATTCCCAGCGTATTAGTGAGGTGCAGAAACTCCTGCACAAGGCTGGTGTCTATGGCAAGAAAATCACCGCCCGGCAGGGCGGATTATGCGAATGGTCGAAAAGCCCAATTTATTCGGTGCGATAAAATCCTTTTTCTCATTGTCAGCGACGTAAGCTATGGTCTCTGGCTTTGCATTTAAGGTCTCCATTAGTTTTTGAAAGCCGACCGGCGACGGCGAAAAAGATATTCGCGAAATAGATGTAATCAAAGACAAAAAAAGTGAGGACCCCCTGACGGAGGCCCAAAAGCGAGACCTGAAAAATCTGCTCACCAAGGGTCTGACGCGGGCCGAACGGCTGATTGTTGTCCTGTATTATTACGAAGAGATGACGATGAAAGAAATCGGAGCAACCCTGGATTTATCCGAGTCCCGCGTCTCGCAAATGCACTCATCCATCATGGCACGTCTAAAAGCCCAGTTAAACAGCCGAAAAAAAGAATTTACCATTTAAGTATCAGATTTTTTCGCAAACTGCCGGTGATTATCCGGAAGAGCAGCTATCAATCTCAAATTCATGGGGTAAGCCCATAAAGAGCCAGGATATTCTCGAGAGGTGTATCAGCTTGAACGTGATGTGCAGGGGCGAGGATGTAACCTCCACCCTCCCCAAGAACTTTTTTAGCCTTCTCAACCTCATCAGCCACCTGCTGCGGTGTCCCGTAGGGCAAGAGCTGCTGGATGTCAATTCCGCCATGGAAGCTCAGGCGAGAACCATAAGTTTTCTTAAGCGTTTCAAAATCCATCTCGAACGCCAACGGCTGAATGGGGTTTAATACGTCTACTCCAATATCGATTAAATCTTCGAGAAGCGGACAAATATTGCCGCAGCAATGGTACATCAACGGCTTTCCATAGCTCCAGGCCAAGGAGAACAATTTCTTCTGTCGTATTCTGACCGTATTTTTCCATAACTGCGGCGATATTAACAGGCCCTGTTGGCCAGCAAGGTCATCATACGAGTAAACCATGTCAATTTTATCACCGGCGATGTCCATAACGCGTCTGATATTTTCAATATGAACCTCGGCGATGCGGTCCATTATGTAACCGGGAATATCGGGCCGGAGAATCAGATTCTCAAGCATTTTATCGATTCCGCACAACGACCAGGCGGTTTCAAAAATAGAGCCTATTCGATACCGGAGATGATATTCGCGATTGGGATTAATCCGGCCAATGACCTCATTTAATTGGCTGAAGTCCCACCAGTCAGGTGACGGCCAGGGGTAGCCTTTCAAATCTTCCACAGATTTTACATCGGCCAACGGATAATTACACAGTTCCTCATAATTGCCGAATTCGCTTTTAACAGTTTTCCTGCTTGCTCCCCAAATGTCGATTTTAATACCCTCTGGTGTTGTTCTTTTCCAGGCGGCCCGCTCAGGTTGCGTAGACGGAGGAGCATTCGGCGGTTTGCAAAAAATTCGAAAGTCATACGAAACGACACGACAGTCCACATCGAGGACGCTTAGAATATTTTCGCGGCTGTCAGTGCCAAAATGGACCTGTAATTTCTGCCAGACCTCCGGCTCAGCAGCAAAATCCATCGGTACACGATCAGAAGGCTTGTGGGCCAGGGCCAGATTTACTCTTTCTCTATGACTGTGCGTAATCTTTTCCACCTGCTAAAGACCTTCAAAGGTTTCTTTAAGGTTCTTCATAGTCGGAAGGCCGGGAACGACACCAATACTGGTTACTGAAAAGGCTCCGGCCTTGCACGCAAAATCGATGGCCTCCTCCATGTTTTTGCCCGCGGCCAGAGCATAGACGAGCGCTCCGTTGAAGGCGTCGCCTGCTCCGGTTGTATCGATGGCTTTCACCTGTGGAGTCGAAAAATGCTTCTGTTTTTCATCTGATACCAATATGCAGCCCTGCTCACCCAACGTCAAGATAACAGTTTTGACCCCCTGGGAAATCAGTTGCCTGGCAGCATCCGTAGCGCTTTGCAAATCTGTAACAGGCCGTCCCGTCAGGATTTCGGTCTCTGTCTCGTTGGGCGTTAGAATGTCAACCATAGATAGATATTGAAGGTCGATCTTTTGGGCCGGGGCAGGATTGAGTACAACCGTAGCGCCAGCCTGCTTGGCCTTCTTAATCGCATGATAAACGACCGGCAAGGGAATCTCTAACTGCACCAGAAGAAATCCGCAGGTATTGAACAAATCTGAAGCCGCTTCCAATTCGTCAATAGAAAGTCTGTAATTGGCACCTGGAGCGACACCAATTGCATTATGGCCGTCCTTGTCAACAAAAATAATCCCGGCGCCCGTATGCGTTGACGGATCGACCTTTATGTAATCCGTGTTAATGCCTTCACGCTTGAATAGTTTCAGGGCCTCGTCGCCGAAGATGTCGCCGCCTATTTTGGCTAAAAAAATAACGTCTCCTCCAAGGCGTGAAACCGCAATGGCCTGGTTGGAGCCCTTTCCGCCGGGCCCCATATCAAAATGATTACCTAAGACCGTCTCGCCTGTTTTGGGAATTTTATCTCCCATTACCGTCAGGCCCACATTATAGCTGCCGATTACTAAAACCTTGCTCATAAGAATCTCCAAAAACTTTTTACCTGGTTCCGCTGTAAGCAAAAATGAAAATTGCCATTACAAGAATTACAATACCGTAAATCATCAGGTTCTGTGTTTTGCGTGATGTACCCGCCCATTCTCCCTGTGCAATTCCCCAAACACCAGCGATACTTATCGACAAAGCAATAAACGCCGACCAGCCGATAACTGTCCCCCAGGCTCCCATCATACCGGCCCCTACGCCGTAAAGGATAAAACTGCCAATCCACATCAGCGATACCAGGGCCATCAACAAAAGATTTTTCAAAAAGCCCTCGCTGCGATATTCCTTAAACGATTTGTTTTTCTTAAACAGATAACCACAATAGACCAGATTAGCAACTGCACCAGCGGTAAAAAGAACAGCCCAAATGGGATTTGCCACCCAGCTTACCGGGGTTTTGAGCTCCAGTGCCAAACCCCTGAGAGATTCACTGAGCGCAAGACCAACGTTAGGGAAGCAGGAAAATGTGCCGCCTATAATACATATCAAAAGACCAACCTTCATCGAGGCCTTTGATATTTGGGTAATTTTGCCGGCCTTTGTGCCCTGCTCCTTCTCTTTTCGAATACCAGCTCTGCCAAATATTGCGATGCCGAAAAGCATAACAGCCAGGCCGACAAGAATTGTAATACCTTTAGCGGTAAGAATTTCTTTATGATGAAGCGCAACCATGGGAATAAACGCACCAAGACTGAGCACCAGCCCCATAATAATTGCATAACCTAGGGCAAGTCCAACAGCCGCTATCCCCAATCCAAAACCAACAGCACCTATCCCCCAACAAAGCCCGAACACCGCTGGTACGGCCAGCTCCTTAATCGCAGCCTGCCGGTAAACCTCCGTCAATGAAGGTACCGATGCGAAAGCCAAGACCCAATTGAAAATAACCATACCAAGAATGGAAAAGACAGCCCAAGAATTCTCCCATTTCCACTTCTTTACATACGACATAGGAACCATGAAGCTGCCTTGAAAGATAGAAGCTACAATAATAATACCGAGTCCCAATAATAAATGCGGCATTTCTCTGCCCCATCCTTTCTAAAATTTATCTCCGGGATTTATTATTCGCCCGATTCGGCATCAACAACGCAGCGAAACCCAATCGTCGCACATCTATCCAGGCCAGGCCACATCCGGATAAATTTTGTGTGGTGATTACAGGGCTTGGGGCCGCCCTGAACGTACCAGTCGCTTCCCTCGGCGTTGAAATAGCTGCCACCGCGAATTATAATAAATCTCGTATGGCCGTCATCTCGACAGCTCTCCGTCCATTCCCAGACGTTGCCGGCCATGTGATAACAGCCATAGGGACTCCGGCCTTCCGGGCAGGAATGAACCGGCAGCGTCCTGACGCCGGTTGTGTTGCACTTTTCCGGGTCAAATTCATTTCCCCAAGGCCAAATGCGTCCGTCGGTTCCCTGCGCTGCCAAATGCCACTGTGGCTCGGTCGGCAGCCGTTTGCCGGCCCATTTGGCATAAGCGCGGGCATCATCGATATCGGCATAGACCACCGGATGTTCAGCCAATTCCGAAGGCATCTTTCCATTGGGCCAGTGTTTGAGAAAATTCTCGGCATGTTCAGGTCGATATCCGGAACTCTCAAGAAACTGTTTGAATTGAGCGTTGGTAACCTCAGCAGCATCGATGAAGAACGGGTTTATCTCCACTTTGTAATCGTGGAGACGTACTTTTGCTGCCAATCCAGACAAGAATTCCGCCCATTTTTCTTCGGGCGTCCCCGGGTCCGGGTAACAGCCGCACTCACGCGCCCTGTGTCGTATGAGCATTCGGACATTGCCACCGGGGACAAGCACCATGCCGGCCGGCGGATTGTTTCTATCTCTTAGAGCAGTTGGCACAACAGGGTCGGGATTAACAAGCGAGTGAGCAAAATTCCTTATATCAACAGGCGGTGTTTGTCGCTCTGCAAGCCGCCTTTGCCGAGCAAGGAAATCTCTGAACGGCTTATCAACGGCTGATTGCTCGACGGCCGCCACGCGGCCAGACCGGCTCGCTTGCTCGTATGGTGCCGGCAAAATACATAAGCAGGAATGCGGCAATCAGAACCGCCCGAATAATGTATCGATGCCTTGTCATGTGCTTCCTCCTTTGAACTGAAATTCCCCATTTATACTTGGCTTAGCTATCCCGATATATAGAAACTGAGCCTTATTTCCAATAACATATCTTGATAAGACAAAAGTTTCAATAGAAAATTCCCGTAAACGAGAATTGTTTTTCAGGAACAGCGAATTGGCCCTAAAAAGTGGTTTTTAAGCAAACAGAGTATTTCTTTCTCACCATCACCGCACCCAAGCCGAGTAGTAGGACAGTAGTAACACGCCGGCTGATTTTACGAATCTAAGAGTTTTAGGAATTACGATATGGAACAGCTATCTAATATCTGTTGCGGAAAACAAAAACCGACGATGTCACTCCTGCACCTGCTTTCGCAGGTGTAAACTTGTCCCCGCAAAAGCGGGGAGCAGGAGTCCAGAGCGAAAAAGCTGGATTCCCGCTTCCGCACCCAACTTGCCGGTAAAAGTTTTGTCGGTCCCGATTAGGAACCGGATATATCGATTCTTTATCAGTGCATAGTCTGAGGAAGCTTCCTGTAAAGAAGATTCATTATTCCTCAATTCGGAAGTTTCTTTGCCGGACATTATAGCCGTCACAGCACTTAGCAGTATGAGCATCAATAATACGAATCCCAAAAATGATTTTTTCATATAGATTTCCTAAATTTTTACGAATAATGGCACAATACGTGTTTTATGTCAACTCCTCCATCTGTCCATGATGTAACAGCAAGGAAGCACTGGCGCGTAATCTATGCTTGCTATGCCTGCGGCGACTTTGTATCCTAATGTTCTAACTGAAATCAAGATTGGAGTTATGCATGAAACAAAAGACATCACGCCGTGAGTTTCTGAAGTCCGTCTCAGTCGGAGCAGCATTAGCCAGTTTATCGGTGGTTGGCTGCAGCCACACGCAAATTAACATTGGTAGGGATAGTTCCAAGCGGAAAACTAAGCGACCAAACATTCTATGGATAGTAGGCGAGAACTTAAAGCTTGACCTGGGTTGTTATGGTGCAAAGAATGTACGTACCCCGAATCTGGATGGCCTAGCGGCAAACGGTATGCGCTACACGCACGCTTTTTCCACATCGCCCGTATGCGCTCCCAGCCGCAGCGCATTCTTTGTAGGCATGTACCAGACAACATCCGATACCCATAATATGCGTTCTCATCGCAACGATGATTATCGCCTTCCCGAAGGTGTCAGGCCGATTACACATCGGCTGAAGGATGTCGGTTATTACACAGCTAATATCAAAACGATTGGCGATGAAGTTGTTGGTTCGGGCAAGCTGGACCTCAATTTTGTAAATGAAGGTAAACTCTATGACGGCGATAAATGGGAAGATTTGAAAACTAATCAGCCTTTTCTTGCTCAAGTTAATACACTTGAAGCAGAGTATGATATCTACGACCGCCAGACCTGGAGACAGCCGCGCGTGGAATGGAAGGGTGAGCGCACTCACGAGAAGATTGCAAAACCCGAGACTGTAACTCCTCCCCCCTACTATCCCGATCATCCGATTGTGCGTGAGGAATGGGCTCGTTATTTGAATTCGATTTCCGGCATGGATAAAACGGTTGGCCGAATACTGAGGCAACTGAAAGCGGACGGTTTGGCGGACAACACAATCATTATGTTCTTCGGAGACAATGGACGAATCGAGCCACGAGGAATCCACTGGTGCTATGACACAGGCATCCATGTGCCGCTGATCGTGCACATACCTAAGAATGTCACTAAGCCCGGGAATTACCGGCCGGGGACGGTTAGTGAGGAAGTAATCAGCCTGATTGACATAACGCCCACTACGTTAAGTTTCGCCGGTATTAAGCGTCCGAAAGGTATGGACGGCCGCATTTTCCTGGGAGATAATCTGACGCCGGAGAGAGAATACGCATTCTCAGCCCGAGATCGAATCGATGAAACAGTGAACCGCATCCGTAGTGTTCGCGGCAAACGATATCACTACATTCGCAACTACTACCCTGAGCGTCATTTCACCTCGCTGAATCGCTATAAAGAAAAATGCTTTCCGATAAAACCGTTAATGCGCAAATTGATGGCGGAAGGTAAGTTGACCGGGCCGCCGGCAGAGTTAATGTCGCCGACGGTCGCTCCCGAACAACTGTTTGACACTGTCAACGACCCACACGAGATACATAATCTGGCCGATTCCAAAAAGCCTGAGCACCGCGAAGCCTTGATTCGCATGAGAGCGGCACTTTCCGTATGGATGGTCGAGACTCAGGACCAGGGTGTTTTCCCTGAGCCGCATGAGATCGTGGAGCCCTTCGAGAAAGAGATGCATGACTGGTTCGGCACACCTGACTGGTACAAGCAGTAGGCCATATCTGTTATCGAAAGTTTTTGGGGAGTAGGCCACAAAAACAGAAACCGGAGGAGAGTGACATTGCAATTTCTTCAGGGGCTAAAAATGCCGCAATTTATATGGTGACAGCATGTCTCCAAAATGACACCACAGATGCCAATTTCCCTCAAATCGAACGAGTATAGACATCTATTTCTTGCCTAATAGCAAATTTTTTATAGGAATTTTATATCAGGATCGGATTCAATGTCCCATTCCAAACAGAAAGAGGGCTGACAGTGTCTTTAACTACCAGCCCCTCATCCTTATCTTAAGTATGTCAAACGCAAGGGCTAACCCGCATTTCTCACAGCACCAGTTGAAAAAAGCTCCTTTTCCTGGTACAACTCATTTATGAAAAACAAGTTAACCAAAAGAAAAGGAGCAATACAATGAAAACACACTGTAATCAAAAAACCCTCGAATTTCAAACAGAAAATTCCCGCGAAATTATAGCCCATTTCAACGGCGGTAATATCTCATCCGACTCCGGAGGACTGCTTTTGCGGCAGGTTGAACAAATTACCGGTATAATTCGTCAGTTCGCTGGCTGCTTTACCGATTACCGTGATCCTGATTTGACCGAACATACTGTAGAAGAATTGATTGCACAACGTATTTATGCTCTGGCACTGGGATATGAAGACCTTAACGACCACGACGAATTACGTAACGACCCGCTTCTCGCTGTTATGGTAGGCAAGAAAGACCCATCAGGGAAAGACCGTATTCGTCAACGAGATAAAGGCAAACCTCTGGCGGGCAAAAGTACGCTCAATCGGCTGGAGTTAACGCCGGTTCGTGCCAGTAAACGGAGTCGATATAAAAAGATTACTATCGATAAACATATGGTTGATGCTTTCTTTACAAATGTGTTTCTGCAATCCTATGACAAGCCGCCTTCAATAATAGTGCTTGACCTGGATGCTACGGACGATCCAATACACGGCCATCAGTTGGGCCGATTTTTTCATGGTTATTATGGTAATTATTGTTATTTGCCGTTATACATTTTTTGTGGTGAACATTTGTTATGTGCCAGACTTCGGCCATCTGACATTGATGCGTCGGCTGGTTCGGTAAAAGAGTTGAAGCGTATTATATCCCAGATTCGCAGCAGATGGCCTGATGTACGAATTATTATCCGTGCTGATTCAAGTTTTTGTCGTGAGCATATTATGCTCTGGTGTGAAGCTAACAATGTTGATTATGTGTTGGGACTGGCGAAAAACGAGCGTCTCAAGAAAGAAATTGTCAACCAGATGGCCCAGGCTAAAGAGCTTTATGAGCAAACTACTCAAGCATCCCGTGTTTATAAGGATTTCGAGTATCAGACGCTGGAAAGTTGGAGCCGGTCTCGGCGTGTGATTGGCAAGGCTGAGTATCTTCAAAAGGGTCAGAATCCACGATTTGTGGTCACATCACTTTCAGCCGATGAATTTGACGCCAAAACATTATATGAAGAACAATATTGTGCTCGAGGTGATATGGAAAACCGTATTAAGGAGCAGCAACTCTGCCTGTTTGCTGACCGTACCAGCGCCGCAACAATGCGAGCCAATCAATTGCGTTTATGGTTTTCATCGGTGGCGTATACATTGATGAATGCATTGCGGCGTCTGGGTTTAAAGGGTACGAAACTGGCCAAAGCCCGATGTGATACCATTCGGCTGAAACTGCTGAAGATAGGTGCTCAGATTAAAGTAACGGTTCGCAAAGTATGGGTTTCGCTGTCCGAGAGCTATCCGTATCAGCAACTTTTTAAGCAGGTGTATGAAAATCTGCGTCGGCTTTGTCCGATACCGCTGCGATGTTGAAAGCTTACCAGTAGCGCCCAATCGATTTTTGCAGCAAAAATTTCAGAACAACGCCGATGGTACGCGCCTACCGAGAGTTGGAAAGTCCAAACGGCCAAATATGCTGGGACAACATTGAATTTTTTGCGATCCTAAAGTGGCCAAAGCCCAAAAACGACGTATGGAAAAAGATGATGAGTGTTCAGTCTTCTTTTGCCACGAAAAAACCGCTCAAAATCAGACGTTGTGAGAAATGCGGGCTAGCAGCTTGAACATCACCGGCCAGAGACAGCGCCAAAACAAAAGAAATTAGATAAATAAATTTTTTAGACATAATAGTCCTCCGTTAAAAAAAGTTAAAATAATAAACAACTGTGCTTTGGCCACACACCAAAACACCGGTTGTTTTTGACAAGCACCAATAGAGAAAACAGA
>JAUVYV010000113.1 GCA_030602885.1 Phycisphaerales bacterium
CGGCAGCCGGCGTGATATCAAGTAACGCAAAAAGGAGCCAAAAATGTCCGTAAGAAAAGACCTGAAGCAAATCCGGAACGCCATCCGCACTATGAACGAATCTATCGAGAGTCAGAGCTGCACCATCCGTCATATTCTGGAATCCCTCGACAAATTGTCGGCGCTTACCGCTGAGCTTGCCGAGTTGGTGACCCCCCCCAAAAGCGATCAACTATAAAATGGGCTTGATACCTCCAATACCTCCGCCCGACTACGGACCCGGGGACGACTGCCTTGTGTGCTTCGCCCCTGGTCACACACCGAACTACGTCTTTATCCGATTTTGGGACATCGTCCCCTGTTGGGAACACCCTGACCCTCCCAACGGCTACACCTTCATCTGCAAGCAGCACGATGTTAACCCCTGTGTTTTCATCGGTTTCCTTGAGTTTGGTGGCCATACCTGGGAGGCCCGTTGGGATCCCTTGGAAAGTGGCCTCCGACTTTGGAAAACTGACCCCCCTGGCCTGTTCTACTTCCGTGGCTTCGTAGACCCCTGCGTCCAGGACTTCCCTACAAATATGTTTACCTGCCCTGACAACGATGCTGAGGGCGGCCACGGCCATGTGGACGTATTCACCACGGCCGTCATCATCGGCTTTACCTCTCACTACCACTTAGTCACCGTCCCCGGCGTTCGGTACGAACACTTTGAATGTGGTATCGCCCATTCGTGCTGGCGTCTCGCTGCCAAGTTCGACCATACCAATATTCTGGTCCTTCTCGATGACCAGGACTTCGTCATCTACCCCCCCCATGCGTAGCACCCTCGAGCCCGGGTTCGTCCAGCAGGGTGAATCCTCGCAAAGATTTTTCTTGACTTTACCATGGTAAACCACTATTTCCAATTTTGACGTCCACAGAGGCCCACAGAAAGGAAGTGACTTCATGGCCTTAGCAAAGTACGGGGCGGGAATTATTCAGTTGTCAGGTAGCATCGGCGGCAATACTTTCGCCCGCAATCGTTACGGCAACTACGTCCGGGCTCGGACAGTGCCGACAAACCCCAAAACAGATCGTCAAAATGACGTCAGGGCAGCAGTTGCTTTTCTCGCTGACCGATGGGCGGCAACACTCACTGCTGTGCAGCGTACCGCCTGGAATCTCTACGGTGCAAGCGTCAATATGAAGAACCGGCTTGGCGAAACCGTCCACATGTCCGGCTACAATCACTACATCCGTAGCAACACCATCGTAAAAATGAAAGCCGGTCCTGTTATTGATGCTGGCCCAACTGTGTTCGAGCTTCCCGCACAGGATCCCACCCTCGCAATCTCAGCTTCTGAAGATAATCAACTATTGGTCTTCACCTACGACAACACTATGGCCTGGTCGACTGAATCTGGTGCTTATCTCCAATGTTTCCAGGGTGCACCCCAAAACGCTCAGCGTAATTTCTTCGCTGGCCCCTGGCGATGGATTATGGGTCTTCCTGGTATCGACCCTGGTGGAGCTGCCGGTTCAGATGCAACCCCAGCCGTCTTTGCAATCGCTGCGCTCCAACGCCAGTGGGTTTATTGTCGAATCCAGAGGGCTGATGGCCGGCTTTCGGAGCCGTTCAGAGCAGACTGTTTCGTCACTGCTGTTAGTCCGTAAGAATTTCAATGGCCGACTGTTTTGTCGTAGCTTAATGGCTAAGCTCTTAGGGAGTAATTGGTTGACTGGACTCGTAGTATGGTGGCCGTTTGCCATCGTTGACATCCCAAACGGTTGGGCTCACTGTGACGGCGTCAATGGCAGACCCGATTACCGTAACTACATACTAATCGGTGCTGGTGATCTCTACACCCCGGGCCAGGTACTCGGGTCCCTTGTTCACTTCCACGAAGGCACTACCACCGATGAGCCGGTTTTTATCACCGGCGAGACCGACGATGAGACCATTTGTCTTGATTACGATGTGGATATCGACTACGCATACGAAGACCCTTATTATTCGCAATATGGTCAAGGCCACCGCCATCCCATCTCCTTGACCGGCGATGTCCACAACCACGGAGTCGATATCGCTGAGCAGGAGCTCCTGCCGCCCTGCAAGGCTGGCTGTTGGGTTATAAAACTCTAAACCAGAAAGGAATGTCACTATGTCCGTCAACTTAGTAGTCTACCTCGTCAAAACTGTCGATGACCTCGACCAGGCCAAAGATTGGTTCGAGGAAATCAGAGACGCCCTGCAGGGCAAAACCGAATGCTCGATGCAGGCGAAATCCACGAACCACTATGAGAAAGTCGAGATCACAAAATGAGTCGAAAGAAGAAAACCCGAAAAAAGTCAAAAAGTACGAAGCCAAAAGCCCGAAAAAAGTCACAAAGTGAAAAGCCGGCCCCGCCGATGTCACCTCCTGTCGGCTGTTCACGAAACGAACTTGCTAAGTGGAGACGTGAGCATAAGTAGGCGGTCCGGCACTTCACTCCGACGAGCTCGTCACCGGCCCATTCTCGTGAAGTACCGGACAAAAACCGGTAAAGTGCCCAATAAAGAATAAAATACTTCCCGCAAAACAAAATA
>JAUVYV010000021.1 GCA_030602885.1 Phycisphaerales bacterium
TCCGGCCACAGAGATTCAGTCAGCAGGTGTTCTCGACAAACATTCTTCACGAAGCAAGCTTCTTCAGAATGTTACGTCTTCGTCCACATGAGCTACGCTCATAATATGAGCTGACTGAATAATTATTGGGTGGCTTTGGGGCTTGCCTGGCGGCGAGGGTTGCCTCGGCAGAGCCGGCTCTTTAAGCGAGCTTATTCGCCGTCTGCTGCCTTCGGCGTTGCGGCCGACTGCGTCGGCCTTGCCCCAAAGCTTAGAGCAGCTTCACATAGAGAGCAGGGAGATTTTTTGGGTTGACGGGTATGGGGAGCTGACATTTACTATTTTCTATTTACGATTTACTATTTGGTGTTTAATATTGGGTTGATATTCGCTTGGTTTGGCGGCCCCGGTGAGATAGGCAAAGGCGGCCATCTCACCGGCGATTACTGATTTCGAGGGCAGGCGGGGTAAAGCGGGTAAATTGGTTTGGGTGGATGAGTTGATGGGTGAGAATAGTCTCAGGGTGCGGGGATTATTTTTTGTGCTTCGAGGTGGGTGTGGAAGCGGCGAGGAGGGAGTCGTAGTTGGCGAGGATGCGGGAGGCGGTGGTATGTGAGGCGAACATATCTTCGGCTTCCTTCTGGAGGCCCTGGAAGGTGGAGAGGATGTATTCAACATCGTTTCGTTTGATGCCGTAGAGGATGAAGTATGCGGCGTCGAGCTCGGCCATGAGGTCGATACGTTCGGCGGGGTCCCATTTGTGGACGAGAGGTTTGAAACCGGCGGCCTCGGCGAATGAAATCATATCGTTGCTCGTACAAGTCAGTTTCAAGACGCGGACGGAGATCCATTTTTCGAGGGTCTGCTTCTTGTCCCAAGGACATTTTTGTTTGTAGAAGGCCGGTTCAAAAGTAGGGAGTTGGTTGATAATGAAATAGCTCAAGTTTACACCGCCAATCTTTTGACGGCAAACGAAGTCATAGGCAAAGGCATTGAGATTTGCGAGGAGGCAGGCCGTAAGATGGGTGCTGATATCTTCACTTATGAAAATGAGAGGAGCGGAGTGCACCACACCAGAATAGGGGATGAACGCAGCAATCATCGTGCGTTGATTGGTTGGGCTGGTGACGTTCTTGAAGGCAATGGTCCTCGTTGTATCGCGCTCGCCAAGGGCGGTTCGAACATCGGACTCGTTGACCCACCATCTTGGTTCGACGGTGAATTCGGGGTTTTGATGCTGGACGATAGAGGTTTCATCGGTTTGTCCCTGTCGCATCCAGTTTGACTCATCGATGATGACGCCCGCGGCGCGGTGGTCATACATCTGGATCATCTTTGCTTCGTAGAGGGGGAGGAAGGTTTGTTTACGTTTTTTCCAGATGGGGCCTTGCCGTTTGAAGCCGTCGGCTTTGAGTTTTTCTGCGGTGTGGAATAATTCGGCAGCACCGCTTTGGTGAAACATAGTAAAAAACTTGATACCCCAGGGATTACCGCCCTGTTTCCTGGAATTGTTTATAAGGACGGGGACGCGTTTGTAGATGTATTTTGTGATGTTGGCATCTCTTCTTGAGCGGAAGATGGGGCAGGTCTGGGTATTGGGATTGAGGAGCTTGAAGTCGCGAGCGGAGAGAGTGATATGGCGGCTTTCGGACTTTAGCTCATCCATTTGGCGAGCGAAAAAGACGAAGTCTGCGGTTTTGGATTTGTTTTTAGCTCCGCCGAATATAAGGACGGAGAATTTGTAGGAGCGGTGAACATCGGGGAAGACAGGGGCTTTGTTCTCGAAGTCGTAGAGTCCTGCGAGGGATTGGGTGTTGACGAGCCGGGCGAAGAAGTCTTTGTTTGTTTTGTCGGTGGCGATACCTGTGGGGACGAGCAGGCCTACGCGGCCTGTAGGAGAGACGATTGAATGGGCGAGTTCTGCGAAGACGGCATAGGTATTTATATCGCCTTTGCCAGTGAGGGGGAATCGGCCGCATTGGCGAACGTAAGTCATCAACTTTTCAGCGGACTCTTTAGCTTTGGTATAGCGTTCGTAGAGCGGGGGATTTTGTGTTTTGAGTTTTTCAATCAGACGTCGGCTCTCAGCAGCAGTGGGGGCTTCAAGAATATGGGGCGCTGAGGTGTCAAAGAATTCGCGGTTCTTGAGCGTAAATCTTTCCCAGGGCGGATTTCCGATGACGCAGTCGAAGCCGGGGTTTGGGCGGTTGAAGACATCGGGGAATTGCTTTTGCCAATCGAGTGCACGTGGGTGAACGTCCGGGTCTGAGATTAGGGAATTTCCGCAAACGATATTTTTTGAGAGGTCTGCGAGAGATTTCTCTTTGTTTGCCGTGTGAAGCCAGAGAGATAGCTGGGCGATTTCGACGGCTTCAGTGGATAGGTCAACGCCGAAGAGGTTGTCGTGGAGGATGAAGTCAGAGACTTTGTTTCGCAGCTTGTCGGCGAGTTTGTGGTCGTGGATGGAGAGGACGTCGATAATCTGTTCGTATTTTTCATCGAGGATATCGAAGGCGCGGATGAGAAAGGCGCCGGAGCCGCAGGCGGGGTCAACGACCTTGATGTCGCGGAGTTCTTCGACAGCCCTTTGGGCGAAGGCGGAGACCCTGGATTTTTCAGTGGAGGCGTCGATTTGTGCGAGGTCGATGTTGAAATTTCTTTGGAGCGATTTTATTCTCTCATCGGCGATTGTTTTAACGGTGTTTGTTGCGATGAAGGTGGTGAATTCCGGGGGCGTGTAGTATATACCGCCTTTTTTTCGTTCGGCGGATTTACGCATTTTGCCGCGCGGTTTTTGGTCTTCCTTTGATTCGAACAATCCTGTCAGGCGGATTTTTTCTATGTCGTTGATGGACTTTTCGAAGAGGTGGCCGAGGACATCGACGTTGACTTCGTGGGCGAAGTCATAGCCGCCGACAGTCTTGAAGAAATCGGTCCAGTCATCGTCGAGCTGGAGGTTATCAACGTCGGGGTCTTCTCGGAAGAGGCCACCGTTATATGGAGGGATATCGCGGTTGGCATTGCCCTCGTCGACGCTTCTAAACAGGTCGAGAAAATTCTGCCATCTGGGATTTGTAACTCTGGCGAACGGTGGTACATTTTCCCACGCTTGGCCGAGTGATTTTGGAGGGAGCAGCTCGCGGTCTTCACAGAAGGCGATGAAGATTATGCGGTCGAGGAGTTTTTGTGTAATGCGGATGGCCTTATCGAGGGTGAAGTTATATTCCGGCGAGAGAAGATGCATTATCAGTTTTTTTCGCTCGATGTCATAGCGGGCGTAAAGCTCATCGCCGACCTGGCGTTCGCGGGTGAGGCATTTTTGGAGCAAGGCGTCTGCGCGGGGAGTTCTGGCAAGGCCGTCAGGCAAAAGTCCGCCGCGGGCAAAGAGATAGTAGAACTGTTCGAATACTTCTGGTTTGCGGAGGCCCTTTAGGGTGAAGAGCTCGTAAACTCTGGGGGTTTGGCGGCGGTGGTAGAGGCGAAAACTGACGAAGTTTGAGACGATACCCCATGGACAGTCGGGGAGGGCATTGAGGTAGTCCCAGCATTGCTGGACAGCAGTTCGGCCATTGAAGCGGTCCTTGTCCAAGTTGGCGGTTGGGCCCTTGAGTTCGATGACTGCTCGCGGGGATAATTTGGTGGTTGATGCGAACTGGCCGATAGCGGCATCTGCCTGTCCGCTATTGACTGAGAACTTTGGCTTGAGGTCCCAGCGGTCCCTATTGTCTGAGAATAGAACATAGCCGAGAGCGTTCCCGAATACGTCGGTAAGGAATTCACCTTCGAGGGAACTTTCTTTTTCTTCCGGGAGCTTTCCGGATGATTCGAGGTCGGCCCATTTGCAGAGGATTTCGTGGGCGTGTTCGTAGTTCTTACCTTTTAGCAGGTTGTTGCGAGAGTCGGTGCGGAGGGAATTGGGCAAAAAGAGTGGGCGCGATCGCCTGGCCTCACCGTAGCGGGCCTTATTAAATTCCGGGAAAAGATGTTCGCCCTTAGCGGGCATTTATAATCTCCATCCAATTGCCAAAAACATGCATAGTATCGGAGCGCGAACAAGGGATATTCTATTGATGGAGTGTTATCAAGCAATGAAAAAACTGGTTTGTTGATACGAATTCTGACGAGGAGAGCTTTTTCATGTGGGACGCTTATTTTACGGGTGCGGAGAAGGGGTATTAGAAGCTGAGAGGGGCACTGCGGAAGGCAGGCGGGGGGCGGGTGAATTTGGGAAAGTGTACCTCACGCGGGCAACCCGCCGGTGGAACCGGGGGCTATATATGTCGCCTGCGTCCGGCTTCGCTCTGGCGAGCTACGCCGGGACAGGTGGCAGACGAAGTGGGGGATTGTGGATTTGCGATTTACGATTGATGTGGGTCCTCTGTAGAGAAACCAGAGTAGTAGCGGGTCCCCGGTTTGCAAATCCAATTTAGCTCACCCGCAGGGATCTCCGCTGCGCTGCGAGATTCGGCGGGAAGTGGATAGGGAGCGAGAGAATCCTGAGTGGCGGGATTTGTTTTGTGATTTACTGAAGTCAAGTAAGAATGGGTCCTCTGTAGCTGGGCCGAGGTAGCATGGGTCCCGAGGATTCGGCGGGATGTGGAAGCAAGCAAAGCTTGCGGTTTTTTATAACCCGCGCAATAAAATTGCGGGGCTAAATATGTCGCCTGCGGGCCGGCGAAGTAGGGTAAGCGGGCCTTGCGTTTGCAACCCGCCGGTGAAACCGGGGGCGAAATAGTGGGCGGAAACGGTCAGTATTTAGTTGCGGGGGATTGGCTTATTTTGTATAATGGTGGGGCTGGGGGGCCAGTTGTAGAGAGTCGAAAGGAGAACAGGTGAGAAGGTGTGCAGGAGGACAGATGGCTGATGGCAGAGGAGGGACTATTTATCAATCATTGGTTACTATGGCGGTGGTGGTATTGTTTTGTCTTTGCGGTGTTGCTGGGGCGGCTCCGGTGGGGCGTGTTATCAGCGGGTATGTACAGACGAGCGGCGGAGCGGGAGTCGGCGGGGTAGAGATGGCCGGTGATAACGGGGCGGGGTCGGCGGTAACCGGAGCTGATGGTGCTTATTCAGTGACGGTGCCTAATAACTGGAGTGGGACGATAACGGTTAGCAAAGCAGGTTGGCTTATAACGCCTGGGTCGAAAGTATACAGTAAGGTTCACGCGGATATCGCAAATGAGAATTATACGGCTTATCAGCCAACAATCAGCGGGTATGTCAAACAAGCTGACGGGACTGGACTTAGCGGGGTGAGTGTTTCAGCGAGCGGTGTTGGGGGGGACGACGACGAACGTGAGTGGGTATTATGAGATAGTCGTGCCTTATGATTGGAGCGGGACATTAGGGGCGAGTCTGAGCGGGTATGGTTTTACTGCGAAGAACTATTACAATGTTACAGCGGACCAAGTTGGCCAGAACTTTACAGGATATCAGCCGGTCATATCGGGGGTTATAACTTCTTATAGCGAGGGGCTTGATGGAGTGACGTTGACGGCGAGCGGCGGCGGGTCTGCGGTGACCGATGCTGGGGGTAGTTACGACCTTATCGTTCCCTACGGCTGGAGCGGGACCGTTACGCCTTCGAAGGGGGAATATATTTTTACGCCGGGAAATAAAGTTTATAGCAATGTCACAGCAGATACAGGGTCGCAGGGTTACACAGCTATTTTGCCGCCTGTTAATATATCGGGTTATGTGCGGGATAGTAATGGGATCGGAATTGCGGGTGTGGATGTTGCGGCTGATAACGGCGGTGGGAGTGGTTTGAGCGATGCGAGCGGGTATTATTCGATAAGCGTGCCGTATGGCTGGTCCGGGACGGTTATTGCGAATAAACAAAAATGGGGGATAACGCCGACAAGTTATTCTTACAGTAATTTGACAGGCAACCAAAACGATCAGGATTTTACCGCAGTTTATATATAGATCTTGAATGTTGAGCCTGACGGGACTGGTGATTATGCGACGATCCAAATGGCGGTTGATGCGGCGGTGGCTGGGGACGAGGTAGTCTTGCAAGCAGGGACATATACCGGCGACGGGAACCGAGACATTGATTTTCTGGGCAAGGCGATAACTGTTCGCGGGGCAACGGGAGATGCAAATGACTGTATCATCGACTGTCAAGGGACCGAAGCAGAGCCACATCGAGGATTCAAGTTTGTCAGCGGAGAAAATACAAATTCTGTTCTCGAGAGCCTGACTGTTAAAAATGGGTATGGCCCTCAGGAAGACCCCGATGGCAATGGACATTTCTTTTCGATGGGTGGCGCTGTTTATTGCCATTTGGCCAGCCCTACTATTAATAATTGCGTTTTTATAAACAATGCCTGCAACACCTTTGGCAGCGGAATATATAATTACCAAAGTAATGCCGTTATTAGTAATTGTATTTTTGCTGGCAATTCTGGGAGTTCAGGAGGAGGAATTTGCAATTGGACCAGCAATGTAATTATAAGCAATTGCGATTTTGAGAATAACTCGGCAAATAACGGGGCGGGAATTTATAATCACGTATGTAGTCCTGAGATTACCAAATGCACTTTCATAAACAACAACGCCGATCTTTATGGTGGCGGGGGAATTACAAACCACAGCAGCAATCCGGATATAACGGGCTGTGTCTTTTTCAATAATTCTGCAAATCGTGGCGGTGGGATTTACAACAGCTCTTCGGTCGTTTCCGAAATAGTCAATTGTAGCTTCATTAACAATACCGCCTCATCGGGCGGCGGAATTTATAATGGCAGCTACTATTGCAGATCCGATCTGGAAAGCTGTATAGTCTGGAATAATATACCCAACCAGATCTCCGGCTCTTCTACCGCTGTTTACTCCGACATCGAAGGCGGCTTCAGCGGAGAAGGCAACATTAATGTCGATCCCGAATTCGTTGACAGTTACCACATTTCAGCAACCTCACCCTGTATAGATTCGGGTATCCCCAATTACGTCGCCGAGCCGGGCGAAACGGATATTGATGGCGACCCGCGGGTAATGGTCAGGATTGATATGGGAGCAGATGAGGTTTCGAGCGGTACTTCGCCTTTGTTAATAATAACACCGGGCATTTTGGATTTTGAAGTGCAGGGTTTGAGTTCGCCTCCGCAACCGCAGTATGTGTCAATCAGAAATTACGGGGCGGAAGTGTTGAACTGGCAGATATCGGAACCAAGTCAGTGCGACTGGCTCAGTGTGTTTCCCGCGATGGGACAGGTCTATACCGGCGAAAGCAACGACGTTGAAATAACCGTCAATCTAAATACGGCTGGATATGGAACGCATAGCTGCCAGTTGCAGGTTACGGCTCCAGATGCAGAGAACAGCCCACAGGTGGTAACGGTGAATTTAGAAGTTCTTGGGCCGCAGGTCGGGGTGAATAATGATTACTTTTATTTTACGGCTTATGGGAAAAGCGATCCGTGTGTTGCGGGGCAGGAGCTGGTAATCAGCAATACGGGATTTGATACGCTTAACTGGCATGTAGAGATACCGAACGATTGTAACTGGTTAAGCGTGAGTCCGGCGGCGGGGCAGGTCACGGACGGCAACAGCGTTATTATGCTGACGGTAGATCCGAATAAGGCGGCGGAGTATGGGTACAATTACTGCACATTTAATATTGTCGATGCGAATGCGTCGAATAGCCCGGTTGCGGCAACAGCGCGGCTGACTGTTTATGGGCCGAGTTTGCATGTCAGTCCGCGGGGCTTGCAGATTTACACCGAGAGGAACACAAAGGCTGAAAATACGTTTGAAATCAGAAATACCGGCTATGATGTCCTGCACTGGCAGGTAGAAGCCCCGAACGACTGCAACTGGTTAGAGGGGGTGGAGCCGTTGAGCGGAGAATGCACGGCAGGGGAAGCCGATACGGTAACGGTAAGAGTTGATGCTAACGGGCTGGATGACAATGTGTATCGCACGTGGCTTTCAATCCAGTCGCCGGAATCGCAGGCGTGGAGTATCGAGGTGTCTTTAGTTGTTTATTCGCCCAATGATATCCACGTGCCGGGCGATTATCCAACCATCCAGGCGGCGATTGACGCCGCGGCGATAGGCGACGTCATTATTGTTCACCCGGGCAAATACGCGGGGTTTTACGTTGATAAACCAGCTCTTACGATTCAGAGTATCGAGCCGGAAAATGCGGCGATTATTGCGGCGACAATAATCGAAACAGCTGCGACAATTGGCGAATGGACAAGTGGTGTTGACTGTGTAAGTGTTCGCGGGTTTTCGTTTACTCGCCCTTGTCCTTCGTATTTTTATCCCGGCCTTTCTTATGCGATTAAATTATCCGGAGGTTCTGCTGTTATAGAGAATTGTGTTGTGAAGAATCTTTCCTATGACTTGGATAAATACTACTCCGGCTTGGTAATAATTGAACAGAACAGGGCAATCGGCAAAGTGCTCATCAAAAACTGCCTCATAAGTTGTAACTATAAGTTGCTCAGCATGTATCAGAGGAGTATGCCGGCAATTGAAATGTATAACGCAAGTGCAGAAATCAGCAATTGTACAATTGCGTACAACCTGGGGAATTTGGACGGAGATGTGACTGATGAGACTTCGGGATTACTGATATCTGCGAGTGATGTGGTGATAGAGAATACCATTTTGTGGGGAAATGTTTCGGACTACGACAGCCAGATATTGATATACAATGCTTCGACAGAGCCAAACCCGGAAAATTCGGAAGTTATAATATCCAATTGCAATGTACAGGGAGGTATCAATGGGGTCATGGTTTTTCCTGATCCGAATCAAATAGCACCGGGGACATTACTCTGGGATTCAAACAATATCGATGTCGATCCGTGTTTTGTGCGGGCGGTCTGTTGGGATGACAACAACACGCCTGAGGATGCAAATGATGATTTGCTGATGGGTGGGGATTATCATTTGAAAAGTGCTGCGGGGCGTTGGGAATGGAATGAGTTTATCGATATGGATGCGCAGGGGGATGGATTTCTCGATATGCGGGATTTTGCGGTATTGGCGGAGGAATGGCAAAAGACGAGTGCGGTGCAAGATATCCCCGGGACACCATTCCTTTATTATCCATATTTGCGTGCAGACATTGATAACAGCGGAGTTGTGGATGTGTGTGACCTGGTGATATTCTGCGGGGGTTACCTTGCCGATTATAATGAGGGGCGGTGGGTTTATGACGATGTGAATAGCGCTTGTATTGACGCGGGGGATCCCGAGGCGAATTGGACCGGTGAGTTGTGGCCTCATGGTAAGCGTGTGAATATGGGTGCGTATGGTGGGACGGCTGAGGCGAGTATGTCGATGGATGAGAGCGGCAATATAGCGGATATGGACGGGGACGACTGCGTGAATTTTGTGGATTTTGCGGAAGTCGGGCGGCGTTGGGGCGAAGATATTATGCCGATGAAGGAGGACCTTGACGGGGACGGCGTTGTTGGATTGATGGATGTGATGATATTCAGCGAGGAGTGGCTGGGTGGAGGGTAAGTGGGGGATTGTGGATTTGCGATTTCCGAATGACGATTTGGGAATTGGGGGAAGGTTTAAGGGAGATTGATAAATAGTAAGCGTGAGTAACCCCCTTACACCCCGTCAAACGGAGCGCCGGGTAAACTTCGGCGTTGCCTCAGGCGTGACGGGGCGAAATATGTCGCCTGCGTCCGGCTTCGCTCTCCGGCTTCACCAAAGGCTACGCCGAGACAAGTGAAGCTACGCCGGGACAGGTGGCAGGCGGGCAGACGGAGTGGCGGGTAAGCACCGCGGTGAAAGTGGTGATAAACGGCATGGGGACCGGCCGTTTGTAGTGTCTGCGAAGCTCACCTCGAGGGCAAGCGGGGTGGGGATATGGTGAATATCCTCGTGAGGTTTGTGACCTCGAGGATTTTATGCGTGCTGGAATGCAAATTGGACAATTCCATACGGCCACCCATCTCGCAAATCCTCTTGTGGATTCTAATCAGAAGTGCAAGGAATATGGTCGATACGAATCGGACAGCGGCCAAATCCAAGACGACTGTTTTTTCTTTGGCTTGATCGAGCACAGGCAGGATTGAGTCCTCGAGCTGTTTGACCTGATGCTTTGCTGAGATGCGCTCGTCGTTGAAAGTCAGGAGTATGGCTTTGTCTGTGAACTCGACTGTTACTCTTGATTCCGCAGATTTCATCGCAGAGTCTCCCAAAATTTCACACATCGTCCTTCACATATAATTGCCCGGTACGAAAGTGTGCGCATCTCAGAGAGAGAATTCACTCGCGCTATGTTTATCGGCAATTTGCCGGGCGTGCTCAAACTTAATTTGTGCGTTTGCGGCAAGACAAGAAATGAAAAAGAGGTGAAATATTCATCGAATGCTTATTTCGGCGTTCAGGGGCCGTTAAAAGGCACTTTGGCCGAACGCAGAAAACCGGCTGAAAAACAGTTTACTGCGGTTACGGGCAGAGCCGGGCTCAATTGCCGAACGGCAGCGAAGCCAGTCTGGTGATATCAGCGGCCTCGTCTGCGGCTAACACCTGCAATCCCGCTCGCAGAAGCACGAAAACGATGGTGAACATGATGGTCGCAATTGCAATGAGCGTAGGCCACGGTGAGCGATGATACGCTAAACGAATCGTTGCTTTGTGTGTGCTCATGATATCCCCCTATCTCAGACCTGTTCTCAATTAGGAGTATTATCACATAAAGGGCCTCAGCGTTCAATAAAAAAAACGCGGGGGGCGTTACAATTTTGTTTTTTGGGGCATACGGTAACGAAAAACAATATCTTATCGGGCAATCTCAGGAAAAAGTTTGGAGAAAAAAGAACCGTGTATCTTCGCTCAGACAACAGTTTCGCGAAGTCGGAATGCTTAGCGTGCAGCGGGCAGTTGTCTTGCTGCGCCTGCCGGCCAGCGTTTCTTAGTGCCCACAAGCGTGCGCCCGTAAGCCCCACCACGCCTGAGAGGACTCGAACCTCTAACCTTTGGTTCCGTAGACCAACGCTCTGTCCAATTGAGCTACAGGCGCATCGTTCACAACTAATAATACACTGAGAGACCACCCTTTGCAAGAAATTAGCCGCGAAACAGGCCATTCGCTCGGGGATTACAGCCAAGAAAGCTTGACGAGAACTTGCAGTCTGCTAATATCATCGCCAGAAAATGAACGCAATCAGAGAGGTCTAAAAAAGATGAAAATCAGTGAAAGAGCACAGGCGGTGCCGCCGTCGGCGACGATTGCGGTAACGGCGCGGGCGAAAGCGCTAAAGGCACAGGGTGTTGATGTGGTGAGCTTCGGGGCCGGTGAGCCGGATTTCGATACGCCCGACTATATCAAAGAAGCGGCCATCAAGGCGCTAAAAGCGGGCGAGACAAAATACACGGCTGCGGCAGGAATACCACAGCTCAAGAAAGCTATAGCGGAAAAGCTAAAACGTGATAACGGACTTGACTACACTGCCGAGCAGGTAATCGTCAACATAGGGGGCAAGCATTCGGTTTATGAGGCGATGCAGGCGGTGCTCGATGCCGGCGACGAGGTGATTCTGCCCACGCCGTACTGGGTGACATACCCGGAGACGATAAAGCTGGCAGGGGCCAGGCCGAAAATCATCAAGACAAATAAGGAAAACGACTACAAGGTGGCACCGGCCCAGCTTGAGGAGGCGCTAACCAACAAAACCGCAATGCTGGTCCTCAACTCGCCCAACAATCCCGGGGGCTTCACCTACAGTCCGGCTGAGCTCGGTGCGATTGCCGGGGTGCTTGAAGGTACAAACGTGTACGTTTTGTCCGACGAAATGTACGAAAAGCTGGTCTATGGGGACACGAAATTCGTGAGCTTCGCGTCACTCAGCGACGATGCCTACAAGAGGACGCTGACGCTCAACGGCTGCAGCAAGACCTTTGCAATGACGGGGTGGCGTATTGGTTACGCGGCGGGGCCTCTCGATGTCATAAAGGCAATGGGCCGACTGCAGTCTCACATGACATCGAACGCGGTCACTTTTATTCAACATGCTGTCATTGCCGCGCTACAAGAACCCACAGCGGGTGAAGCAATTGAGAAGATGCGCATAGAATTTGAACGGCGTGCGAGATTTATGGCTGAACGCCTGAATGCAATCAATGGCGTCACCTGCAGCGAGGTCACCGGCGCTTTCTACTGCTTCCCGGATGTTTCGGCCTATTTCGGTCGTGAAATCGGCGGCGTCAAGATCGGCGGTAGTATGGATTTTGCAAAGGCGCTGCTGGAACAGGCGAACGTCGCCGTCGTTCCGGGTGCACCGTTCGGCTGTGACAACAACGTTCGGCTGAGCTTTGCCTGCTCGATGGAGCAGATTACCGAAGGCCTCGACAGGATTGAAAAATGGCTCAGCCGATAGAGACACGTGCAGCAGGTTCGGTTGCCGACTCTTAATCCAATAAATACAACAGTTTGCACACTCTCTTGACGATATACTATTCAGAGCTGAACAAATGACCGATTTGGTTCAAAACAACGAGCGTTCCGCTTTGTCGGGCTGGCCGATGATAATCGCGTGGTCGGCTATGATTCTCTTTGCGTGCCACGCGAGCACACATATGGTCGGCGCCGGGGATACGTGGGTTGCTATGGCCTGCGGCAGACACTTCATAAACCACGGCGTCGATACCATCGAGCCGTTCAGCGCAAATTCACACAAGCCGGGCCCAACCGAGGAAGAGGTCAAGACCTGGCCCAAGTGGGCGCAGTCCATTACGAA
Organism: Phycisphaerales bacterium; assembly: GCA_030602885.1. GTDB lineage: Bacteria > Planctomycetota > Phycisphaerae > Sedimentisphaerales > Anaerobacaceae > JAUVYV01. The sequence continues at coordinate 12,699 of JAUVYV010000021.1, forward strand.
AGTGGTCGGTCTTGACACCGTTAAATACTGGCATCCGACAGGGTGGGTGAACCAGAACTGGCTTACTCATGTCATCTTCTACTATCTGACACACTTATCGCCGTTTGCCGACGCCGAAGACTGGTCGTTTAATACGTTGGTCTATTGGAAGTTTGCGATTTATATCATCACCATCATCTGCGTCTATTACACCGGTCGAATCTTAGGCGCAAATCCTGCGTTGTCGGCCGTCTTCGCCTGCTTCGCTATGTTCATCGGTCGGTCCTTTCTCGACATCCGCCCCGCCGGTTTCTCCAATGTGCTCGTCGCAGTCTTTTTGCTCATACTTGTCCTGGCAACTTACAGAAACATACTGTATATCTGGCTCATCGTCCCGGTCACCGCCTTCTGGTGCAACGTGCACGGCGGTTACATCTACGTTTTCATTGTGATGGTGCCGTTCATCGGCCTGAACCTCGTCACTGCTCTTTCGAAAAAGTGGTTTGTCTCCATAGGTCGAAGGGGCGTATATCACGCCCTCGGCGCCGCGGCGGCCGCTTTTCTCGCCTCAATAATCTTCAATCCGTTTCATCTGACGAACCTGACGCATACGTTCATCATAAGCATCAGCAAGCACGCCGAGGGCTGGCGAAACGTGCACGAATGGTGGCCGGCCTTCGCCTGGACAAACCCCGTCGGCACCGGCTTCCCGTTCCTCGTTATGCTCGTCCTCGCCGTGGGGCTGTTCGCCATTACACTGCTCTCACGGCTGCTCTATCCCTCTAAGCTAAAGGCGCCCAAAAGTCAGCTCGACGCACAGCAGCGTCTCTTCGAGGTCGTATCGAAAATCATCATCAGCGCCCTAGCCGTACTCGCTTGCTGGACTACACTCATTTCATTCTCCCTTGCCGATGCGGGCTTTGTAAGCATGTTCATCTGCGCCCTGTTCGTTGCCGTCCTTTGCGCCAGTGTCCTCAAGAACATGCACTTCATATACCTGATGGTCTTAGTTGCTCTCTTTGCTGTCTATACAGCAAAGGACGCAAAGGGTTTCAACGGCACATACATCTATCCCTTCGTGATAATCCCCGCCTTTGTCATAACGCACGCAATTGCTTCGTTCGTCTCCAGGAAGATCCAAACCAGACCCCGAGACATCATTTTTGTGCTCATAGCTGCCGTCGCTGCCCTGGTTTCGATGACGGAAATCTTCAACCCCTTTGGCTTCGAAAAGCCCTCGTGGTACGTTGAGCAATTCGTCGGTCTGCACAGGGTGTGGCATCCTATCTATGAGCGAAACCTCAACTTAACTTACACGCACCTCTTTACCGTCATATACGTGGTCAACCTTGCTGCAATTATCGCATGGCTTTTTGCGGCCCTGCTCAGGAGTGTGCCCGATGAGCCGGCCCGACAGCAGAGGACTGAGCCGGTACAGCCGCAGAACCGGCAGAACCAGACAGAATCCTACAAGCTTGCAGCGATTGACCCGGCATTGATAGCGATTGCGGCACTTACGGTCTATATGGCACTTCGTTCGAGAAGATTCATACCAATCGCCGGCATTGCGATGTGCCCGCTGCTGGCCATGCTCATCGACCAGCTGACACGCACGTTCGCCTCGGCATACAACTTCCACAAAACCGGCCGACTGACCGTACCGCAAATGCCCGGAGCACTGAGGTCATTCTTCGCAGCAGTTGCTGTTCTCATTGTCGTCGGGCTCGGATACCACTGGGGCGCCAAATTCAAGTATGTGTATCTCGACCCCTGGCCCACCGATACCAAGCTCACGTCGCCGTTCATACGAATGACGGCCTCGCACGCAAAACCATTCTACGCCTGTCAGTTCATAAAAGAAAACAACGTATCGGGGAAAATGTTCAACTACTGGACCGAAGGCGGATTCATCGCCTGGGGACAAGGACCCGACCTCAATACCGGCAAAACTCCTCTGCAGCTCTTTATGGATGGACGTGCTCAGGCCGCTTACAACTACCGCGCATACCAGGGGTGGTCGGCATTGATGTTCGGGGGCCAAATCGTCCGCGAGGCGACCATCAGAAAACGAAAGCTCACAGTCAAGGACTATGACAAGATCGCAAAATGGCTGGACGAAGAGCTGACAAAAGACAAGGTCTGGGTCGTGCTGATGCCTGCAAACCAGTTTAACAAGCCATTCGTCAAAGCGATCGAACACCATTCAAAATGGCAGCTCGTCTTCCTCAATGACAAGCAGAAACTCTTTATCGACCTAAGAACACCCCAGGGGAAAAAGCTTTTCGACGGAATAGCCAACGGCGAGACCATCTATCCCGACGAATACCACAGAAAGCTTATCCTTGCTCACAACCTGTTTTTCTTTGCAACCAACGACGCAGCAAAAAGCCAAGGCGTCGAATTGGCTATCCAGGCGTTCGACATGGTCCCCTCAAGAACCCCTCTACAGTTGATTAAGCGGTACTACGACAGGAATCCCGCCTTGAGAGCTCGCATCCTCGAGTTTTTCCAGGGCTGCTTCGACGAGTTTATCCGGAACAGAAAACAATACAACGCCCAGCATGGCATCCACCACAGAATAATAGCGGCACTGATGGCTACGGACCATCTTCAGCCCATGGCCGCAAGAGAAAAGGACACCGAGAAAATCGATTACTATAAGCAGCTCAGAAAAGAATTATCAGACCAGCTCAAGAGCTTTCGAGATAAAAGGTGGTAACAGCCGTGGCAGACGAAAACTCACAACCTCAAGACCGCAACGGCGCCCAAAATCGCAACGTTTCCATCACCGTCTTTTTCCCCTGTTACAACGAGCAGGAGAACGTCGAACGCACGACCAAAAGCGCCCTTGAAGTCCTCAATGACCTTAACGCCGACTTCGAGATTATCATCGTCGATGACGGGAGCTCCGATGCCACCGCCCAAATCGCCGACCGGCTTGCCGACGATAATCCCTGCGTCAGAGTGATTCACCATGCGACGAATCTCGGATACGGTGCAGCGCTGCAGTCGGGCTTCAAAGCCGCAAAAAAACAGCTCGTCTTCTACACGGACGGCGACGGGCAGTTCGACATCAAAGAGCTGCCCCCTCTTATCGGGCTTATCGAGGACTGCGACATCGTCAGCTGCTATCGACTGAATCGTCAGGACCCGATGATGCGAAAAATCAACGGCTGGCTCTGGACGAAACTGGTATGCACTCTCTTTCGTATGAAGACCAGAGATATCGACTGCGCGTTCAAGCTGTACAGGCGTGAAATCTTCGATAACATAATAATGTCCAGTAAAGGCGCGCTGATCGACACTGAGATCCTCGCTCGCGCCACGCGAAAGGGGTACAGGGTAGCTCAAAGGGGCGTTCACCATTACCCAAGAAAGGCAGGCGAACAAACCGGTGCGAAGCTCGGCGTAATATTCCGCGCGTTTGGAGAGCTTCTTAAACTCTACAATCGCATTCGCGCCGGCGATTGATATGAGTTCTTATTACTACTACGCTACTTATGCTGTAAAAATTGGTTTATATGCCCGAAAATCAAATATCAAAAATTAAAATGCAAAATGACAAATAAAAATTCAAAAAGGGATTTGCAAGCAAAAAACCCGGTCTTGGCAAGATTAAACCGGGCACAATTTAAAAAGTACCAAAAAAAAATTTGCATTTTGCTATGTAATTTTGATTTTTGCATTTTGATATTTTAATATGGCTGACATAACTTCTTATACAATAAAAGATTAGCTCCGTTGTTAAATTCTAAGTAGCGTTGTAGGGTTATATTGCCATGATTTGCAATGAGTGAGAATAGAGTCAGTTTGTTCATCTACGGTTCTCTGCGTGATGCGAAGATTTTCCAGTCCGTATGTGGTCTGAGCTTTACGAAAAAACGGGCTAAGGTTGACGAGCAGACGCTCCTTGCTGAAGCGGCCCTGCTGCCGGGCTATCGAAAAATAAGCCCCGACAAGGTTTATTTCTACGCCTTTCCCCTGCCTTCTTCAAAGATAGAAGGCTACGTCGTCCACAACGTTCCTGATTCGGCCATGGCTGAAATCGACAGATACGAAGGAAAAAGATACGAGCGTGAAACCGTCCGAGTCAACACGGCAACGGGCCCGGTCGAAACACAGGCATATCTTACAACCCACGAGTCTATGAAAAAGCAGTTCGGCGACAGATTCCACGTAAACCTTATACACGAACTGTGGCTGCGCAAACGTATCGAAAAGTTTTTTAAGAAACGTACGAGACCCGGCGACAAGACATTCGACGCGGAACTCGAGCGACGCGCCGACAGAGAGCTTCTTGGCACGACCGAACGTGACCTGGTGATGAGCCATTACGGAAGTGACGCCGTCAGCGATTACTACCTTCAGCATGAGCTTGACCGGCCTCGACCGAGCATAAAATACCTGTACGGCGACCATCTCGCCGAACGATATATCGAAAACTACGTCTCACTGGTAATAAGGCAGGTCCTGCTCAATCAGCTCGACGAACAAATTCAGAACCGATATCGCTTTGAGCTTGAGCACATGCAGACGTCCGAGAGGTATTTCAAGCGGTCTGTCAGTCTGCTCGCGTCCATGGAGATCATAAACGAAAATGCCCCGACCGTTGAATTGATTGTACGAAAGGGCATGCAGACAATGCCCCACGAAACACACGACCTCATCGATTACGTCAAGTACGCCGTCCGTGCCGCAAGGAATTTCTTCGACCCGCGTATCGTGGAGGACCACCTGGACCATATCCGGTCAAACCTTCACCCGGGCCTCGTACCACTCGGCTGTGAAATCGAGCTGAGCAACCTCGGCGCCGCCGCCGTCCGGCCTGAGTCGGTTGTTCCGGAGAAGACAGATCCCGTCTATGACGGCTTCAGGTACTTCCATGACTTCCAGCTCGACGTTCTATCGTGGAAACTCGGCGGCTACATAGACGACCACTCCGGCTCTATCAGCAACGAACGACGCACCGGTTTCCTTGAACTTGCGCCAGGGAGACTCAACATCTCCGGCGAGCTGTCCAGGTCCGCTACCGCCGACCCCTGGCTGCTGAACCGGCTCATACAGGAAGTCACCGCCTTCTATGACGTTAAGCCGCACAGTCTGCATCTGTCATTTCAGTTGAGGAGAAATCAAAGAGGCAAACAAAAGGTCCTTCCTCTCGGTTTTGTCAAATGCCTGCTCGCTCTCGGCGGTGGCCCGGAGCTGAAGGTAACCGGCGTAAGGGTCTCACGCCTCGGTCACCACGAAATCATAAGAGATGAATATGGCGAAGAGCTCGTCTTTGCCCGTACAAACGAACGAAGATGGTATCTGGGCCGCGACGAAATTGCCGACAAAGCACCAGCTCAGGCAACTGCTTGCGTCCAGCAATATAAATTCATTCGTCTCGACAGGCGGGCCAGCTACGAGCCGTTAATAATGTGTCTTAAAGGTCTCCAGCTCGGCTACAACCCGGGCGACTATCTGACTGCCGCACAGCTTAGAGCCAGCAAAAAGTTCAGCGAGGACTATGACCAGTTGAAGAGATGGGCCGATGACCCAACCAAAATCAGCCCACAGAGAATCAGCAGATTCTTAAGTGTCGTGCGCTATGGCCTGCTGAATGAGGGATACCACCGCCCCGTACACACCTTGCATTATATCGATTGGGCGCTAAGCGCGGTCAATGTTCAACTGCGAATGTTCAACGAGCAGCTCAAGGAAGAATCCTGACGCCGGCGCCGATTGCCCGGCTCTAAATGGCGCCAATTCTCGCCCCTCCGCCTTTTGATTTTACCTTTCGCCTCTCTTTGCTTACAATACATCGCCTATGGATTGTGAGCGGCTAAAAAGGTCTGCGAATGTTGAGACCGCACGGCTGAAACTTCTGCGTGGATGGAAGGCCACGGTGGTGCTCTCAGGTTTGTCGGACACGACTTTCTCCGCCGATGAGTGGGGCAACTGCCTGGCCAGACCCGAATCCATAGCCGAAGACTATGAGCAAATCCTAAAACAACAGGACCAAAACCTCGTCGTCGTCAAATTCCTGACTCTTGCCGGCCGAGACATTAAGGTCGTAATAAAGCGCCACTATCCAAATCTCACGCTCCGTTCCTTTTTCCGCTCATTTCGTCCCGGCAGGGCGCTGCGCAACTTCAACACCGCTGTTGAGCTGCTCCGCTGCGCCGTCCCCGTCGCAATACCACTCGCAGCCATCGAGCAAAAGCGATTCGGCCGCTCGATTCAAAGTATTTACGTCACTGAATATATCGAAAACGGCGACCACCTTCACCACTTCCTCGCTCAGCTCCCTGCCGCTGTCTCCACAGAAGCGTTCAAGCTCAAAAAACAACTCTGCGTCCGCATCGCACAAGTCCTCGCCGCACTCCACCGGGCCGGCTATTGGCACCGCGACGCAAAGGCAACCAATTTCATCGTCTCCAAAGATGCTTTCGGACGGTACCGTCTGCTGATGACGGATATGGACGGAATAAAACCGTATCGTTTTCGAAAAAGGTACCGTCAACTGCGAGCATTTTGGCACCTCGCCGCCTCACTCATGAACCTGCACAATGTCACTCGAACAGACTGCCTGCGGACCTTCACGGCTTACTGTAAGCTTCTCTGCATCAGTGCTCGGCAAAGGCGCGACCTCTTTCGCCGGATTGCAGCAGAAGCCGACGCCAAGTACGCACGCTCGCTGCGAAATTCTGCTGCACAAAAACAGAGATGACCGAAGAATTGAAAAACTTGCTTGTTATCAAGCCAAGCGCCCTCGGGGACATCGTGCTCGCCCTGCCCACTCTGGCCGCCCTGCGAACCAGCCTGCCGAGCGCAAAAATCTCCTGGCTCGTCCGCACCGAATTCGCTGCTCTTCTCGAAAACCATCCTCACCTCGACGAAATTATCCTGTTCGACCGTAAACTCTTAGGCCGTGCCTGGCGCGACCCAAAGGCATTTAGTGCCTTATCCACGCTCATCCGCCGGCTTCGCGACAGCCGTTTTGACGCCGTGTTCGACCTCCAAGGACTTTTCAGGACCGCCTGCCTCGCCTGGCTCTCGCGCTGCCCAAAGCGCTTCGGCATGGCAGAGGCCAGAGAGTTCGGCCATCTCTTCTACAACCACAAAGTTGCGCAGGACGCCGCCTGCATCCACCTCGTCGATTACTATCTCAAAATCGCCGAAGCTGCCGGCGTTTCTAAAACCGATGTCCAATTCGTTTTCCCGGAAGATGCCTCCGCCGCCGAGTCGGTTGAAAACCTCCTCCGAGAACACAATATCCCCATCGACAACTACGTCGTTCTTGTCCCCGGCTCGGCCCGGGAAAATAAACGCTGGCCGGTCGAGCGCTTCGCCTGTCTCGCCGACAATATCGCCTCGAATTTTGCGTGCTCAATCGTCATCGTCGGCTCATGCTCTGAAAAAGGACTTGCAGAAAGACTAAAAGCCCTCACCAAGACGGCAGTTACAAATCTCGCCAGCCGAACCTCCATTGCCGATCTTGTACCTCTGCTGAAATCCGCCCGGCTTGTAGTCGGCAACGATACGGGGCCGGGCCATATCGCCGCCGCACTCGGCGTCCCCATAGTCCTGATTTTCGGCCCAACAAACCCGTCGAGAGTTGCTCCTTACGGCAGGGGCCAATGCGTCGTCGCTATCGACCCTTTCACCAGGGGCCTAAAGCCCGACAGTTGCGACCCAAAACACAACATCAAGAATATCACCGTTGATATGGTCTTCGAAAAGGTCGCTTCCCAGCTCAAAGGTGGCAGTGCAGCAGCCCATCACTGACTCGACTGCCTGACTGTCTCGGCACATCTGGCGCAGATGTCGGGGTGTTCGCCGTCGGCACCGACGGTCGGGGAGTAGTTCCAGCACCGCTGACACTTCTGATGGGTGCTTTTCTCTGCTATCACCACCGTCTCACCTGCGTCCTTCTCGAGCTTTACCTCACTGACAATACACAGCGCAACAAACTGCTCAAGCCCGAACCCCTCCAGCAGCTTCGCCGTTTCCTCGGCGCACCTGATGGTGACAGTCGCCTCCTGATTGCTGGCGATTGTCTTGTCCTGCCTCAGTCCCTCGAGGCCCCGCAGGACCTCGTCGCGCAGGGACATGATCTTATCCCACTTTTGGTCTTCGGCTTTGTAGTCAATCGAGTCATCGACCCTGGGCATCTCGGCCAGGTGGACGCTATCGAGGTCCTGCGACTTGAACTTCATTGCCGACCAGGCCTCCTCGGCCGTATGAACTAAAATCGGTGCCAATATCCGAACAAGCGTATCCAAGATTCTCTGCATCGCCGTCTGACAGCTCCGTCGGCTCATGCTCGGCGCACCGTCGCAGTACAACCGGTCCTTCAAAATGTCCATATAGATGTTGCTCATCTGGACCGTGGAGAAGTTGTAAATCAGCGAAAATACCCGATGGAACACAAAATTCTCGTATGCGTCGCCTGTCTGGACAATCAGCTTTTGAAGCTGCTGCACCGCCCAGCGGTCAATCTCGAACATGTCACTGTAAGCAACGCCGTCCTTCGCCGGGTCGAAGTCGTAGAGGTTGCCTAAGAGGAACCGCAGAGTGTTTCTAATCTTGCGATACGCATCCTGCGTCCGCCCGATAAGCTCATCGTTGCACCGGATATCCTCCTGATAATTCACACTGGCCACCCACAGCCGCAGAATATCCGCACCGTACCTGCCCACCTCTTCCTGTGCGTTGACATAGTTACCCAATGACTTCGACTGCTTTATTCCCTTCTCATCGACGGTAAAGCCGTGCGTCAGCACCGCCTTGAACGGCGCCTTGCCCGCCACACCAAGCGCCGGCAGCAGTGACAACTGAAACCAGCCGCGATGCTGGTCCGAACCTTCGAGGTACAAATCCACGGGCACAGGCCAGCCGGCCTTTTGTGCGACGCTGTACCAGCTACACCCCGACTCGAACCAGACGTCGAAAATATTCTCTTCCTTCTTCAAATCGTTGAAAGTGAATCCTTCGGGCAAGCTGAAGTCGTCCCCTAAGATTTCCTTCGGCGAATCGGTGAACCAACTGTCCGAGCCCTTCCGTCCGATGTGTCTTGAAACTGCAAGTACGGATTCCTTCGTCAGCAGTGTTTGTCCCTTGCCGTTGACAAATACCGGAATCGGCAGTCCCCAGCTCCTCTGCCTGCTGATGCACCAGTCGGGCCGCGATTCGAGCATGCCCTCGATCCGCTTCTGTCCCCACGCGGGTATCCACTGCACGTCTTTGACGCTTTGCAGCGCCATATCGCGCAGACTCTTGCCGACCTCCGGCATCTCTTTGTCAACGCTCACGAACCACTGCTCGGTCGCGCGAAAGATGACGGGTATCTTGCTTCGCCAGCAGTGCGGATAGCTGTGCATCAGCTTCTCCTGCTTAACAAGCCACCCTTTGGTCTCAAGGTGGTCGATGATTTCCTGGTCGACCTCGAGGACTTTTTTACCTCGCAGCCACTCCGGAACCGTCTCGTCATAGCAGCCGTCGTCGCCCACCGGTGAATAAATCGCCAAGTCGTATTGCTGGCCCGTCATATAGTCCTCGACGCCGTGCCCCGGCGCCGTATGCACTAATCCCGTTCCGTCCTCGGTCGTGACATACTGCGCGCAAACCACCATATACGCATCCTTGTCCGTCGGATTCTTCTCAATATACGGATGCACATACCGCAGCCCTTCAAGATGTTGACCTCTAATTGGCTTGCCAGTCCTGTACTCTCCCTCTTTCAGACCGGCAGCGGCAACGACCGCCTCCAGCCGGTCCGTGCCGACAATCGACACCACCTTTTTGCCGTCCTTGTTATATCGCAGGCTTACGTACTCCAGAACCGGATGGACCGCAATGGCCAAGTTCGCGGCGAGCGTCCAGGGAGTCGTTGTCCATATCATAAAATGTACATTCGTGTCCCCATCCTCGGCAAGGCCCAGCTCTTTGAGCTTTCCCACCGACTCGGCTGCGACGGGAAAATTGACATAGATGCTCGGTGACTCGATGTCTTTGTATTCGAGCTCGGCCTCGGCCAAGGCCGTCTCACAGCCGACCGACCAGTGGATGGGCTTTAGCTGCTTGCGTACCAGCCCCTTGCCGACCAATTCGGCGAAGACCTCTAAGATACCGGCTTCGTATTGCGGCTTGAATGTCAGGTATGGATTGGCGAAATCACCGAATATTCCAAGCTGCTGAAACTGTTTGCTCTGAATCCTGATGTACTTGCTCGCGTATTTGTGGCAGAGCTTGCGAATCTCCGGCTTGCTCATCTCGCGTGCCTTCTCGCCTAATTCCGTCACCACCTTCGACTCAATCGGCAGGCCGTGACAGTCCCAGCCGGGCACAAACGGCGCATCAAAGCCCGTCATCGTCTTGTATCGCACAACAAAGTCCTTCAGAACCTTGTTGATAACGGTCCCCATGTGAATATCGCCGTTCGCATAAGGCGGCCCGTCGTGGAGCACGTACAATGGCGAGCCGGCCCCGGCCTCTCTAATCTTAGCGTAGATATCCTGTTTCGCCCACTCTTTTCGCATCGGCGGCTCATTCTGCACCAAGTTCGCCTTCATAGAAAAGCTCGTCTTCGGCAGATTCAGTGTATCGCGATATCCCTTCTTCTTATCCGACATCCGCATAACCCTTATCAATGTATATCAAGTCAAGTTAGGTAATCCTATGCCCATTCACACAACGTGTCAACATCGCCCATCTCTGACGGGGTGTGGCAATGACGCAAAAACACCGTTTTATGTCCATGGACGGTTACAAAAAGAAATTAGAAAAAAAATAAAAAAAGGGTTGACAAGGCACAGGATGCCTGTATAAAAGGCCACAGCAATTTGAAAGAGGAGTCGCACCCGGTTTTCTTACCCGGTCGACCTTAACGAACATTCACAGCGCGCTCAAGAGAGCCGTTGGGCGGGGTATTTGTGAATTCCTCATGGAGGTGGAATATGAGCCATGAAGGAAAGGGTAGATGGCGAAGCCGGTTGGGTGGTACGCCTGCACTATCGCCGCCTGGCGACGCAGCTCGGGCAATCATTTCTCGATTTTCAGCGCTTCAATCGCCGCCGTTGACAATTACACGCTTAGTGCGTGATAAAAATAAGGGGCCGTGTATAAGTTCTGTAAAGATTTGATATACCGGTGAAAGGAGGTGAGAATGACAGGAGAGGAGTAATTGAAGCGCACAGTTATGTGGTTCAATCTTGAAACAAAGTATTTTCTAAATTATTGTGGGAGGAAAAGAACAATGTGGAAGAAACTCATATCTTTATCCGGCGTGCTGGTGCTCATCATTGGTTTGTCGGTCTCTGCCGCGCCATATCCCGGCCGAATGGGTGTCGAGGCACCCGGCGATGTCTTCGTTGACATTGCCAGAGAAGGCTACAGATGGGCAAAGCCCGATGGGGCCGGCGGCTGGACCGATCTGACCGGCGCCGACGTCGACGCCGACGGCTGGCTTATGACCGATGCACAATGGGTAATTGATTACCGCCCTGTGGCCGAATGGGCAGGGGAAATCGATGACCCCGAAGAATACCGCGTTGACAGAAGCGGAACGTACAAATGTTCATTCATCGGCCAGGCGACACTTTCTCACGTCGAAGGTTCATGGACTATCCAAAACCAGTCCTACAACTCCGGTACAAACACCACAACATTTGATCTTGTAATGGACCCGCCGGGCCCGCACCACGGGATTATAGTTATGCACTTCACCGACACAAAGAGGACGCCCGCCAGCCCGACCGGCAGCGGCTTCACCAACTTCAGATGCATTCGTCCCGGCTACCCCGCAGACACAACTCAGCTTTTCAGAGATGACATCATCAGCACACTCACCAGCGCCGACTTTGCCGCTGTCAGATTCATGGGTGTCGCTATGACAAACGGCAACGTCGAGTGGGATGAATTCGGGCCAATCACTCAGTCCTGGTCAAACCGAAAAAAGACCACGGATGCCTCTTGGGGAAGCACCATGGGCACCCTCAACAAAAAGGATGGCTGGCCCTGGGAGTATATGATTCAGCTCTGCAACACCGTCAATATGGACCTCTATATCTGTATTCCTGTCGCTGCAGACGACAACTACATCACACAGCTCGCCCAGCTCGTCCACAGCAATCTAAACAGCGGTCTCAACGTTTATCTCGAGCACAGCAACGAGATGTGGAACTGGGGTTTCATACAGTACGCCTGGAACAAGGCTGCTGCGGTCGAAGAAGTCAACGCAGGAGGCTCCAATCTCAATTACGACGGCTCGACCAATGAGGAGGTATGGGCTCAGCGCCGACATGCGCGAAGAGTAAAGCAAATCGTCGATATCTTCGCCTCTGTCTTTGGAAGCGGCGAAATTAACAATCGAATTCGTGGTGTTCTGGCAGGCGTGAGCGGAGACTTCTTCACCGTTGGCAGATTTGACCAAATGCTCGACTTCCTAAACGCTCAGTATGGCGCGCCGAGCAACTACATCTACTGCACCTCATCACCGCTCTACTACGGCGGCACCGCCGCCTCAGGTGGCGAGGGTACCGAAACCTACACCGTCCAGCAGATACTCGATGCAATGAGTGACGCCACCGACGGCCAGGTCACAGGACGGCAGGGAGAAATCAACCTTGCAAGCTCATGGTCCTTGCCTGGTGGATTCTGCTCCTACGAGGGCGGACCTGATACCGGCGGAGGCAGCACCACAAACATCGGTAACAGAATCATGGCCGTTAGAAACTCCCAGCAGGCCGACATCTACAAGCGAAACTTCGCCAACAACTATTGGGACCTCGGCGGCGGACTGGCCATGCAGTTCACTCTGCAGGGCGCATACACCCGCTATGGCTGCTGGGGACTCACCGACGACCTCAGTAACCCCGACCGAAATTACCTCTTCCAGGCCGTCAGGGACCTCATCGGCTCAGGCGGTGGACCAACCCTGCCCGGTGTGGCGACAGGGCCAAACCCGGTAAATGGCGCAACCGGCGTCAGTGTTAACGCAGACCTGTCCTGGACAGCCGGCTCCGGCGCCGATTCACACGATGTCTATTTCGGCCAATCAAGTCCCGGCACATTCCAGGGCAACCAGGCCGGAACAACCTATGATCCCGGCACAATGGCCAACGATACGACGTACTACTGGCGCATCGACGAAAAGAACGCTGTCGGAACTACTACAGGCACCGTCTGGAGCTTTACAACAGAATCCGCCGGCGGCGGACTGCCCAGTCCATGGGTAAACGGCGACGTCGGAAGCCCGTCTCAGGCGGGAACAGCTTCCGAATCTTCGGGCACGTTCACTATCGAAGGCGGCGGAGCCGACATCTGGGGAACATACGATTCGTTCCACTATGTCTATCAGTCGCTCTCAGGTGACGGTGAAATCTCGGCAAGAGTTGCAAGCGTCGAGAACACCGACTCCTGGGCAAAGGCCGGCGTGATGGTTCGAGAGTCGCTCACCGGCGGTTCAACGCATGCTATGATGGTAATCACCGCAGGCAACGGCGCCGCCTTCCAGAGGCGAACCACCACCGACGGCTCCAGCTCTCACACAGCAGGCAGCAGCGTTACCGCCCCGTACTGGGTACGCTTAGTCCGCAGCGGCGACACGCTCACCGGCTACGAATCGAGCGACGGCGGCGCCTGGAACCAGGTCGGCTCCGCTACCGTCGCGATGGCGACCGATGTCTATATCGGTCTGGCCGTCACCGCCCACAACGACGGAACACTCTGCACCACGGATATCAGCAATGTCGCCGTGACAGGCGGCGGACCTCAGCCTCCCGATGCGCCGACAAATCTCATAGCGACACCGGGTGACGGGCAGGTGGCTCTGAACTGGACGGGTTCTGCCGGAGCTACTGAATATAACATCTATCGCGGCACAGGAGGCAACTACTATCTCCACGCTGAGACTGCCAACACATACTATACCGATACGAGCGTAACCAACGGCGTGACGTATTATTATTACGTCACCGCGGAAAACGCCGCCGGTGAAAGCAGCGCGTCAAACGGTGTGACGGCAACTCCGCAGGCCGCTCCACAGCCGCCCGGACAGGCGAGCAATCCCAGTCCGGCCAATGGTGCTACCAGCGTCAATGTCGATGCCGACCTTGGCTGGACAGCCGGTTCTGATGCTACCAGCCACGATGTGTATTTCGGACAGTCAAGTCCCGGCACATTCCAGGGTAATCAGGCCGGCACTACCTTTGACCCCGGCACACTCGCCAACAGCACGACATACTACTGGCGAATTGATTCGGTCAATGCGGTAGGCACAACCACCGGCAACGTCTGGAGTTTTACAACCGCAGCATCAGCCGGCGGTCCGGTGGGATACACCTGGTGCGCCAGCGAAGGGCAAACAGTAGTTTTCTCCGAGACAGTGGATGTGGCTTATGGAGCAGACGGCTACTTCAACTACATGTACGGAGTCACCGGCAGCATAACCTTCGACAACGCCACCTTCGGCGACCCCATTCCCGGCACGGTGAAAGACGGGTACTACAAGGTCGTGGGCGGCGGTGGAAACGGTACGGGTCTTACCGGCGACTATTATGACAACATGGACTTCACCGGTTTCGCTCTGACAAGGGTCGATGCTACCGTCAACTTCAACTGGGGCAGCGGTGCACCCGATGCTTCTATGGGCGCCGACTCATTCAGTGTCCAATGGACGGGTCAAGTCGAGCCTTTGTATTCCGAGAATTACACCTTCTATACTAACTCCGACGACGGAGTACGGCTCTGGGTCAATGGCCAATCACTCATCGACAACTGGACAGACCATGGACCTACTGAAGACTCCGGGATCATCGGCCTCACAGCGGGTACCAAGTACGACATCAGTATGGACTTCTATGAGAACGGCGGCGGTGCGGTAGCTGAGCTGCGATGGTCAAGCCCGTCGCAGGCCAAAGAAGTCATCCCGCAAACTCAGCTTTACGAAGCCGAAGGCGGCGGTACAGGAACCATCCTCCGCGAGTGGTGGACCGAAATAGGCGGAAACGCTATCTCAGACCTCACATCCAGCCCCGACTACCCGGACAACCCCACCGGCAGCGATGAACCGACGTCATTCGAGGCCCCGACCGACTGGGCCGACAACTACGGCACGAGGATCAGCGGCTATCTGCACCCGACCGACAGCGGAGACTACACCTTCTGGATTGCCTCCGACGACAACGGCGAACTCTGGCTCAGCACCAATGACAACCCTGCAAATGCATCTCTGATTGCCAATGTCCCCGGCTGGAGCAGCTCACGTCAGTGGGATAAATACGCCGAGCAGCAGTCCGGTTCAATTTCGCTTACCGGCGGTAATGTCTATTACATCGAAGCCCTCCAGAAGGAAGGCGGCGGCGGCGACAACTTAGCAGTCGCATGGCAGGGTCCGGGTATCTCTCAGCAGGTCATACCCGGTGATTATCTCTCGCCCAACTGATTTTTAGTTGTGTGTATGAACGGTTCGAGCCCGCGGGTCTTTCGCCCGTGGGCTTGAGCCGGCATAGGTGCAAACTGTCGCACCGTGCCCATGTGAAAAGAACCAACCAGCCAGAACATCCGGCTCTGTTCGAGAAAGGAGGTGAGAAACCAGAAATGGAGAAATGGTAGAAAGCTCGTTTCCAACATTATGTATGCTTAACAAGTTAACAGAGGGAATTTTCAGGGGAACATCTCATGTGTAAAAGATGGAAACATTTTAGTTTTTTGGCTGTTGCTGCGATTTTGTTGAGCACTTTCATTCCGGGTTTTGTCTTCGCGGCGACTATTACCGTCGATGAGTCAACTCAATATCAGACGATTGACGGCTTCGGTGCTTTCGGCCTCAGGAATGTCAACTGGGCTAATCCTTCGGAATGGTGGAACGATTCTTTCGGTGACCTGATCATCTCAGATCTTGGTTTGACTATCCACAGGAATGAATACTATCCGCCGGAGGGCGACCAGGATACTCAGTTTTCGGCTCAGGCGCCGTATTATCAGTTGCTGCGAGACAAGGCGATTCAACACGGCGAACCGCTGAAGATCGTCATAACGTATTGGACGCCGCCCTCGTATATGAAGGACAACGGCAGCCCCGATGGCGGCAGTCTTTTGCCCGAGTATTATGATGACTTGGGCAACTATACGGTTGATGCCCGTGACGACTTTGCAGGTATCGGGGTTGATGTTTATGCGTGGAGTCTGCAGAACGAACCGCTGTTTCCCGAGCCCTATAACTCCTGTGTTTACACGGCGGAACAATACAGGGACATGTTCAAGATAGCTGCGCCTATCATTCACAATTCTTATCCCGACCTGAAGCTGTTCGGCGATGAGCATATGCTCTGGGGCATAACCAGAGACTGGGACTGGGCAAACACTTCTGCTATAAGAAAGGTTAAAGACGATTCGCTGGCCAATTCGCACATGGGTATCTGGGCTGTTCACGGTTACAGTGACGGTATAAGCCCGGATCCGGCATCGCAGGCGGAGTGGGTCCTGGCCAGGCAGCGTCTGGACATCGACAATACGGGCAGGCATTTCTGGATGACTGAGACGAGCGGCTTCAGCACCGACTGGAGTGGCGCGTGGACTTTGGGAACGCAGATATTCTCCGGATTGAAGTATGGCCACCTCTCTGCCTGGGTATTCTGGCAACTGAGCAACGATACTGGCGGTGAGTATGCGCTTATGCAGTTAGGCAATCCCACAAAGCGTTACTATGTCTCAAAACAGTTCTACAGATACATTCGACCGGATGCCGTCATGGTCGAGGCCGACACCGACCAGTCCGGTGTCTATGCCGCGGCATTCACACATTCTGCAAATCAGACACTGACAATTGTGCTTATCAACGATTCGGGCTCGCAGAGGACGCTCGACATCAGCATCGGCGGTTCTATTATTCCGGACAACTTCGACGTTTACAGAACCACCTCGGGTGAGAACTGTGTGAATGCCGGCACCATCTCCAGCTCCGGGCCGGTTACCGTGCCTAACAGCAGTATAACGACACTCTACGGCGTGGGTGGTGCACCACAGCCGCCGGGGCAGGCAAGTAATCCGAGTCCAGCCAACGGCGCAACCGATATTAGTGTCGAAGCCGATATAAGCTGGACGGCAGGCTCGGGAGCCGATTCACATGATGTGTATTTCGGCCAGGATTCAACTCCCGATTCCGGTGAGTTCCAGGGCAACCAGACCGGAACTACATTCGATCCGGGAACTCTGGCTGCCAGTACTACTTACTACTGGCGTATCGATTCGGTCAATACCGCCGGTACTACCACAGGTAGCGTCTGGAGCTTCACGACCGAAGCTGCGCCTCAGCCTCCGGGCCAGGCGAGTAATCCTTCTCCTGCCGATGGCGCAACCGGTGTCAATACGACAGTAACTCTCAGCTGGTCTGCAGGCAGCGGTGCTATCAGCCACGATGTCTATTTCGGCACAGATCCAACACCCGACTCCGGCGAGTTCCAGGGCAACCAGACTGGCACGACCTTTGACCCCGGTACACTGGCCAATGATACTACATATTACTGGCGAATTGACGAAAAGAACGCTGTCGGCACAACCACAGGTGTTGTCTGGAGCTTTACGACCAGACCCGGAGCCGGCTCAGGAACCGGCCTGCAGGGCGACTACTATGATAACATCGATTTCACAGCGTTTGTGTTGAGCAGAGTTGACCCTACTGTCAACTTTAACTGGGGCAGCGGCTCACCTGACCCATCAATTGGCGCAGATACGTTCTCTGTAAGATGGACGGGTTTCGTCGAGCCACTCTACTCAGAGACCTATACCTTCTACACAAACTCTGACGATGGCGTCCGTCTCTGGGTCGATGGCCAACTGGTCGTTGAGAACTGGACGGACCATGCACCGACCGAGAACAGCGGAACCATCGCCCTTACCGCCGGCACTCAGTATGACATCCAGATGGACTACTACGAGAACGGCGGCGGCGCGGTTGCCGAACTGCGCTGGTCAAGTGCAAACCAGACCAAAGAGATAATCCCGCAGACCCAGCTCTATGAGCCAACTGCACCACCGCCGCCTGGTCAGGCAACGAATCCGAGTCCTGCCGATGCGGCGACGGGTGTGGACATAAATGCAGACCTGAGCTGGACGGCTGGTTCCGGTGCGGATTCTCACGATGTGTACTTCGGCACGACCAGCCCCGGCACGTTCCAGGGCAACCAGACTTCCACGACCTTTGACCCCGGCACGATGGCTAATGATACGATCTATTACTGGCGTATCGACGAGAAGAATGCCGGCGGCACGACCACCGGTGTTGTCTGGAGCTTCACGACCGAATCTGTACTGCCACCCGGCCAGGCAACCAATCCGAGCCCGGCTGACGGTGCAACGGATGTAAGCACAACCGCAGACCTTAGCTGGACCGCAGGCTCCGGTGCAACAAGCCACGACGTGTACTTCGGCACGAGCAGTCCCGGCACGTTCCAGGGCAACCAGGGCGGCACTACATTTGATCCGGGTACACTGGCCTACAGCACTACGTACTACTGGAGAATCGACGAGGTCGGTGCCGGCGGCACGACCACCGGCAGCGTCTGGAGCTTCACCACCGAATCCGAACCCGGCGCAGCTATAGAGTTCGATTCGGTCGGCTCGAACTCCAACGGTACGAACGGCACGACGCTGAGCTGGTCTCACACAGTCGGCAGCGGCAGTAACCGCATATTGATTGTCGGTGTGGCTGGCGAAGACAGCAGCGGCACCGATTTGAATATCAGCTCGGTAACCTACGGCGGCGTAGCGATGACGCTGGTTCCCAACTCGACGAGTACCGAAGGCACCAGCTATCTGCAGGGAACAGCGTTGTACTACCTGCTCAGCCCAACGGTCGGCACAGCCACTGTTACAGTCACGTACAGCGGCTCTGTCGCCGAGCGTAGCGGCGGTTCAATCAGCTTACGGAACGCCGATCAGGCAGTCGCCGAAGCAGTTGCAACCAACGGCAACACCGGCTCGAACAGCATCTCGACTAACATTACAACTCAGACAAACGGTGCATGGGTAATTGACGTAGTCGGCTGCGGCAACAGCGGCTCATACACAGCAACCGGCGGCAATACTGAGCGGTATGACGTCCAGAACGACAGTGCATCTGCAGCGGGAAGCACCAAGCTTGTCGCATCGGCTGGTTCTACAACCGTAAGCTGGACGCACTCAGGCGCCAACAGACTCGCACAGTCAGCGGCGGCCTTTGCGCCTGTGAGTGGACCACCGGTACCTCCGGACCCGGCAACAAATCCAAGTCCTGCCAACGCCGCGACTGCCGTGAGCACGACTGCCACGTTAAGCTGGACCGCAGGCTCCGGTGCGACTTCACATGACGTATATTTCGGCACGACCAGCCCCGGCACCTTCCAGGGCAATCAGACGGCTACGACTTTCGACCCCGGCACGATGGCCAACAATACCACATACTACTGGCGTATCGACGAGCTCAATGCCGGCGGAACAACTACTGGTGTTGTCTGGAGCTTTACGACCGAACCTGTAGCACCGCCCGGCCAGGCGACCAATCCGTCACCTGCCGATGGAGCAACGGATGTAAGCATTGACGTAAGCTTAAGCTGGACGGCCGGCTCTGGGGCAACTTCACACGACGTCTATTTCGGCACCGACTCGACACCGGATTCAGGCGAGTTTAAGGGCAACCAGACCGGCACCACGTTTGATCCGGGCACGCTGTACAACGATACCACATACTACTGGCGTATCGACGAAGTAGGCGACGGCGGCACAACAACAGGCATTGTCTGGAGCTTTACAACCGAAGCCGCAACACCTCCGCCTGGACAAGCAACTAATCCGAATCCTTCTAATGGCGCGACTGGCGTAAGTGTAGATGCTGATTTGAGCTGGACGGCAGGTTCCGGCGCAACCAGCCACGATGTCTATTTCGGGCAGACCAGCCCCGGTAACTTCCAGGGTAACCAGACTGCTATGACGTTTGACCCCGGCACAATGGCCAACAGCACCACCTACTACTGGAGAATTGACGAGAAGAACGCTGTCGGCACAACCACGGGTGTCGTCTGGAGCTTTACAACGCAGGCGCCGCTTACTGAGCATTATGTCGAGTGTGGCGGGACAGAACCCTATGTCGACGGCCAGGGTAACACCTGGGTCGCAGATGAGGGATACATCGGTGGTGAAACCGTCGACCGCGGCAGTATTGAGATTACCGGGACAACCGATGACAGGATTTATCAGACCGAGCGTTACGGTATGTCCGGCTATCAGTTCAATGTTGCCAACGACGACTACACGGTAAAGCTGCACTTTGCCGAGACCTACTTCGACAGCGCCGGCTCGCGTGTTTTCAGCATGGACGTGGAGGGCTCGCAATACAACGACCTTGACATCTGGGTAGAGGCCGGCGGCATGAACGCCGCTTTGATTAAGACATTCAATGTCACGGTGACCGACGGCGTACTCGATATCACCTTCACGGCGTCTGTTAACTACGCTTTAGTCAACGGCATTGAGTTCACCACTGCTGCTCCTCCACCACCTCCTGATCAGGCAACTAATCCCAGTCCTGCCGATGGTGCAACGGATGTGAGTGTAGATGCGGATCTTAGCTGGACGGCAGGTTCCGGTGCAACCAGCCACGATGTCTATTTTGGTGACACCACTTCTCCACCGTTCGTGCAGAACCAGGCAGGTACCACCTACGATCCCGGCACGCTCGATGAAGTTACGACGTACTACTGGCGCATTGACGAGGTCGGCGACGGCGGCACAACTACAGGCGATGTCTGGAGCTTCACGACGGCAGCGGCGAGTGAATGGATTAGCCAGGACATCGGAAGTCCGGGCGTTGCCGGCAGCGCTTCGGAAACCGCAGGCACGTGGACTCTCAACGGCGACGGCAGTGACATATCCGGAACAAGCGATTCGTTCCACTATGTCTATCAGTCCGTCAGCGGCGACTGTGAGATAATCGCCCGAGTGGTGAGCTTCACAAGCATCACTGCGGACTGGGCAAAGGCCGGCCTGATGTTCAGAGAGACCCTGGCGGCGAACTCAACTTATGCACTGAACAACTACACGACCAATGTCGCTCGAACCGTTAATAGCTGGACAATCCTGCACCGTGACACTACCGGCGGCGACAGCACCCAGACCGTATGGGGAACCAGCCAGAGTCCGCCCTATTGGATGAGACTGGTCCGTTCGGGCAACAGCTTCAGCGCTTATGTGTCCTCGAACGGCTCATCCTGGACGCTCATCGACACGGTAACCGTCAATATGGCTACCAACATCTATGTCGGCATGGCCGTGACCAGCCACGATTCCGGCAGTCTATCCACCGGAACTTTCGACAATGTGCAGATAATCGGTGGCTGAGAAGTTCGGGAAATTGCAACAGGGACAAACAGACGTTAAACTCAGGCCCGCGGGCATAAGCCCGCGGGCCTGGCTTTTTCATCCCAATCCACAAATCCCTTGCCCGCGCCCAATGAAAAAACGGGAGCGGCTCAGGATAACGCCTTCAGGCGATAATTCTTCGATTAGTGATAAGAACATTTGCATTCCGATGACGGCTTTGCTATTTTGCGGCCGGCGGCAGATTCGGCAGTGCTGCCGAGCGTTGAGCATGGAAGGTCACGTGGATACCACAAAGGAGGTGGACAATGAGCGGCGTTTTCGGGGTGGTCTCAAAGGGCAACTGTGCGGAAACTCTTTTCTACGGGACGGATTATCATTCGCACCTTGGAACAGAGTACGGAGGGTTGGCGGTACTTGGGGATGCCGGTTTCACTCGGCAGATACACAGCTTAAACCAGAGCCAGTTCAAGTCGAAGTTTTATGACGATTATGAACGTATAAAAGGCAACAAGGGCATAGGCGTTATCAGCGATTATGAAGAGCAGCCGATTTACCTCAACTCGAAGTTCGGAGCATTCTGCATAGTGACGGGCGGATTCATAGATAACGCGGAGAAATTAACAGCCAAGCTGTTAGATATGGGGGCGTCGTTTAGTGAGATGAGCAAGGGAGGTGTTAATACCTCGGAGCTGATAGCAAAGCTAATCAACCGCGGCAGCGATTTGGTGGACGGGATAGAGGGGATGTTCAAAGTGATTGAGGGCTCGTGCTCGCTGTTATTGCTGCATAGCGACGGGATATACGCAGCAAGAGACAGATTCGGATATACGCCTCTGATTGTTGGCAGGCGGTCGGACGCCTGGGCAGTGACAAGTGAGACTACTGCGTTTGCGAATAACGAATTTGAGGTTGTGAAGCACATTGAGCCGGGAGAGGTAGTTCTTCTAAGTGAAGCCGGTATTGTGCAGAGAAGGCCCGGCGGTGCAAACGGCAGCCAGATTTGCGCATTTTTGTGGATATACACGGGTTTTCCTGCGTCAAATTATGAAGGTATAAACGTCGAGATAGTACGGGAAAGATGCGGGCGGCACCTTGCAAAGCGCGACCGGGATATCCGCGTGGATATGGTCTGCGGGATTCCGGATTCGGGATTTGCCCACGGCCTGGGGTATGCGATGGAATCGGGCAAGCCGTTCAGGCGGCCACTTGTGAAATACACGCCGGGATATGGCCGAAGCTATACTCCGCCCTCACAACGAACACGAGATCTGATCGCAAAGATGAAGCTGATCCCGATTAAAGAGGTAATCGAAGGTAACAGCATTGTTGTATGTGAGGATTCGATCGTCAGGGGGACCCAGCTTAAGAATTTTGCCATAAAGAAGCTCTGGGACTGCGGCGTCAAAGAGGTTCATATGAGACCGGCGTGTCCGCCTTTGATGTTTCCATGCAAATTTAATCTATCCACCCGCTCTATCCATGAGCTTGCCGCGCGCAAGGCGATTCGCAGCATAGAAGGTGACGACATAGAGAACGTCCGCGAATACACAGACGCAAACTGCGAAAAATACCGGAAGATGGTAGAGTGGATCGCCAAGGATTTGGGGGTCTCAACGCTCAGGTATCAGACTTTGGATGATATGGTCGGCGCCATTGGGTTTCCCAGAGAAAAACTTTGTCTCTATTGCTGGACCGGCGAATGTCCAAAGTCGGCGTGTCCACAACCGGCAGCGGAAATAGTGGACGTGGAAAAGCCGGCTGCAAGGAAACCCGTTGAAGCAAAGGTTACAGTTTGACGGGTGTATCTGCGCAAGTTCCAGCCGAACGTTGGTCTGCAGACGAAGCGTTTTCGGGGGGTTAGAGCTGTTCCAAATACCGGTTTCTGTCGGCCATGAACTTTTTGTAGATTTTGAAGTAGTCGGTATCTTCGTAGCCGATGGATTTGATGGGGACATAGTCGAAGCTGAGGATTTTTGCGTCGGGGCAGGCCATGAGGATTGGTGAGTGTGTGGCGATGATGAATTGCGCGAGGCCTGCGCGTGCTGCTTTCGTGAGGATGCCGAGGAGCTTCAACTGGCTTGAGGGTGAGAGTGCGGTTTCCGGTTCGTCGAGAAGGTAAAGGCCCTTTATGCGGTATCGTGCTTCGAAGAAAGCAAGGAGGGACTGGCCATGGGATTTGGTCAGCAGGGAGCTCCCGCCGAAATAGTCAAGCTGGCCCCGGTCGGTGGATGCCCAGTCCTCGAGGACCTGAGCGAAGTGCTTGAATATGTCTGAGGCGAAGAACGAGCCGGGGACGGGGCCATCGGTCCATTCGACGTCGATGGCTTTATAAAGCTTGTTTTCGTAGGGGTTGATGTCGAGGCGAGTCCTGGTTATGCCCTGCCAGATATAGATGGCGCATTTGTGGGAGATGGCTCTCAGGAGGGTTGATTTTCCGGTTCCGTTTTCGCCTATGAAGAATGTGACAGGTGAGGTAAAATCCAGATTGTCCGTTCGATTGAAGATTTCGAGGTTGAAGGGGTAATATTCGGTGGTCGGGAATTTGTTGTGATGAAACGTGACTGTTCTGATGTGCATGTAGTGTTTCCTAAAGCCTTTTTCCGGATCAATCGTATTGTAGCTTAGATTTTAGGGGCAGTGGAGGAAATTTCAAGTCGCGTTATTAGAGAGGCGCGGAGGGTATGTGGGGCGGGATGTTCGTTTGGGTAATAATTTGGTTTTATTTGTGAACAATTCGCGAGAGCAGGTTGACGGGATTGGGGCTGTTGGGTTAGAATTCCCGCTTTGTTCCAAGTTGAGGGGGGAAACGGCGAGGCATGGACGCAGGGGGCCGGTAGCACAAGGTGGTTTCTTCAGGATTGGCCTTGCCGAACCCATCTTTCGCGCGACAATAGCATGAGATTGCCGAGTCGGGCAGATTTTGCAGGAAAGGAGCTATACCGTGAGAAGTGTAAGTATCTTGTTAGGTGCGGTTTTGATAACGGCCTTAGCGGGAGTATGCCGAGCGGAGAAGACAGATGAGCCGGCGAAGGAAAATGCGGAGCTAAGGCAGCGGGTGGAGAAATTGGAGAAAGAGCTTGCGGAGATAAAACAGATGCTTTCCGGGCAGGCGGAGGCACCGAAGGCGAAGGGCGAGCCAGCAGAAGCACGGGAGCTAACAGAAAGAGAGATCGAGAGGATAGCAGCGCTTGTACAATCCGGCGAGAAGAAGCCGGTGACGAGCAGCTTAGACGTTGAGGTCTATGGTCGGCTGAAGCTCGATGCTGCGTACGATACATCGCGGACAAATGCCGGCAACTATCTGAAGTGGGTGAGCCCCGAGGGGACGAACGAGAACGACGACGAGTTCAATATGACGGCGAATGAGACCCGGCTTGGTGTGCGAATCAGAGGGCCTGAAGACGGCGAGTTGAGAACGAGCGGGCGAGTTGAGGTGGATTTCTTCGAGGGCGGCTCGGAGAATAAATCCCGGCTGATGATGCGTCACGCATATATGAATTTAGACTGGCCCGAGGAGCGGTTCAGCATCATTGCGGGGCAGACATCGGATGTGATATCACCGCTGGTGCCTTACACGCTGAACTATTCGGTTGCGTGGTGGGCAGGTAATATCGGTTATCGGCGTCCACAGATACGTTTGACGAAGAGCTATGCGCTTGCGAATGACGTTGATCTGAAGCTTGAAGGAGCGCTGGCGAGGACGATAGGGATAAGCAGCGGGTCCTTCGTGTTGCGAGATGCCGGCGAAGACGCAGGTATTCCGGGTTTCCAGGGCAGAGCGAGCTTGCAGTTTCCGTGTGTGAACAACAAGCCGATGACACTGGGTTTTTCGGGTCACTGGGCGAAAGAGGAATATGACACAACGGCCAGCGGCGGCAGCGATAAGTATGACAGTTGGTCGCTGAACCTTGATGTGCTGCAGCCGATTAACGAATGGCTGACGGTAAAGGGTGAACTGTTTACGGGTGAGAATCTGAGCGCTTATCTTGGCGGAGTCGGCCAGGGTGTGAATACGACGAGAGGCAATGAAATCGGCAGTACAGGCGGCTGGGTGGCGGCGAGCTTAACTCCGTGCCCCAAGTGGAACTTTAATCTGGGTGTGAGCATCGATGATCCAAAAGACGGTGATTTGACCGGCATAACGGGTGATAAGCGTGAGTACAACCGGTCGATATTCGGCAACGTGATATACTCGGTGGACAAGAATACACAGGTTGGGTTTGAGCTTTCTCAGTGGCATACGGAATACGACGGCGACGACGACGGTGATGCTCTGCGTGCTCAGGCATCATTCATATACAACTTTTAGAACGGTTTTCGGTTGACAGTACCCGGCCGGTCACAGAAAATACAGTGTTCACAAGAAAAGCTGATTCGTATTAACTTTCAGTCATAAAAAGGAGAAGTGTTATGGGAAACGAGAAAAAGGCCATTGATTCGCTTATGAGCGAGGAACGTGAGTTTCCGCCGCCGGAGGCAATCAAGGCCAATGCCTATGTGAGCAGCATGGAGCAATATCAGCAGATGTGGGAGCAGTCGATAAACGACCCGGACAAATTCTGGCTCGAACAGGCAAAGCGTTTGAGCTGGTTCAAGGAGCCGACTAAGGGCTTAGAGTACACGTGGGATACGAAGAGCCGCAAGATAGAGCATACGTGGTTTGCGGACGGGGAGCTTAATGTGGCTTATAACTGCCTCGACCGTCATCTTGGGACACCGACAGCGAAGAAGACGGCGTTGATATGGCAGGGTGACGAGGATTCGGCTGTGAAGAAATTCACATACGAAGAACTGCACAAAGAGGTGTGCAAGTTTGCGAACGTGCTGAAGGGCAAGGGTATAAAGAAAGGCGACCGGGTAGCCATATACATGCCGATGGTTCCGGAGCTTGTGATAGCGATGTTAGCGTGTGCTCGTATCGGTGCGATTCACTCGATTATTTTTGGCGGTTTCAGCTCGGATGCGATTGAGGGTCGTATCAACGATTCGGACTGCAAGATGCTGATTACATCGAATGTATCGCTTCGCGGGGGCAAGCATATCAAGCTCAAAGCCATCGCAGACGCCGCACTGGAGAAGACCCCGACAATCGAGAGCGTAGTGGTTGTGCAGGTGAATAGTGAGCCCTGCAATATGAAGGACGGCAGAGATGTGTGGTACCACGAAGTGATGGCAGGAGCGAGCGAGGAGTGCGAATGTGAGCGGATGAATGCGGAAGATACGCTTTACATCCTTTACACATCGGGCTCGACAGGCAAGCCGAAGGGCGTGGTTCATACGACGGGCGGCTACCTGATGCATATAACACTGACTCACGAAATCATCTTTGACATTCACGAAGACGACGTTTACTGGTGCACGGCGGATATCGGCTGGGTGACAGGTCACAGCTATATCGTCTATGGGCCTCTGGCGAACGGAGCGACGAGCCTGATGTTCGAAGGTGTTCCGACATATCCGGATGCGGGCAGGTTCTGGCAGATATGCGATAAGTTCGGCGTAACGGTGTTCTACACGGCACCGACGGCGATTCGAGCATTGATGCGTCTTGGCGATGAGTGGCCGGCAAAGTACAAGCTGGATACAATGCGTATCCTCGGAACGGTAGGCGAGCCGATCAATCCGGAGGCGTGGATTTGGTACTACGAGAAGATAGGGCGCAAGCGATGTCCGATTGTCGATACGTGGTGGCAGACGGAGACCGGCGGCATTTTGATTACGCCGCTGCCGGGCGCCCATACTCTAAAGCCGGGCAGTGCAAGCAAGCCCTTCTTTGGTGTCGATGCAGTCGTGCTTCGTGACGACGGCAGCGAGTGTGCTGTGAACGAAGGCGGCAAGCTTTGCATACGCAAGCCATGGCCCGGGATGTTCAGAACGATGTGGGGCGCCCACGACAGATTCGTCGATACGTATTTCACGATGTACGATGACATCTACTTCGCCGGTGACGGGTGCCGTATCGATGAGGACGGGGACTACTGGCTGATGGGCCGTATCGACGACGTAGTGAACGTTTCAGGTCACCGTATAGGGACGGCGGAGGTTGAGAGCGCTCTTGTCAGTCATGAGAAGGTGGCTGAGGCGGCAGTCTGCCCGATACCACACGAAATAAAGGGACAGGGACTTTACGCCTTTGTGACGCTTGTCGGCCACGTTGAGGAAAGCGAGGAGCTCAAAAAAGAGCTGGTGCAGCACGTGCGGAAGGAGATTGGGCCTATTGCGACGCCGGAGGCGATACAGTTTGCGCCTGCCCTTCCGAAGACTCGTTCGGGCAAGATTATGCGAAGGATTCTTCGCAAGATAGCGGAGAAAAACACTGACAACCTCGGTGATATTTCAACCCTGGCAGATCCGGGCGTGGTAAAGTCGCTGATTAAGGGCCGCGGTTAAAATTGGGTTTTAGCTTGAACAAGTGATTTAGGCCGGATGCGCAACAGTTGGTTGTGCATTCGGTTATTTTTATAGTCTGCATTGAAGGGGATTGAAATGTCCGAAGAGAAAGTGATGAATCGCTGGCTGGTGGTTGTCGGAGGAATCCTCATCCAGCTCTGTCTCGGGGCCATCTACGCATGGAGCGTTTTCACTCCGTCGCTCGCGGACGCCGGGTGGACCAAAGCACAAACACAGTTCGTTTTCTCAGCCGGGCTGGTTTCTTTCGCTGTCATCATGGTCCTGGCGGGGTATTACCTGATGCCCAGGATTGGTCCGCGCAAGCTTGCAATTACCGGGGGAATGGTCCTCGGTCTTGGTTACCTTCTCGGGGGGCTGGTTGGAAAAACCAGCGTACCGCTTCTGGTCTTCTTCATCGGTATTGTCGGCGGAGCCGGCATTGGGCTGGGTTATGTGGTTCCGATCGCCGTCGGCATGCGATGGTTTCCGGACAAAAAAGGCCTAATCACCGGCTTGGCGGTCGCCGGCTTCGGCTTCGGGGCCATGCTTTGGGTCAAGCTGGCCGGCGCCTGGGGCAATCTGATCACCACAATTGGGCTAAGTAATACCTTCGCCATCTATGGTATAGTTTTCTTTTTCCTGGTGGCCCTGGGCGGAATCTGGATGGTATTCCCACCCGAAGGCTGGCGACCGGCTGGCTGGACACCGCCGCCGCCCAAGGCGGGACAAATCTCCGAAGGAACCAATATGACGGCCGGTCAAATGCTGAAGACACCTCAGTTCTACATGATCTTCCTAACGTTTGTATTCAGCGCCGGTGCCGGTCTTATGACAATAGGATTGATGAAGCTGTTTCCTAAGGAGGCGCTGCAGGCGGCGGGAATGGACGAAGCAGCAGCCAGCGCTGTTGCCGGCACGGCGATGGCCGTATTCTTCTCTCTCGCAAATGGTTTTGGACGTATTGCGTGGGGTAGTCTCTCAGACAAGCTCGGACGAAAAGCGTCTGTTATAATCATGTGCGCAACACAGGGCATTTTTGTAATCGCGTTTACTAAAATGGCCGGCACACCTGTGCTGCTCTACATGGGCGCGCTGCTGATAGGCTTCAACTTTGGCGGAAACTTTGCCTTGTTCCCCACTATTACCGCCGATACGTTTGGCGCCAGGAACATAGCGCAACTCTATCCCCTGGTCTTCTTAGCGTACGGCGTTGGTGGTATCGGGGGACCTATTCTTGGCGGACGGCTTGGTGATTTGGGGAATTTCCCGCTGGCGTTCACTATCTGCGGTGTGCTCTGTCTGGCTGCGGCTGGAATCACCGCGGGTGTTAAACCACCAAAACCGGCGATGGCAGTGAAGTGTTAGCGAATCGCAAGGGCACTGCCGTGAGGTAAGGGTATTTTACATTTCAGGTTTTCTTAGTAGGTGCACTTTCTGTTATGGCGTGAGGAAATGGGCAAGAAAGCGGTTGATGTAGTTTTGCTCCCCTGTGAGGCAATGACGAATATGGCTATAGCGGCCAATGCCGAGCTGGCGGCAGGATTTGGCAAGAGAATAGTGCTCAGCACAAGGGACTGTCTGCCCCATATTTCGCTTGCTATGGGATGTATCGAGGAGGGGGACGTTGGGCAGGTGGGCAAGGTTTTGCGGCAAATCGCAGACAAGTATGCGCCGCGTCATCTGAAAATTATCGGGGTACAGAGTTCCACGAATTTTTCAGGCGAGACGGTCTCTGTTTTTACCGTGGAGAGGAGCGAACGGCTGGGGCGGTTTCACAAGAAGGTAATGGCTGAGCTTGAACGTTTCTTCGACTATGATGTCACAGTTGATATGATAGCAGGAGGCCGGGCAGACAACTCAACGATTGGCTGGATAAAGAACTATCCGGCAAACTCAAGCTATGCGAATTTCTCACCGCATATAACGATTGGATACGGCAGATTCGAAGGAGGCAGTTTTCCGATTGAATTTGGCGTTTCCCAACTCGCGCTGTGTCATTTGGGCAATCACTGTACGTGCCGAAGGATTCTGGTCGCGGTAGAGCTTACGGATTGAGCGAGAAGCATTTCGTGATAGCCGGCGAATGAGACAAAAGGCGGTTTTTGAGGCGATTTTTGGCTGAGTTGCGGTGCGTTCGCGACGATAAACCAGTAAATGCCTTGGGGAGGCAGGGTAGCCAGCTTTGCTGACGCAACCGAGGGGTGTCGGCATCCACATTAGAATCAGTGGACAATCACAGTGGTGTTTGCGGTCGGCTTTTAGATGTATTCAACCGTCGCAGGCGGTTTGGGGGTCAGGTCGTACAGGCAGCGATTAACGCCCGTTATCCGGGTGATTTTTTCGGAAATCCGGTTGAGCTTATCCCATGAGAGGGGTGTAACCGTCGCGGTCCTGGCGTCGGTGCTTTCAATACAGCGGAGGACAATGATTTGGCCGAATTCGCGTTTGTTGTCTCGGATGCCGGTTGCGCAGTCGTTCAGGAGCACGGCAAGGTACTGAAAGGCGCCACTATCAGCGAGCTCCTCCTCGACAATAGAAGTCGCAGCGCGGACGGTTTCGATGCGTTCGGGTGTAACTTCGCCGACGATTCTGGTAGCGAGAGCCGGGCCGGGAAACGGGATGCGCTTGCAGAGGTGCTCGGGCAAAGCTGCTAATCTTGCCACTTCACGAACATCGTCCTTGCGGAGGGTCTTTAGGGGCTCAATGACTTTGTAACCATAGGTCTTCTGTGGGTCTATGCCGAGCTGGGCAAGGATATTATGCTGCCGTTTTATTCCAGCGACGGTCTCTTCAATATCCGTGAGGATTGTGCCATGGAGGAGGAACTTTGCTTTGGATTGCCTGACAAGCCGGCTGAAGACCTTCGCATAGAAGGTGTCGGTAATGGCCTGGCGTTTTTGCTCGGGGTCAGTCAGCCCGGCAAGGGCGGAAATAAACTCCTGACGGGCGTCTATGAGCTCGACGGGGATACCCAGGTCAGCGAAAATCTTTACGACATGTTCGGGCTCACCTTCGCGCATGAGCGCGTTATCGACAAAGACGGTTCTCAACTGCTCACCGAGTGCGCGGTGTCCGAGGACAGTGACAACAGAGCTGTCCACTCCGCCACTGAGGGCGTTGATGGCCTTTTCGCCGCCGACCGTGTTTTTAATATGGGTAATCTGTTCTTGAATAAACTTTTCGTAATCCATAAAGTGCTTCCTTGTATAGACAGATGAAGCAATACGGGAGCGCTGGGTTGTTCGAGCGGGGAACTGTAACAGGTTTGACGGCCGCTGTCAAGCAGCGCCAGGATAAGGCCCTGCCCGGCGGTTAATTTGGGGAAATGTGTTGCAATCTTTGCTGTGACCGGTTAGATTCCTGGGGATGGGCCGGCGACAATGGCGCAATGGGTCTGTGAGAAAACTGAGGTGCGGTTTTCAAAGGGCGGGTTTTGGCCGATGGCTGAGATAACGGGAAATAAGAAGGAGGGCAGGACGGCTGTTGAGCAGGCCGTGGGCGATTATGTCAATGGCCTAAGTGAAGAGTACAGGATGCTGGTCATCCTCAAGGCCCAGCTTTATGGTGGTTCGTGGGAGCCGATGCTCGACGACCTGCGGAACCGCCTGGCCGGTAAACCCTACATATTTAAGCTTGCTAATCGGATTCAGGATGACCTCGAGCGAATTGAAGAGATGAGGATGTTTGAAGCGGGGCATGATGTCGATTTGGCAGATTATGTCAGCCTGGAATAGTATCAGTACGAAATGTCGGGCTTTTAGTGAATCCGCCACAGGCAAAAGTGGTGTTGTGGTTTTCTGTAAAGTGAATATTTTTGGGGTGATGACGATGACAAGAGTATCTCGGTTCAGATTTGCTTCGACAATCGGTATATTGCTGTCGGTGTTTGCGGGGTTCTGTGCAGCGAAGGATGTCGGCTTTCGCTGGCTGATTCCGGATTCTGCGGTAGCGGGCACAGAGCTGAAAGTCATGTGGCAGCATAATCTGCCGCTCAGGGACGGCGAGACACTGGAGCATCTGGTGGTTTTCGGCAGTCGTATCTATGTGCTTTCGAGTCGCAACTATCTTTCGTGCCTCGACAGGAATGACGGCAGCGTGGTGTTCAGCAGCTTCATAGGTCCGGCTGATCTGCCGGTGGCCGGCATGGTGCCATATCAAGACGGGTTGGTTTCTGTCATCGGCAACAAACTGGTAGAGATCAATCCGGAATTTGGCACAAAGCAGAGCAGCATAAACGTAGTCTATGGTATCACTTGTCCTGTGGTTCGAAACGACTCATACTTCTATGTTGCCGGCGGGGACAAACGTATTCATGCGCTGCGAGCGGAGGATAAGGTCCAAGTTTTTCAGGTTGCGGCGCAAAATAATTCCGGAATAGTATCGGTGATCGCGGACAATGACTTTGTCGTGTTCGGGACCGACGCCGGCAATGTGATTTGTATTTTGCCGGACAGGCCGAGAAGATTATGGCAATTTGATGTGCCGGGCAAGATTGGCAGCGACCTGGTGCGGGATGGTAAGTGGCTGTTTCTGGCGAGCGAAGATACGAGGGTTTATAAGCTTGACATCTTCAAAGGAGATTTGGAGTGGTCGTATCAGACTGAGGCGATTCTCGATGCGCCGCCTCAGGTCGGCAGGAGCGTTGTCTATCAGTACGTGCAGGACGTCGGGTTGACGGCGCTGGGCAAAGACAGCGGCAGTTTTCTCTGGCAGGTTTCGGGAGGAACAGGCTTGGCGTCGGAATCGGGCGACAAGGCATACGTGATAACAAAGGCGGGTACGCTCGTGGCAATGGAGAATGCGCGACGCATGCAGTTGTATGCGGTCGGTCTCGGAGGAACATCACGATACGCGACGAATACTGCAGACTCTAAGATTTACGTTGCGGATGAAGCCGGGCGGCTCGCATGTCTGCAGCCGGCCGAGTAATGCGTCAGGACCCCTGGTGCGCAGCAGAGGGCGAGGAGGCGGACTCTTTATCCGAAATGAGTTTGCTGCCGTCGCCCGAGTGGGCGGCAAGCAGGTACAATGGTCGGCTGAGAGAGAAGCTGCGATTTAGTCTCTGACTAACAATGGATTGCAGGAAAAGGTTTTTTAAGGAAGGAATTTCAAATGGAAGTGAAAATCAAGACGGCATTGATAAGTGTTTCAGACAAGACAGGGATAGTCGATTTCGCCGGCAGCTTAGCGGATATGGGGGTGAAGATAATCAGCACGGGGGGGACAGCAAAGACTCTAAGCGAGGCGGGAATTGACGTTGTGGGTATCGAATCGGTCACCGGTTTTCCGGAGATGATGGACGGGCGTGTTAAGACACTTCACCCGAAGATACACGGTGCTCTACTGGGCCTTCGCGACAAGGCCGAGCACAAGGCGGCTATGGCCGAGCACGACATCGAGCCGATTGATTTGGTTTGTGTGAATCTGTATCCTTTTGAGCAGACGGTTGCCAGGCCGGGCTGCACATTCGAGGAGGCGATTGAGAACATCGATATAGGCGGGCCGAGCATGATTCGCTCGGCGGCCAAGAACCACAAGTTCGTCACAGTTGTCACCAGCCCGGACCAGTACGAAGAAGTGCTTGAGCAGATGAACAAAAAGGGCGGTGCGGTAAGTGCAGAACTGCGGAGTGGGCTTGCGCGAGCGGCGTTTGGACTGACGGCGAGCTATGATGCTGCTATCTCGAAGTACCTTAACGCCAAGGCGGGCGAGCAGTGGCCGGAAAGGATGTCGATAGCTGTCAAGAAGGAAAGGTCGCTGCGCTACGGCGAAAATCCACATCAAAAAGCGGCGTTTTACAAGCTGCCTTCGAGCGGTGAGATGAGTATAGGCGGCGCGAAGATAATGGAAGGCCAGACCGAGATAAGCTTCAATAACCTGCTTGATTCCAATGCTGCTTTTGAGCTGGTCAAGGAGTTCGAAGAGCCGGCGGCGGTTGTGGTCAAGCACCTGAATCCGTGCGGCTGTGCGGTTGACGAAGACATTTGTGAGGCCTACAGGAAGGCGTATGAGGGAGATGTTATCAGTGCATTCGGCAGCATAGTGGCGGTGAACCGAACGGTGCATGTCGAGCTGGCTCAGATGATTATGGAATCGTACAGCCGGTTCGGAAAGGCGCTCGGGGCAGGGGGTTTCTTTGCAGAAGTGATAATCGCACCGGAGTTCGAGGCCGATGCGATTGAGATTATTCGAACCTTGAAGAGCTGGGGCAGGAGAGTTCGGCTGATAGTAACCGGCCGGATTGAGAGGTCCAGGATTGCAAGCGGTGAATACGACGTTCGTTACATTGTGGGCGGAATGCTCGTTCAGAGGCGAGATTTGGTCGGCTGGGAGCCGGATGCGCTTAGCTATCCGACAGAGAAGCAGCCGACAAAAGAGCAGCTCGACGATTTGCGAATTGCATGGCTCGCTGCCAAGCATACCAAGAGCAACACGATTGTGTTGGCGAAGAACAAGAAGATAATCGGTGTCGGAGCAGGTCAGATGAACAGGATCGAGTCCGGCCTTATTGCCTTCAAGCACGCGGGCGACGAGACGCAGGGATGTGTGATGGCGTCGGATGCCTTCTTCCCGTTCCCGGACAATGTTGAGAATGCCGCCGGGGCCGGTGTTGCTGCTATCGTCCAGCCGGGCGGCTCGAAAAAGGACGACGAGGTCATCGCCTGCGCCGATGAGCACGGCATCGCGATGGTCTTCACCGGCAAGAGACACTTTAAGCACTAATGTCGTATCGCGTATCGCGTGATGCATATTGCGTGGAAAGGCATTGGCGCAGAGGACACAAAGAAAAAATCAAAAATTGAAAAGGCAGCAGAAGCACAGAGGCCCAAACTTTTTAGACTTGGGGTTTTGGTTTGTCGGAGACGGCGGTTTCGGTTACCGTATGGTTTGAAGGCAGGAGAGGGCAGAGTGAAAATAAGTAATGGTCTCCCTATTTTCTGAAATGGCCACTTGAGCAAGGGAACAAATAAATGAATAGAATTACCGCTCGAGAAATTAGAAAATTTGAAAAGTCTTTAGATACGCTTTACGAAACTTGGGAATCGGTGAGGAGGGAGACTATAACATATTTTGGGAAGGATGCCTTTCATATCATAAATTTTCATGGGAATAACTGGATAGACATAACTATTTGGATTACGTCCAAATACAGCCGAGAGAAGCAAATGAACATAATTCTTATTCAATTTGAAAGGCTGTTCAAAGAAATCCATTGGCTCCAGTTTCTGTTTCATAACGCAAATTACCCAATGGTTTATAGAAACTTGCGCTATATCTTAGAAATGATGACCCAAGCTTACTACATTGATTGGAAGTATCCCAGCTTAAACCTTGATAAGCAAATTGATAAGACAATAGACATAGAGGAATCTGTTTTTGGATGGAAGCTTGTAAAAACCGTATTGTGCCAAACTTTAAACTTTGACGAAAAAGATTTCGAGGGAAAATTTAGACCAACGTGGATTTACCTTAACAAACATGTTCATCCTTCAGCCAAGCAAATGGGTATAGTTGCTGAAGAAGATTTTTCAAGTCTTGTGACCGACTCATTTAACGAGAATCTTGCTAAAGATACACTGCAAGTAGTTGATGAGATATTTGATCTTATATATGTCATAGTTTTGGAAAAGTTCTCGAGAGCCAAAGAATCGGCCTTAGGATACAAATTCATAGGTGAGTGGGAAGAATATTTACCAAATACTGTGAACATTATAAAAATGACTTCATGACCCTTAGAGGAATGTTTAAAGGATAAAAAGGGGGATATATGAGAAAAATGAGATCGAAGTTGCCACATCATGTAACGCGGGCTTTGCGGCTCACTTTATTTGTCCAAATGCTTCGCGTTTCACAAAGCGTGAGAACATTATACGCAGTCGGGCGTGAAGAATTTATGGTGATTGTGCACATCTCTTTTGGAGTATCGCATGGAAAATAAAGAACAAAAATACAATTCGCAAATTGAAGAATACAAGTCATTGAGACAGGAAATAATGAGCAGGCAAAATGCACGACTCCTCATACTGGGCTTTACGGTTACCGTCATAGGAACCATATTAGGACTTACCTTGCGAGAAGAAAATATCGTTCAGACAAAATTAAATCATTATGCATTTGCCCTGATAACTTTTGCTATTGTGATAATTATTGCTGCTTTAGTTTTAACAATACATCATACTCAGCAGATTGATGTTATTTCTGGTTATATTAGAATATTTATTGAACCGAATGTTGAGGGCCTTTGCTGGGAGACACGATGGACACGTTATCGTGGAAGTATGCGTTCTAAGAGAGACAGCGCACTTTCTTTAGGAACGTCAAAACCTTTGGCAGTATTTTATGGCGCTCTCACAATTGGCACATTTTTATTGTCCCTTGTAATTGGTTTGCGCTGGTTTCCTGACCGTGCCTTGCTATTTGGCTTGATGCTTCTTTCGCTTTCAAGGTCTGCAGATTTATATCTACGAAGAACAAAAGGCTGGAAAATCGATTGGAAAGTAGTAGATGATAAGTCTCACGAAAATGAAGGGGACCTCCTCTGAAACCGGGGGCTAAATATGATATTGCTTCGCTGTGATTACAACAACGAGGCAATGGATTCCCGCTTGCGCGGGAATGGCAAGAAGTCGCATGGACTTACTGCTCGCGGCATTACTTTTTCCTTGGCTTGAATCCTGCGGCTTTGCGGAGTTTGGCGGCCATGTCGGTTTTTTCCCAGGTGAAGTCGGGGAGGTTTCTTCCGAAGTGTCCGCCGTGCGATGTCTGGGCGAAAATGGGCCTTGCGAGGTTTAGGTACTTGATCATTTTCTTGGGAGTCAGCGGGAAAATCTGCCGGACAATTTTGCTTATTTTGGCTTCGTCGATTTTTGCTGTACCTTCGGTATCGACGAGGACGCTGATTGGTTCAGCGACGCCGATGGCATATGAGAGCTGTATTTCGCATGCATCGGCGAGGCCTGCGGCGACGATGTTTTTGGCGATGTATCTTGCCATGTAGCTCGCGCTTCTGTCGACTTTGCTCGGGTCTTTTCCGCTGAAGCAGCCGCCGCCGTGGCTTCCTCTTCCGCCGTAGGTATCGACGATGATTTTTCGTCCGGTCAGGCCGCAATCGCCTTTGGGTCCGCCGATGACGAATCTGCCGGTCGGGTTGATGTGATATACGATGTTCTTATCGACGAGCTTTTTGGGCAGGATGGGCAGGATGACCTTTTCGATGATTTGTCTTCGCAGGTCTTTGTATTTTACGGAAGGGTCGTGCTGGGCTGCGATGACGACGGTGTGAATGCGGGCGGGCTTTGCGTTGTGATACTCGACGGTGACCTGGCTTTTGCCGTCGGGCCGGAGCCAGAGCAGCTTTTTGTTCCGGCGGACTTGTTCGAGTCGGCGGGTAAGGGCCTGGGCCAGGTAGATGGGCATCGGCATGAGCTGTGCTGTTTCGCGACATGCGAAGCCGAACATGAGGCCCTGGTCGCCTGCGCCCTGTTCTTTGTGCAGGCCCGCACCTTCGGTGACGCCCTGTGAGATGTCGGGGCTTTGTTTTCCGATAGCCACGAGGACGGTACAGTTTTCGTAGTCGAATCCGACTGCGGGGTCATCATAGCCGATGTTCTTTATGGTTTCTCTGACGACAGCGGGAATATCGACCACGGCACTTGAGGTGATTTCTCCTGCGACGACTACCATTGAATCCTTGACCATTGTTTCGCATGCGACTCTGCTTTTGGGGTCCTGGGCGAGCATTGCATCGAGTATCGCATCGGATATGTGGTCTGCGACCTTGTCGGGATGTCCCATTGTGACAGACTCGCTGGTGAAGAGATATTTTTCAGCTCTTGGGGCGGATTTTCTTGCCATTTATAGGTCACCTTTTAATGTCTGTTGTTTGTGATTGCTGTTCACGGCCTGTTTCAGTTTCCTGAGTGAGCTATTCGTTCAGTGTCCAATAGTACTTGAGGTAGCCGATGGAGTAGTTGGCAGTCTCCAGATAAGCTACATCCTGCTCCGGTATATAGTATGTAATAAAATTGAGGACGGCCCTGACGGCGGGGTCCTGGTCCTTGAACTTTTTGTCTGTGCCGAACTTGTTGACGAACTGCTGAGCGTGCCACTTGAATAGTACGGACAGATAGATTTTGCCGTTGTCTTTGTCTATCTTGAAACCGTGCTGGCTGGATAAGTATTTGCTGACCTGGTCATCGAGTTGTTCGGAGAGCATGTCGCCATAGTACGGTTCGTTGCGAAGCGGCGGGCTGGAGACGGACGCGTAGGAAATTGCAGAGAAAATGCGGGGGTCGTCAAACTCGGCGAGGAAGAAACGCTGCTCAATTTCCTTTAGTGTGAACTGTTCGTCCATCACGATGAATTTGTGTTGGTCCCAGAGTCCTTTTATATGCCTGATGCTGTTCGGGGGCCAGAAGAGTCGAAGGACGCGCGACGAACGGATGGGGTAGTTGTCGATGATAATTTTAAGCAGGTGGAGATTGTACGTGTTTATCCAAAAGGCGATTTTGTCTTCGGTTGACCAGGAGCCGTATGCTGCGGGGTTAAGGTCTTCGAATTGGCTTAATAGTGCTATTAGCTCAAGCTTTCTGCGAGAGAGGGTAGCATAATCGACATTGCCTTTCTCATCGACGTAAGTTCTGAAAATCCTGGCACATTTGTCATGCAGTGATGAAGCGGATTCGCACTCGGCCTGGGGCGTTTCAGGCTTGGCCGGTGTAGTTTCAAGCTCGGTCGGTGCAGTTTCGGACCCGACAGGTTCGGCGTAATTGGGTTCGTCGGAGTCTGATTCGAAGGCAGGAGGTTTTTCTGTCTGCAGCTCGGAGACGTTGGGCTCCGGCGGGGGCAGGTCGGCTTGATTCGGTTCAGCTTCGTCCTGGTCAAGAGGCGGTTGTGGGGGTGACGGCAGAATCTCAGGAGCTTCTGTTTGCACAGGGGGTGCGGTCTGCTCGGATGACGGGCAACCGGTTATAAAAAACAACGCGACGAGCGAGACTGTGAAAACAAGCATATATCTGTTCATTTACTACCTCTCGGCGGCTGCGCACCGGTTAGCTTTGTATAGAATCTACAAGTCTTATTAGGATAGGTAATTGGCGAGCGAATGCAACGTTTTGTTGGTTGTTTTTTTGCCGTAATTTCTCAGATGTGGTTGTGGCTTGGGCAAGGTTTCTGTCGAGAGCAGGCCAGGCTATCCTTTGAGCACTGCCAGGGGAACCATCCTTGCGACTGGTTTTGCCCAGCCGCATTCGGTAACAATTCGAACTACCTCGTCGATGTCTTTGTAAGCACCGGGGGCTTCTTCCTTGATTCTGCGTCTGTTGCCGGTGATGAGTTTTATACCCCTCATGCTTCGTTTGAACTGCTCGTCGGTAATAAGGGCTTGTGAGACGGTTTTGCCTCTTCGGGATTTTCCGAGTGCAGCGGTACGGCTCATAACCCGGCCGGCGCCGTGATTTACCGAGCAGAGCGATTCGCCGGAGCTACCGGTGCCGACGAGCAGATAGCTGGCAGTTCCCATCGAGCCGGGTGTAATAATGGGCTGGCCGATTTTCTCAAAGGGTGTTTGAGCCATCCGCGAGGCGCCGAAGGCGCGGGTGGCGCCTTTTCGGTGGACCCAGAGTGCGGTGCCCTCATGCGTTTCGGGCTTGGCCATGTTGTGAGTGACATCATAGACGAGCGGCATCGGCGTTGGTCCGAACATCCTGTTGAAGCAGCGACGGACAAGCAGGGCCATGATGTGGCGGTTTGTGAAGGCGAAATTAGCGGCTGCGCCCATAGCGGCAATGTAGTTTTTCCCCTGTGGCGAGTCGGTCGGCAGGAAGCTGAGCATTTTTCTTCTTTCGGCCATTTCAGGTCTTCCAGCAGCGACGTTCATATACTCGTCGGCGATTTCATAGCCGAATCGCCGGGAGCCGGAGTGAATCATGACGACAATCTGGTTTTCGAAGAGGTCGAAGAACTTTGCTGTAGAATCATCGAAGATTTTCTGGACGTACTGGATTTCGATGAAATGGTTTCCGCCGCCAAGTGTTCCGAGCTGGTTACTGCCTTTTTGGATTGCCATTTTGGGCACAGCGGCCGTCTCGGCCGGCATCCGGCCGTTCTCTTCAATCCTCCGGATGTCGTCAGCAAACTGATCGGGGTCAAACGCCTCCCATGCACGATGTTTGGTTTTCTGTGCAAGCGTGGGAACAGCGGATACACCCTGGTGTATGACGATTTCGATTGCGTCTCTGTCAAGTGCGAGATTTGCCATACCCTCGCCGAGTGGAACATCACGGGCTATGGAATCGGCGATTCTGTCGGTATCGATTTGTCCTTTCGAGAAGGGCGAGCGCAACAGTCGCATGCCGCAGTTAATATCGTAGCCAACCGCGGGGGGCATAATCGCGTTCTCGAGGCCAAGAACCGCTCCGATGGGTATCCCAAAGCCGACGTGAATATCGGCAGTGGCGAGCACCTTCCTGGCCGGCGGAAGGGAGGCGGCATCACAGAGCTGGCGCAAGGCGTCGGGTTCGATTTTGATGTTCTCAGAAGCAAAGACCATTGCGTCCGTGACCATTTGGCCTGTGCGCTGCATCCGCAGGCGAAACGGATCAATGCGAACGGGCCTGGGCTGGTCTTGTGTCATACAAATAGTCCCTATAACAACTTATCCGCCGGTTTACAAGATGCTATTATACCCGTTGCAGGGGCACGGCAGGGGAAAAGCGAAAGAAAAGGGTTATATGTGCCGAATCAGAGAGCCAGAGAAGTCGTAAAAAGGGGAATTGCCTTGACATAGGGGCGGTTTAGGGTTAGTTTATATGTTCAAATATGGTGTAATTCATAGGAATAATTTCAAAATGAGTCAAAAATACAAGGTACTTATCGCATTTTTTTGGGTATTTTTGGTTCTGACGTTGAGCGTGTGCACTTATGGGGTTGACACGCGTGATATCGATGCGGTGCGCAGCAAGGCGGTGCTGGACAACTCTGATTTGCAGACAATCGACCGGTTCGTAGCACAGGCGCTGGATGAGCTGGTACAGACCAAGGATTTCGGCTCAATAGCAAATGCCCGGTCAATAATTTTAGCTTGCAGCTCAAGCAAAGAAGGTGTGCAGGAGCAGTATGCCCAGCAGTTTTGTGAGTCGGCGAAGAAACACATTGGTTCTGCGATGTCTGCGGCAGAGGGCCTTTCGGATGAGGGCCGCAAGGCGAAGGTCATTGCGAACCTTCTGATTCTTGTTGACGGTCTGGCTGACGTGCGGTTAGCGGACCTGGCCCTGCAGTACGTAAAGAGCAATAACAAAGTTATTCGGTACTGGGCTGTTCATTCGGTTACGAACAACGCAATCCTGAATCGACTGAACGCGCTTGGGCTGGAAGGAGAGCAGCAGGCGAGAGAGATCGCGAGCGGGCTTGCAGAAATAGTGGGCGACAGCGGCCCCGAGACGCTTTCGCTGATGGTCAATTTTTCCTCAAGTATGAAGATTCGGCGGGCCGAGGAGCTGCTTTTAAAAATAGCCGATGCGCGAATATTGCAGTACGAGGATTGGCGCGTCGAGTACGAGCTGGTTGATGCAGATATCCTCAAGGCAGTTGCCAAAAAGATGAACTCATCCAATCAGGGCAGGAGCGAGGCGGGCCGGCGGTTTGGCCAGCTCCTGTCGTATGTTTTTCAGCGTTACGTCAAAGGGCGGGATTATCTGAGCGGGAGACAGAAGGGTCAACTGTTAAGCGTGTTGCTCGAGACGGAGAAGTCATGTATCAGTGTACTGCTGAAGCCGCAGTTGGCCATCAAGCGGGCTATCGAGGCCGATGACTCAAGTGCGTTGATGGGAGAACACAACCGGCTGCTCGGAGAGGGGACAAAGAGCGGCGAACTAAATATACAATACAGTGATTCGAGTGGTGGCGGTGGTACGAGTGGGCCGGCGATTCTGCCGGATCCGCCAATGAACTAATGGGCGAATACAGGGAAGGCAATACGATATAACGGCAGGGGCATAACTTATCGCAAAGGGATTTTGCGTGAAGTTCTCGAGCATTGTACTCACAACGATGTTGTTATTGGCCGCAGGATG
Organism: Phycisphaerales bacterium; assembly: GCA_030602885.1. Taxonomy (GTDB): domain Bacteria; phylum Planctomycetota; class Phycisphaerae; order Sedimentisphaerales; family Anaerobacaceae; genus JAUVYV01. The sequence continues at coordinate 54,479 of JAUVYV010000021.1, forward strand.
CGACCGCAAAGGCGGCGAGGGAGAATCCGACGAGATAGTATTGCAGCACCGACTCCGGGCAAAGGTGCAGAGCTTAGATGCGGCTAATATCGGAGACACCATTTCACACGGGGTTGCCAGCGAGATATTCGACTGTCTTTACACTTATCATTATCTTAAGAGGCCATACCTGATTGTGCCGCAGCTTGCAGCCCAGATGCCTGAGGTAAGTGAGGACGGCCTGACGTACACCATCAGGATTAAGGAGGGGGTACGCTTTGCAGATGATGAGTGCTTTGCGGGCGGAAAGGGCAGAGAGCTGAAGGCGAGCGACTTTGTCTTTGCGTGGAAGAGAATCGCCGACGTCAAGGCGCTGAGCAAGAACTGGTGGGTTTTTGACGATAAGATTGCCGGGCTTGATGAGTTTCGTGAATACACGCAGACGAGCAAGAAAGATGAGGTAGATTATTCGCGTCCGGTCGAGGGGTTGACAGCGGCGGATGATTATACGTTGGTGATAAAGCTCAAGCGGGCGTGGCCTCAGATTTTGTATGTACTGACATACCTGCCGACGGCCCCGGCGGCCAAAGAGGCGGTCGATTACTACGGCAAGGACCTGATAAATCATCCTGTGGGGACAGGGGCGTTCAAGCTGAAGATCTGGCACCGGGGCAGTTATATTGAGATGGTAAGAAACCCAAATTTTCGCGAGGAGCTGTATCCATCGGAAGGGACCGAAGGCGACGCCGAGGCCGGACTTCTTCGAGACGCGGGCAAGCGCATGCCATTTGTGGACCGGATAGTCTGGCGAATAGTCCCGGAGGACCAGCCCCGCTGGCTGATGTTCGAGCAGGGCGATATCGATATAACGAGCATACCGAAGGATAATTACGGCCAGGCTATAGCGATGGGTCGTGAGCTGACGGCGAGTATGAAGGAGAGGAATATTCGTCTCGATGCGTTCAAAGAGCCGGATACCTTCTATATCGGATTCAATATGGAGGACCCTGTTTTAGGGGTGAATAAGCCGTTGCGGTTGGCTATAAGCTGTGCGTTCGACCGTGAGAAGTGGATCGAGCTTTTTTACAACGGCAGGGGGGACGTGGCTTACGGATTTATCCCGCCCTGTATGCCCGGGTATGATCCGAACGTTAAAGAGGGGTCAAGGACCGAATATAATCCGGAGAAGGCGAAGCGGTTGCTTGAACAGGCCCGGGAAATCAACGGAGGCGAGCTGCCGGAATTCAAGCTGACGATGCAGGGGACGGATACGACATACCGGCAGATGGGCCAGTTCCTGAGCCGGTCGCTGCAGGAGATCGGATTGGATGTTGAAATGGAGTATCTCGACTGGCCTACGTATTTGGAGAAGCTGCGGACCAAGGGTGTACAGATATATCAGAGCGGGTGGATAGCGGATTACCCGGACGTCGAGAACTTCCTGCAGATATTCTATAGCAAGCGTTCACCGTGGCCGAACAGCTCGAATTATTCGAACCCGGAGTATGACGGGCTTGTCGAGCAGGCGGCGTTGATGGAGGATTCGCCGCAGCGGACGCAGCTTTACCGAAAGGCCGAGCGCATTGTTATGGAGGATGCGCCGTGTGCATTTATGTTCCACCGGATTTTTTACGTGATGTATCACGACTGGGTGGGAAATTTCAAGCCGAATGCCTACCGGCCTGATTCGTTTGGGTATGGATTAAGCAAGTATTACAGGGTAGACGTTGCCAAGCGAGCGGCCTATCATAAGAAGTACAAATAGGAAAGACGCTGTTATGAGAGATTTTAAGATAATTGCCGGTGTTACCGTTCTTGCGGCAGTGCTTGTATTGGCGGGCTGTAAAGGTAAAGAATCCGACGAAGAGTCCGGGGAGATGGTGCTGCATCACGTGCTGCCGACCAAGATAAAGAGTCTCGATCCGGTCAGTATGCGAGACGTTTATTCAGCCAGTGTGAGCGGTCAGTTTTTTGAGACTTTGTACGAGTATCATTTTCTGAAGCGTCCGTATGTGTTGAAACCTCTGCTGGCTGAGGACATGCCCGAAGTCAGCGAAGACCGGCTTACGTACACTGTAAGAATCAAGAAAGGGGTTCTGTATCAGGATGACGTGTGCTTTGAAGGCGGCAGGGGCAGAGAATTGAAGGCTGGCGATTTTGTTTATGGGGTTAAGAGAGTTGCGAACATCAAAAACATAAGCGAAAACTGGTCGCTGTTTGATAACAGGATTGTCGGACTCGACGAGTTCCGCGAATATACCAAGACCTGTGAAAAGGCGGAAGACGTGGACTACTCCCGGCCGATAAAGGGTTTGCAGACACCGGACGATTACACGTTAGTGATAAGGCTGAAAAAGCCGTGGCCCCAGATGGTGGGCACGGCCCTGGCAGACAGAGTCACTGCCCCCGTGGCCAGAGAAGCGGTTGATTACTATGGCAAGGATATTATAAGTCACCCGGTGGGTACAGGGCCTTATATGCTCAAAGAATGGCGAAGAGGCAGCTTTATTGAGCTGGTACGTAATCCCAACTTCAGGGGCGAGGCCTATCCGAATGAGGGAGAACCGGGTGATTCGGAAGCAGGTTTGCTTGACGACGCGGGAAAGACGATGCCTTTTACAGATAAGGTTATCTGGACTATTGTCGAAGAGACACAACCGGCCTGGCTTATGTTTATGCAGGGCAAGATTGATACAAGTCCGATTTATAAGGACAACTACAATGAGGTCTTTTCCCAGGGAACCGAACTTTCTGAGAAGATGAAGCAGCTTGGCATAAAGCTGGAGATATTCGACGACCCGTCAACGTTCTGGGTGGGATTCAATATGGACGATCCCGTGCTCGGCAAGAACAAGCCACTGCGTCTGGCGATAAATCGGGCGATTGACAGAGAGAAGTTCATAGAGTTGTTCTTCAATGGGCGGCACAAGGTTGCGCACGGCTTTGTGGCGCCACTAATGGATTCATACGACCCGAGCATCAATGATAGAGGATATGCACGGTATGACCCGGATGAGGGGCGCAGGCTTGTCAAAGAGGCAGAGCAGATTTATGGCGGCAAGCTTCCGGAACTGAAGCTGGCGGTACCGGGCACGGATACGTTTGGGCGCCAAATGGGCCAGTTCTTGAAAAGACAGTTGAATGATGCAGGTCTCGATGTTGACGTTCAGTACATGGATTGGCCGACATACCAGGAAAAAATAAGCACCTCAAGTGCACAGATGTTTTTCTCGGGCGTCAGCGCAAGCATATCGGATGCCGAAGATTTTCTGGGATTGTTCTATGGCCCGAATAAGGCGCCCGGTTCGAACAAATTCAACTACTCAAATCCGGAATACGACAGCTTGTATGACGAAGCGACCATAATGAACGACGGCGACGAACGACGTGCGATTTATCGCAAGATGGAGATTATGGTTCTGAAAGATTGCCCGGCCGCGTTCTTGAATCATCGGGTTGCGTTTGCTCTGCGCCACGAGTGGTATAAGAATTATAAGCCGCACGCCTTCGCGTACGGGGTCAGCAAGTATCGCAGGATCGATATGAAGAAGCGTGCGGAGTACAAGGAGCTTTTGAAGAAGGTTAAATGACGGCGTACATAATAAGACGGCTTCTGTACACTATTCCAATTGTTTTCGGTGTATTGCTGCTTACATTCGTGCTGTTTACACTTGTGGGGGGGGATATTTCCCTTGAGATAGCGGGCAAAAACGCGACGCCGGAGACCATCGAGGAGATTCGCGAAGAATACGGGTTCAACAAGCCGTTATTTCTCTCGTGGGACAGCCAGTTCATAAACCATTTCAAGAGCGCCTTGACGTTTGATTTCGGCAGGGCGCTGGACCGCGAGCCGGTTCTCGACAAGATAAAGAGAGGGGTGGGGCCATCTCTGGCCTTGACCGTGCCGATGTTCTTCGGTGTTGTGATAATCTCGGTGAGCTTGGCGCTGGTTGTGGCGTTTGTTCGCGGGACGGTGTGGGATATGCTGGTGGTGCTGATATGTGTTGCGGGGATGAGCATTCCGTATCTTAGCTTTATTCTCTTCGGGCAGTATTTTCTTGCGTATAAGTGGGGGCTTTTCCCGGTGTTTTTTTCGCCGGATTTGGCCATGGCGAGTTATGTTGCGCTGCCGGTATTGATCGGTATAGTGACGGGATTAGGGGGCAATCTTCGGTTCTATCGAACGGTGATGCTCGATGAGATGCGAAACGACTATGTGCGGACGGCCTTTGCAAAGGGTCTGAATACAAGACGTGTGCTGTTCAAGCACGTGCTTAAAAACGCGATGATACCTATTATTACGCGAGTGGTTCTGGCGATACCGTTTCTGTTTTTGGGGTCTCTGCTGCTTGAGAGGTTTTTCGGTATTCCGGGATTAGGGTATCTGATGGTCGAGGCGATCGGCTCGCGGGATTATTTTGTTATAAACGCGATGACATATATCAGCGCGATACTTTTTGTGATTTTCAATGTGATAACGGATATATGCTACGCATTAGTTGATCCGAGGGTTTCATTTGACTGAGCATCAGCAGACAATTAAGAAGGCTCCAAAGGGCAGGAGCCTGTGGCAGGACGGGTTGCGAAGACTCGTGCGGCGAAAGCTGGCAATGGTGTGTTTAGTGGTTGTGGTGCTGTATTTTCTGCTCGCGGGGTTCCTTTATGTTGCGGAGTTTTTTGATTGGCAAGTGGGGCCGATCCGCTGGGCCGAGGAGGTCGGCGAATCTTATCAGCCGCCCAGCTCCAACAGCATCTTCGGCACGGATATATTCGGTCAATCGGTCCTGCGTAAGACGCTGTACGGGACGAAGATATCGATAACGGTTGCGTTGTGCGCTTCATTTATCAGTATTGCGATAGGTGTCCCGTTGGGTGCTATTGCGGGTTATTTTCGCGGGTTTGTCGATGAGATAATAGTCTGGATTTATTCGACGTTAAGCTCGATACCGTATATTCTTTTGATACTGGCTTTTGCCGTGGTTCTGCGTGACAAGACGCTTTTCGGGCACAAGCTGGCGGGTATTACATCGGTCTATTTAGCTATTGGGCTTACGAGCTGGGTCGGGATTTGCCGATTGGTCCGAGGGGAGATAATCAAGCACAAGGAAAGAGAGTATGTCCTCGCCGCGAGAAGCTACGGGTGCAGCACGCGGCGGATAATTTTTCAGCATCTGATACCGAATGTTTTTCACATAGTTATTATCGATTTTTCGCTTCGCTTCGTGGCATTCATTCACGCGGAGGTGATACTCAGCTTCTTAGGGCTCGGGGAGGCGGATCGGCCGAGCTGGGGCGCGATGATAAACGATGCGAGGATCGAACTGTCGCGTGGGGTTTGGTGGCAGATGGTGGCGGCGACGTTGGCGATATTTTTTATTTCACTTGCGTTGAATATTTTCGGTGACGCTTTGCGTGATTCGCTCGACCCGAAACTGAGGGTTCAATAAGGCAATGAAAGAGGATAAGACACTGCTGCGAGTCGAGGGGTTATCGACTCATTTTATGACCGAAGACGGCCTTGCCAAGGCGGTGCAGGAAGTGAGCTTGGAGATAAACAGCGGTGAGACGTTTGCGCTGGTGGGTGAAAGCGGGTGCGGTAAGAGCGTGACGGCGCTATCGATAATGCGGCTTGTCCCGGACCCGCCGGGTAAAATCGTGGCAGGTAAAATCATGTTCAGGGGACGAAATCTGCTTGAGCTAAGCGACAGACAGATGCGCAGGATTCGCGGAAATCGCATCGCGATGATTTTTCAGGAACCGATGACAAGTTTGAATCCCGTCTATACGGTTGGCAATCAGATCGTGGAGGCGATTCGGCTGCATCAGAAGAGAAGTGAAAGCGAGGCATGGGCGCTGGCAACGGAGATGCTTGGCACGGTCGGCATACCGGACCCTGAGCAGCGGGTGACTGAGTATCCCCATCAGATGTCGGGCGGGATGCGCCAGCGGGTTATGGTTGCAATGGCGGTGAGCTGTAACCCGACCCTGCTGATAGCCGACGAGCCGACGACGGCCCTTGATGTGACGATTCAGGCGCAAATATTGGATTTACTTGACGGGCTGCAAAAACAAAACGGGATGAGCATTTTGCTGATAACTCACGACCTTGGAATTGTCGCGGAGCGTGCGGAAGATGTTGCTGTGATGTATGCATCGCGAATCGTGGAGGTTGCCGATTGCGAAACGCTTTTTGCCGAGCCGCTGCATCCATACACGGAGGGGCTGCTCAAATCCGTGCCGCGATTGGGCTTTGCCGGTGAGCGTCTTTATACGATTCCGGGGACGGTGCCTGAGCCGCTGGGTTTTCCGAGCGGCTGTAAGTTTCACCCCCGCTGCCCGATAGGGGCCGGCGATAAGAGATGCCAAAACGATGAACCGCAGTTGCGGCAAGTCGGCGACGGTCGTTGCGTCGCCTGCTGGTATGCACGCGGCTATGAGACCGAAGCCGAACGAAACGAGTATGAATCGAAGTATGGAAAGCACGAACGGATATCTTCTCAAGGTTGAGGACCTGAAGACGTATTTTCCTATAAGGAAAGGGCTGCTGCGTCGGACGGTCGGTTACGTCAGGGCGGTGGACGGCGTCAGTTTCGATGTGCGCCGGGGGCGGACGCTCGGCCTTGTTGGCGAGAGCGGCTGTGGCAAGACCACGGTTGCAAGGACCATCGTTCGGCTGATACCGGCAACGGCGGGTCGGGTCAGCTTCGAAAAAACGGATATTCTCAGAGCAGACAAGAAACAGATGCGGAACATTCGCAGCAATATCAGCTTAATCTTCCAGGACCCGTTCGGCTCGCTCAATCCGCGGATGACGGTTGGCAACATCGTCGGTGAGCCGCTGAAGGTCCACAAGAGGATTACGGGAACCGAGCTTATGGGCCGAGTCGGAGATATCCTGTCGCGGGTCGGCCTTTCGCGCGACCATATAAACCGCTACCCTCACGAGTTTTCGGGTGGTCAGCGTCAGAGAATCGGCATCGCCAGGGCACTGATACTTGAGCCGAAACTTGTTGTTTGCGATGAGCCCGTTAGCGCGCTGGACGTTTCGATTCAATCGCAAATTCTGAATCTGCTTAAGGACCTGCAGGGAGAATTTGAGCTGACGTATCTGTTTATCGCACACGATTTGGCAGTGGTTGAATTTTCGTGTGATGCTGTCGCTGTCATGTATTTAGGCAAGATAGTCGAACGGGCGCCTGCTGACGAGCTTTATCGCAACCCTCTGCACCCTTACACAATTGCCCTGATGTCTGCAATACCAAGAGTTGACCCCTCGCAAAGGCGTGCAAGAGCGGTACTGGGAGGTGAGGTGCCGAGCGCGTCGAATCCGCCAAAGGGCTGTCGGTTTCATACGAGATGCCCGCTTGCCGAGGGTGAGTGTTTCGAGCAGACGCCGCCTCTGGAAGAAAAGGACGGTGGGAAAGGGCATTTTGTTGCGTGCTGGAAACGCTAAAAAAATGATGATTGTCGCTAATTGGTGATTGATAAATTGGCCAAGATAACTGACAATTCAGCGCAGAATGCCGGCCTTGGGTTTATATGGCAGGTTTGGATTCGCAGCCATTAGGAGTGTTTGGTTTAAAATGACTGAAAGTGTTATAGGTGAGATAGCTAAAGAAGGCGATGTAGCCGTAGTGACCTTTGCGAAGAATTCGATAAGCAACATAGAGGACGTGGCTGCAACGAGCGAGCAGATCGGCAATTTCATCGAGCAGAACCGGCCTAAGAGAGTGGTTTTTGATTTTGCGGACGTGAAGTTCTTCTCTTCACAGGTGCTGGGGCTGCTTCTTGCCGTGCGGGCGAAAATGATGCAGTGCGGCGAGGGACAAGTAGTGATAAGTTCGATAAATCCGCAACTGTACAGGGTCTTCAAGATAACCAATCTGGACCAGGTCTTCACATTTTTTCCGGACATGGAAAGTGCGATGAATCTGGCAGGATCGACTTAGTATGCAGTTTTGCAGGGGGTCGATGTATGTATGTGGCGACACAGTTTTCGATCTTTATGGTGAATAAACCAGGGGTCTTGGCGCAGATTCTCGGTGAATTCGCCAACGCCAAGATAAACATTACAGCGATGACCGTTATGGATTCTGCTGAGCACGGTGTCTTGAGGGTGGTTCTGGCTGCGGCTCAGAAAGCTGAGGATGTGCTGTCCAAGGTCAATATGCCTTATAACAAGACCGAAGTTTTGTGCGTAAACCTCGCGAACAAAGCCGGAGCTTTTGCGACAATGACCGAGAAGCTGGCGAAGCACCACATAAACATCTCGTATGCTTATGCCACTGCCGGCGCGAGGGGCGGGCGCACGACCGGCGTATTGAAAGTGGCCGATGTTAACAAGGCGATAAGAGTGCTGCAGGCCTCCGAGAACAAACGGCCGAAGTCGCAACCGACGGTCAGACGCTCTCAAGCTTCGAGAAAATAACTGCGGTATTCGGCCAACCATCAGCAGTCTGGACAGCGTTGCGAGGCATTTACCGGCTGAACATGGCATACTCCGGTGTAAATTTTCTCTGCCGAGGCCGACTTTGACGCCGAACATGTTGACAGACCGACAAATCCGTAATATACTTATTGGCTCTTTAGATAGTGACGGGGCCGTAGCTCAATTGGATAGAGCATCGGACTGTCGATCCGAAGGTTGTGAGTTCAAGTCTCATCGGCCTCGCTAGCTAAGTCAAGAGCCAGTAAGCACTTACGCTTATTGGCTCTTTTCGTTGAGCCCTCAAAAAAGCCGTCTGCACCAATCTGCACCACTTTTTTGCTCACAGGTCTACTCCTGTCTTACGCAAAAACTAATCTGACGCTGAAAATTCAAATTCCACCGATCATTTTTTTAAATCTAACTCATTGAAAACTGAATATTGGAAGTTTAGCGATTTATAATCTTTGTCGAAACATTAACTTTGGCAAGTCTTTCTAAATGGTTTTAGAATTTTTCTACCTGGCTTTGTAATCAGCCCAATTATTTTGCTGTATATTTTCAGCTTACGCGACTCGATTGTATACGTGGTGAAGTCCGCCAAGGATTGGTTTGCTGATAATTTTGCCAGTGATCTTAGCAGGGCGGTGAATCGGTGAATCCTTCTCAAGTGACATATGAGTTCGGCTGACATTGTAATACTCAAAGATGTATTCATGTAGAACATTGTATAAATGTTTTTTATTGAGAATGATCATATAGTCGAGACATTCTCGACGAAGCGTGCCGAT
>JAUVYV010000080.1 GCA_030602885.1 Phycisphaerales bacterium
CGACGATGAATTTATCGCGGAGGTCGATTGTACCTGCAGTGCCATCGCAGAGGTGCCAGCCGGATGGTATGGTAGCGACTGAACCATGCCAACCCATTATCATGCCCGGCATCATATTTTTGATCCTAAATGGTGGTTCAAACATGTCACCACCTAAATTTCGGTAACTGTTGGGATTCCGATTGCGTCACCACCTGGCTCATAGGTACCTTCGATGTTTTCGTCGATTCTGTACCAGAAGTAGCCGTAGGGCACTCCCTTTACGTCGGTGATGTTCCAGGTTTGGACACCATCCCACCAGATAAACCAGCCATTACCGACGAGACGATAAGACGGTCTCTCGTAATAATCACCGTCGTATTCGTAGGGGCCGGTGATGTCAGGGGTAACCTCCCCTGTCACTTCGTATTTTGCGTCAGTTACCTGTGCAGCCCCCGTCTTGCAAACAACGGAGGGCTAAAACACTTACTCAGACCGTTGTTAAGGGATCACAGTTACCGTAGCGTCTCCCGTTGCAGTCCCACCTGGGGAGTAGAGGCCTCCGATTGCGGGATCTGTCCGGGTCCAGTAGTCGGTACCCTGGGTCCCGCGCAGAGTGCTGATGTTCCAGGTGTCAACTCCATCCCACCAGATGTACCAGCCGGTTGCTTCGATTTCGTATGATGGCTTGTCGTTGTATGGCCCGATCGGGTTGTATGTGCCAGTTGCATCGGGGACCAATGTCCCCGTCACTTCGTATTTTTGGTCGTCAGCAAGTGTAGCCCCCGCTCCACGAAAGCAGAACGGGGGCTACACATCGGCCACCACGTCTCGGGGGTCTATTGTCCAGAGCTCCGAGAGGCGGCCGGATGTTGTTATTACCCTGGCCTGGAACCAGACCTTCTGGCCCAGGGCGAATGCGAATGCCGCTGCAAGCGTTCCCGTGCCGGCAGCACCCTCGGTAGCATCGATGAAGTCCATGTAGCGCCAGGGGCCGGCGAAGAAGTTCCTCGATGCGAGCTGCGGTTGTCCCTGGTACATCAGGATCCCGAATTTCGGATCACCGTTGGGGACCCAGCCGCTTGTGTCGCAGGTGAACGTGAACGTCTGCGATGCGATGTCTTCCTCGGTGCAGACCAGGGCGGTGTCTTTTTCGGGCAAGCTGAGGACCGACGGTGCTGCGGCGAATTCGGTTTCGCCCATTGTCTTTTGCGCCGCGTTGGTGCGAATGAAGTGATTGAAGCCGGTCAGGTGGATGGTCTCACCTAAACGGTTCTTCATCGCGACTGCAGCTGCGTAGACGTTCCAGAGATTACGCTGGACGGCGGTCAGGTCCTGATGCCAGTATTCGGCAAGGTAACTGACGATTGCTCTGGCTGCCTCTTGTCGTGTGCTGTGAGGATTGACCGGCTTCGTTCTGGGCCGGATGTAGTTACCGAAGCGATTACGTGCGTGGACGTCGCCGGCGATTGAGCCGGACATCTGAATGATGCCGGCACCGTACTTTACGAGTGCCATGAGTTGACCTCCTAAAAGGCGTTAACAAAAAATGCGGACCCGTACTCGGCCGAGTCCGCACTGCTGAGCTACTCTACCGCTGGAGGCGAGAGGAGCTGATAGCTCGATACAAAAAAAAAGTGCGGACTGGAGGTTGGCCGAGTCCGCACTTAGGTCGATATAGCACGTTGCAGAATCCATCCTACGAGGTTTTTCGAGTGAGGTCAAGGGAAAAGGCCGGCACGGCCGAAAAAAGTTGTCGAGGATGGACCAGGTTGCGCTGGACGGATCGGATTGGTACCTGGCTGCCTATGGTTCGAAGAGGACCTTGATGTTGGTTGCGTCCTGCAGCCGGCAGAATTTGTAAACGAGGTTTCCGTCTGGCTTTGGGAATAGTTCCATGAACAGGTCTTTGCCTTTGGTGAGGTTGATGTCCTTGAGGAGCTGAGTTGCCTGAGGCGTCCAGGTGACAACTGCGATTCCGTTTATTCCACCGAGTGCTCCACCACAGACGAGATTTTCGTTGTGATAGACGTGACCGTCGACTGGCGGTCCGGGGATAACCGCTTCGAAGTGAGTCACGCCGGCTTCGTGGTCCGTCAATGTGAGCCACACGAAGTCGGGTGCAGCGGCTACCATGAACTCGACTCGCCAGGCGCCGCTTTCATACCACCAGTCACACGGAGCGAATTCTTCTTGAGTCAATTTGAAGGATCGATCGTTCGGCGGGATGAGGTTTGGATCGGGACATTTTTCAATACCGGCGAATCGAGCGTGGACGTATTTTGGAGTTAGCCCGGGCGTCCATCCTGCAGCGCAGTTGTCGCCATATTCGATTGGCTCGTCTGGCATTCGTTGTCCCATAGTTCACGGTCTCCACCAGGCCTGGCTGGGAGCTGCCCGATTCCCCCTCCACTGAACCGCCAAGCCCGCCGGCGTTTGAGGCGCAAAAAATTATCTTTTGACAGGGTCGAAGTTCCACTTCGACGGTGTCGAAATTCCGCATTTCCCAGTAAGGGTTGTCTTTTACCCTTAATAAGATTATGGGTGCAATTTTCTGCACCCCCCTAGCCCTTTTTTTTGTTGGCTTTTTCTCGGCTTTTTTGGATGACCTGGTTGGCTACTTTTTCAGCGTCTTCGAAGGACTCTCCACGGTGGACCAGCTCGTTGATTATGTCGTGCCTGGCTTGGTCGATGGCTGCCTCACTGTGCCAGTCGTGAATGGGTGGTGGGAAGCCTCGACGAGCTCCACGTGGGCGCCTGTGTTTGTAGATTCCCCTGCTGAGTGTGAGGGTGCCGATCAGCTTTACCCAATGCTCCGGGGTGGGGATTAGCCTGGTGTGTATTTTGCGCTCGGGGCCGTAGGGCTTTTCGATCCAGATGAAACCGTAGTATTTGAGTTTTGCAAGCCAGTATTGTATGGTGCGTCTGCATCGATGAAACTTTTTCTGCAGGCGGTAGTTCCACAACCAGCACGTGTCGGGTCCCATTGAGTAAAGCCATCCGAGGAAGTCCTTCTCGCTGTTGTTCAGCCGCCGGAACTCTTGGCTGCGTATCCAGTGTGGGAGACGATGCCTTTTTTTCGGTTTAGTCATGACCGCTGCTCCTTCAGCGACTTAATTTTAGTCTGCAGAGTTCAGGGCGTCAATGGCCTTTCGCTTGTCTTCGCCGCTGGGGTGTGTGTAGATCTGTGTCGAGCTGAGTCTTTTGTGACCGAGCAGCTCCTGGACGGTCCGCATCGAGGTCTTCGACATTAGCCTGGTTCCGAACGTGTGACGTAAGAGGTGCGGGTGGATGTCACGTCCTATTGAGAGTTTGCCGGCGGATGTTATGATTCGCTGGACCTGGCGGACTGTGAGTGGGCGTGCGCACCAGGTGGAGTAAAAGGCATAGCGGGCTCCGTGATCGTGGTCACCGTTCCACCAGTGCTCGTGCATTTCCTTGATGGCGTCACCAAGTCGGTTCGAGAGGGGGATCGTGCGCTCGTGTTTGTTTTTTGCCTGGTTTTTCTCGATGGTCAATGCGCCGACGGCACAATGGGCAAACCAGAGTTGGTGTTGTTCGAGCTTCACGAGCTCACCAACCCTGCAGCCGGCATCGAGCATCAGCAGAGCCATCGTGTAGTTGCGATGATGGACCCGGGGTGTATGCCCTGGGCTTTGCGGACTCAGCAGCTGGTCGAGCAGCGCGTCGCACTCCTCGGATGTTAGTGTGGTGAATTGAGTTCTCATTTGTAGAGCTCCTTAAAAAAGTGTACGGCGTATTCGTTGATTCCGTCCCGGTCCCTGGTAGTGAATCCGGCCTGGGCCTGGTCTTCGGTGAATTGTCCCAGGATGATCTCGGGTGGGACGCTTACGTTGGTGGGGACACAGCAGATTCGATCGTGGTAGAAGATGATGTACCAGCAGTTTGTGTTCGATATCGTGCGGTGTTTTATGGCGCGGGTTATCGCTTCGAGTATTTTTTTCGGGTCAGCACACAGCCAACCTTTCGGAGCTGGTTGGTTCATGATAGGACCTTTCTTTCAGCTTGAGTTGGGTCGATACGTTTGAGCATTTTGCGAATGTGGGCGATGTGAAGACGACGGTGATCGAGCAGGGTCTCGGCTGCTGTTGCGATCAGCCTGGCGTCTTTGCTTTTGAGTGCTTCCACGAAGAGCTGCTTGATGAATTTTTCGGCGAGGGTGTAGTTGCCGTTGGCCCTTGCTCGATCAGCCAGGTGGATCAGCTCGTAGATTTTTCTGTAGTTGGTCATCGAGTCCTTTCTGGTAGGTCAGGACATTCGGACTGTCTGATGGTGTGGTGGGCTTGAGCTCTCAGCGAGAGCTGAGTGAAACATAACATATCTTTTGACTCCACAATTACTGTAGATTTGTCAGCTGCCTGGGGTAGTGGGGCCACGTTGCCGGCGGGCGATACTCGAGCCAGCACAGCCAGACGCCGATGAGAAGAATCAGCAGGACCAGGAAATACCAGCAAATTTTTTTGAGCACGTTTTTGTATAGCGACATTCTTGATATCAGTATATCGGCTAAAGCGACATCCTGTCAACAGCAAAAGCGACATTTCTAAAG
>JAUVYV010000041.1 GCA_030602885.1 Phycisphaerales bacterium
TTTTCAAGCTGCCGGAGCCTGTCGAGGGCAGCGCAGATCCCCGAGAAGCTCCTCCAATGGCCCAGCAGCAGGGGACCCAACGCCAGGGTCGCGCAGACCCCGCCACTGGCCCATTTTTCACCGCTTATCCCAATTTTTTCAGCGTTTTTGCACGATTTCGCCTGTTTCTCCGCACCGACCACCTGCTTTACAGCCGATATCATAACTGTTATGATACTATGGTTTTACGGAACATATTCGTTCGGAGCAAGTTATGGCCAAACAGCCCCCTGAAATCTCAATTATCGTGCCATTACTCAATGAGCAGGACAACATCAGGCCTCTCTACGAACAAATCACCCAGGCCCTGCAAGGCAAACACGGCTACGAAATCATCTTCGTCGATGACGGCAGCACCGATGAAAGCGTCAACACAATAAAGGAGCTGCAAAAAACCGACTCACGGCTTCGCATCATCCGTTTTCGCAGGAACTTCGGCCAGACAGCGGCACTGAGCGCCGGCTTCGACCACGCCCACGGTGCTATCATCGTCGCCCTCGACGCAGACCTGCAGAACGACCCTGCCGATATCCCAAAGATGATTGAAAAATTACACGAGGGCTACGACATCGTCAGCGGCTGGAGAAAGAAAAGGCACGACAAGGCCCTTACACGCCGAATCCCGTCTATGTGCGCCAACTGGCTCATTGCAAAAATCACGGGCGTCAAGCTCCACGACTTCGGCTGCACACTCAAGGCATACCGCCGCGAGGTGCTTTCCGAAATCCGGCTATACGGCGAAATGCACCGCTTCATACCCGCACTGGCAAGCTGGAGCGGCGCTAGAATCGGTGAAATGGTCGTTAATCATCGACCCCGAACAGCCGGCAGAGCAAAGTACGGCCTGGGGAGAACATGGAAAGTCCTGCTTGACCTGATTACCGTTAAATTTCTCGGCTCCTACTCCACCAAGCCCATCTACATCTTCGGCGGACTTGGAATGCTCTGTGCGATGGGTTCAGTGGTTTCGGGGCTCGTTGTTCTCTATCAGAAACTTGCCCACAATTTCTCGATGAACAGAAACCCCCTGCTGACACTTACAGTACTGCTCATTATGGCCACTCTGCAGTTCGTCCTGATGGGCCTGCTCGCCGAGCTGCTCGTAAGAACATACCACGAATCGCAGAACCGCCCCACATACGTTATAAAAGATATCATCGAGTCGTCTGGCGAGTCCGGAGAGAAACAATGACGAAGCACCTCTTAAGAAAAACACACCCGCGAAAACACAAGACTCCCGCCCCCGCCCACCGAACCGTCACAGCCAAGCTTCCGGGCATTGTGATTGTCATCATCCTGGCCGGCATCCCGTTCACCCTCGGCAAGTATATCGAGTTCAACACGCCGGGCCCATTCGACAGCGGCTCCTACGTGTACTCCGCCAAGCACATACTCGACGGGGCCGAGATAGGTGTTGACGAGATACCCAGCGCGCAGTTGGGGACACTGCTGGTGAATATGTCAGGCGTCCGGCTCTTCGGCTATAGCGAGACAGGGCCGGAAATTATCCAGACCATAATGCAGGCGGCGGCGCTTGTGATGATGTTTATCGCCATAAGAAAGCTTTACGGGACACTCGCCGCAGGTGTGGCAGTTATCATTGCATCGGTGTACCTGTCGTCGCCGATTATTGCCAAGTTCGGCAATGTCAAAGAGCAGTATATGATTGCCTGCATGGTAATTGCAGCAAGCTGTTTTGCCCTGCAGCAGGTGGGCGGTAAATGGTATCTGGCGATGCTTGCCGGCGGCTTTGCCGTTTGGGCGCCTTTGTTCAAACCTACAGGCATTTCGGTTATCGGTGCGATTGGTCTGTTCGTATTGCTTCAGCCGCTGCTGAAAAACCGCACCTGGAAGCAGACAGGTACGGATATAGCCCTGCTTTTAGGCGGTGCGGCTGCGTCGCTGGCACCTTTGTTCATCTGGATAATCGGCTGGGGCATCCAGCTTTCTCTTCCGTATGAGTTCGCCTGGGATATGCTGACCAAGGCCCTTGGGCCTGGCGGTGCAGCGACAGACACCGGCTCATACGTGGCGGGCGGCAGGGCGGTCATCTCTTTTTCAGAACAGTGGCCGAGAGTGCTGCGCTATTACGGCGTGCTCATCCTGCCGATCGCATTGGCCGTCGGCGCTGTTGTCCTGCGCATAGGCAAGGTCGTCATCTCTACAAAAACGAAGGTGGAAGAAAAGCAGGCAAACACCAGCGACCGGTTCGTCCTTCTGTTTGCATTGTGGTGGCTGGGCGATATGGCCCTGGTGTGGGTAAGCCCGCGGTCATACGAGCAGTACTATCTGCCGCTCAATGCCTCGGCAGCTATGCTCGGAGGATACCTGATAGGGGCGTATTGGGAAAAGACAAGCACGACAGTATTCAAGAGAAAGTGGATTCTGACAGGGCTGGCCGGCTTAGCTGTAATGTTGGCTATGAGCTGGCATGTGTTTTTCGGCATCGGCAGAAGTCCCCATTCGGCCTTTAAGTATTCGAGTAAACGACGCGGCTATTCTCAAAAGCTCCGGGAAGCATCTCAATACAGCAAAGGCGCCAAGGGCTCCTGGGAGGTTGTTGCCGACTACATACGAACTCACTCAACGCAAGACGATAAAATCTATGTCTGGGGATGGTATCCCGGCATATACGTCAAGGCACAGCGATTCAGCCCCACGCCAAGGGCCTTTACCGCCGCTATGCACACCCAGCAGCCCGAAGAATTCGCAAAAATGATTAAAGGCCTTATCGAAAGCTTCAAAAAGGATATGCCCAAGTTCATCGTCGATAGCAGAAAAAATCACATACCGCTCGAAAGACCGCCCCACGAACTCTGGCCCAAAGTACCGAAGGGCTTTTTGGGCACCGAAAAGGGTGGTTTTCTGCCGCCCGACAAAAAGGTTATAGCCGCCTTTGAGAAAAGCTACGGCGAGATGCTCACTCAGCGGTTCGGCAAAGATGAGGCCCTTCGCTTTGCAGCCGTCAAGGGCTTCAGAGACTTCATTATGAAAAACTACCGAATAGTACAGACCATCGGCCCACACGTCGTTTTCGAACGGAAATAAATTCCCAATGCCTGCAAGAGAATTACATTTGGCAGATGAGCAGCTTATAAAGCAGCAGCAACGTTGCGACCGGGCGTGGCAGAAGGCATTGCAGGCGGGCAAGGAGCAGCTTGGCAACCTTCAGACAAACCTGGAATTTCTAAAAGAAACCGGCCTGCTGAAACCGGACGACAAAATCCTGGAAATCGGCTGCGGTATCGGCAGCGTCGTCGCCGAGCTTGCCAGACAGGGCCACGACATCATCGGCACTGACATTTCCCATGAAGCCGTCAAATACGGATTGAAAAAGTACGGGGGCATAAAACTAAAGGTTCAGCCGGCTGAAAACCTCGATTTCGACGACGGCACCTTTGATATTGTCCTGAGCTTCGATTTGTTCGAGCACATTGCACAAATCGACAGACATATCAGCGAGGTTCACCGGGTCCTGAAACCACAGGGCTGCTATCTTTTCCAAACCCCAAACAAACTCAGCAACGTGATTTTTGAAACCCTGTCGAAGAAATCGCTGAGGTGGCGAAGGGTTCATTGCTCGCTGCACAGTCCACGACAACTAAAACGACGATTTGCAAAACACGGCTTCGATGTTCAGTTTGTCAAAATGAATCCGATAAACGAATTTACACTCGAAAAGCTGAAAAAGCTCGGCCCTTTACGCAGCGTCATCGCTCGTATCGACTTTTGTCGGATGCCCCTGACACTTCAGACCAATTTGTACGTTGTGGCAAAAAAGACATCTCCGGCCCGGCCGGCGAATACAAAAACCTCGGCGTGCTTATGAAAAATCGTAAAATTGACAATCAAACGCATAGAATAATGAAGCAGCCGGCCACAAACAAAACAGCCGGCCCGGCAGTTCCGCCGTGGGTCTGGTTGACCTCGATACTTCTGCTGGCCTTTTCCCTGCGGCTTGCGGGTATATGGCGGGCCGAGCCGATTAACCATCACCCCGACGAATGGAACCTTGCAAATCCGGTAATGGCTTTAGCTAATGACGCACAGGCGGGGCTCATCTATCGTTACAACTGGCCCGGCTGCGGCGTTATAAGAGTCGTCGGATATTCGCTCTATGCACTTAAACCAGTCTTCGGCCCGTACAGCTACAACGAGATACTGATTATCCTGCGGGTCCTCAGCGCCCTGGCCGCTGCCGCAACCGTCCTTGTCAGCTACGTACTCGTTCGGAAACTCTTCAGCAGGCGAGCAGCACTACTTGCCGCACTGCTTATCAGCGTAGCCAAATCACCCGTGATATTGGGACACTATGGAACCGTTGACAGCATCGGCTCTCTGGTCATTGTGCTCGTTATGTGGCTCAGCTACGATTTGTTTGAAATCGACCCCGAACAACAATCGCCCACTCTCAGAGCCGGCAGGTGCTGCATCATAGGGCTGATTTGCGGCTGGGGAATCGCCTCGAAATGGACTCTGCTTCTGGCGGCCATTCCCATAGCGATGGCCCTGTTCCTGACCGTTATCGCCCGCCGAAAACTCGGGCACTGGCGGCGCTTCATCGAAGTCAACCTAAAGCGAATCGCAATCATCGGCGGTATGACCCTGCTGGCATTTCTGGCCTTTTTGCCGGATTTACAGATAGCTCCACAAAAGGTCATCTCCGGCTTCGAATATGAAATGGTCCACCACAAGACAGGCCATCACGGTGCGGTAACCGCCGACCAGGCGGGCCTCGACAAGCGGCTTATCCGGACATATACCGCCTTCAACCAGTGCGGCAGTATATACCTGACGCTCGCAGGCATCGCCGCTGTCATATTTGCACTGGTAAAACCTGCACGCCGGCGATACTTTCTTCTTTTGACGATGCTGCTCTGGCTGATGGTCGTCCTGCGAAACGTTGTCGCCCCGATAAGACATCACCTGATACCTTTCATACTGATGCTGATGCTTACAGGCGTGCTCTTCGATAAGGTATTCGGCAGTGAAAAAAAATATCTGAGACTCGCCGGCATCGTCGTATTTGTTATCGTAACAATACTGGCCACACTGTACACCTGTATCGCCGTCAGCCCGTTCTGGAAGCCCGATGCACGGGTTATGTGCAGCAACTGGATACAGGCAAACGTCCCGAAAGGCAGCGGCGTTACCTGGGCGCCGCGGACTCCGCACTGGGCGGCTCCGGGTGAGTGGGTTGCACCTTCACTATTCAAATCCTATCCCCGCCGGGCCGAGCCAGAAAAAGACCAGTACATAATCGTCACAAAAAGGAATCTGGAAATCTTCAAAAAACACCCGCCAACAAGACCTGTCGTGCCGCGAGAGTGGTTTCCCAGCCAGCCCCCTTCGATGCAGGAGCTGCTCCTGTATGCCGAAATGAACGCCGGCGGTGGAAACAACCTCCAACTGGTGAAGAAATTTGAGAACAGCCCGAGTTTCCTCGGCCTGGACCTGGCCCTTTTCGCAATGGATCCAAATACCGAAACCACCTCTGCAAACCGAGCCGTGGTATTGTTCAAAGCCAAAAGCCGCGGCGAAAAATAACCGCTTTTTACTCAACTTAGCGGCCGAGAGCACCCGGCGCCAGCCGGCCTATATCGCGCCCCTGGGCTATGGCGTAATTGATGCCCCTGTCCTCTGGATAAATCTGCGCCATTGACGCAATATAGAGGCCCTCCACGGGACTTTTGTGTGAAGGGATAAGCCCGCTGTAGTGGCGCTCCACCACCGGCTGAGCATACCGGCTTCGCCAGATATGATAATGATGTACCCACCCCCGCTTAAAACTCGGAAAAAGACGCTCTATGTGAGGCAATGAATATTCATAAATCTGCTCGTCACTCATTTGATACAGTTCGGCGCCTGGCTCAAGATATTTCGACAGATAAACAATATGTTCGCCGGCGTAAATCTCTGCACGCTGAAAATTCGTGTGCTCGATTAAACCGACGAAAGGAAACTCCGGGTCGTTCACATTCAGCCAGTAGATATCCGACAGGCCCTCGGACAGCTCCAGCACCAGACATACATTGGCTAAATATCTAATCCGGCGAAGCCCGGCAACGTACTCATCGTCGGCAGCACCCTCAAGCAGCTCAGCCAATATCGGCAGCGCCACCGTCGAAATAACAATCTTTGCCTCGACTAAACCGTCGGTGGTTTGAAGCGCCCTGACGCCGCCGTTTTCTATCACAAGCCCTTTGACCCTCACGCCCGTCCGCACAGTCCCGCCAAAAGCCCTTACTGCCTCGGCCAGCTTCTCCGCCAATGTGCCGAATCCCCCTCGGTAGTACCCGAGAACCTCGCCGCCCGCCCTGCCGCGACTGCCCCCGCGAAGAACAATCTTGTTCCAGAACCAGACCGCACTAATCTCAGACGCATACCTGCCGAACTTGCCCCGAAGAAGCGGCTCCCATACAACCCGGTAGACCTCTTTGCCGCACAGCTTCAACAGCCACTGCTCAGCCGTCACAGACTCGAGGTCTCGGTAGTCTCTGACCCGTCGGGCCTTGGGAACCAGCGAGCCGAGTCGAATCCTGTCCGCTAATGAAAGCGGCCCGAAACGCAGAACATCCAAAGGCGTTGACAATTTATAGAACTCGCCGCCGAGGTATATGC
This sequence comes from Phycisphaerales bacterium, assembly GCA_030602885.1. Classification (GTDB taxonomy): domain Bacteria; phylum Planctomycetota; class Phycisphaerae; order Sedimentisphaerales; family Anaerobacaceae; genus JAUVYV01. Next base: position 6,661 of record JAUVYV010000041.1, read on the forward strand.
CCGTCCTGCTCCGGCTCCACACAAGCCGGTCCCCGCAGCCCAGCTCCCCGGCAAGCTCGATTATATGCCTGTCGCTGTTGAAACAGTGATGATAGAACCTCTCCAGCTTCGCCCCGCCCGCCTCAAAACTGCCGGCAAGACCGCCGAGCTGCTCTTGCTTTTCGATAACCGTTACTCGAGCAGCCCCCTCCCGGGCTATTTCGTACGCGGCGGCAAGGCCGCCAAATCCGCCACCGATTACTGCAATATGGTTGTGCCTGTCTTTCATTGATATTCGCAGCGCCCCGGCGCCCTTACAAAAACCTCGTGTCGGCCAATAACAAAATCCAAACCTAAAATACTATCAACCGGCCACCTCAGTCAAACCAAAACCGCCTCTGCCGGCGCCACCGATGTGCGATTTAGATTGCGCATATCCCGTAAAACTGCTATAATCACCGTACCGTGACTAAAACCCTGTGTCTATCCGGCCGATTTATACTTACCAGAGAATGGCCCATCACTCGAAAGCTGTGCCGAATATGCCAAAACTAAAAATACTGATGCTCAACCATGAATTCCCGCCGGTTGGCGGCGGCGGCGCTCCTGTGACGCTGGAGCTCTGTAAGCATCTCGTCCGCACGGGTCACGCCGTCGATGTGGTCACAATGCACTACGGCAACCTCCCGAGATTCGAGGAAATTGAAGGTGTAAGAATATACAGAACTGCCGCGATACGAAAAAGACCTAACATCTGCTACACACATGAAATGGCAACTTATTTACCCGGTGCAATCGGCAAAACTCTGCGGCTGGCAAAAAATAACAAATACGATATCATCCACTGCCATTTCATCATCCCGGGCGGCCCATTGGCCCTGTCCGTCAGTAAACTCACAAAAATCCCCTATATTGTCACAGCCCACGGAAGTGATGTCCCCGGCTTTAACCCGGACAGATTTCAATGGCAGCATAAATTCACAAAACCCATTCTCAAAGCCGTCTGCAAAAATGCCGTAATGCTCACCTCGCCATCACGGTACCTGCGAAACCTTGTACTGAACAACATCGGCCGCTATGACATCAGGTATGTCCCAAACGGCATCGACCTTGATAACTTCAAGCTGGACCTGGCAAAACCGAAGGAGAACATCATTCTTGCAACCGGCAGACTGCTCAAACGAAAGGGTTTCCAGACACTAATCAAAGCCGTGCGAGACGCCGAGCTGCCCTTCGAGATCCACATAGCCGGCGAAGGCCCCTACAGAACAAAACTCGAAGAGCTGGCGGAAAACTCGAGGACAAAAATCATCTTCCACGGCTGGCTCGAGCAGGGCTCCCGTCAACTGATGGACTTGTACGAGAGGGCTTCCATCTATGTCCTGCCCTCATCTCACGAAAACGCCAGCATCGCTCTGCTTGAGGCGATGGCCGCAAAATGCGCGATGATAACCACAAACGTATCGGGCTGCCCCGAAACCGTAGGAGACGGCGGCTTCCTGATAGACTTCGAGGACTCCGATAAGCTAAGAGAGATACTTGTAACTCTCGGCAGAGACAAGAAGCTGCTCAGCGAGTATTCTGAGAAATCCTATGCAAGACTCCTCGAAAAGTTCCTCTGGGACAAAATCGTCGCCAAGTACGTGGAAATATACCGGCAGGCATCAAGAACATAACGTGTACCGAGATGAGATAGAAAAGCAGTTGAACGAGCGAATAAGCAGCATTTCTCTATTCAGAGAAACAAGCTGCTCGCTGCTGTTCCGCGTCAGGGCAGGTAAAGAGTACGTCCTGAAGAAGGCCAAGAGAAAAAATATAAACCATGAGTTCCTCAACCACAAAACCATATATCACTGCTGGCTCGATAGTAAAGAAAAGCTCGACTTCAAAATCCCCGCGCTCTTTCTCCAAACTGCCGACAAAAAGGCCTACCTTATGGAGTACATCGACGGCGTTAACCTCCTCGATATGCTGCTCAAAAACAATGACAAAGCCGCCGAGGTTTTCAAACTTGTCGGCAAATGCCTCCACCAGTATCACCGTCTTGCAACCCGGCGCCTCGCCGAAAAAAAAATCGACATCACCGAGCACCCCGCCGTCAAAAAACTCCTCGAAGGCCCAAAGGCGGAACAACTGAAGAACTACCTTAGTCTCTTCAAGCAGGACAGCTACAGAATACTGCTCAAGGATTTTACACCCTCAAACATACTTGTGCATAAGAACAACGACATCTATCTTGTGGATTTCCAGAATATATACTACAGCGCCCCTCTATATTATGACCTTGCAAGATTCATCGATACAACTAAGGTCTTTACGCTCGTGCGAAGGCCTTTGCACTTCTTGCTCAGGCATCGAAGGCTCACTCGCATCCTGGACGGCTTCCTCGAAGGATACGGAGAAAAACTCGACCCGGCGCATCTCAGGGCAATGCAGCGCTTCCACCGCGCCGAACACATACTCTCGAAACTCGACAACGAAAAACTCGACGCAATGATACTAAAGTTGATATACTGCCTGATAAGATGAGGCAAGACATAGACTATCGCAATGTATTCAAAGACGCCGAAGCTTACGACACGCTGACCCGGTCGAAACATGTCCGCCTGATATACGAACTGGAAAGGCAAGTCCTGCAAAAGCTCTTCGAACAAATACGCTCGACGCAAAAATCCGTTATGGACTTCGCCTGCGGCACGGGCCGGTGGACACGTGTGCTGGAAAGGCATTGCAAAGAGACGCTCGGCGTCGATGTATCCGCGCAAATGGTCGCAGCAGCACGGGAAAAATGCAGCAAGGCCGAGTTCATCGTTACCGATATCACCTCAGATAACGTTGACAGCCGACTCTGTCATCGCAAGTTCGACGTAGTAACCGCTTTTAGATTCTACAAAAATGCCGAAGAACCTTTAAGACGAACCGTAACCGAAGCAATACCAAAGTACCTCAAAAACGACGGCCTGTTCATCTTCGACCTGCATCTCAATACCTTCTCCTTTATGGGAATGCTGGCCTGCATAATCCGCTCACTAAGACTTTACCGGCCACTCGGCCTTACCAACCTGACCGTCAGGACAATATCGCTGCATACCATCAGAGAGCTCTTCAAAAACAGCCCGCTCGAGATAATAGACTACTACGGTATGGGTCTGCTGCCGGGACGCTCAAACTTCACCATCCTGCCCGCAAAGCCGCTCTATAAACTGGAATCCTTCTTTACCCGTCGAAAGGTGCTGAGAAACATCTCATACAATATAATAGTTGTTGCCGGAAAAACGAAATGCCAATAGCGACGGCCAAGGATAAATAATACAGCCAAAGAGCATAAAAAGAACCCTCATTGACATAAGATGAAAATCAAAGTATTGCAGATAATAGACCACCTGGGACTCGGCGGTGCCCAGATCACGGTCAAGAATATTGCTGAGAATATCAGCGCCGAAGACTTCGAGACCTACGTCTGCCCGCTCAGGGCAAATCCTGATGCCGTTCGAATAAAAGCCGAAGTAATCAATCTCTCCTATGGCAGATTTAATCCTTACTCAATCATAGCAATAGCAAAGCTATGTAACAAGTACAAAATAGATATCATACATGCTCATCTCGAAAAATCGACCATAAGCAGTCTGATGGCAGGTGGTTTTTGCAGCAGCAAAATTATCATCCACGAACATGGCGGCATCCTTCGCCGGGACAAAACCGGACGCGTCTACAGAATGGCACTCAGAATCCTCGGTTCAAGAGCCGCACTTATTATCGCCAATTCACGTTCAATACAATCGGCCTTGAGACAGACTACAAATCACCCGGAACAGTCAATCCCTGTAATCAGCAATTTTATTGATTTCACTCGTTTTGATAGGTCGCTCTATGACAGAGATGAGACCAGAAATGTTCTCGGTATCGCCAAAGATGAAATAGCCGTCGGATTTGTAGGTCGGCTTGACTACTGCAAAGGTGCCGATTTGCTGCTTGACGCGGGTTCAATCTTGGTAAAAGAGTCCGATAGTTTCCGCTTCGTTATCGTCGGCGACGGCAGGGAAAAAGAAAACCTCCTAAGACGGTCAGGAGAACTGGGGCTGGAGAGTAGAGTTGTATTTACCGGATTACGCACGAATCCAGCCCAGGTTATGGCAGGTTTCGACATCGCCGTCATCCCAAGCAGACGCGAGGCCTTCGGCATAACAACCGTCGAGTTCATGCGTATGGGTGTACCCGTCATTGCATCAGCCGTTGGCGGCCTGCCTGAGCTAATCCGGCACGAAAACACAGGGATACTGCTGGAGAAACCGGACTCAACCTGTATTGCACGGGCAATCAGCCGCCTCGCAGGAGACAGCCGTCTGCGAAAAAACCTGACCGACAACGCCGAAAAATTCTCACGCAGATTCGATGGGAAAACCCAGATAGAGAAAATCGAAGGCATTTATTACACCTTGACCAGAAGAAGGACCGGCGAAAATGCCTGAAAACACAATAACAAATCGCTCCCACAGCCCGGAAGACAACAGGCAAATTCAGTTCAACATCGAAATCCACAACCAGGTCAGCGCAAAATATGAGTCTCGCCACGGCGAGATCTTCAACACAATCGAACAGGAGCGTCTCCGAAGGGCTCTGTCCACGGCTGTCAAACTCATCAGGACAAACTCTGCACCTTTGACCGCTCTCGATTACGGCTGTGGAACAGGCAACCTTACCAGTCATCTGATAAGCGCCGGTATTCACACAACATCGGCAGATGTCTCGGACGCTTTTCTAAATATAATTGAACGCAACTTTGCCGAAACCGGCCTGTCAAAGACGTTGAAGGTCAATGGAACAGATTTGTCTAACGTAAAAGACGCATGCTTCGATTTGGTGGCTACCTATTCGGTCCTGCACCATGTACCCGACTATTTGCGTATTGTGGCCGAAATGTGCAGAGTCCTAAAGCCCGGCGGAGTCATCTACATAGACCACGAGGTCACTGAATCCTATTTCGACAGACCAAAGCAGTATGTCGATTTTCTCAAAAAGGCAAAACCAAGAATCAACTTCAATCGCTATCTTCGACTCTTGCTTGACGTCAAAGGATATGTGCATATATTAAGACGCATAATCAATCCCAGATACAAAAGGGAAGGTGATATCCACGTTTGGCCGGACGACCATATAGAGTGGGACAAAGTTGAACAAGTTCTAAATTCGCAGGGATTTGAAATCATTCACAAACAGGATTATCTGCTCTGTAAGAGCATATATAAAACCGACGTATACAACGAATATAAGAATGTCTGTGCCGACGAGAGAGTATTGATAGGCAGGAAGTCCTGACTTGCCAGGTTCGGCGATTCGGAGTACACGAAATGGGACAGAACAAAGAAGAACTCGATTCTTTCTTCAATCACTACAGTAAGCAGGACCAGCCCACAGAAATGGGGATGAAGTTGGTCCGCGGCGCAGCAGATAAATTTTTCAAATTTGCACAAGCTCACAAAGCCGGCAGCATACTCGAAATAGGCCCCGGCAGAGGCGCCTTCGCCGATTTGTGCCTGGGGCACGGCATCGAATACCTGGCGATAGAGGCAAATGAAACAATGGCCCGGGCCCTCGAAGAAAAGGACGCCAGAGTTATCAGGGCGACTGTGCCGCCTTTGCCGTCTGTGGATAAGGACTTTGACCTCGCGGCTATGGTAAACGTTATGGAGCATCTGAACAGTATGCGAGATGCGCTGGACGTAACATCTCAGGTATTCAAAGTTCTAAGGCCCGGCGGAAAATTTGTAGTGTGTTCGCCCGATTACCTCAACTGGCGCCGAAACTTCTTCAACTGCGACTTCTCGCACAACTACGTGACCACACGTCGCCGGCTCGAACAGCTTCTGCTCAACGCCGGGTTCAGCAACATCAAATGCTGTTATCTCAGCGGCCCGTTGACCGGATTTGCCTCCGGCCTTGCCTCTGCGCTCGCCGGGATTATGCCTTTCGGCTTCTTAAATGCCGTAGCGCCGAACAGCCGACTGTTTTACAAACTCTACAAGCTGCAGCTTACATTCCTCAGAAACGTTATCGTTATTGGAGAAAAGGACGGTTAGCGCAATGCCGGTACGGGTAATGGAGCAAAAGTGGGACTACCTGATAATTCTCGACGCCTGCCGCTACGACTACTTCGAGCAGCTCCGGCAGCAGTACCTTCCGGGTACACTCCAAAAGAAGACCTCCGTCGGCTCCTCAACGCCCGAATGGACTAAAAAATCGTTCACCGATTATTATGATGACGTAGTCTATATCTCTGCAAATCCATATATAAACTCCTTCTGTCCCGTTAGAGACTTTTCCGCAAATAAGCATTTCCACAAAATCTACGACCTCTGGCGTGACAGCTGGGACAGCGAAAAAGACACCGTACTGCCCGGGACGGTAACTGCACGAGCCATAGAAATCATAAACGCCAACAGCAGTAAAAGAGCAATCATACATTACCTCCAGCCGCACGAACCGTATCTGGGCGATGATTTTGCCGACCTGACCTGGCACAGACCTGAGCCGGTCGGCCAGAGGGTTCTGAAAAAAACCGACCGGAACAAACGCAAAATAAAACTCCTCGACAAAACCCAGAGAATCGTCGCACAGATACTCTATCGCATGGGCTTCAGAGGCAAGCTGTCCCTGTGGAGGATAAGGAAGCTGTTAAAGATGCCCCCCATGAGCCACATGGACGCCGTCAGAAGAGCATACGGCCCGCAGGGCCTCAAGAAAGCATACAAGCAGAATCTGCAAATCGTTCTAAAACACGTCGCCGAACTAATCGAGAGCTTATCGGGCACAGTTATTGTAACCGCCGACCACGGCGAAATGCTCGGCGAAGGCGGCGCCTGCTCCCACTGGGACGGCTCCGACAATAAGCTGCTGACCGAAGTGCCCTGGCTCGTGATTGACAGAGGACCAAAACCGGTCGAACATCCTGAACCCGCAGAGAAACCTGAGAAACAGCCGCCGAAATCTCTCGATGAGAAACCCGACAAAGAGGCAGAAGAAGAAATACGGAAAAAATTAAGAGCCCTCGGATACTTCGATTGAAACAGTGATGCCGTATCAGGGAGCTGTTCCTCAAATTACGGCGCAGACATCCGAGTTTCGGAAAAGAGCTCTTCGTGACAGAAGATAAAACAAAACGCGTTCTTAAACTGCTGCTGCGATTCTCTGTAACCGCTGCCTTGTTGTACCTGGTCTTTAGCAGAATCGACCTCAAAGAGCTCGCCCAGGGCATAAGAGACGCAAATTACTCGCTTTTGATAATCGTCTGGACGCTCGCAATCCTGGCCTGCTGGGTCCGCTCGGTCAAGATGCGACTCATACTGAAAAAACAACTCTGTGATATCCCGACCGGCAAGATATTCGCCGCAAGTTCCGTTGCGATACTCTACGGACTTATGCTTCCCGGTCTGCTCAGCACAGGCGTCAAATGGTACATCCTCAAACAGCATACGCACAAAGGAAGCAGTGTCCTCAGCTCGATGTTTTACAACCAGGTGACAGACATAACCGTAAAACTGCTGATAGGCCTTGTGGCAATCATCGTTGCAAGTCCCGCCCAGTACTCAAGGCTGCCCGCAGTCGCCGCCGGGCTGCTCGCACTGATAGTATTGGCCTGGATACTGATGCTGAACACCTGGACAAACAAAAAAATCAGGCCGGCTGTCGAATACCTGCTCAGACCATTCCCTCAAAAAATTCAGGACACCGCCGAGACAATGTTCGGGCAGCTCAAAACATTCCAGAAGACCGGCTTCAAATTCCATCTGAAAATCCTGGCCGTCAACCTGCTCGACACCGTCCTCGGCTTTACGAGCTTCGTCTTCGCGGCGAGGGCGGCGGCAATTTATGTCCCCGCAATGGCGCTCGTCTGGCAGGCGTCGGTGGTCTATGTCCTCGGCCGAGTGCCCATCTCAATCGCCAACCTCGGCGTCAGGGAGTTCACACTCGTCGAATTCCTGGCTCTTTACGGCATCGAAGCCCCCACCGCAATACTGCTGTCGATGATAGTCTTCTCGAGAACAATACTTCTCGCTTTCATCGGCGCCGCCTTCCAGATCACCTGGGCTGTTCGGAAGAAAAGGCCTGTATAGCTTCCAGACAAAACACAGAAATGAAAAGGCATCGTACCCTTGCGTTGAGTACCACAAACTAACGTATCGGGAATTTGCTGCACAGGTCTTTCACCTGCGTTTTGATGTGCCCTTCAAAAGAACCCTTGATTCGGTATTCACTCTCGCCGACTATCTCAACCGTCCGAAGAATTTCATCGACCAGGCCGCTGATCCGGCCCATCTCTTCGATGCCCATGCCGTTTCGCGTAACGATTGGTGTCCCTAATCTGATACCGCCGGTAATCGCCGGCTCCTTCTCATCAAAGGCAAGGGGACACTTGTCAACCACTATCCCGCACCGCTCAAGACACCGCTGGGCAACAAGACCCGTCAGGCCCTCTCGTGAATTCGCTGTGTTAATCAGAATCATATGATTGTCCGTCCCGCCCGTCAGAACATCATATCCCATATCAACCAGATTCCCTGCCAGCCGTCGCGCATTCTCAACCACCCCCAATTGCCTGGCCCTGTACTGCTCGCAAAGCACCTCCTTAAAAAACACCGCCTTGGCGGCAATATGATTCAAATACGGCGTCCCCTGAATACACGGGAATGTAGTCCTTTCAATATGCCGCCACATCGACCCGCTCTTGCCGTGCACCGTCACCTCCTGCTCGCAGTCTCTGCCCATCAGAATAAGGCCGCCTCTGGGCCCTCCGGGCTTATAAGTGCTTGTAGTCGTGATATGAGCATAATCCAGCGGTGACGGATGAAGCCCGGCGATTACCAAAGCCGATATATGCGAAATATCTGCTAACAGGAACGCGCCCGCCTCATCGGCTATCTCCCTGAACTTCGCAAAACTAATCGTCCTTGTGTAAGCGCTTCCGCCGCAGATAATCAGCTTAGGCCGAACCTTCAACGCCTTGTCCCTGATACTCTCGTAATCCAGAACAAAGCTCTTCGGGTCAACATAATACTGCTCGACATCGAAAAACCTGCCGGCCAGCGAGTCCGCCGAGCCGTGCGAGTAATGCCCGCCGTGCTGCAGACCCATGCTCAAAATCCGCTCCCCCGGCTCCAGCAGCGTATTGATAGCAATCTGATTTGCCGTCGTCCCCGAGTGCGGCTGAACATTCGCATATCGCGCACCGAACGCCTCCTTCGCCCTGTCAACCGCCAGCCGCTCTATCTCGTCGATAACACCGCTGCCGCCGTGCAGCCGAGCGCCGGCAAAGCCCTCGCTCGTCTTGTTCTGCAACACCGAGCCAAGCGCCGCCAGTACCGCACGAGAGCACCGGCTCTCCGCCGCCAAAAGCTGTATCGTATTCTGCAGCCGCTCGTACTCGGCCTTTATCAGCTCATAGATTTCAGCGTCGGATTCATTCAACGCTTCAATCAGTCCCTGATGATATGACTGGAATGAAAGCCTCTCCATCAGCACTTCCACACGCTCGAATCCATTCTTCCACATCCTTCTTTCAGACTTCTTCAATCATCTATTTGAGGAAATAAGTCACAATGTCGTTGCGCGTCACATAAATGAGAAGCAAACCGATAAACACCCAGCCGACATACGCTATAATCCCCTGTGTCCGCTCGCTCAACGCCGAGCCCTTGACCTTCTCAATCAACAGCAGCACAATCAGCCCGCCGTCAAGAGGCAGTAAAGGTAAAAAGTTGAACACCGCAATCGCAGAGCTGATAAGGCCCAGAAAATAAATGTGATATACAGGCGGCTGCTCGGCCACAATGTCGTAACTCAGCTTTATTATACCAACCGGCCCGGTAAGAAGCTGCGGGCTTATCAGCCCTCGCACTAAACGCAGCACCGTAATGTATGTGGTCTTTACGAACCACACTGTCTTCTTGTATCCCATCCTGAGGGCATCAACAGGCCCGCTTGCTTTGTAAGACCTCTCCAACATCCTGAACGGAATCACTTCCCTGGGAACAGATATCACCCTGATGAAGTCTTCAGGATTATTCACATCCAATACTGTATTGCCGGCGACCTCGTCGTCAACCCGCCAGCTAATACCGATTCGCCGGCCCGCATTGCTCCGTATCTGGCGAACAACATCGTACCAGCTCGAAACCTCAACACCGTCAACCGCCTCTATCCGCGCTCCACGAGGAATCGCCAGCGGCTCCAGACCGCCCTCTGCTGATATCGTCTTCGCTACCACAGGGTACTCGGCATCAAGTGCAACGGCAATACCTATTACCACACGGTTACTGTCCGCTGCACGCTCCGGAATCACCTCAACTGTAAGCAACTGCTTAACACCCTTGTTGTCCTTGCGCAACACCTCTACGGGCATCTTTTTACCCTCGTGTTGCGTCGTCACCTCGCGCATCTCCAGATACGTCGGGTTCTCGACATCACCGACCCTGACTATTATGTCACCACTCTCGAGCTTGGGACCGGTATCAGCCGCCTCCTTTGCAAGACCAATCCCGGCAAGCAGCCTGCCGAAAACAGAAACAATTTTGCCCGTAATTGAAAGACGTTTACTCGAAACTTCGGCTATCTTCAAACGAGGCACCATCGAGCATATTTGGCTAATATCCTCTTCGGTCTCTGCCGGAAAGTGCACAACCTGAAACAGTTCCAGCCCAATCTTCGACTCGACCAGCTTCACCCCGTCGGCGCCCTGCTTTCGCTCCGCCAGGACCGCCACCGTCGACAAAACCGAATTCAGAACCGTCTGCTCGAAATCCCAGTAATGCTCGACGTCTTTGCCGTTGACCGCTTTAATGCGGTCGCCCGGGAGCAGACCCGTCTGTCGGCGCAGCTCATTCGGTTCGGTAACCTTCGCAACCACCAAAGTAAGCGGCTGGCTGATGCCGAACATCTTCAGCTTATCCCCTTCCATCTGCTCGGCTGCGAATGCATAGTCGCCGGTCGTCCCGTCTGCGTGTTTGACCTTCATTAGCACCGTTTCGTTCACATCCGACAACGCAGCAGCCAGAATAATATCGCTGAAATCAAGGTTCCGGCTTCTGCCCCCTATCTCGACTATCTCGTCACCCGCTCTCAGACCTGCACGCTCTGCAGGCGAACCCGGCGCCACACCACCAACCACCGCCGGCGACAGGTTTATCCCAATAAGAAAGACCATCATCAGGATAATAATGGCGCTGAGAGCATTGAAAGTGACCCCGGCCGCTATCACCGCCATCCGAACAAGTATCGGCTTGTTCGCATAGGAACGAGGATCGTCGCTTTCCTTGACGGGGCCGATGTCGTCCTGACCCAGCATCTTCACAAAGCCGCCTAACGGAATCAGCCCAATCCGGTATTCCGTCTCGCCGGCTTTGGCCTTTTTGCCCACAGTGAAACTCAGCAGACCCTCAGCCGACTCATCGCCTTCCTTGGGCAGAAGCCCCGGCAGTATCCGCAAGCGCCAACCCTCCTCCGTCCTCTTGACGCCAAGCAGCGTAGGCGGCATAAAAATCGAAAACACCTCGACCTTTATCCCCGAAAGCTTCGCCACGATAAAATGCCCGAACTCATGAACAATAATTACCGCACCAAAGCCAAGCAGGACTAACAGGATATTACCTGAAACCCCGATATTTCGGCCAATCAGATAAACCGCCAGCACAAAAATAACAGCCAGGACAATCAGCCGGATACGTCTGTCTAATAAGCCTTTTGTTTTAGGCATTCAACAACCTCATTTCTTGCCCACGCATCCGCTTCAAGAAGCTCATCGAGCGACACGTCTCTCTTAACGTTATGCTTACTCAAACAACGTTCGATAAGTTCCACAATGCTCGCAAACCTGATTTTCCCGGCCAAAAACTGCTCGACCGCCGCCTCATTCGCCCCGTTAAAAACCGCCGCCGCCGTCCCGCCCGTCTGCGCAACCTCGAACCCCAGCGACAGCGCTCGAAATACCTCCAAATCCGGCTTCTCAAAAGTCAGTGTCCCTATCTCCTCCAGTTTTAAGTGCTCTGAAATCCCCCGCACCCGTTTTGGATACGTCAACGCATACTGAATCGGCAGGCACATATCCGGCCGGCCCAGCTGAGCTATCACAGACCCGTCCACAAACTCAACCAGGGAATGTACTATCGACTCAGGATGAACCAGCACACCAATTTTCCCGGTCGGCATATCAAAAAGCCATCGCGCCTCGATCACCTCCAGCGCCTTGTTCATCATCGTTGCCGAATCAATCGTTATCTTCGGCCCCATATCCCATACAGGATGCAAAAGCGCCTCGGCCAACGTCACACGTTGGATATCTTCGGCACTGGCCCCCCTGAAAGGACCGCCCGACGTCGTCAGAACGATTCTTTCAACTTCATCGGCCCTGCCCGCCTGAAGCGCTTGAAAAATAGCCGAATGTTCACTATCGACCGGCAGCAATTCCGCGCCGCTCTCCTTCGCCTCTTTTGTGACCAGCTCTCCGGCAATAACGAGCGGCTCCTTGTTCGCTATCGCGACCCGCTTGCCGCACCGCACCGCCGCAAGTACCGCAGGCAGTCCTGCAGCTCCCACGACCGCCATTAGTATGGTATCGATGCCATCCAGCTCGGCTATCTGCACAAGCCCCAAAGGCCCGGCCAACAGCTCCAACCCCGGCCCCCCAACCAGAGCGACAAACTTACCTGCACAGTCGGCGTCGGTAACCGCGACAAACTTTGGATTATATCGTCGTACCTGCTCTGCCAAAAGCTCAACATTGCTGTGAGCGCTAAGCGCATAAACCTCATATCCCGCCTTTGACACATCGAGCGACGAGTCACGAGCCACGAGCGACGAATTCAGCGCATCTATCACCCGAAGCGCATTTCGCCCCACAGAACCCGTCGAACCTAATATCGCTATACGTCTGGACATAAAAAATGACATTCCAAAAACAAAACGCCATTATAACCACTGCCGGCAAAAAAAACACCCCCATAATCGGTTGACCTTCCTCCCTTAGTCGCTCTCCCTGCCGCAGCCCTTGCACAATCGGCTCGGTATAGACACCACTCGGGAAACCAACAAAAAAGGCCGGGCAAAACGATTGCTGATACGGCTCATCTTCATAAGCACAGTGCGATGTGTTCTTCACATCCCAGTTTTTTATAAATCCCCCAACCTTTACACGCCCAATTTTGGCTCTTGCCCATCCCGCCACCGCCAAACCCCTTGACAGCGCTCCGCCTTTCTGTTAAACAACCGCAAACCCATAAACAAAATGGAGTTAAGCAAAGTCAGGGATTGATGAAGATATGAAGACGGCATTTCTATTTCCCGGCCAGGGCGCCCAGTTCGTCGGCATGGGCAAAGACGTAGCCGAGGCCTTCGGCGCGGCAAAGCAGGTTTTCGACAAGGCCAACGAGATACTGGGTTTTGACCTTGCAAAGGTCTGTTTCGAGGGCCCTGCCGAGCAGCTCAATACGACGACGATGTCCCAGCCGGCCATATTCACCGTCTCGGCAGCGATTTTAGAGGTGCTGCGGACCGAATCCGCAACAAGCGGACTAAAACCCGATGTCACCGCAGGCCTGAGCTTAGGCGAGTACACCGCCCTTTACGCTGCAGGTGTTATCAGCTTCGAAGACGGACTGAAACTGGTCGCCAAACGAGGCCAAGCAATGCAGCAGGCAGCGGACTCGAGCAACGGCGGCATGGTTGCCGTCATCGGCCTGGACGAAGAGAAAACAAGAGCGCTCTGCGAAGAGGCCGGCGAGGGCGAGCTGCTGGCGGGAGTCAATTTTAACTGTCCGGGCCAGGTCGCTATCAGCGGCCACACAGCCGCCTGCGAACGAGCCGAGCAGCTCGCTGAAAAATACGGCGCTGTCAAAGCTATCCGGCTCGATGTCGCCGGAGCTTTCCATACCGAGATGATGGCGCCGGCAGCGGAAACACTGGCCAAGGCCCTGGCACAGACGCGAATCGCCGAGCCGGGTGACCCGAAAATCATCAGAAACATCGATGCCGAATACTACACGACGGCCGAGTCAGTAAAAGAGGGTCTGACAAAACAGTTGACTTCGCCCATACTCTGGCAAAAATGTATGCAGCGCCTCCTCGACGAAGGCCTCGATACATTTTACGAAATTGGGCCCGGCAAGGTCCTTACCGGCCTGATGAGAAGAATCAACCGAAAAACGAAAGTTATAAACGTCAGCAGCACCGCTGCAATAAACCAACTGCTCGGCAGTTGACCATATCAGCATAGTTTTCTCACATGGAGGTTGTAGATATGTCGGAAAAGAGACTTGCCGTTGTCACCGGAGCAGCAAGGGGTATTGGCAGAGCCGTTGTGCTCGAGCTCCTGAAGCAGGGTCGAATCGTTGCCGGTATCGATGTCAACGCCGAGCAGCTTAACGAGCTCGAGGACATTACAAGAGAGGCCGGGTTCGAGGTGATAACCAGGTGCGTCGATATCACCAACACCGAAAAGTTCTCCGAGGTACTCGAAGGGCTCGCAAACGAATTCGGCGGCATCGGCATCCTCGTCAACAACGCCGGCATCACCCGTGACCGCCTGCTCATGCAGATGACCGACGAGGAGTTCGACAAGGTCATCGAAGTCAACCTAAAGGCGGCCTTTGTCGCAATGCGAGTTGCCTGCAGGTCTATGATTCGCAACAAGTTCGGGCGAATCATCTCGCTAAGCAGCGTCTCCGGCGTCATTGGCAATGCCGGCCAGGCCAACTACGCCGCAAGCAAGGCGGGCCTTATCGGCCTGACCAAGACCATCGCACGCGAGCTCGCACGCAAGAACATAACCGCAAACTGCGTCGCGCCTGGCTTCATAGTGACAGATATGACCGACAAGCTGCCTGAGCCGGTGAAGGAAGGGGCAAAGCAGATTATACCGATGCGCCGCTTCGGTTCCGTCGATGATGTGGCCAAGGCAATCGCCTTTTTCGCCGGCGACGAGGCAGGTTACATTACCGGCCAGGTGCTGTGTATTGACGGCGGCATGGCAATGTAGCTCACCTGAGAAACAGATGAGTCCCTGACAGCATCGCAAAATATTCGTTCACAGCAAAATTGTATGTACTCTAAGAGCAAATGAAACCTTGACTACTCGGCGAAAAACAACGTTTTTTGCCATCTCAAACGGATGTTACCGGACATAACGCCGGGGGCAAAAAAATAAAAAAAATCATTGTCGAGGACACGTTTGGCCGGTATATTACGTGCCAACTATCAAGGCAGTGTCGTAGTAACGGCTAATGAAAAGGTTGGCCGTTTGCTCAAGTTGCGAAAGAAATCCTTTTTGGAGGAACATGCAAGTGAGTGCTGATGAGGTAGATGTCCAGGTGATAGAGCAGAAGGTAATAGACATTATTAGCGAACAGATGGGAGCGGACAAGTCTGAGATCACACGAGAAACCTCATTCATCAACGATTTGAATGCCGACTCGCTTGACACAGTCGAGTTAGTGATGGAGTTTGAAGACGAATTCGACATGAGCATACCGGACGAAGAGGCGGAGAAGATTCAGACAGTCGGCGCCGCAATCGATTACATTGTCAACGTAGCACGGTCGCAGAAACAACAGTAGCAAGCAAATTTCCTATGAGCAGAAGGCGAGTAGTCATAACGGGGTTAGGGTGTGTCACTGCGCTGTCTGAATCGGTTGACGGTCTTTTCGAGGCGCTTTGCGCGGGCAAGAGCGGGATATCCGATATTGAATCGTTCGACACGAGCAGGCACTCGGTGCATTTCGCCGGCGAGATCAAGGGGTTCGACGTAACGAAGTATGTCGATGTGCGCGAAGCGAAGCGGATGGACCGATTCAGCCAGTTTGCGATTGCGGCGGCGAGCGATGCGGTTGCGGACAGTGGGCTTGACTTTGCAAAGGAAGATGCGTATCGGGTGGGTGTGATAGTAGCGACGGGAATCGGTGGTATTAAGGAGATTGAGGAGCAACACACAACGCTGCGGGAAAAGGGTCCTCGCAGGGTGTCTCCTTTTTCCGTTCCGCGTCTGATGGCGAATGCGGCGAGTGGTAATATCGCGATTCGGTACGGGCTTAGGGGGCCTAACTTCTGCGTGTCGAGTGCGTGTGCTTCGGGCAACCACGGGATAGGAGAGGCGTTCTGTAATATCGCTTATGGTCGCAGCGATGTGATGATAACCGGCGGGACGGAGGCGGCTCTGACGCCGATTGCGTTGGCGTCGTTCTGCTCTGCGAGGTCGCTCAGCACGCGAAACGATGAGCCGCAGCATGCATCTCGGCCTTTCGATAAAGACAGGGATGGATTCGTGCTCTCTGAGGGGGCGGGAGTGCTCGTGCTGGAAGAGTATGAGCATGCGAAGAAACGCAGGGCGAAGATTTATGCGGAGCTGCTGGGTTACGCAGCGACGGATGACGGCCATCATATCACAGCACCTCTGGATGACGGGGCGGGTGCGGCGAAGGCAATGGCCCTTGCGCTGGCGGATGCGCGGATAGACAAGAGTGAGGTCGATTACATCAACGCACACGGGACGGGGACGGAGCTCAATGATATCGCGGAGAGTGCCGCTATTCGCTCGGTGTTCGGGGAGCACGCATATAAGCTTTTGGTAAGCTCCACCAAGAGCGAGCTGGGGCATACACTTGGTGCGTCGGGTGCGATTGAGCTGATAGTGTGCGCCAAGAGCATAAAAGAATCGGTGATTGCCCCTACCATTAACTTAGAGAACGTCGATGAGCGGTGCGATGTGAAGATGGACTTTGTGCCGTTGAAGGCGCGCCAGGCAAAAGTGAATATCGCGCTTAGCAATTCGTTCGGATTCGGGGGACATAACGCCTGCCTGATTGTCGGCAGGGTGTGACCATAGCGTATAGCGTACAGCGTTCTCCTATGGAGTCCTGACGGACAGCGCTCAAGGGGGGATTCAGCCAAGACCCCTTCGTATTTTGCCGCTCGCAGTTTGCCTTGTTCCAAAACATTCTCTATACTTTACATAAAGGGCAATGACGCTCGACCAAACGTTTTGGGAGGACTCTTCATGAGCAAATTCACTACCCTATTCCTGACCACAGCCGCACTGCTTTGCATAGTGCTTACCGTCGCCTCTTGCTCAGACGTCTCCGTCCGTCAGACCTGGCGCAAAATGCCTGGAAGTGGCCCGCCGCCACACGCGCCCGCGCATGGCCGACGCCGAAAAGAAGCCGGCGACCTGAAAATTACCTACGATCCCGACCGCGACATCTACGTCGTCGTTAACCTGCCACACCACTACTACTACGATGGCAGCTATTACCGTCTCTACAACGGCAACTGGCAGGTCGCCTTAAAAATCGACGGCAACTGGAAAACCGTCCCGCACAAGTTGCTCCCGCCGGGCCTAAAACCAAAACAAAAGACAAAACAACTATCCAAAGCCCAGCGCCGTTCAAAACCGGACAAGTAACAATCCCGAACTCATCACCACCCACTCTTAAAATTTAGCCCCTCAATCTTGTTGAGGGGTCACCCACGCTCTAGGCCCACTTACCCAACTTCGCCTGCCCCGCAGGCGACATGTTTCGCCCCCTCACGCCTGAGGCAACGCCGAAGTTTACCCGGCGCTCCGTTCGACGGGGTGTAAGGGGGTTCCCGAAAATACTCTTTTTTTACACCGTATCAAACGAACAAAACGCCGTTTCCAAGCCAAAAACACGACTTTCGTCCTTTTCCCGCTGTTTCTCTTTTTTCAAATGCCTTGATGTAGCGCCCTCTGCCTTAATGAACAGTTTCACGCTTGCTATCAAGCCGCGTTTTAATAACTGCTGCTGCGCCTTCACCCGCCAAACAAGCACGTT
>JAUVYV010000085.1 GCA_030602885.1 Phycisphaerales bacterium
GCCGCCTGTTATGGAGCGGCACGGACCGGACGGAGGGCCGGCACGGATGCCGGGCCGACAGGCCAGGGACGCGGCCACCCCGCCTTGCGGGGGGGCCGTCAAACGTGCATCGGCCTAGAAGACTAAGGGCAAAGGTCTGTCATGCTCCACGGTCACGGATAAGGGTGGGGGTTTGTCTTTTGCGCTGTGGGTGCGAATGTGTGTTCGAGCGGGCCGCGTTAAGCGGGCCGCGGTTGTGCTTTTGTTGTGCGTTGTTTTGCGAATGTGCTTTGTGCGTGAAAGCCGCTACCGCCAGGCCGATAGGCCGGGCGGCGGCTTCTTACCATCCATCGAAACTGTATTGGGCCGGATTCTCTTTTCCCTTTGAACCGTATTGAGCCGGATTCTTTATTCCATCAAAACTGTATTGAGCCGGAGTTATTGATCAATGAAAACTGTATCGGGCCGGATTGTATGGTCCATCGAAAGTTGATTGGGCCGTATTCTCTTTTCCCCCTGAACCGTATTGGGCCGGATGTGTATTTTTTTCGGATTTGATTTACGTTTTTTCCTCTTTTTCTTCTGTTTGTTTTTTATCGGCTATTTCCCCTGGTTTTTTGCTCGATGTCCCTGTGTGTGGCTGAAAAAAGTGGCGGCCGGCCGATTGCGTGTGCTGCCGGCCGCCTTAGGAGAGTGTATTGAAGCCAAGAAAAAAGTGGCGGCCGGCGTGGCACACCTCGCAAAGGTATTTTTCACCGGCCGCCAAGGATGAAGTATTATTACCGGCGATTGTAGCAGATTTTGCGGGTGTTTGTCAAGTGGGTTTTACCGCGGCTGAACGAGAATGGGCACGGAGTACGCTCGTCGGAGTTCAGCCGCGGGCCTTTTCGAAGAGCTCGATGTTGTGCTTTTTGCCCTGGGCGGGGACCGGCGCTCGGGTGTAGCCGTGCTTTTCGTAAAATTCGGCGGGGTCACCTGCAGTCTGATCCATTTTGGATCGAATGGTCGCGGGGTCTGTGAGCTCAAGAAGTTTAGAGCCGATGCCCTGGTGACGAAATGTCCCTGCGACAAGCAAGTGGATGAGCACTCCCTTGTGCGTTTTTACCGCCCAGCCGATTATGCAGTTTTCGAGCAACGCTAAAAGCGTGGTGTACCTGGTGACAAATTTGAGATGACGTCCTGCCGGCACGAAGTAATCGTGTGCGGACCCGGGGACACCATCTGGTATACCCTGGCCTTTGAGCCAGAAGTCGACAAACGCGACGATTGCGGGTAAGTCCGATTCGTTGGCCAGGCGGTATTTTACCTGGTCCATGCGAGTTAGACCTTTACGTTGTTCTGCTTCGCGTTTATCTTGTCATCGTCGTCACCGAACATTTCGATGATCATTTTGAGCAGTGCGATCAGGAACCGCAGTGCATCCCATAGGTCTTTACCAAATTTCATGTCACTACCTCTTTCAGTTTTGTGTTAGACGTGTTTTGCGTGGCTCACATCGAACCAGTGTGAGCCGTTACATGCGAGTGTCCATCCTCCGTATTCTCCGGTTAAGGTTTCATCAGCTCCTCGATGCAAAAAGATTTTCTGAAATGCGTGGTCTTCGTTATGCTCGAGGGTGACATCGTTGACGGCCGCACAGAGTCGAACAACGTGCAAATGCTGGCCGTCTTCACCCCCGGTGAATCCGCCAATGGTGACATTGTTGGCGCTGCAGTCGATGAACAGGGTCCCGATATCGGCGACGTCCACGTTGTCGGTCGGGCCCAGGGCGGAGTGTGTTTTGGCACCTGAGAACGGGGACCCCATTGCTCGGTAGCCAAGGATTGGACCCCATGGTTCCCACTGTTTGTCCCAGGTGGTTCGGAGAAGTGGGTCGGGGCCGTCGTATTCGACGGTGACTCGGTCCGGAATTGCTTCGAGGTATATGATTAAGAGTTTGATTGTGAACTCATCCACCCACTCGGACATCTGGACAGGCTTTGCGACCCCGTCGAGCTTAACTTTCCATTTGGTGTCGGCTGGCTTGACGGTCTGATCCATCGGGTACTTGAACGTCACCCAGATCCACAAGTACTCGATCAGACCTTCCCACTGGACGATCGCAGTTGCGGCATAAGGCCATGGACGCCAGGCACACATTGCTCATTCTCCTGTTAATGCTCACCGGCGGTAACGGTTGCGTCTCCGTCTGCAGGGGCCACAGGCGTATAAAGTCCTTCGATGTTGAGGTCGGTTCTGGTCCAGCAGGGAGGATCGGAGTTTCCGAGCTCAGCGGAGATCACCCAGTTGTCCATGCCGTCCCAAAAAATAAAGAATCCACCGTCCAGGCGGCGGAGGTAGGCCTTGCCGCTTTCTTCACCTGCATAAACGTAATTACATGTCGCATCGGGCGATAAGTTACCGGTGACGTATGCTTTACCGCCCGGGCCTAAGGGTGCGTGCCTACCGCCACGGTTGCTTCACCCGTTGCGGTTCCACCTATCGCGTAGACTCCGTTGATGTCAGGGTCGACGCGTGTCCAGTAATCGTCACCCTGTACGCCCAGGACAGCGGAGATGGTCCAGGTGTCGGTACCATCCCACCAGATGAAGTAACCACCATCCGCTCTTCGGGCATAGCCCTTGCCGTTGTGCCAGCCGACCGTCGTGTAATTGCAAGTTGCATCAGGGGTTAGCGTGCCAGTCACGGCGTGTCTGGAAGCTATGCCCCAACAGCAAAAGGGTCGGCACGGAAGTGCGTGCTGCACCTGCTGTCCATGCGAATGATCCTTGCGCGGCACCATACCTTTTGTGTCTCGGTCAGGGTGAAGGGTGCATCGAGCTCGTGCGGCGGAGTCGGGCCTGTCGTATCGACTCCGGCAATCGAGCCGGCGTTCCGCCAGGGACCGTCAAAGAAGTTGCGACTCTCGCTTTGAGGCCGGCCCATCTCGACGGAGATGTAAGCGCCGGTCTCGATGGCCCAGGCAAGCGCAATGTCGAGCGTTAGCGTGAGCTTTTGTGTCGATGCTGAGCCGGCGACGGCGAAAGTAGGATCGGCACCGGGCAGGCCTTCATCGGTCGGCGCTGCTGTGATGAGGGAACCACCTGCAGTAATCAGTGCTGCGTTGCTCCGGATGAAGTGGTTGAATCCGGTAAGGATGATCGCTTCACCCAATTTGTTGTTCCAGTTGATCGTCCTGGCGTAGGTGTCCCAGGCGATACGAATCGCATCGTCCATCGGGGATTCCCGCCACTGCTCAGCCAGCAGCATCATCAGGTTACGAGCTGCCATCTGACGAGCGGACCTGGGGTTGACGGGCTTGGACCGCGGCCGGGCGTATCGGCCGAATCGGTTGTGCGCAAAAACGGTCCCTGCGATTGAGCCGGACATCTCTATGACGCCGGCACCATACTTGACCAGGGCGAATCGAAGTTGCATCGATCGCAGTGGTCCCATTGCCTCAAAGATGGGCCGATTGAATTTGTGATCCATGTCACTATCTCCTAAAAGGCGTTAATAAAAAACGCGGACACGCACGAGCTCGTGTCCGCGCTGGTGAGCTGCTCAACCACTGGAAGCATTTGGAGCAGATTACCCGCTTATGTCAAAGAGCGCAAAAAAGAACCGGCCACGATTTTGCTCGTGGCCGGATTGCGAAAAAATCTAGCTGTGTCTCAGAGCATCCTACGAAGTTTTTCGGGTAAAGTCCAGAAAAATCTTTGACCAGGCTAAAAAAAGTTGACGAGGATGAGCGCAGCTGCGCTGGACGGATCGGATTGGTACCACAGCACCTATGGTTCGAAGAGGATTGCGATGTTCGTGGCGTCCTGTAGCCGGCAGAATTTGTAAACGAGTTTCCCGTCCTCATTTGGTCGGAGCTCCATAAACAGGTCGGTAGCTTTTTCCATGTTGATCGACTTGAGGATATCGGTTGCCTGGGGCGTCCAGGTGACGCAAGCGATTCCGTTGTAACCACAACGAATAGGCTCGCTACCATCGAAGTCGTTGTGCAGGACCGTACCCTCTTGATAGCACGAAGGACTTATGCTGCTGTAGTAGTGATTGCCGATTGCGTCGTCGAGGTAAAGCCAGGTATTGCCGACGCCCTGCATAACCAGGTCGAACCTGACAGTCCAGCCGCTTTGATCGTAAAACCAGGCACAGGGCTCTATTGGATCCTGGGTCAGCTTGAACATACGATCGTTCGCCGGAGTTATGCATACGTCAGGGACCTGGTCAGTACGTCTCATGACAAGCGAGAAACGTGCGTACAGATAT
>JAUVYV010000033.1 GCA_030602885.1 Phycisphaerales bacterium
AAAATCCAAATTCCAATTTTTTTTTACTCTTGTTTGCATAAGCACTTACGCAAATCGGCTGCGCCGAAAAGACCGAATTTTCGCATCAAACGCGCAACTTGAAGCTAATTACGGGGGCCGTTGTACGCCCCCGATGAAGCGTAGATACAGAAAGTAAATATCCTAAACTCGCTCGTCTCGGCGAAGGCCGAAGCCGTAGCCGGGGAAGTCTAAATATGACCACCAAAACACACTTTGCCCCGACTACCACCTATTTAACCTCGGCCCTACGAGGCCGGGGTCCTAAAAACACCGCGTGCATAGCACGCCTCAACAAGCGAGGTACGCGGCCAAGCCACCCCCCGAACAAACCGCCTATATTGCCCAACTTAACTTGCTGGCAATTTACAACCTTTTTATGCAAAACAAACCCAATGTCAAAATTATTAGACATCCCTTAAATCTATACCTCAAAAGGACTTACAGAAAATTTCTTGGAAAATGCGACAAAAAAACAAACCCAAACAAACCCAATTCAAACCCAAAACAAACCCAATTTCAGCCCAAACAAACCCAAACCAAACCCAATCAAACCCAAAACGAACCCAATTTTTCAAGCTCGGCATACGAAATACGAGATACGAACGACGAAATACGAATGCCCATTGCATCACGTCATTGAGGGCCGTATTATGTTGTTTTTTACCACATTCAGACAGGAAATCATGACTCAGCCAATGATACTAATACTCGGCGTGACCGGCTCGGGCAAAGGCCGCCTCGCATTTGAGCTGGCAAAATCGCTCGACGCTGAAATCGTCAGCATCGACTCCATGAAGGTCTATCGCCGAATGGACATCGGCACCGCAAAGCCGCCAAAAGAAGCACGCCGGCAGGCCAAGTATCATCTCATCGACGTCGTCGAGCCGAGTGAACCGTTCAGCGTCGGCAGATTTCTCGAGCTGGCAAACGAGGCAATAGACCAAATTAAAACCAGAGGCAAACCCGTCATCGCCGTCGGCGGTACTGCACTTTACATAAAGGCCCTGCTCCTCGGCCTCTTCGACGGCCCCGGCGCAGATGAGCAAGTCCGAGCCGAGTTAAAGGCCAGGGCTCAGGCCGAAGGGCTCGATATCCTGCACGCCGAGCTCAAACGCATCGACCCGCAAGCCGCTCAACGAATTCACCCAAACGACGAAAGACGAATCATCCGTGCCCTCGAGGTGTTCCGAATCACCGGCAAACCCATATCCCAGTTCCTACAGCAGTGGGATCACCCAACGCAGAACAAGTGGAAGATTGTCGGCCTGAGAAGAGAAAAGACAGAAGAGAGCAGACGCATCAACACAAGAGTCAAAAGGATGATCGATGAAGGACTTATCAACGAAGTCAAATCGCTGCTCGCTGAAGAAAAACCCATCAGCCAACAGGCTCGCGCCGCTATCGGCTACGCCGAGATAATCGACCACCTCGAGGGCAAAACCACCCTCGACGAAACCGTCGAGCTTATAAAAAAGAACTCACGCAAATTAGCAAAGGCCCAGAGAACCTGGTTCAAAACCTTCCAAAACGTCCACTGGCTCAACGTCGCCCCCGAACAGACCGCCGAAAACACCTTGACCCGCGCCATGAAACTAATACTCAGTCACAAGTGATTTGAGTGGTTGTCATTCCGCATCGGTCACTTTTTGTTATCGCTTCCTTTGACCCCCTCAAACTTCTTTACGTACTCAAGGAATTTTTTTGCCGTCTCATCCAGATTTTCGATATCTCCGCCGCCATCCAATACCTCACACATCTCATAGGCAATATATCCCTGATACCCGATTTCCTTTAAGGCATTGAAAAAAATCTCGTAATCAATTATTCCCTCTCCAAGCGGAACTGCTCGAAGCACTGTTTGTTCTTGCCGATAATTGGTCAGACTATGCTCATAGTGATATCGAGGCAAACGCACATAATCGGCCGCAGTGGTGTGAACGATAAAGGGTTGCATCCTTAAAACAGCACCTCTAAGCTCCTCGGAATTCAAACCCTGCAAGACCGGGGCCCAGGCATCAAACCCCGCCTTAACATTTGGCAGATTGACTTCTTTGAGAAGCCAGTACATCACGTCATGGTGAACTGCAATGTCGTGATGATTCTGCACAGCAAGGGTAACGCCGTATTCTGCCGCCTTTTGGCCGGCAAGCTTTAACCCCTCGACCACCATGGCGTATTGTTTATCAAAGGGCACCTCCTGACGCTCGTAACCTGTGAATATACGCACCATGTCGGTCCCTAAATCACGGGCTAATTTGGCCAGTTCTCCGACGTAACAAGCCTGAATTTCCACGTTAGGTATTCCGGCTTTATCAACCCCTGCCGTAAAATCCGTGTAGCCGGCCAGACAAACCAGTTCGAGGCCAAGACTCTCAATCCTGCTGCGCAGCTCTTTCCGCGCAGCGGCATCATAATCCAACAGTGAAACGTGAGGTCGTTTAGCCATCAACATCACGCCGTCAAATCCGAGCTCCTTTGCTTTGACCAAAAACTCATCAACACTCAACACTGCCTGCCCCCGCCAAACACCCGCATAGCTGACAGAATGCAGACATGTCTTTACCTTAAAGTCTTCCGGATTGCCCGTCGGGATTTTCTGGGAGAAAACTCCTCGAGAAAAAAACGACAATAGAAGAATCGTTAAAACAAGACAGGATTTACGCATTGCCAGGCCCCTTTCGGGTTAATAAACTTACACCCTTACAATCGAGAAAACCTTTTGTATTGATCATCCTCTCGGTTTTCAACCTATATAACAATCAGAACCATTGCCCCCGTCAAAACAGAAATCGCCCCGGTCGAATCGCAGGACGCGAGCTTCCTGCACCCGAGCATCACACTCAAACACTCTGCAACTGCCTCTCGGCATCGAGCACCGCCGCCGAATCTGCCAGCACAACGTGTTTCAGCAGCTCCGTCGTCACCACCGTCAGACCCATTGCGAAAACCTTCTCCTCGACCATCGCAGCGATCATCCTGGCCGTCTGACGGGAAACATCCTGCCTCATCAGGCCATCCACTATCCGCGACTTGTCCCAGCGGCTCCTGCGACCACCGCCTCCGAGCCGACCACACAGAGCCGCATCGGCCGGCTGCTCAACATCTACCGAAGCCACCTCGACGCGGCTTCGACTCAGCCGACGCTCATAATGGTGCTCACTTAGCGCAAACGCCGCTTCCTCATAGCCCGTCGCCGTCAAAACGGCCTTGACAACCGAAAATATCTCACCGGCTGTCACGCTGCGCGACTGCTTCTCGTGATACAAATAGTATGTCACCGCCTCCGCAAGCTCCGCCGCCGCCCCTATGTCCGCCTCGCCGGCCGCCCCCAGCGCATTGCTTATCGACCCCAAAACCTTCGTGTGAAAGTATTCCTCAACGCTGCCGTCCGCCTTTATCACCTTCAGCCGTATCTTCGTCCCTGCCATCTTCTGCCTCCTTGCAAAGAGCCAAAACATCCACGCTCATCGCCCCGGCCACGCCCTCGCCCGCTACCGCTCAAACAGCTTCGGCTGGCCCTCATACTCTCCTTCTGCGATGACCTGGCTTACCTCCTCAATAAGTTCTCCAGCATCCTTGAAATCACGATAAACGCTTGCAAACCTTATGTACGCAACCTTGTCAACATCGCGAAGATGCCTGATTACGCTTTCACCCACGAAAGCACTTGTCACCTCCCTGTCGAAATTCTTGAATATCTCTTCTTCAACCCTGTCGGCGATTTCGCGAATCTGCCCCGCCGAAACCGGACGCTTATAACACGCCTTCTGCAAGCCCACGATTATCTTGTCCCTGTCGTAAGGAACACGCGAGTTGTCTTTCTTGACCACCGAAAGCTTCAGGCTCTCACTCATCTTCTCGTATGTGGTAAAACGCCTCCCACACAAAAGACACTCACGCCGACGCCTTATAACTCTCCCCGAATCGCTCGAACGCGAGTCGATGACTTTATCCCTGTCTTCCTTGCAAAAGGGACATCTCACAAGTCAATCCCACCTCACTTTCAATACCCAGCGACAAAAACCAACCGGACTCCGCCGGAAAAACCCACACGCAGGACACACATGTATTCTAACCCCCGCCCTTCGTATGTCAAAAAAAAAATCCATACTTCCTCTCCGTGTTCAAAATGCCTCGCAGCCCCTCCGGCCCAAACTCCGGAAAACAGACCCGGGCATGCCGGCAAACGACGGAAAAGCGACAACGCGATACCACGCAACAAAAAAAGGACCTCCA
The DNA here is from genome assembly GCA_030602885.1 of Phycisphaerales bacterium. GTDB lineage: Bacteria > Planctomycetota > Phycisphaerae > Sedimentisphaerales > Anaerobacaceae > JAUVYV01. Next base: position 4,258 of record JAUVYV010000033.1, read on the forward strand.
CGCCAAAGACGCAGAGGCCCAACTCGGAAAGAAACTTATATGGCCCCCCCACAACTTTCCTTTAACACTCCCGCTCTACGCGGAAGAACTCTACTTTCACGACCTGCCGGGCTACCACTCAAGAGCCATAACCCGCAGGGGTCCTTGGCCGGGCTCGTCATCGGGTTTAGACTGCCGATTCAATGCTCCGAATCAGGCCAACGTCTGCTTTATTCACCCAGCCACGTAAAGTCTAATATAGAAAAAACGACAAGCCAAATCCCGGCATCAATTTTCGTACTGCCCCCCAAACAATGCCGAAAACCGCTCTCTGGCCTTCTCACCTGCCCTGCGAGCCCGGCTGCACCTCTTCGATTGCCGCCTCTGCCTTCAGCTCGTCCACAAAAGTATTGATCGCCTCGCTCCGCATCTGCTCGGCCAGCTCACTTACGATCTGCTCTCTTACCTCATCGATACTCCTTGTTATTGACGGCTTACGGTCGTACACCCTGGCAATGTGATAGCCGAATCGCGTGCGAAAAATATCACTGACCTTCCCGACATCCAGATTGAAAACAATATCCTCGAACTCCTCTGCCATCTGCCCCCTCCCTATGTATCCCAAATCCCCGTCGTTTTCGGGACAATCGGAATATTTCCTTACAAGGTCCTCGAACACCGCCCCCTTGTTCAATTCGTCCTGCGCTTTTTTGATAGTCTCGTATGCGTCTTTTTCTCCTGTCAGCCAGTTGACGTGCTTTACAATATGACCGGCCCGGACCATATCAGCCGTCTTGAACCGCTCCTTGTTCTGCTCATAGCATTCGGCCACTCCCTGCTCCGAGGGCCTTCCCGCATCGCTGCAGACGTCATCCAGCAGCCGTTCGACGCGAAGCTGCTCCTCGATTTCCTTTCTTAGTTGCGCCTCCCGCTCCGCGGCAATTTCATCTTGCGAATCTTCTGCTGCCCTGTCCTTCTTCAACTGCTTCAGGGCCGAATCAACCTGCTGCTTTGGTATCTCTCCGCCGCGCCTCACCGCTTCCTGCTTAACCAGCACGCGCTCAACCACATTCTCTCTCGACCAGTCAAGCAGCTGCGCCTCACGCTGCCCCGGCTCCATACCCGAAAATGCCTCTTCGTACCTCGCCCGCATCCGCTCGGCCTCGGCCCTTATCGCCGAGACCTCGACAACCTCTCCGTTTACCTTTATACCCACGACAAACCCCTTTTCTAAATTCCCACCGCTCTATCCCGGAACATCTTCATCCTCGTGCTTTCGCGTACCAATCCGGGTCATTGGCAAGCTTTTCCCGCGCCTCCAACGTCATCATCTCAAATGCCGGATGTGTGCTCTCCCACGCACGCTCCGTAAACGAGCTCGACTTCATCTTCGCTATTTCAGGCACCGCCTCCGCAAAATAGCTACCGTAAATGTGAAGAGAGTCGCTGATATCAACGTACCTGCCCACCGAGACCGCCTTGCCCGTCCTTTCAGCGATACCTTCCGCAATCGTCCGCTGCAAATCCGTCAACGCATATACGTTCATAAACCACGCCTTGTAGAGGTCCCTGCTTCGCCAGTGCGTGTTCATACTTAACGCAAGCTCCCCCGCCTCATCCGCAACCAGCCGACACCATATCCGCTGAAGACAAGGCGGGTCGTCCGTCTGCGGGTCCGCCGTAGGCATCCACGTTATCGCCTGCGCACGACGAGTATGTGTCACCTTCGACAGATAATCGATAATGTACTGAATCTGATTGACTTTCTTGAATGGCTTCGAAGAATTCGCCCCCCGGATATCCTCCACCGGACAATAGCTGAACAGCCGCTCGTGATATGTATAAGTCCACTTGCCCGCAGCAGCATCTATCCAGTGGTCGTGAATCCCGTTGACCACCTCCTGTCGATACGCCTCCAATTCCTCGGGCCCGCCCGGAAAATTCTTGTGAATACGCGGCTCATTAAAAGGATTACTTATCGTGACCATCACCGTCGCATCCCTGCTCGGCGGGTCCTCGCTCTTGTCGTACTGCGTCTTAATCTCAACACCCCTATCCCACACCGCCAGCACCGCCTTCTCCCACGCCTCAGGCAGACACCCCGCCTCTATCGATATTACAGGTACGTTCGCAACTGATGAGGTAGCTGACATTCAAATCTCCTCCATGAATTTCCTACGACTCCATTCCTTTATTGCGGTACATACACCTCTTCCTCGCTAATCCCGTACCGGTCCCAGTACTGCCTCGGCACTGCGCCCAACATCCTCTTCGCCTTGTACTCATACTCGCTGCCCGAATACCTCTCGATTATCATCCGACAATAATCAACCATCTCCTTATAGCCCACGCCCGGCAGTCTGCCCATCTTCCTCTGCGCCAACGCCATCTCGAACAACCTTTCCGCATCCGCCTGCTCCTCAACCTCCAGCTCCCGGAACTCTAATTCCACCCTCTCTCCCCCGGGAAGCTCAACTACCTTATTCGGCTCTGCCCGATGTCTCGCATCATCCTCTGCTATTACATCATGGAACGTCTTCGGCTCCCCCGGCTCTTGCCCCCTCGAACCAATGTATCTGCTCACCACAAAGACCGCCCCCAGCACCACTATCACCAGCACCGCTAATTTAACCCAAAGCCCACTCATAAGCCCCGCGCCCCCTTGCCATTTGACAATTGATTATTCCAGGCCGATTTCGTACAATTGATACAATAGTTTCGCTGCTCTTTCGTACTCAATAATAAGTCGAAAACAGAAAATAGTCAATTGCAAATGTTCACAGGACTTATCCAACAGGTGTGCACCGTCAAATCGCTTACAAAAAGCGCCGCAGCCGCTGTGCTCACTGTGGACCTGAGCCGCCTCGCCGAGCAAACCAAAATCGGCGACAGCATCGCAATAAACGGCGTTTGCCTTACCGTCGCAAAACTTTTAGCCCCACCTTTAGGTGGGGTCCACCACCATTTGGCCGTCTTCGACATCAGCCCCGAAACCCTCGAAATTTCCAACCTCGCAAAACTCACCGCCAGCTCAAAGGTCAACGTCGAGCTCGCCCTCAAACTCGGCGACCCGCTCGGCGGACACCTCGTCCAGGGCCACATCGACGGTACCGCAAAAATAAAACAAATCAAAAAACAAGGCGAATTCACCGAAATTACTTTTGCCGCTGCTCCGGAACTGCTCGCTCAGATGATACCAAAGGGCGCCGTCGCCGTTGACGGAATATCACTCACAATCGCCGCCCTCGACAAAGACAGTTTCACAATCGCCCTGATACCACAGACGCTAAAAGAGACCACACTCGGCTCGGCAAAAATAACCGATACCGTCAACATCGAAATCGATATAATAACAAAGACGGTTAAAAAACACCTTGAAAACATCCTGCCAAAGAACGACAAATTAACCGTAGAAAAACTCAGGCAGCTCGGATTCTGAGCTCTCACGATAACACATGTGACAGATAAAAACGGCGCAAAGATATGCACCATACCGAAAACCACAACTCGATAACCAATCAGCCCGTTATCGGCGTGACGATGGGTGACCCCGCCGGTATCGGCCCCGAGGTCGTTGTAAAGGCCCTCGCCGACCCTGCCATCCGCCGAGCAGCAAAGTTCATCGTCTTCGGTATGGACGAGCAGCTCCGCTATGCCGCCGACCACGCCGAAATCGAGCCCTTCTGGGGACGTCACCAGCACGAAAAAATAAGCCGTGACTACCCCTTCAAGGTCGTCGTCGCCGATTACGACGACTATTCCGTCCCTCCCTGGATAAAAGGGCCAAGTGCAGTCGCCGGCGAAGCATCGCTGCGATTTTGCACCGACGCCATCGACGCCGCAAAACGCCACATCATCGACGCAATAGTCACCGCGCCGATTAGCAAGACAAGCTGGAAACTCGCCGGCGCCGATTGGCCCGGCCATACCGAAATGCTCGCTAAGCTCACCAAGAGTAAACGAAAGGTAATGATGTTCGTCGCAGGCCCAATAAAGATGGCACTGGCCACAATCCACGAAGCGCTCTTTGAAGTCCGCCACAAGTTCACAATCGGCTGCGTCTTCGAACCCATAGACCTGCTCAATACCGCCCTCAAAGAATACTTCGATATTGAAAAACCCAAAATCGCCGTCGCCGCTCTCAACCCACACGCCGGAGAAAACGGCCGGTTCGGCGACGAAGAACAAAGAATAATATCGCCCGCCATCCTCCTCGCAACCGAACAAGGCATCGACTGCGAAGGCCCCTTCCCCGCCGATACCCTTTTCCTCCGCGCCGCACACGGCGAATTCGACGGCGTCGTCGCTATGTACCACGACCAGGGACTGATACCCATTAAACTTCTCGCCTGGGATAAGGCCGTCAACATCACCATCGGAATACCAATTATCCGAACCTCACCCGCGCACGGAACCGCCTTCGATATCGCCGGAAAAAATCTCGCCAGCCACGCCGGCTTCAAAGCCGCTATAACCACCGCAATACAAATGGCAAAAACAAAGAAGATGCGCCTCGCAAAGGCTCACGCAGATGCACAGTAAAAGTCAGATCCTGCAATTGCTCAAAGCCACCGGCACAAGACCCAAAAAACACCTCGGTCAGAACTTCCTCATCGATTTGAACCTAATGCACCTCCTCGTTGATTCCGCCGACATCAAAAACGATGACATCGTCCTCGAAGTTGGTGCCGGCACCGGCTCACTCACACAAGCTATAGCCGAAAAAGCCGCCCTGTGCCTCGCCGTCGAGCTCGACCCTGCCCTCGCACAAATCGCCGCCGCACAGCTCGCCGATAGACACAACGTGAAAATCGTCAACTGCGATATCCTCGAAAAAAAACGTGACATCGCCACCGCCGTCCTGGACGAGCTGAGCAAAGCAAAAAGAAAATACAAGGGCAGACTCCTCCTCGTTGCAAACCTGCCCTACAACATCGCCTCACCATTAATGCTCAACTTCGTCACAGGCCCCCTGACAGCCAACGCCATGTTCGTCACCGTCCAAAAGGAAGTCGCCGATAGAATGACCGCAAACCCCGGCACAAAAGACTACGGAACGCTCACCATCCTCCTCGCAGCCACCGGCAACGTCAAAACAATAAGAACCCTTAAGCCCTCCGTCTTCTGGCCCCAGCCGAAAATCAACTCCGCTATGCTAAGCTACATTCGAAACAAAGAAAAATCCGCACAAATAAAGAACATCTCGCTTCTCTCCGACCTCGTAAACCTGTTCATGCAGCATCGCAGAAAAACGCTCAGAAGCTGCAGCCGGTTCGCCGCCGGCACTTTGGCGCACATCAATGACTGGGATAACGTCTTCGAGCAGTGCAGCGTCGACGCCACCGCGCGACCTGCTCAGATATCACCACAACAATATGTCTCACTTGCAAACACCTGCCTCGACAACCTCCAGCCGAACAACACGCGATAACTCACCCCCATCCTTGAAACACTATACCGTCTCACTTATACTCAACGGTTCCACAAATATACGCAGCTAATTCAAGGAGTCAAAAATGTATTCGGGTAAGCACGGAATAATTTCAACTCTCGTCGAGACACTCCGGAAAATCACCATTCTCTTCGTCCTCATCGCTGCTTCGTCCTGTGCCTCAGACCGGACGCCCGGCACCGACAGACCACTGCTCACAAGATGGGCCAAGGACGTCTCCCCTGAGAACGTCCTTGCCGAATACCCACGCCCCCAAATGGTCCGAGACAACTGGGTGAACCTCAACGGGATCTGGCAATACTGCATCACCCACCAATACGACACACACCCCGGCGACTTCAACGACCAGATACTCGTGCCGTTCCCCATTCAGTCGCACCTCTCTCGTGTCACCCAACATGTCCCGCCCTGGAAGCGCCTCTGGTATCGACGCACATTTGATATCCCCTCTGACTGGAAAGGCAGGAATATCCTGCTCCATTTCGGTGCCGTAGACTACGAAGCTGAAGTCTGGGTCAACGACCAACAAGTCGGCATGCACCGGGGCGGCTACGACCCCTTCAGCTTCGACATCACAAAGGCCCTCAACGAAGACAGACCCCAGCAAATTACACTCGCCGTCTGGGACCCCACCGACGCAGGCCCACAACCCTGCGGCAAACAAATGAACGAACCCTTCGGAATCTTCTACACCGCCGTAACCGGTATCTGGCAGACCGTCTGGCTTGAGCCGGTCAGTCCCACCCACATCGAATCGCTTCGAATCACACCCGACATCGACGCCGACACGGTCTACATCGCGACAACCGCGGCCGCACCCGACGAATTTATCGTCACCATCGAAGTAAGCAGCGACAACTCCACCATCGCCACGGCCTCCGGCTATCTCGACCAGCAAATAGCTGTCCCGGTCACAAATCCCAGGCTCTGGTCACCCGATTTACCGTTCCTATATGACGTCAAAGTAACACTGCACGACATCGTTGGAAACCAGGTCGATGCCGTCGAAAGCTACTTCGGCATGCGAAAAATCTCGCTGGGCAAGGATGATAATGGCATTACAAGACTGCTGCTCAACAACAAGCCCCTGTTCCTCTTCGGCCCGCTGGACCAAGGCTGGTGGCCGGACGGCCTTTACACCGCGCCGACCGACGACGCACTCAAATACGACATCGAGATCACGAAACAACTCGGCTTTAACATGGCTCGAAAACACGTCAAGGTCGAACCCGACAGATGGTACTACTGGGCGGACAAGCTCGGCCTGCTCGTCTGGCAGGATATGCCAAACGGCGATAAACACATCCGGCAAGACAAGCCCGATTACACGCGCTCACCTGAATCCGCTGCTCAGTTCGAGAGCGAGCTCAAGAATATCATCGATACCCTTCACAATCACCCGTCTATCGTTATGTGGATCCCATTCAATGAGGGCTGGGGACAATACGATACCGAACGCATCACAAACTGGGTCAAACAATACGACCCTACCCGCCTGGTCAACAATGCAAGCGGCTGGCGTGACCGCGGCGCAGGTGACATCCACGACATCCATAGCTACCCCGGTCCCGCCGCACCACCAAACGAAGAAAGCAGAGCCGCTGTCCTCGGCGAATTCGGCGGCCTCGGACTACCTCTGAAAGGCCACACCTGGACCACAGAAAAAAACTGGGGCTATAGGACACTCAAGACCAAAGAACAATTGCTGAGCGGCTACGGCCGCCTGCTTGAAAAGCTCCAACCCATGGTCGCCAAGGGCCTCGCCGCCGCCGTCTACACCCAAACCACCGATGTCGAGACCGAAGTCAACGGCCTGATGACCTACGACCGCGCCGTCATCAAAATGGACGCTGAAAGAATCGCCGAGTCGAACTCCATAATCATATCCACTCTCAAATAATCGCTTGTCTGTGCCGGTGACTGTGACATTCTATATTCACCGCCACCGGAAGCGACGCAATGTGACAAGACCCCCACTCGACCACAACCGCCAGCGCCGTCGTATCACCACCAAGCCCCTGCGGCCCGACCCCAAGTGAATTGACCGCCGAGAGCATATCCGCCTCCAGCTCAGCATAATACTCATCTCTGTTCTGCTCTCGCAAATCTCGCAGCAGCGCCAGCTTGCTCAAAAAACAGCACCGCTCGAAATCTCCCCCTATCCCCACTCCGACCACAAACGGCGGACACGCATCCGCACCCGCCTGCTGCACCACCTCAACAACCCACTCGATTATCTCCCCCCTATCGGCCGTCGGCTTGAACATCCGAAACTTACTTCTGTTCTCACACCCCCCGCCCTTGGCCATCACACTTATCTTCAAGCTGCCCCCGGGCACAATCCAGTGATGAATGATAGCCGGCGTGTTCGTCCCCGTGTTCTTCCGCTCCTTCAACGGCTCACCAACAACGCTCTTGCGCAAATACCCTCTCTCATAACCCGACGCAACCCCCTCATTGATCGCATCGAAAAGCGTCTTGCCCCCCTCCGCCTTTATCGCAACGTCGCTGCCCTGCTCGGCAAAAACAACCGCCAGTCCCGTATCCTGACAAAGCGGTATCCTCTCCTTTTTTGCTATCCGTGCGTTTTCGAGCAGTTGCTCCAATATCTCCGTCGCCCCCGGATTCGACTCTCTCTCCGCCGCATCCTTCAGTGCGCCCAAAACATCATCACCCAGCTCGTACGCCGCTGAAATACAAAGCGACCCGACCGTCGTTACCACCTTTGCAAACTCAATATGACGCACAGTACCTCCAACCCAAAACTTTCACGGGCCCTCCATCTTGACATCAAAAGTCTTATATGTCGTATTGCCCACATCATCGCTGATTCGCACTGCTACAACATGCTCGCCGGCCTCCAGCTCCTCAGTCACAAGTGTGAAATCCTCGCTCGTCGTATCGAAAACCATATCGTCCGGCACAACACCTATCCACTTGCTCTCGCTGTCAACCGTATAATCGAATTTGCCTATCATGCTGAGCTCGTCCGACACTCTCACCTTAAGCCATGCCGTCTTGCCCTTCTTCTCAATCGCATATTTCGCAACAACAGGCCCCGTGTTGTCAACCACCACCGCCTCGCTTATCCTGCTGTCCGTCAGAAAAGTCTCCGCCGTATTATTCCTCTCGTCGCTCGCTGTCACCCTCACCTCGTAACGCCCGTCTTCAACAGTCTTGCCGTCCCATTCAAAGCTGCCCGACTCAATCTCATCGGCCACCTCAATCCAGTTGCTCCTGCCCATCTTCCTGAAGTCTATTTCGTAAATCAGCTTGTCGCCGTTCTCATCATTCGCCTCATAGCTTATCTTGAATACCCCGCTCTTACCTGCCGCATCGATTCGACTCACGCTCACCGATTTAACCTTCGGCGACAGATTCGGCACCGCACTCGCCACCGCAACCTCCCTTATAACCGGACTGCTCGCCCCGCCGGTACTGCGTAAAACAAGTCTGTACTGACAGAACCTGCCCGGAGGACAGTCCAATTGAACCGGCCCCGTCACCGTCGCTGGCTCCGTCCACTCCGAAAACGTCGGGTCGTTCACATCCTTGACGTTACCGCTCCTGCACGACACCAGCACCTCACAGCCACCCGGCACATCCGCCTCCACCTGCAGCTTCCCCCAATGCGCCGGCTGACCCGCATCCACAAGGTCCGACCGGTATGTCCCCTCACTCGAAAACTCACCTCCAATCTTCATCAGCTTAGCCGGATTCGACGTCCCGATATACACTTCCTCACCTGCCGTTACCACCGCCGTTATCTGCGATGCCTCCCTGTCCTCGTAAATAAGCGATTCCTCCTCCGATGCCGGCTCAATACTATAAAGCTGACCGCTGTTACCCGTCCCCAAAAGAAGCTCACCGCCCTGCACACCAAGCGAAAAGAACACCGCCCTCGCACTGAATATGTCATCCACAAAACCCTCACCGCTCACCCTGTATATGTGACTCGCCCGCGCTGGCTTCGGCAGTCTTCGCGGAGGAACCTTCCGCTCCGCGCCTTTCTCATCTTTCTCTTCTTTCGTATTCGCTATCTCAAGCTTCATACCCCCGCTGCTCTCACCATCTCCTTCTTCTTCCTCCTCCTCCTCCTTCTGCTCCACCTCCGGCCGACCCGCCGACGGCCTCTGTGCCGCAAACTTCCTCTCCACCTTCACAACATCCGCCGATGTCGCCGCAGCATATAAAGAATCCCCGTCGATCAGCAGCGCCGATATCTCATCCTGGTCGCTGTCATATAATACCGTCACCTTCTGCGACCGAGTATCTATCTTGTAAACCAAACCCTTGCTGTCGCTGCCCGCGTAAACAAAACCGTCTGCCCCGATGGCAAGCGAAAGTATGTTCTTGTCCGTGCTGTCATAAATAACCTCTGCCCCAGCTCCCATCGAGTCAAGTCTGTAAATCTTCCCCTCAGGCCCCGTCCCCAAATAAATGCTCCCTTTCTCATCCACCGCTATCGCAAATATGTACTTCGCATCGTTCGGCTCGAAAATCACCTTCAGCCCGCCCCCTGGGGGCTCGCCCGATTCCAGCCGACACAACGAGCAGCGCTCACCGCTTATACCCACCAGAAGCCGGCCCGCAACATCCGTCCCCATCGCAAATATATGCTCGTTCGCCAGATGCTTCGCCTGCTCCGCCACCCCGATGTCATTCGCCTCGGCTGTGCTGTTCGAATCCGCCGATCCCGATTCACCCTCTTCTCGCCCCCCCGGCTCAGCCGAATAAATCTCCGTAAGCTCCCCCAGACTGTACTCGTAAACACCTCCGTTCGGACTCGTCCCCACATATACCGTCCCGGCGCTCACAACGATACTGTTTATCGACCAGACGTTCTCGAATTCCTCAACCAGCACCTCCGACGAACGCCCCAACCGAATCGTCCCGCGCGACCCTACAACCACATCCTCGGACTCGCCTTTCGAAAAATCCGCCCCGCTGCTGTGACGTGTCACCTTGCTCGTCACCGCCCAGCTGAACCCGCTGCCGGCAAAAAACAAAAACAGCACAACTAATATGAAGCGCCAAAACGCAACACCATTACTATGCCGCGCGTCATCCAACATACAGCTTCGCCTCAAAACTTCCATCCTTCACTCCCGTCTATTCTTCCACCGTTATACGCATCACTTCCCTGTCCAAAACAATCCTCCCCACATCCACGCTCCTCTCAACCCAGCGCGGATACGGCTGAACACGTACCGAACGCTTGTTGTCACCCAAAATCAGTGCCTTCGTCCCGGGCAAATCCGGAAGCTCCGCCCTCTCAACTATCACTCCACCCGCCGGCAGTACCAAAATACAATACAGCCGGTCCCTCCTTATCCGCAAAAGCTCGTTCATCGCATCAATCATGCTCGCCAAATCCTCCGACATAAACCGCTGCGGAAGCGCCCGCCGAACAAAAACCTCGTAACCATACCCACCGCACACAATCAAATCATACCTGCCGACCCTCACGTCCTCCGGTATCTCCAGCTCAAAACCGTACCTCTGCTTATCCGACTGAAAACACTCAATAACCACCTCCACACTCAGCTTCTCGCCCGCCTTCACTGTCGTATCGGATACGTCAACCGACCACAGCACAGAATTGATATTCTCCGCCTTCACCCGAACGGCAAAATCAAACGACTTGATATCAACCTCCTCGTAAGGGTTGTTCAGCAAAAGCGCAACGGGCACTGTACTGTCACGTATCAGCTCCATAAGCCCCGCACCCGTCGCTACGTTCTCAAAGCTTACCGCCTCGCCGCTGGCCGCCTCCAGAGCCACCTTGTACTCTAACGTGTTGTCCGGAGGCAGACTGCCAGCCATCAAAACCGCGCCCGCAACAGCGGAACGAAGCAAAAGAGGCGTCAAAACCCTGTTGTTCACAAGCCGACAATCGTAACTACGCCTCTCCGGGTCATTGTAGCGATCAACTTTTATCCTCAGCGGTATCATCTTCGGCGACGCCCCAATCCGACCACGCACCGCCGCGGATTCATCAATCTTCAACGCACCAACTATCCGCTCGGAACCGGCAAACTTGAATGAACGCATCACGCTCGACACTATCGTGTGCACCTGACCTGTCGCCATCGGAACATCAATCTCGCCCCAACCCAGAAAACTATGACCGAAACCGTACACCTCGTCACCGCGAACCTCCGTCACCGTCCCAATCACGTCCATCGATATGTCACCCGCCACTAACGGAACAACAAGACACGCCCCCGGCTCTAATCGAACATCTCCTCCGCCCTCGCTTGCGCCCCCCGCCGAACCTGAAACTACCATCAATCCGAAAGGCCTCAGCGAATCTCCCAATTGCTCGCTAACCTGCGCAGGCAGCCCGCTCGTCACCACAGGACAAGGCAACATCGAAGCACCGTCAAAATCCGCCGACGGCGAAAAACCCCGACTCGTAATCTCCCTCTCAACCTCCGCAAAATCTATCGGCCTCGAAAAATCAAAACTATAACCGCCACCGCCTCCCCCGCCCTTGACCGCCCCGTCCTTGCCACCGCCCGACCGCCCAACTCGAAGCATCTCCTCAATCGGCGTCACCCCGTAAAGCGCATCCTTGCTGTAAAACCACCCAAACGCCAGCGCCCCCGCAAGCCGACCGTCAATATACACCGGCGAACCGCTGCACCCAGCCACAGGACCCGTGTAAATAAAACGCTCATCCGTCCCCTGAACCAGAATCGCATCACGCCCCGCCATGTAATTGCGAACTACACTCAAAACCTCAAGGTCAAACTTCTCGACCTCCGTACCCTTATAGACGGTAAGACAGTATGCCTCCATCCCGGGCCGAACCTCATCAACGCTGATATACCGTCCCGCGTCCCAGATACCCTCCAGACCCGACGGCGCATCTCCACCTTCCCTTTCTGCCGCCACGCAAAATACACCACCCGTCAGTATGATGCACAATACCACCCCTACCTGCGATTTCACGAAAATCTCGAACATTCATGCCCTCTACTTCGATTACAGGCCTAAAACCATTATATTATACCCCCATACAAACCGTTGCAAGATAAAACAGTCTATGCTAAAATCACCCCCCTGGTTCGAGCAACAATTGTCACGAACATTGAAACCTTGGCTATGCATAAACGGAGAACAATATGAAAGCCGAACATCGACACGAGCTCAAAACAAACGAGCTCGCACAGTGGCTCAGCGACCTGCCCCGCTGGGCAAAACAAAACCTCAGAACCATCATCTATGTCGCCGTCTTTCTCGTCTTCCTCACCGCCTACTCCATTTACTACTTCTACCAGAAAAAGATCGTCACCGCTAAACAGCAAACTGCACTCACAAAAATCACAACTCAACTGCCTCAGACTAAAACCCAGATACTCCAGGCACAGGCACAGGGCTCCGACATCTCATATCTGCTCATACAGCAACTCGGCGATAGCCTCGACACGCTCGCCAGGAACACAAAGGAAGACAATGTCGCCGCCCTCGCCTACATCAAAGAAGCCGAAGTCCTCCGAACAGACCTGCATTACCGGCTCGACTCCCCCACTCAACAGGATATCGAAAAACAAGTCCAGCGGGCCAGCCGGCTGTATAACAATGCGCTGGATAAATCCTCGCGCAACCCAGCCATGACCGCGCTCGCCAAATTCGGACTCGGACTCTGCGAAGAAGAGCTCGGAAACTTCGACCAGGCAAAGCAAATCTACTCCCAAATCGCCCAAAACCCCGAATTCGAAGGAACAACCACCGTCGCCGCAGCGAAGTACCGCCTCGATTTTATGCACGATTTTACCGAAGACCTGGTCTTCGAACCGGCGCCAAAACAAACCACACCCGAACAGCCACAGCTCCCTCAGGCCCTCCAGATGCCACAGACACCGGACTCTAATGCAAACCTCCCTCTTCTCGAGGGCTCCACCATAATGCCCGAGGCGAACCTGCCCGACGAATGATTCACAAAACATAACGCCTGATAACCAGATGCAGGAAAATAACCTCACACTGCAGGTGGCTCGCGCAATCAAAGAGCGTCGCATCGACAAATACCTCCACGGCCGATTCGGCAACTTTTCCCGCGCCATGATTCAGCAAATAATCAAAGCCGGCGCCGCTAAGGTCAACGGCAAAATCGTAAAACCAAGCTTCAAACTCTCACCCGGCGACAAAATCGAGCTGACCCTGCCGCAGCTCCCAACCAAAGAAATCCTCCCCGAAGACATCCCCCTCGATATCATCTATGAAGACGACGATTTAATCATCCTCAACAAACCCCCCGACATGATCGTCCACCCCGCCCGCGGCAATACCCACGGCACTCTCGTAAACGCTCTCGCCCACTATTGCGACAATCTCTCCTCGGGACTCGGCGAGTTCCGACCGGGCATCGTACACCGCCTCGACAGAAACACTACCGGAGTTATGGTCGTCACAAAAAACGACGTCGCCCAGTGGAAGGTCGCAAAGCAATTCGAACACAGAACTCTCCAAAAAACCTATCTCGCCGTCGTCCACGGAACACCCGACCTCACCCGTGACCGAATCAACGCCCCTCTCGGAATACACCCGAGGTTCAGGGAAAAATACGCTGTAAGACCCGAAACAGGCAAAGAAGCCGTCACTTTTTACGAAGTTCTTGAAAGTTTTCGCGGATTTTCACTGCTAAAACTCATGCCGAAAACTGGCAGAACCCACCAAATCCGCGTTCATTGCTCATATATCAAGCATCCAATCGTCGCAGACGACATGTACGGCGGAAAACTCATCTACCCCTGGCAGCTAAAAGACGCCCAACCAACCCCAACCCCCGAAGACCCCGTCATCTCCCGTTGCGCCCTCCACGCCCACTTAATCACCTTCAAACACCCCACCACCGAAAAACAAGTCACCTTCGAAGCCCCCCTACCAAAAGACATCCAGGCCCTCCTCGACCTCCTCCGAATACATCGAAAACAATAACCCACCCGACATCACCCGTCCCCGTGCCTCTCCACATACTCAACCCGCGCCACCAACGCCTCCTCATCAAAACAATACCGCTTATCATAACCTCTGGCCCACAACCTTCCACTGAAACCCTCCTTTTTCAGCGCCATCCGCGCTGTGTTCTTACAACGGGCAACGACCTCGCTTACAGCTATCGGCGCATAACCAAGCACCACGTGCACGTGATCACGATCAACTGCAATAGTATAAACCATGTGCCCAAGTCGCTCAGCTTCCTCACGAATTGCTTTTTTTACAATCTCCCGCTGCTTATCGTTGAGTTCAATCTTTTTCTGTTTCAAGCAATTTATGCTCTTGTTATATAGGCCCTCGTTCATCCCGGATACTCTGCCGTGCTCTACATAACCTCGCTCATCACCCGGCAGCCACGTTCCGTAAGTACTACACGTCAACATATACCCGATCGTTTTCCCCATTGTCTCGCTCTACACACCCGCCACCGGCCCTATTTAGCCTCGGCCTTTGGCCGAGGGTACGCACGACCACGCTGGCACTCACGCCGCTTCAATATTTAGCCGCGGCCTCCGGCCGCGGGCACCTCCGACCGCGCTGCTACGTTCCCAACTTCCTGTCCCCGTCCCCTCTTACTCCTGCGGCAGCTTCGCCAAATCATCTTCGGCCCTCGTTAGCCATTGCCTTGTCAACTCCAGTTTAGGATCCATAAATGATCCTCCCATCAAGAAAGGCTTCGTTCATAACGTTGTTGGCCACGTGGCGGTACCTCTCGAACTCTGATTTGGTGCAGACGATAAGGTCAAGGGGGATCGTCAAGCCCCAAAGCCTGGCTCTACCTTGCCGGGCGATTTCGCGAGTTGATTTGCCTGTATCCGGAACAACTATCAGCAAGTCGACATCGCTATCCTGGTCGGCGGTGCCCGCAGCGTGTGAGCCAAAAAGATAAATCCTCTCCGGGTGTATTGAGTCGGCTAATCGCTTAGTAATTTCATCCAGCAGTTCTGAGGAAAGTTCTTTCATAAAGATATACACGTTTTGATTTCTTATTCCTGCGGCAGCTTCGCCAAATCCGCATCAGACCCTGCCACCATCAGGATATCATCCTGATAGATAACGGTGTTCGGCATAGGGACATTGATTATCCCGCTCTTTTCCCCTTTCTCGCCCTTCTTCGCCTTGCCGTGCTCGCCCCGCTTTATCGCAACTAAGTTCACGCTGTACTTCTGCCGAAGCTGCAAATCCATCACACTCTTGCCGTCGAAGCTCGCCGGCGCCTTTATCCTCGCCAAGCTGTATCCCGGCGCAAAATCTATCTTCTCACCTATCTGAGGAGCTATCAGCTTATACGCCCACCTCTGAGCAGACTCAATCTCAGGATAGATAACCTCCGTCGCACCCACCTTCGCAAACACCTCGCCGGCTATCGGGTCCTCCGCACGCGCATATATCAGCGGCACCCCCATCTGCCGAAGGTTCACCACCGTCAGTATCGCCGACTCGAAACCCTTGCCCTCTCCCCGGCCCTGCCCTATACCGACGATTGCCACATCGACCTTGTCAATACCCTGCGCCTTCAGCGCCTCCTCGTCCGTGCTGTCCAACCGCACCGCATGGCTTACCTGGTCCCGGATAAGCTCTATCTCTTCCCTGTCCTTGTCAATCGCGATAACCTCCGCACCGCTCATAGCCAGAGCTATCGTCAGCTTCTTGCCGAACCGCCCCAACCCTATCACCGCAAATCGCTTCATTTTTCTCAGCTCCTAACTCGGACCCGATAAAACCACTTTTTTTACCCCGCCCGCACTAACCGACAATTATCGCCTCAGCCGGATAGTTATAACGAGCCGGCTTCAGATTAAACGTAAGCGCCGCCAACAGCGTCAGCGGCCCAAGCCTGCCTACCAACATCACAACTATGATAATCAACTTCCCCGCTGCTGTCAAAGAACCCGTTATACCCGTCGTCAGACCAACCGTACCAAGCGCACTCGCCGCCTCAAACCCAACCTCCATCAGGTCAAATCCGTTCGAATCCTCCGTTATCGTCAAAGCCAGTGTCGCCGTAAATAACACCGCTATAAAAAGAAGCGTCACCGTTATCGCCCGCCCGACAACCGTAACTCGGACCGACCGCTTGAACATCTCAACTTCCCACCGCTTCCTAAGCGCCGCCACCGCAGTCATTATCACTACCGCCAACGTCACCGTCTTTATCCCGCCCGCCGTCGAACCCGGAGAGCCACCGATAAACATCAATAATATCAGAACAAGCTTGCTCGAACCCGATAACCCCGATATATCCACCGTATTAAAACCCGCCGTCCGAGCCGTTACAGACTGAAAAAATGCGCCCCGAATACCGGGATTATGACTCAAATCACCGCCTACCGTATAACGTTCGAACAACATTATCAAAAACATCCCGGCAACAATCATAAACGCACTTACCGCAAGAACTATCTTGCTCTGAAGCGACACCCGCTTCGGCGCTTCCATCGAGAACCGGTAATGCTTGCTGAAAAGCTTTTTGAAAAAACGCTTCACCCGGTCCGCCCCTATGTTCGCCAAATCATAAAGCACACCAAAGCCAAGCCCACCAAGAATTATCAGAGGACACACTACACCATACACGGGCCAGCTCCGGTTGTACTCGATAAAGCTGCCCTTGAACAAACTGAATCCCGCATTACAAAAAGCGCTTATAGAATGAAAAATGCTGCAGAACCACGGCTCAATATTGGCCATCCCGCCGGGCGCATCTTTCCACATCCCGTGCAATCCCAAAACACCGATGCCCTCGATAAGCAACGTCCCGAAAAAGATAAAAGTTATCATGTTCCCTATCCGACCCAAGGTCCTCGCGCTAAGCAAATCCTGCATCGCTACCTGCTCACGCACGCTCAGCGCCTGACCCAAAAGCAGCGCAAAAACCGCCCCGAACACCACTATCCCCAATCCACCAAGCTGTATCAGCGCCAAAATCACAACCTGGCCCATCAGGCTGAAATCCGTCCCCGTATCCTTGACTATCAGCCCCGTCACACACGTCGCACTCGTCGCCGTAAACAACGCATCCACAACACCGATATTCTCCTCCGACGCCGACCTCGGCAGCATCAATACCCCCGTCCCCGTCAAAATCAAAACCAAAAAGCTCGCTATCAGCGTCCGTGTCGGATTCCGACCCGACGCCGCCATATTCACCGTCGTTCGGCAGACCTTTATCACCACCTGGACAACTAAGTATATCCCCACCGCAAAATGACGAACCGCTGCCGGATCCTCCTCACCAAACCAGCGACCCGCCCCCAATACCGCTATCACAAGACCGACAAATAGCGGAACCTCATACCAGTTCGCTCGCCAAAACTCCCGACAGGAAAAACAATTAAAGAATCGCACCACCTTCTCGGCGATGAATATACCGAGCAAAGCGTACTGCGCGATATACAAAAAATGCGCCGCTACCAACGGCTCCTTAAAACCAAATAAAATGGCAAAAGACGCCGTCACCAGCGCCGCCGTCACTACGTTGACGCCGAATACCACCCTCTCAAGCCGTCTGTTCTTGCACACTATCTGCATAAGCCAACAAAGACCTTCTACACTTTTTTTCGACTAAATTCCAGCAAATTCATTAGACCATATCCCCCTGTCACTCACGCCACGTCCGCCAGCCCAAGCGAATCACCAAACTTATGCAATAGCGCCCGCCGAATATTCCTGTGCTCCGCCTGTGTCAGCATCGGGTCTTGCGAGACCATCTCAAACGCATGACGCCTCGCCATCACCAGCAAATCGTAATCCTCGACAATATTCGCTATCTTCAAATCAGGCAGACCGTGCTGCCTCGTGCTGAACAATTCCCCCGGCCCACGCAGCCGCAAATCGTGCTCCGCTATCTCGAAACCGTCGTTGCTCCTTTCCATCATCTCCAATCGGCTCCTCGCAACCTCGCTGTCCGTCTCCGCAAACAAAAAACAATACGACTTCGACTCACCCCTGCCAATCCGTCCTCTCAACTGATGAAGCTGCGCTATGCCGAACCTGTCCGCTCCTTCTACCACCATTATCGTCGCGTTCGGCACGTCCACCCCAACCTCTATCACCACCGTCGATACCAGAACGTCGATTTTGCCCCTGCGAAACTCAGCGATAACCTCCTGTTTCTTCTCCGAGCTCATCCGCCCGTGCAGAAGCTCAACCCGAAACTTGCCGAAAACCTTCTTCGCCAATTCCTCCCACCCCTCCGTCGCCGCCACGATATCACCATTCTCCTCCACCGCCGTTATCCGCGGATATACAAAATACGCCTGCTTCTTCGCACGCAAACGCTCGGCAATAAACTCGTATGCCTTTGCCCTGTCCGCGCGAGCCACCCGCCTCGTAACAACCGCACCTCGCCCGGGCGGCGAGTGCTTTATTATCGAAACATCCAAATCTCCAAAAGCCGTCATCGCAAGCGTCCGCGGTATCGGCGTCGCCGTCATAACAAGACAGTGAGGCAGCTCGCCCTTGCGCAACTGCGCACGCTGATGTACCCCGAACTTATGCTGCTCGTCAATCACAACCAAACCCAGCTTGCCAAACGCCACGTCACCCTGCAAAAGCGCAACCGTCCCAACAACTATATCTATCTGCCCACTCTTTATCTGCTCCAAAAGCTCCGCCCTCTTCTTTCCCGTCAATCCACCGGTTATCAGCACCCTCTTAACCCTGCTCTTCCTCAGATATCGCTCGATACTGATAAAATGCTGGTTCGCCAATATCTCCGTCGGCGCCATAATCGCAACCTGACTGCCGTTCGCCACCGCCAATAGCGCCGCATACAACGCCACCACCGTCTTGCCCGACCCCACGTCACCCTGCAAAAGCCGGTTCATCGGCTCACCTCTGCCCATGTCACCCGCTATCTCCGAAATGCACTTGTCCTGGTCCTCGGTCAGCAAAAACGGAAATCGCTTCCGGATTCTGCTGTCTATCTCCTCACTGCACTTCATCGCCGCCGCACCGCAATAGTGCCTGCACCTGTAACGACGAAGCGCCAGACCCAACTGCATCAAAAACAATTCATCGTATTTCAACCGCCGCTTCGCCTTGCCTAACTTCTCCTCATCCGGCGGCAAATGTACCCACCGAAATGCCTCCCTCCTGTTTATAAGGCTCGCTTTTTTCAGCAAGTCCCTCTCGTAAAACTCATCCACTAATTCATCAACTCTGCCAAGCACAGGCCGAATTATCTTCTTTATCTGACCGCTGCTCAGCCGACTGCTCGCAGGATACACACCACCGCTGAAAAACTCCCACGCCTTCGAATCCTTCTCATCCAGAACAAGAAACTTCGGATTCGTAAGCTGCAGCTGATGCTTATATACACCGACCTTACCCGACGCCATTATCACCTGCCCCGGCTCTAACTTGCCCTTCAGATACCCTCCGTGAAACCATATAATCCGGCACACTCCCGTCTCGTCACTCAAAAACGCCTCGAATATCTCACTCCTGCTGTGGCCCTGATAATCCACCGACTCAACAAGCCCTATTATGCTCGCCGTACTACCCGCCTCTAACCGATTTATCTTCACCGGCCCGGGAGCAAATACCCAGTCCCTCGGAAAATACTCCAACAAATCCCCCACCGTCCCCACACCTAACTGCGCAAAGACCTCCGCCCGCGCAGGCCCAACACCCTTCAAATACTGTACCGGCATCGATAGCTCTATCTTGCCTCCCGCTTTGTCGCTCACCGATTCCATTCGAGAAAAATATTACTCCTCAAAACCATACTTGCCTAAGAGCTTCACGAACCTCACATCACACACAACCCTCTCGATAATCTTACCCTCCTTCTTCGTCCCCACCACAAGCTCCTGCACACCCGCAGGCCCTACCGGCGCCACTATCAATCCACCATCGCCAAGCTGCTCAACCAAAGGCCCCGGTACACTCGGCACCGCCGCCGTTACTATTATCCTGTCAAACGTCCGCTTCTCAGCCCACCCGCTGCTACCGTCGCCAATATAAAAATCTATATTCTCAAACCCAAGCCGACCCAACACCGCCTGCGCCCCTTCCGAAAGCTCACGACACCTCTCTATCGTGTAAATTCGCTTCGCCAATCTCGCTAATACCGCCGTCTGATACCCGCTGCCCGTCCCTATCTCCAGAACCTCACAATACCTGTTCAACCTCAACTCCTGCGTCATCAGCGCAACGATGTAGGGCTGAGAAATCGTCTGCCCGCAACCTATCGGAAGCGGACAATCCGAATACGCCTGCGATTTGTAGTTCTTCGGCACAAATTCCTCCCGCCCAAGCCGACCCATAACAGTCAGCACCGCCGGGTCAGTTATATCCCGGCCCTTCAGGTCCCGCTGCACCATCCGCCCACGCTGGCCCGAAAAATCGCCTGTCTGTTCCTTATCGTGCATCGCCCTAATCATCGCCAAATCCCCGACTTTTCGCAATCCTATTTCAAAAGCTTCACCGCCGCTGCCCACCCCATCCGGCTCAGCTCACCCATAACCATTCCCATCAACGCCGTTGCTATTATCCGGCTAAATGATAGAATGCCATAATAACCTGAAAAACAAACGAATATCAATGAATCTTACCCAGGACAAATAAAGGTGACAGCTCATGCCTGACCTGCCCGAGCTAAGACGCTATCTCGTTAATATCGATTCCGCCTCCACCCACCAGCTCTTCACCGACACGCTCATCATCGGAGCCGGCGTCGCAGGACTGCGGGCAGCCATCGAAGCAGCACAACACCAAAACGTCATCGTCGTCTGCAAGCAAACCCTCGAAGACAGCAACACCTGGAACGCCCAGGGCGGTATCGCCTCCGTCCTACAGAAAACCGACTCCTTCGAATCACACATCGCCGACACCCTCAACACCGGCTGCGGCCTCTGTGACCAAAAAATCGTCGAACTCGTCGTTAGAAAAGGACCCGAGCTCGTCAGACAGCTACTCCACTGGGGAACCGAATTCGACCTCGTCGATGGCCATATCGCTGCCACGCTTGAAGGCGGACACTCGCACCCCCGAATCGCTCATGCCCACGGCGACGAAACAGGACGAGCCATCGCTGAAACACTCATCAAAACCGTAAGAAAAGAACCGAACATCAAAATCGTCGAAAACCTCTACACCATCGACCTGCTCACAAGCGAAAACACTTGTTTCGGAATCATCGCCGACAAAAACGCACACCGACAGATCATCTGGGCCGAAAACACAATCCTCGCTACCGGCGGCGCAGGCCGGCTCTACCGCGAAACCACTAACCCCGAAGGGGCTACCGCCGACGGTATCGCTATCGCCTGCCGCGCAGGTGCCATCCTCCAGGACCTCGAGTTCATGCAGTTCCACCCCACCACCCTATACATCGCAGGCGCCTCCCGTGCACTCATCACCGAAACACTCCGAGGCGAGGGAGCCATCCTCCTCGACTCCAAAGGATGCGCCTTCATGAAAGACTACCACCCCGACGCCGAGCTTGCCCCCCGTGATATCGTCAGCCGAGCTATCCTCGCTCAAATGCTAAAAACCGGCTCAACTCACGTCTATCTCGACGTAAGACACCTCGACAAAGACTACCTCAAAAAAAGATTCCCACTAATTACCGAGCTCTGCGAAAGCTTCGACATCCACTTCCAGACCGACCTCATCCCCGTCAGGCCCTCCGCACACTATATGATTGGCGGCCTAAAAACCGACCGAAGCGCCCGAACAACCATCGAAAATCTCTATGCCTGCGGCGAAATCGCATCCACAGGCCTGCACGGCGCAAACCGCCTCGGAAGCAACTCCCTCCTCGAAGGACTCGTCTTCGGACAAATCGCAGGCCGGGCCGCCTCAAAACAAAAGAAAACCCGCCCCTCGCTGCCAGAGCATATACTTATAAAACACCAAATCCCCCACTCCGACCGAACACGCCTCGACACCGCAGACGTAACAAACTCGCTGCGAGCACTCATGTGGAGAAACGTCGGTATTACCAGAACCGCTCAACCACTCAGGGAAACCCGGGAAATAATCACCTTCTGGCAGCGATACGTTATGGACAAAGTCTTCGACTCACCCGACGGCTGGCAGTGCCAGAATATGCTCACCGCCGCCCTCCTCATGGCCCAGTCAGCCGAGCTGCGAAACGAATCCCGCGGCGTTCACTTCCGTCAGGACTACCCCGAAACCGACGACAAACAATTCAAAAAACACATCGAAATCACACGGCCATGAACGTATCATCACCACTGGGCTGAGATTCTGTTCCCTTCTGTTGCACGATTCTACTGAGCAACAGGAGCTTCTTCAACAGGGGCACGATCGTCATTGTCCCAATATGGATAGTCTGTAGTATTGCAGCGGTCCACGAACAAGCGTATAATGGCGGGCGAAATGGAAGTCCCGACAAACAAGATAATCTGTGGAGATTGCGCGGCGGTTTTGCAAAGTTTTCCGGATGAATGTGTCGATCTCATTGTGACGTCTCCGCCTTACGTTGAATGCCGCAAGAAAACCTATGGGGGTATCCATCCGGATCACTACGTTGATTGGTTTCTGCCACGTTCGCAGGAATTCTTGCGCGTTCTAAAACGCACAGGTACGTTTATTCTGAACATTAAGGAGAAGGCGATCAACGGTGAGCGCCACACATACGTGATCGAATTGATCATGGCGTTACGCAAGCAGGGGTGGCTCTGGACAGAGGAGTTCGTTTGGCACAAGAAAAACTGCTACCCCGGAAAATGGCCAAATCGGTTTAGGGATGCTTGGGAGCGGTGCCTCCAGTTCAACAAGGCCAAGAAATTCAAGATGTTCCAAGAAAGCGTGATGGTCCCGATGGGCGAGTGGCGGAAGTCGCGCCTGAGAAAGCTGAGCGCTACGGATAGGCAGCGAGATGAATCACGTGTAAGGAGTGGCTTCGGAAAGAATATTTCCAATTGGCTGGGCAGGGAAATGGCTTATCCAACAAACGTGTTGCACTTGGCCACCGAGTGCGGCAATAAGAACCACAGCGCGGCGTTCCCGTTGGCGCTCCCTGAGTGGTTCATTCGTTTGTTCACGGAAAAACACGACGTGGTTTTGGACCCATTCCTTGGCTCGGGGACAACTGCTGTGGCCGCAAAGCATCTAGAACGGAGATACATCGGCATAGATACAAACCGTGTTTACTGTGAAATGGCTGCGAAAAAGCTGGGGGAAGTGGCAGTTCAGGGGAGCTTTAAATGGAGCATTTGAATCTTGCTGAGCTCAGCACGTTCGTTAACGCTAACATCGCGTTGTTTCACGAGAGCAAGCTCCGGACGCTCCGTGCCATGAACCTTAAGGGGTTGCTGAAGAAGAAAAACCCGTATCTCTTCAAGGCGAAGAATGTAACATTGGCCGGGGAGTTGGTGAAGGGGGTTTTGGAAGCCTTTTTATCCTCGTCGGAGGAAAAACTGTTTGGAGATTTCCTCGAGGAACTGGCGGTTTTCATCTCTTCAAAGACTTGCGACGGACGAAAATCGGCAGCGACGGGCATTGATTTGGAGTTTGAGAACGCCGGAACGCTTTATCTGGTCTCTGTGAAATCGGGCCCGAACTGGGGGAACAGCTCCCAACAGAGGAGACAGGAGCAGGATTTTCAGAACGCTGTAAAGGTGCTCAAGCAGTCAAAGCATACACAGAACGTTCAGCCGGTTCTGGGCATTTGTTACGGCAAGGTGAAGACAGCTCACATCCGAGGGTATCTGAAAGTCGTGGGACAAAATTTCTGGTACCTCATTAGTGGTAACGAAGACCTCTACACTGATATTATTGAGCCCCTCGGACACAAGGCGAAGCAGCACAACGCAAAATTCCAGCGACAGAAGAGCAAGATCATAAATCTCTTTACGCAGCAGTTTCTGAACGAGTTTTGCGAAGATGGTGTAATCAACTGGAAGAAACTTGTCCGATTCAATAGCGGCAACCTTGATCTAAAGTTTTGAACACAGTGCGGCAGTTGTGGTATAATAAATATAGGTGGCTCCGCGGCGAATAGTCAATCGTAAATAGCAGATTGAAAATTGAAAGAGTGGGTCGGGCGGTCGCCCCCGCTGCTTCGTTTTTGCGAAGCAAAACGGCGGGGGAGGAAAGTCCGAGCAGGACAGGGCACGGTGATGGCTAACTGCCACCCGGGGCGACCCGCGGGATAGTGCCACAGAAAATACACAACTGACGTCGCGAGAAATTGCGACAAGTGAAGGTGAAATGGTGCGGTAAGAGCGCACCGCGATACTGGTGACAGTATCGGCACGGTAAACCCCACCGCCTGCAAGACCAAATATGCCGGCGCCCGGCCCGGGCAATGCCGGCGGGTAGGTCGCTTCTCGTTTATTCGGGAGAGTCGGCTGGCAACAGCAGACCAAGATAAATGACCGCCGCCCGCGCAAGCGGGAACAGAACTCGGCTTACCGACCCACTCTTTTTTTTATCTGAATTCGTATCACCGAAATTCAAATCTTCGCACTTGATATCCCCGCCGCTAAGTGGTATAATTGTCTCAGAAGCAGACTGACGCTCTCTTTGAAAAATCTTGGGCGAATAAAGGCCTTTTCAATAAGGAAGAGCGTTCGCTGAGCCCCTCTAAGTGATGCGCTTTGGGTGTGGGCGCCCTTAGACCTCAGTTGGATGCTCTTCCAACTTATCCCCCCCAGCGCCCCCTTATGCTTCCTTTGAATCTATCCACTTCATCATCTTACGAAGCTTCCGCCCAACCTGCTCAAGCTGACAACCATGGTCCTTGTCATAAAGCGCGTTAAACTTCTTCAACCCGCCCTTATATTCCTCAACCCATTCCTTCGCAAACTCGCCCGATGTAACCTCACCTAAAATCTTCTTCATCTCCGCCTTCGTCTGCTCCGTAATAATCCTCGACCCGCGAGTCAAGTCACCATACTCCGCCGTGTTCGATATGCTGTACCTCATATAGCTAAGCCCACCCTGATACATCAAATCGACTATCAGTTTCACCTCGTGCATACACTCAAAATACGCTATCTCCGGCTGATATCCCGCTTCAACTAAGGTCTCGAACCCCGCCTTGATAAGCGAAGTCAGCCCGCCGCACAATACGACCTGCTCGCCAAACAAGTCCGTTTCCGTCTCTTCCTTATACGTCGTCTGGATTATCCCCGCGCGCGCACCGCCTATCCCGTTACCCCACGCCAGAGCTGTCGCCAGAGCATCGCCTGTCGCATCCTTCTCTACCGCCACAAGACAAGGCACACCGCCGCCCTTCACATACTCGCTGCGAACTAAATGGCCGGGCCCCTTCGGTGCTATCATCACAACATTCACGTCCCCGGGCGGCACAATATACTTAAAGTGAATGTTAAACCCGTGACAGAAGCCAAGCGTCTGACCCGTCTTAAGATTAGGCCCTATCTGCTCACTATAAACCTTCGCCTGCATCTCATCCGGAACAGTCACTACCACAAGAGCCGCTCCCGCCATCGCCGTCTTTACATCACCCGGTGAAAATCCGTACTCCTGAGCTAACTTGAAGTTCTCAGTCCCCTCTAATTCGGCCACCGCAACCTCAATCCCGCTGTCTCGTAAATTCAAACTGTGCGCATGACCCTGACTCCCAAAACCAATCACCGCAACCTTCTTGCCCTTCAGCGCCTCAATCGGCGCATCATTCTCGTAATAAATCGTCAATGCCATCGTAATTCTCCTAACCTTTCAAAAAAAACCAAGCAGTCCCGCCGAAGCCGAACCAAACTGAATTCTCACCCGAAAATGCCATTCCCCTCAAACCTTATCGCGCACGTTCACCGACCGACCCGCACGCCGCTTCTTGTTTACCAGCTTCCGGCCCTTACGCATCCGCGCTCGAAAACCACTCTTACGAACTCGCTTTATCCTGCTCTTACGATGATTCTTCAACGTTAATGCTCCTTACTTCCCTTATCAATCAATCACGAAAAACGCAAAGCTCGGATTATACCACGATCGCCGCCCTAAGCAAAGCGCCGGCCAAATTTGCTACTCGCCGC
Organism: Phycisphaerales bacterium; assembly: GCA_030602885.1. GTDB lineage: Bacteria > Planctomycetota > Phycisphaerae > Sedimentisphaerales > Anaerobacaceae > JAUVYV01. The sequence goes on from JAUVYV010000033.1 coordinate 30,670, forward strand.
TCACCTTCGATTGCCGCGGCATCGCTATCGTACCCGTACGCGCAACGCTCTTGATACCGTAAGGCCGGCACATCTCGATAAAACCCTCAATCTTCGCCTCAGGCCCGCTTATCTCCACCATCACGAACTTCTGCCCGATATCAACCACCTTGCCCTTGAACGTCTCTATCAGCGATATAATCTCAGGACGCTTCTCCGCAGGGGCTGAAATGCTTATCAGCATCAAATCACGCGCAACAACCGGCTGGCCCACAAAATCCTGAACCTTAACAACCGGTACTATCTTCGCTAATTGCTTGCGAACCTGCTCGACAACCCTGTCGTCGCCGACCACAACTATAGTCATCCGGCTCAAAGCCGGATCTTCTGTCCGCCCCACAACCAGAGAATCAATATTGAACGCACGCGCCGCAAACATACCCGCAACATGCGCCAGAACACCCGGCTTGTTCTCAACCAACGCGCTTATTATATGCTTCATAACTATCGCCCTTCTTTTGCATTTGCATTGCGAAGCAATTCCGCAGTTTTGATTTTTGCACTTTGATTTTTGACTTTCTTCCTACGCCATACTCTCCAAAATATCAAGCCCGTCCATCTCACTAATGCTCGCCCCGGCAGGAACCATCGGCCAGACATTCTCTTCCCGCTCAACTCTGAAGTCAACAACACACGGCTTCTTCTCAGCTAACATCTTCCTTATCGCCTTCGGCACATCCGCCTTCTTCTCAACCATAATCCCAGCCGCACCGAGCGCCTCAGCAACCTCAGCATACTCCGGATTCGCAAGGTAAGTCTTCGAATAACGCTTGTTATAGAAAAGCTCCTGCCACTGACGAACCATACCCATATAACCGTTGTTCAATATACAAACCTTAATCGGCAGCTCGTACTCGACCGCCGTCCGAAGCTCCGTCAGCGTCATATTAAAGCTGTGGTCGCCGTCAATATCTATAACCGTCGCATCAGGCCGCCCAACCTGCGCACCTATCGCCGCAGGAAGACCGTAACCCATCGTACCAAGACCGCCCGAGCTGATAAGCTGCCTCGCCCGATGAAAACGATAAAACTGCGCAGCCCACATCTGGTTCTGACCGACACCCGTCGTGATTATCGCCTCGCCGCCCGTCTGCTCGCATACCTGCTCGATAACATACTGTGGCTTAATCACAGACGAATTCCTGTCATACCCAAGCGGATGTTTCTTCTTCCAGCCCGCAATCCGCGAAAACCATGCCTTCCGCTCGCCGTACTCGACCTCCTTCGCCAGCTCGCCCAATATATGTTTCGCATCGCCCACAACCGGTATATCAACGTGAACGTTCTTCGATATGCTCGCCGGGTCGATGTCAATGTGAACTATCTTCGCATGAGGAGCAAACGTCTTCACCTTACCCGTCACCCGGTCGTCAAACCGGGCACCGACCGCTATCAGCAGGTCACACTCCTGAACAGCGTAATTCGCATACGCCGTCCCGTGCATCCCCAACATATCAAGCGATTCCGCCTTGCTCTGGTCGTAACTGCCCAAGCCTAACAAAGTCATAGTCACCGGAATATGCGCCTTCTCCGCCAACGCTCGCAGCTCTTCGCTTGCGTTCGCGCTGATTACGCCCCCGCCGACATAAAGCACAGGCCGCTCCGACGCGTTTATCGCCGCCGCAGCGCTCGATATCTGCCGCGCATGTCCGCCACGCATAATCTTATAACCCGGCAGCTTCAGCTCCGTACCGTCGTCGTCACTGCACTTCGCAACCTGAATATCAACCGGTATATCAATCAACACCGGCCCAGGCCGACCCGTCGATGCAATATGAAACGCCTCACGAATCGCTCGAGCAAGCTCCTTAACGTCCTTCACTATGCTGTTGTACTTCGTCACAGGCCGCGTAATACCAGTCGTGTCCGCCTCCTGAAATGCATCGTTGCCGATAAGCTCCGTCCGGACCTGACCCGTCAGCGCAACTATCGGTACCGAGTCCATCATCGCCGTCGCAAGACCCGTCACCAAATTGCACGCACCAGGCCCGCTCGTCACAACAATGACCCCGACCTTACCCGTAGCCCGCGCGAAACCATCCGCCATATGACAGCCGCCCTGCTCGTGTCGAGGAACGATAAACCGAATCGGCGCATCATACAGCTTGTCGAATAAAGGCAGAACCACCCCGCCCGGATACCCGAACATCGTCTCGACACCCTGCTCTATCAGCGTATCGACGATAATCTGAGCACCCGTCTTTGTAATGGATTTCCCGGCCGACTTCGCCGAAGAACGCTTCTTTGGCATGACTAAACCTTCCTTTCCTGACCGGCGACAAAACGCCATTCCCGTAAACCATAGTTTACGCAGCCCTGTCCGAACCGCCGATTGTGCTCACCACAAGAACAACCTGCCACGCCCGAAATTACAGGCCGCACCATAATCCCGAAACTCCGCTATCCAGCGGATTCAGGACCACATATGCATCTCATCGACACATAGACCCTAATATCTTAACATCTCCCCACCATCCCGTCAACACCTTTTACAAAAATTCTCCTCCTCGAAGTTTCCCCGCCCTCCACCTCGTTTAGCCCCACCTTTAGGTGGGGTCCACCACCTCGTTTAGGTGGGATCCACCACCTCGTTTAGGTGGGGTCCACCAGCTCGGTTAGCCCCACCTTTAGGTGGGGTCTACCACCTTGTTTAGCCCCACCTTTAGGTGGGGTCTACCATATCAACCCCCGGTTTCACCGGTGGGTTGCACACTGGAGTTTACCCTCGCTTGTCCTCGGGAAGTCGCTACTTTGGTCCTGCAGCAGAGGAACTGCTTGCTCACTTGACTCAACAACAGAGGGCGAGGAATACTTACCCAAATGAGGCCGAAGGCCTCAAATGTTTAGCCCTCGAACCCCGAAGCCGAAGGCCCGGCGCTCCGTTTGACGGGGGCGTTCGGGGGTTGCACACGTGAGGAATCCCTATCTCTCATTCCCGCGAAATCTATCCCCGCGAAAGCGGGAATCCACTTCCTAATTCGATATTCCCTCCGTCATTGCGAACGCAGTGAAGCAATCTCAACCAAATAATCAATTATCAATTTATCCCCAAGGGATTATCAATTGAACGCCGCCAAGGGCGGGCCTATTATGACCGGACAACTTTAATTCTTTCTGTTAGCTAGGCAAGACTTTCTGGAAATCATTCGCGATAGTAAAGATGGAGGCAACTGCACCTTTTGCTGTTGCCTTTGATATGGTATATCTATTTGTCTTTTCATTGCTGAGATGAACCAAGTTTCTGAAGTCCCTTACTGAATCGGTCAAACGAGAAACTCCACGTTTCAAAAGGCCGTTGTCCTCGCAGGCCTTAATATAATCAATGAAATTCTTACTTTGAGGCTTAATCTTCTTGTGTTCCAGGTACAGTCTTAGTAATTCCTCAATAACACCTCCGGCTAAAATAAGGGCTGGTTTCGCGAAACCTTGTGATGCCAACACAAACGCATGTTCAACATCACGAAATATGATTTTCCTTTTGAATGGATCCGACACAAAGTTAATCTTCTTGCCAAAATCCCTCTTGCTAATACCATATTCGCTTTTTATGGCTTCCCAATTATCCTTACTTGACCTTACCGGCATTATAAACACGCTCCCTTCAGCCTTTTCTCGGTTTTGGGACTGATTCATTCGTGATTTCTCTTTGCTTTTTCTGCTAATATTATGCAGAGTCTTGACCACCCCATCGACCAATGTCTCTCTTGCTTTGCCCCCAAAAGCCAAGCCCTGATTCGGACCAAATAGCGCGGTATCAACAATAGAGTCTATAGAGTAAGCACGTGCCAATCTATCAACGCGATCCTGCAATTTGAGTCCCTTCAACTCATCGTATTTGTCAAGCAAGTCTCCCGTATCTGTATCATTCAACTTGTTCCACCCTTCAAATACAATAAAAATTCCCTTCTCTAATTTGGCAAGAGCAGTAGTGTAGTTCGAGTCCATTAGCCGATAAATTTTTTCAATAGCTCTGGCGAAATCCATTTCCGTATGTGCGCGATGCATATTTATGTCTAACTGAGTGACGGAAATGGATTTACCTCCCACCAAATCATCCTGCGTATCGGGCCCTTTTGTTCTTCTATTTGCGACTCTTACAAGCGTTGAGATTATACATTCGACATTAAAAAACTTCGTTCGCTTCCATCTCAAGCGATAAGTATTAATGTTGACTCCCTTTGGTGGCTTCTTCCCTGCTTGGTACTTATCGACTATCCTTTGTGCTCTCTCTTTGGCTTTATTCAAAACATCATTATCAAACTTAGGAAAGCCTGATGCTGGGAGTTCCCTAAGTTTATTAAGCTTACAAATAAACCCCTCAATAACATCCCTATCCATGTCATCAACCATATGGTCGACAATATCAATTGCACGAATACACCAATCCATCACCTCTTGTAATCCTGCTACGGGATTTTCTTGGTGATTGGGCTTAGCAGGCAACTTGCTGTACACCTTGCGAAGCCGTATCAAGGTATTTTGAGCTTCTCTGTATATACTCTCACAGCTTAAGCCCTCTGGCTCCGCAGAATATTTCTCAATAGCATTGTAGAGTGCTTCGGGGGTCCCGCTTTGCTCTATCTCTGTCTTGTCCACTTGCTCCATATCAGCCTTGTAGGGTGTGCAACTTGTTTGCACACGCTGTAAAATCTAATTGCCCTAACGACTTTCTCATATCCCGACATTATACCCAAAACCGACAACCCCACAACAGTTTATTTCCTTTGCACAACTTCATCTGCCAACTCCGGCCTTTAGGATTTTCCCCACGACCTCCTTACTTCTTACTTCCTTGTCCTGGAGTGCTGCTAACTTGGCCCGCTACAGAGGATCACTTCTGACTTCTATTTCTTCGCGCGCTTTCGCTCTTTTTCACCCAAAAACACACTTCTTTTCGCAACTTTTCGCAGATTTTTTTCAATCTTTTTCACACTTTCGCACGTTTTCGACACCTCAACCCCCATTTTTAGCCCAATTTTAAGACATCCGTAAAATCCGTGTCAATCCGTGGTTTGAACCTTTTTTTGTTACTTCGTGCCTTCGAGACTTAGTGGTGAACCAAAAAATTCACTTGACATCTAACTTCACATGTTGTATAATACCCACCTAACATATAGAAAGTGAATACAGTATCCTAAACTCGCTCGTCTCGGCGAAGGCCGAAGCCGTAGCCGGGGAGGGTTCAACAATGACCGCCCATTTACAAGATGTTATCTTTTGCCTCTTAGCCCTTGAACTTTTTCAAAAATTCCGTGTCAATTTATCCCTACCGAAGGGGGATCAGTGTGAATCAGTGTCTAAAAACAAACCGCCTATATTGCCCAACTTAACTTGCTGGCAATTTACAACCTTTTTATGCAAAACAAA
>JAUVYV010000103.1 GCA_030602885.1 Phycisphaerales bacterium
CCATGCCCCTGGGTAAGCCGCCTCCGGTAGAGTCCGCCTGCACTCAGTCCCAGGTTTGTTCCCTCCCCCTCTCGTCCTGTACCGTCTTTGCGCTCCCGTAGCACCCCCGTAGTAGCTCCCCATGTTCGCTTTCCATAGAAAAGACACCTTAAATTTCATTCTGGATGTCCCTTCCCCATTTTTCCACTATTCACAAATCCCTATCCCCACACGCCTTGCGATTATTTATCCTCATTCCCCACAATGTTGCTTTTGCCGTCTCCGGACCCGCAGCCAGGTTACTTTCACGTTCCTTTTCCAGCCCCACGTGGCGCACTTCGAACCCCCTGGCATCCGCATCGAGGATATCTCCGCACTTGTCACCAGTGACATGCTCTCATTATCCGATAAAAGGGAGTATCAACCCCCAGATGATCCAGAACACCCACACCCACGTGGTCAGGAACGATCCTTCAGCTGATACTCCCGCGTAGCTCCACCATCAATCCGTATCCTACCCGCTCACTCCAGCCTGTCAAGCAGCAGCGCAAAAATACGAGGCAGCGTCACCGGCCGGAGACGCCACCTCAACGGATACTCACAGAACCGGATCATACATCGGCACTTCGCCAGGTCAACCCAAATATAAACTTTTCTCTTGCAGATCTGCCGACTTGACCGATGATGATATCAGACGTGAACGATAAAAAACAAGGGCGACCCACCAGAGCCGCCCCACAAAAATACCGCCGAACGCGGTCTGCATTTTACATCGGCACTCTGGTGGGTCAAGCCTAAACCAAAATTTTTTTTCAGCAAAGGAGTGCTGCCATGTCCGAGCAAAAAAAACACTACAGGATGCCCGCTTGGATCTGGAAGCTACCCCCCCGGATCCTAAACGGCGAGGACAAACGATTCCTCGCCTTCCTCTGGTGGTCAGGCTTCCACACATGCTTTTGTCACAACCGGTACCTTGCCGAGAAATTCGGCTGTTCGAAGCGCAACATCCGCCGGCGGATATCCAAGCTCAACCAGCTCAAGTTCATCTCGATCGGTCAGCCCAACAACTACCTCCGGACCCTCTACCCTCGACCGATCAAAGACCCCGCAGCATGGTTCGCAGCGATGATGAATCTCAAACGGGTAAGCTCGCAGTTCAGGACCCGAAAATGATGTCACTGAGGGAGGACATTTTTGTCCTCCATATTATACTCTCTACGAGAGATCTAGATATTGCAAAAGGTGGCCTGAGCCAGGGCAAGTCTCTGCCAGCCAGCTGACATTCGACTTGCGACCCTGGCTTCAGGCGGGATAATTTTTAACCGTCTGGCTTGCCAGCCGGCAGCCGGCCTTCGATGGCCGGCAAGCCAGCCCAAAACGAAAGGAGCTAAAATGTCGGAACTCACGCAATTACAAATCCACTTAGCGACCTTAGGCTTTTACCCTGCTGGCCCCCACCTTGGTATGGTCAACAGTGCCAGAAATGACCGCGAGGTCTGCGCCCGAGCCATCTGCGAGGTCTGTGGCTGGAAGGGCTTGCTCTACAAGCCATTCGTAACGTCAACCCGCGCTTATCGTGCCTTCTCGTGTTGTCCCCGCTGTGGTGACTGTTCAGAATTTTGATTGCGAGGACTGTCGTATGAAAGACAACGACCACCTCGAAAAAATCGCACGGGCCCTGGAGCGAATCGCCGACCAGCTCGAAAACCAAAACCACTGGCTCGAGCAGCTCAACTTCACACTCGAACAGGTCCGCGAAGTCCTTCGCGGCCTGCAAGCCAGAAAGATATGGGTTTTCTGGAGATAATTACTTGATATTGACACTATTTTTTCTATGGAGGTACTCATGAAACACGTTAGCTTGTTGCCATTTTTGAGAGGCAGTCCCAACCCCAAAGATGTTATGCCTGGCTGCGCCAACTACGACCACACCTACGGCAAATGCGTGTTTGGCGAAAATTGCCGGGTACAGCAGGGCAAGCGCTGTCGATACTTCGAGAACGCGGTCCTGCCGACGGCGATGGAGCTCGGCCTGCCAAACATCTACGCCACCTATGAACGTCTAACAGGCGCACCACCGTTGCAACGTCCCCAGGCAAGACTCTGTCCTGACTGTGGCCGACCACTAAGACCCCAGCAAACATACTGCGAGAAATGCGCCCAGCTCCACAGACGTCAGGCATACCGGCGCCGAAGGGACAGCAACCCAAAAGACAGAATCGTATCCCTGGAAAACGACCGTGAGCACTTCGGCGTGGACCTCGACACGTTACCCGGCCGGAACGATACCGGTTGATGTCGCACCATCACGCAACGTATTTGCCCTCTGAAGGGGCCTACAAGCCGCTCTGTGCGTCCAATGCGCCAAATCCGGCCTATTGGTCTCAACTACCGGTTTCGACCAATTAACTCTAGCGCACGAACCCTCCATGTTCCTTTTGCCGCATTCTTTCCCTGGGCAGCCTCAGGATCGGCCAATTAGGTTTCTTTACGGACGTTGCTTTTGCCGTCCGCATAATGTTTCTTTACCCGACATTGCCCACCCAAATAAGGTTCCTTTTGCCGATCTCACAAAAGACCTCGTTTCCGTCACAAAAACCCCGTTTTGCCGAGTCGTTGGGTGTTTGTGTGTTCCGTCTGCAAGGATTCTCGCTTTGCTCGATGCTATCTTACGCTGGCCGTTCACGCACGAGGGTGGGTACCCCCCTCGGACCCCCCTTCCCTCGTGCTTTGGGACAGGCCGTTCCGCGGCAAGGAGCCTGCTTCGCAGGAGATTTTTATCGAAGATGGCCTGCCCAAGAACGGCCAGCTTCCGGCCTGGACCCGCCGGCGACCGGTCGGCCCAGGCCGGAGGAAATGCGGCCATGCCCCTGGGTAAGCCGCCTCCGGTAGAGTCCGCCTGCACTCAGTCCCAGGTTTGTTCCCTCCCCCTCTCGTCCTGTACCGTCTTTGCGCTCCCGTAGCACCCCCGTAGTAGCTCCCCATGTTCGCTTT
>JAUVYV010000019.1 GCA_030602885.1 Phycisphaerales bacterium
CGAGCCGGCGAAGTTGGGGGGGAAGCATACCTCATGCCAGCCCCCCCCGGTGGCACCGGGGGCTAAATCCTTCCCCTGCAGGCAGGCGATGAGGGGGGGAAGCATACCTCATGCCTGCAACCCCCGGTGAAACCGGGGGCTACGGTCGCCTGCGGGCAGGCGAAGTTGGGGGGAAGCATACCTCACCCTCTGCTGCAGGCCAAGTAAGAATCTGTTCCTCTGCTGCAGGACCAAAGTAGCATGGGTCCCGAGGATTCGGCGGGATGTGGAAGCAAGCAGAGGTTGCGGATTTTTATAACCCGCGCAATAAAATTGCGGGGCTAAACATTTCGCCTGCGAGCAGGCGAGGAGGGGTGAGAAAAGGTATAGAAAAGCGTTGCCGGGGGGTGGAAATTAGGTTAGTTTGCCTTAGAAGCAGGTCGAAGTCGTTTCAGATCGCAGCAGGGGTAACGAATATGTCAGCTGAGAGCAAGCAATTACTGAAGCAAACCGAGCGTCTGCTCGAAGGGGGCGATGCCTTCGTCTTAGGCCGGCTGCTCAACGAGCATCGCAGCAGTGATATCGCGGAAGTAGTCGAGCTGCTCGACAACGAGGAGCGGCGAATCGTCTTCGACGTGCTCGAAAAACCGCTCGCTGCCGAGGTGCTCGAGAAGGTCGATGAGGCGACGCGCGACGAGCTGTTCGATTTGCTTACCGAGGATGAGCTGCAGGCGGTATTTTCAGAACTGGACTTAGACGATGCGGCTGACCTTCTGGCGGAGCTGCCGGAGGAGCTTCGAGAGAAAGTCCTTCGAAGCATATCAGCGGCTGATTCGTCAAAAATCAAGAAGCTGATGGCGTATTCGGAGGACTCGGCCGGCGGTATCATGGACCCGGTTCTCATCAGCGTTCGTGAGGACGCGACCGTCGGCGAGGCGGTGCAGAAGATTCGCGCTGCAGAGATTGATGAGGACTTCTATTGCGTCTATGTAGTGGATAAATTAGGACGTTTCGTTGGTGATGTTCGTCTGCGACTGCTGCTGACCAAACCGGAGCGAACTAAAATAAGCGAACTGACAGACCCCGACACGATTTACGTAAATGCGAACGCCGACCAGGAAGAGGTTCGCAATATATTCAGCAAGAACGACCTGATTGTTGCGCCCGTTCTCGACAGGAACCACAAGCTCATCGGTCGAATCACAGCCGACCGCATCATTGAAGTTGCGGAAGAGGAGGCGGCAGAGGATATCTATACAATGGCCGGCACCGACGCAGATGAGCTTGAGAGCATGTCTGTCCTGCACGCGGCGCGTGTTCGTATGACGTGGCTTCTGCCCTGCCTGCTGGGTACGGCAATAACGGCCCTGGTATTGATCTCATTTAACAAGGAATTCAGCTTTAAGGAACTGGCTTATATATACACTGCGGCGGTGGCATTTGCTCCGATGATAGCGGCGATAAGCGGCAATGCAGGGCTGCAAACCTCGGCGATAGTGGTTTCGGGATTAGCAACGGGGCATCTGGCCGCTCTGAAAGTGAGCCAGGTCTTCACAAGAGAAGTTCGAATAGCCTTTGTCGTGGCCATATCCTGCGGAGTAATAGGCGGTACCGTCTGTGCAATTCTGCTGCATTTCAAGAATCTCAACGTGACGTTTGGGGCTTTTCGCCTCGTTTTTGCCCTGAGCACAGCGATGTTCGCAGCGATAATGGTGGCGACAACACTGGGACTGTTTCTGCCGTTTATCTTTCGCCGAATCGGGATAGACCCTGCGATAAGCTCGGGGCCGTTAGTGACAACCGCGAATGACTCGATCAGTGTAGCCATTTATATGACACTGACCCTGCTCCTGGTGAGTTAGCGGAGTCGAGGTGCCGATCGGGTAAACTTATGAAAGGAGATTTATTATGCAATCCGGTCTTCTAATAAAACGTCGCTTTTGTGCACTGGTGGCCTGCTCGGTTTTGGCAATCGCCGGTTTGTATGGCAGCGATTGTCTTGCCGCAACAAGGGTGGAAGTAAAGATACCCGATATACCCGGATATCTGACGCTGAAGTGCGATTTTCACATGCACACGGTATTTTCAGACGGTCGGGTGTGGCCGACAGTGAGGGTGGAAGAGGCGTGGCGGGAAGGTCTGGATGCGTTCGCCATAACAGACCACATCGAATACCTCCCCCACAAGAGAGATGTCCGGCCGGAGTTCAACAGGCCATACGAAATAGCCCGTCAGTCAGCAAAGGATAAGGGGCTGATCCTAATCAGGGGCGCTGAGATTACAAGGGACATGCCGCCGGGACACCTTAATGCCATTTTCCTGAAAGATGTGAATCCGCTGGACGTAAACGACTGGAAGGATGCAGTGAAAGCGGCTGTTGAGCAGGGCGCTTTTGTTTTCTGGAATCATCCCGGCTGGACCGAACAGCAGCCGGACGGCAAGAGCCAGTGGTATCCTGAGCATACGGAACTGTATGAAAAGGGATGGATGCACGGAATCGAGGTTGTGAACGAGAGCTCATATTATCCGCTTGCACATAAGTGGGCACTGGAGAAGAAGCTGACAATAGTCGGCAATTCGGATGTTCACAATCCTACAAACCTTGATTATGAATTCCATAAGGGCGTACACAGGCCCATGACACTTGTGTTTGCGAAGGAGAGAAGCACCGAAGCCATCAAAGAAGCTCTTTTTGCGCGCCGGACGGCGGTGTACCACGAGAATACTCTTATCGGTAAGGAGAAATATCTAAGGCCAATCTATGATAAGTCGATTGAGATACTCAACGGTGAAGTGACAGTCAAGGGCAAAGGCAAAGTCAATATTCGAGTGCACAACAGTTCCGAGATAGATTATGAATTGGCGGCAGACGGCATAGTGGAAGAAATCTCGGCACCGAGGAGTATAACGCTTTACGGAGACAGGACGGTGCTGTTGGCCATAGGAGGGAAATTAGAGATGCTTTCGGGCACGAGGCAAATCCGGATACCCTACAGGGTTAGAAATCTGCTGGCTGCACCTGATGAGGGTCTGCGAGTTGAATTGGTAATCGGCGTGAACTTCGTTGCGGTTGAGGGGAAATAGGCGACGAAGGATTTTAATCAGACCTGTCCGAAATGCAGAAATACGGAGTGTGACGTCGGCGAATTTTTCGCCACTGGTGGACTTCTAAGCAAGATTTTCGACGTGCAATCGAAACGTTTTACGACGGTGACATGTACAAAGTGCCAAGTCGATGAAAGGGGGAGAATTGATACCGGAGGGTGATTTAAGAAGCTACCAGCCCTTTTTGAGGAAGATTATGGGGACGGTCTTCAGGAGGATGTAAATGTTTAGCATGAACGAGCGTTTCTGAATATACAGATGGTCATATCTCATTTTGTGGTGAGGCTTTAAGTCATAGAAGCTCCTTATCTGAGCAAGGCCTGTGAGTCCGGGTTTGACGGTCAATCTCACGCCCTGCAGGACTTTATGACACCCAACAAAATGTGGGCGTTCCGGCCTGGGGCCAACCAGGCTCATATCTCCTTTCAGGACGTTGAAGAGCTGGGGCAGCTCATCAAGCCGAGTTTTTCTCAGGAAACCACCTATCGGTGTGACGCGAGAATCTTCTTTGGCAGCCCAGACAGGGCCGGTGTGCTCCTCGGCGTCGTTTATCATTGTCCTGAACTTAGGTAAGGTGAAGATTTTGCCGTTTTGCCCGACCCGCTTTTGCTTGTACAGTATCGAGCCGGGCGAGAGGAGCTTTATGAGCACGGCGATCACGAGCATCAGCGGTGCGGCAAGGACCAGCGTGGCAAGCGAGCCGACGATGTCGAGAACCCTGATGAGAGATTCACCGCTACTCGATACCTGAGTGACGAGGGGAGCTAAAGAATAAAAGAACGAGCCGTCATAGGCGGTATCGTCAACGACGTCACCCTCTACAACAAGCGTGGAACACTGACTATCGCCTTGCAGTTTGTCATCAAATGTGACAGTTTCGCCCCCCTTTTTCCGGGCGGTCTCCCCAAGGTACACTCCTTGCTCCATAACATACCCCCAATTCGCGAGGCGATTGTCGTCAATGGTCTCATGTCAAAGATATCAGCCGGCTCGCCGAACACCTCGGCAGTTGCCTGTCACACGGCCGGATATTGGTCTCTGGGTGATAATCTTTGTTCCCTGCACCTATATTGTTATCGGTCAAAGTCTGACGGGAACTACAATATTTTTCTTCGAACCGACGTCGAATCAAGAAATATGGCCATGCCGGGCCCGCTTTCTGCCTATGAGGCCGGCGCCAACAATAGCAACATTGTGATTCATCGGGTGTCAGGTATCTTTTTTGCAGAACATTTTGTCATCAATGCGGCGGAGCTGCGCAAAATCTTTGTCACCTTTGAGCCTGGTGAGAAAGTCACTATTCTGCCACGGGTCTCACGGTGCACTGATGAATTTGCCGGTGATGCCGATTTTACCCACGGCGTGCGCAGAATAGTTCGGGAATGGGCCGGCAGCTCCGCCGCCGGAATAATTTACAATTTTACCCCTGCCGGCTTTTTTGAGCAGCGGGACAAAATAGCGACACATATAGGTGGTGCCGAAAGATGGTGGATATTTTCGATACTTCCTGTGGAAAAATTATCAACGACGAAAACTTCATCACCCCGCTTCAATAATGTTTCGGTCAAATGAGAAGCAATGAACCCAGCTCCTCCTGTTACGAGAATTTTTTTTATTGTCCTACTCCTATGTACCAATCGATAGTTGTTTTGAGTCCTTTATCAAAACTGGTTTTGGCCTCAAATCCGAACAGCTTTTTGGCACGTGATGTATCCAAACATCGCCTGGGCTGGCCGTCTGGCCTGGATGTGTCCCAGCGAATCCGGCCCTTGAAGCCTGTGAGCTTTGCTATTTTCTCCACAAGCTCTTTAATTGTTATTTCAAAACCTGCACCGATATTAACCGGCTCAGAACCATTATAATGCTCGGTCGCCAAAAGAATCGCCTCCGCGGCATCAGCTACATAAATAAACTCGCGTGACACATTGCCCGTACCCCAGCATCCGATGAAATCGGCGTCAGCTTTAACCGCATCGACGCATTTCTTTATTAAAGCCGGTATCACATGACTGCTGACGGGGTCAAAATTATCGCCAGGCCCATAGAGATTTACAGGAAGAAGGAAAATCGAATTAAAGCCGTATTCAGTGCGATAAGCCCGTGATTGAACCAGCAACATTTTCTTCGCCAAACCATACGGAGCATTCGTTTCTTCCGGATAGCCATTCCATAAATCATCTTCTTTGAATGGGACCGGTGTAAATTTCGGATATGCGCAGACCGTTCCTATAGCAACAAACTTTTCTATATCTCTTTGCCTTGCCTGTTCAATGAGCTGAACACCCATCATCAGATTCTTATAGAAAAATTCACCTGGATGCTCACGATTGGCTCCGATCCCACCGACAACCGCCGCAAGGTGTACGACAATATCCGGCTTCATATCGTCATACATCCTGATGATGTCGCCAAGGTTTACGAGGTTATAGTCTTCGATCTTCGGCACAAGAATGTTTTTGCAGCCCCGTTTTCGCAGTCCATCGGTAACATAACTGCCGAGAAAGCCCGCGCCGCCGGTAACGACAATTCTTCTTTCCTCAAAGAAACCGCTCGTTATTTTGCCTCCTCCTGCTTTTTAATTAGCTTTTCACGCTTGGCGATTTCCATATCGGCATCGGTCATCATCTGTGCCAGCTCTTTGAAAGATACCTTCGGCTCCCACTTAAGAACCCTTTTTGCTTTGCTTGCATCGCCCATCAAGCAGTCAACTTCGCTCGGTCTGAGATACCTTGGGTCAAGTTCAACATACTTGTGCCAATCCATGTCCAGATGGTGGAAAACCTCATCCAAAAACTCGCGCACTGAATGTGTCTCGCCAGTTGCTATCACATAATCATCTGGTTTGTCCTGCTGGAGCATGAGCCACATCGTCTCAACGTAATCGCCCGCAAATCCCCAGTCACGTTTCGCATCCAGATTACCCAAAAACAGCTTATCCTGGAGACCCAGCTTGATTCGGGTCGCCGCCTGCGTGATTTTTCTTGTAACAAATGTCTCGCCGCGTCGGGGTGATTCGTGATTAAACAAAATTCCATTGCAGGCAAATAGCCCGTAAGCTTCTCGATAGTTCAGCGTTTGCCAAAAGCTGTACACCTTCGCACAGCCGTACGGACTTCGCGGATAAAACGGCGTCTTCTCTGTTTGCGGTGTTTCGACGGCCTTGCCGTACATTTCGCTGCTGGAGGCCTGATAAAACTTTGCAGGCTTTTCCATCATGCGGATTGTCTCAAGCAGCCGAAGCGTCCCAAGCGCATCCGTATCAACCGTATAGATAGGCGTATCAAAACTTACACGAACATGACTTTGTGCACCGAGGTTATAAACCTCATCCGGCTTAATCTCGTTCACAATTGTTGACAGATTACCGCCGTCGGTCAAATCACCGTAAACCAACCTGAGTGCCGGCTGTTCGTGTGGGTCTTTATACAAATGGTCAATCCTTCCTGTGTGAAACGAAGAGCTTCGCCGAATAATGCCCCAAATTTGATAGCCCTTTTTCAGCAGCAACTCGGTGAGATACGAACCATCTTGTCCAGTTATCCCTGTAATTAATGCTTTTTTCATAGTGATACCCTATTATTTCACTCTGTTCAACATAATATCACTATCTGTGTGAGTTTCAAAGGGATTCAAAGCTGCTTTTGTAAGGCAGAAAATTATTCTCAGGAAATAGAATGCCGTACCGGATCAAAAAGGCAAAAAGAAAGCCAAGATTTATTATAACGGCATTTGCTAGTATTAAGATGATTCGCATGAATGAATTACCGCTTAGAGCCAACTTTTGCTGAAAAGAGAAAACTGCGCCATGCTGTAAGAGCTTTGAAAGCAATTCCAGCATAAATAATGATGTTTATGACGAGGTTGTAATTTTCAGCAAAATGTTTCTTATGAAATAGATACATTGAACGATAGAACTCGAAGGCAGCCTTTCTGCTGTTACTTTTGCTGCACTCTCCCTTATAATGAATAATCTCCGCATCTGGGTAATACATCACCGTCCATCCGGCCTTCTTTGCTCTAAGGCACCAGTCCAGTTCTTCGCCATACATAAAAAACCTTTCGTCAAGTTTGCCAATATTATCAACAACTTTTCTTCGAATCATTAAAAAAGCGCCTGAAACAGCATCTACTTCGTTAGCTTCATTAGGATCCAGATACGTTAGATTATATTTTGCCATTATCTTACTTTTGGGGAATAACCTGCTCAAACCTGTAAGGCGGAAAAGGGCAACCCCAGAAGTTGGGATACTTCTGCGACAGGCAAGTTGCAAGGTCCCATCTTCATTTAGGACTTTGCAGCCGCAAATCCCGACAGTTGGATGCCCGTCCATAAAGTCAACTATCTTTTCAAGAGCATTTTGCAGAATCAGCGTATCAGGATTGAGAAGAAGAATGTAATTACCGATGCACCTTGCTATTGCTTGATTATTCGCTCTGGCGAAACCAACGTTTTCTTTGTTTTCAATCAGATTTACCTGGGGGAAGTTTTGTTGTATCATTGATACGCTAGCATCGGTTGAACTGTTATCAACAACCCAGATATCAAAAGGGAGTATTGTTGTTTCTCTATATATCGAGGCAATACAGTCCTTTAATAATCTCCCGGTGTTGTAGTTCACGATTATTATTGATAACATTAGAACCTTTTTCTATGCAATTTTTACTTCTATATACCTTTTAAGAACATTATAAGCCAAAGCTGTTCGTATTTGAAATTTCTTCATAAGAGAATATGTACTTCCCTCTAATGTTTGTGAAACATTGTTGTTATGACGTCGATATTTCACTAATTTTTCTTCACAAAAATAAGTTTTTCCGAAAACCTCACCAATCATACCAATCCACATGTCATGCATAGGCAGTTTCATTGGAAAAGGAAGAGCAATCTCCAGTAAATCTCTTGTAAAAGCTGTGTTATAAGCTGTGTGGCTACAGCTGATTATATTCCTTGTGGTGCGTTTTGCCATTTCAATTGAGTAAACTTTAAATACACTTTTACGCTCTCGGCCCCGCTCGCAATTATACATTTATTCTTCAGTTCGCGATCTGATAATTTTCTCAATGATTGTACTTCTTTTCTTTTTCCAATAACTGAGGACAGTCCGAAAAGAAAGTGTATATTTCCTTTAAGCAAAGAAAAAAGCCTACCAAAGCGAAGATGAAATATAAAATATAGTGATTTAGCAATATCATAACAGAAGGACAAGAACAGCCCGCAGACAATTGTTTTGAACTCGGCATTTTTAAACAGGTTTTTCAAACGATTTTTCTGGGCGAGATAAACACTTTTGGCTGATTTGTTAAAACCTCCAAAAAAGCCGCCGTATTTGTGGTAAACTATTGAAGTCGGCACATACATTACCTTATAGCCATACAACCATAATCTCCAGCATAAATCAACATCTTCAAAATAAATAACATAAGAAGGATCAAACATGCCGGCTTCTATAAATTTTGAGCGTCTGACAAGCATTGCCCCACCGCAAGCAAGCCCTGTTGTTTTAATCCTATCGAATTCTTCCGTGTCTTTCTGATTAAAACCCTCTTCAAAGCCACCGCCAATAGGGGTTATTTTACCGCCGGCATAATTAAGGTATTGAGGTTTGTCGTAAAAATACATCTTGCTTCCGCATACAGCTACTTTATTATCTTTTAGCATTGGCTTGATAGCTTCTTTTAGAAAACTTTTGTCAACTTTTGTATCATT
Organism: Phycisphaerales bacterium; assembly: GCA_030602885.1. Classification (GTDB taxonomy): domain Bacteria; phylum Planctomycetota; class Phycisphaerae; order Sedimentisphaerales; family Anaerobacaceae; genus JAUVYV01. Next base: position 8,792 of record JAUVYV010000019.1, read on the forward strand.
ATTCAGAAAATACAAGTATTCTGTTTTTATCTCCTGTGAAGCCAGATTATATCCTTCTGCAACGGCATAGTTTTTCTTAAAAGCCAGGATTTTCACCCAGGTGAATTCTTTCTTTACATAGTCTACCGATCCGTCTGTTGAACAATTATCCATAAGAAAAACATCGTAGTTCGTATAATTCACTTTTTTCAGAGATTCAAAACATTCTTTGAGAAAGTGTCTGCCATTGTAATTTATCACAATTACAGATATTTTAGGTAAATACTCTTTTTTCATAATATCCTTCATGAAAATTGATAAAAATCAAAAGAGTTTTTCTTTCCATGTCCGCGGTGTTTTCCGGTTTATTATCTCGAGATCAAAGTGATATTTAAAAGGTTTTGTTCCTCGTTGTTTTATCCAGTCTATCATTTCCTGAAGACCCTGCTTTAATGTGTACTGTGTTTTATAACCAATAAGTTTTCTTGCTTTGTCTGCCGAACATGTAGCAAGTTTTACCTCTTGAGGCCTGTCCGGAAAAAACCTTGATTTTAATTCAACATTTAAGAGTTCTGCTATTGTTTCCGCAAGCTGATTTATAGTCACAAACTCCTCGTCTGGGCCGATGTTTATTAGCTCTCCAACGACATCTTCTTGAAATGCCAGTTTTTCCAGACACTGCAAACAGTCCTGTACAAAAGAAAAGCATCTTTTTTGAGTTCCGTCGCCGTATATTATTGGCTGCTTTCCCTGCAGCATGAGATTTATCATTATTGCGGCAACATTTCTGTAAGGATCGTCATATTTTTGTCTCGGTCCTATGATATTGTGTGGAACTGAAATAACATATTCCATACCGTGGGTTGTACAAAGGTTTTTAATTATAATTTCAGAAGCATATTTTGCGATCCCATAAGGATCCTGTGGTTTTGGAGGCATATCCTCTGTAAATGGAACATTATTTTGTCCATACCTCGCCATTGAGCTTGTAAAAACAAAGCGTTTGACCCCATTGGCTATTGCTGCTGAAAGAACGGATACGGTATTTTGAAAAATATTTTTTGTGACAATATAAGGGCTGAAAACACTTAATCCTTCGTAAGCTGTAGCGGCACAATGATAAACAATGTCAACACCTCTTGTTATTTTCAGCATAGAATTGTGGTAGTTACAATCATATTGGTAGAATTCCACATCTGCAGGCACGTTGTCAAGATAACCTCCTATAAGACTATCGCAGCCGGCAACAGCATGGCCTTGCTGCAGCATTCTATCAGCAAGATGAGAACCTAAAAAACCTGCTATACCTGTTATAAATATTTTCTTTTTCATTCTATTTCTCCAAATGACACGTTCCAATATAGCAATGCTCTATAGCTAAGGATTCTTTTTGGAGTGGGCCCTCTTCCTGATGTTCTACCATTGTGTGAACTAATCTTGTTCTATATGACCCGTTCAATTTCGCAGCGACACCAATGAATGCCCACAGGCACATAGCAACTTTTGACGAATCAAAGATGTTTATTGTAATTCCGTTTAGCGTCAATCCTAGGATTGCTATCGATAGACCAACCAAGAAGTTGGTATTCAACTGTTTTGTTTTACCGGGTGGCATTCCTTTTAAGTATCGCAAAGTGTTATTGTTCATTTTCAGCACGAAGAAGAATAAGGCAAAAAACAGAAAAAATCCTATCAATCCTGTTTCTCCTAACGTTTGAATATGCTGGCCGTCGGCCCCGATGAAGTGTTCGGAGAATCCACCTACTCCGATCCCAAGTAAAGGATGAGCAATAAAGCTGTTCCAAGTAATGGACCATTTTACTGCTCTAAAACCCATGCTCTGATCCGTTTGAAAAAATTGTACTATCCCTTCATAATTAAATGCCTGTAGACTGCCCATCCGTGCTAAAAAATTTGTCAGTATTATCTGCCAGGTCGCAAAACCGATTAATATCAAGGCACTAAATAAGATAAACGACTTGAACATTTGTTTTTTTAACCCAAAGAAAATCCTTTTGGCAAAAATTACAAGAACAATACCTGAAATAATTATCGTTGGGGTTCTTGCCCCTGAGAGGAATATGAGAATCATCGAGCACAAGAAAAATAACAATACCATCCTCTTATTCGCATAGGCATTATCCAATAAGAGAAGTAGAAAAAAAGGCGTCACCAAAATTAAATAGCCTCCAAGGTCATAATTACCCGCAAAGGTAGAACAGATTAAACTTGATGACGACCCCCAAAAACGTAAATTTGCTGGCTGTAAATATGGAATTAACTTCTGTGTAACACCAAAAGTATCAAGTACTTTGGAATGCTGAAGAAACCCAACCAACGCAACTATGCCAAAAGAGATGAAAACCAATTTATAGAACTCAGAAATATTCTTTTTGTTAATAACTATATACGCAAAGAGAAATGACGACATATATTCTATTTTTCTGAGGTAAAACAAGAAGGTCGTTACATCTCCACGAAAGATACCCAGTACTATGGAGATTAATCCCCATAGAAGGTACAGGCCCATCCAAAAAAATATCATATTTTTGAAAATCTTTATCTTTCCGCTTAATGTATAAATCCCCAATAAAACCCACAGATATGCAATAAGAAAATCCTCTAATCTAATAGAAGTAGCGAAGCCAGTAGAAATAATAGGAATTTTCGGAACAACAATAATGAAAAACAGAAGCAAGAAAAATGCATTCTGTGGTATTAAAACAAGTCCCATTAGAATATTAACTTGTGAGGGAATGGTATCTATTTTTCGCATTTTAAAATCCACTGGGTTGCAAGAAGTGTCGGAAATACAAAAAGCAAAACTTTTGGGACTCTTGTTGCAGCTGAAAGACACCTAGCAATTTTAAAATTTCTCTCTATCAAATCACGAGCTGATTTCAGCGTATAAAACCGCAAATGGCTTTCATCTAATATGCCAGTTGGTTTATAATCAAATCTTCCAAATAACAAAGAAATCCTAATCCGCCAATTTGCTATGTTAGGTAAAGATATAATTATGAAACCATCTTTTTTTAAGTATTTTTTCGCGATTTTCAATATTTCCTCCGGGTTTTTTAAGTGCTCAAGTACATCGGCAAAAATAATTACATCAAACCCGCCATTAATTTTGTTCCAGACCGTCTCTTTTTCAATGTCTCCAACAATTACCTCCTTACAAACACTTTTTGCTCTCTCGGCTGTACTCTCATTTATTTCTATACCAATGACTTCGCAACCGTTCTTTTTCAGTACGAGAGATGTTTCCCCCATGTTACATCCAACTTCCAAGACGCGCTTATACCGCCCAGTCAGTTTAACAACTTGAGATTGGACAGTTGTACTCTTATTTAATGCGTCTTGTGCATTATATTTAATTTTACTTTCCACCAGCACTTATTTGTTTTTTACACAGTTTTGACCAGATTCCAGTCATATCTTGCTTAGAACCTATCCCAAAACCCTCGTTTTTGGCATTCTCATTGCTATAAACGGCATTTCTTAGGGGTTTTGGGATGACTTCTAGTATACTACTGCCTGCTATCTTTTTCGTCAAAGAACAGTTACCTTTGAAGTTGAGCAACTTCATCTTGCAGACAATCAGGTCTATTTTCTACCTCTTTATGAATTGCAAATACAACATGCCGCTCCTCAGGAAAGACTTTTAATGTCCCCCAAAATTCTGCGATCATACTGATATCAACAGAATAGTGTTTATTAAAAAGGATCGGTGAATTTCCGTCAAAACCGAAATTCCACCAATGTATGCCTGAATAATTTTTCCTTTCGCCTTCCTTCTCGGCATGGCGAAGCAAAACATAATGCTGCGGTTTGACAACAAAGAGCATTTGCACGATAGCCCTTACAGGATCTTCACAATGATCAATAGCATTGTTGGCCACAACAAAATCAAAGCTATTTTCCTCAAATTTCTCCTCTAATTTTTCTACATTAGCGTATATTGTCTTAAATGGCGGATTGACATTGAACAATGAAAGAATCTTTGCATATTGATTGGCGAGGATATCGGTTGGAACCAGCTCAAGTTCTTTATCTGGATGTCTTTTGCCAATATTCGACATGGGCCCAGCACCAACTTCTAAAATGCGGACACGTTGTTCAGGCAGGTCGTCGATAAATTGGCGATGAAATTCAGAAATCTGAAGTCCTGGATTAAGCAATCTTTTGAAGTTTTCAGGATTACGTACTTTGTTTAACAAAAGCCACCTCATCCAAAAAAACAACTCTCGAAACAAACCTAATATCCTATCTCCACGCCTTGAAGTCCCTTTGAAGCCTGATTCTTTCATAAATAAATTGCTCCTAAACATAGATCTGTTATTAACATCACATCTATCCGCTCTGAACTTTTTCCTTACATCATTTTCCTCTCTATTTCACTTAATATTTCCGAAAATCGCTTACCCGGGTTATAAGACAAATTCACATAATCAGTATTAAATTTTATTTTAAATTCATTCAGATTTTGTAAATTAACTATTTTTATTAAATAGTCTTTTAACTCTTTGCTTGTCGTAAAAGATTTATTACATACCTTTAGCTCTTCAAAATTTGTTGATTTTGAAGGACAAACCATTAATTGCAGCGAAATTTTTGATCTCATCGCCGCCTCCACTAACGCAGTTGAAGTACTGGAAATAAATATATCTCCTTTCTTAAAAATCTTTGACAATTTTTCATTCTTAGAAGAAATTTTTATTCCTACAAACTGTTTTTTTAACATCTTTATATCATCTCCAGGATGAGGCCTATAAATAAATTTCACACCTAACTCTTTGCAAATATTGTTTACTTTAATTACATTTTTAAATTTGATATCAAATAATTTCTTATTATATCTCTCATCATTTTGCCCTAAATAATAAACAATATAGTCACTATCTTTTTTATTATTCACTTCATTTTTTTTTATTAAATATGGATATCCTAAAATATGAATCTTCCCAGGTTTTCTCCCGTTTTTCTCTGTATACAAATCTTTAAAATATTGTCCCCAAACAAAAACATAATCAGCAAATTTTCCATCGCTCAGTAGAGATCTTGGAGTAAAAGCCCCATGCTGAACAATTATAGTAGGTATTTTCAACTTTTTACCTACTAATACTATAGCCCTTTCAATTGGAAGATGGTCATTTGTCAAAATTATATGATCTGGATTTATTTTATTTATTCTTTCTTTTATGATATTTATTAGTCTGTAAAGATGATTGTCATCCTTTTGGAGAAAGTAATCGAATACATATTGGTTAAGGTCTGTAAAGCTTGTATATTTGACAAAATTTTTATATGCGAATACTCGATCTTCAGCCCCCTTTACGACCATCTCTATCAAATACTTTTTTCGACTTGCCAATACAATTGAAGGATATTTAGCCCCCACATTGAAAAGTATTTTTTTATTTGAATTTGCCCGATGGTTAGGTTTTCTAAAACTGTATATGGCGTTATACATATTGTCCGTTGAATCGATGATAGGTTTTAATTTTTTGTACTTTCTGGCAGAAGCCCGAAAACTGTTGAAAAAAAACTGTTCGGCGTTATGACAATTCATTGCCTCCATATTTTGTATAAAATCCCAAATTAAAAACTGGGATACTTTCTTTTTATCCCAATTAAGAAAATTATCAAAATCATACTTTTCCATTTATTCTGTCAAGCTCCTGTTTTCTCAATACAACAAAGTATAGATGACCTGAATATCCATTTACCAAAATCAAATAACTTACACACTTTATCAAAGTCAAATTCGAAGAGAGGTCTATAAAAACGGATGCTGTAAAAAATTAAACACAAAGTTATTGCCATCGCCAAATTTGCCCAAACTAAAGCCCAAACATTTTTTAAAATAAATGCCAACAGAATAGCCATCAAAACATTAGCTATCCAAGAAGAAATATCAAAAATAGATTGCTTATGAAAATCTAAATTTTTCTTAAAATAAACAACTAATGTCCTCATGGTACATAGTAATCAATAATTCTTTAAGGTTAATACCTTTATATATAATTGGTTCTGTATTAATTAATTCTTCTATTGTTTTTATTAAACTGAAGTCCGTGCTTTTTATGTATGCAATTATCCTTTAATCGCTAGTATGCGCAATTTTATTAAATTAAATACTTCCATTTTCAAAAGTTTGTCTAAGAAAAATGAAAAAATAACGTAAGAACTAATTCCGGAAAACACCAATAAAAACATAGAAAACAAATTAAGCGGAATATTAAGATAAATCTTCTGGAGGAACACGACTAAAATCATAAAAAGCATGCTTAACGAAGAAAACAATATAGGCTTCAGCATTTCATAGAACGTCACACTATGAAGAGATAATACTTTGTATAATAAAACCGGAAATGTTAATACACTTCCGAACAAGCATGCTAATGCAACTCCAGAAACACCCCACGCCATAGAAAAAGGATAAATAAAAATAACAATAATCCCTAAATATATTATTGATATTTTGGTAGTAATTGCAGGCTGCCCCATCGATTGAAACAATACACTAATTGGTGTGGTAATAAGAACTAACAGGGCTTGAACACACATAATTTGCATTAAAGGAACAATGGCTAGCCATTTATCTGTTAAAAAAACAATCGTAAATTCTCGGCTAATAATAAAAATTCCGCCTGCAAATGGAAAACCTATAAATGTTATTAGGGCTAGAGTTTTCAAATATACATCTTTTAGTTTGTCCTTGTCATTTTGAATTTTGGAATACAAAGGGAAACCTATTTTCCAAATAAATTGAGTTAATTGCGAAACAATTTTCTTAGAAAAAGTTTCTGCTCTATTAAAATAGCCCAAAACACTAATTCCAAGCAAGCTGCCAATAAATATCGGTATTCCTTGCTCTGTAATCATAACAATAATTGATTGTCCAAAAATCCATCTCCCATAACGAAATAATTCTAAAGCCTTTTTAATATCAAACTGAAATTTGGGTCTATAGGGGTGCAAAACATATGAAATTATAAAGCTAATAAAACTACTACTTATTATCCCCGCTACCAGTGCCCAAGCATTCCTCAACCAAAAAAAGGCTAATAAAATTGATATCACTATTTGAAATATCACCGGCACAACTTCATAAATACATTGCCTAAAAAAATCCAAATCTCTTCTAAAAAAAATTATTCCCACATTTCGAAAACCTAAAAAAATCATGTGGAGAGATAAAACTCTTAACATGACAGTCAATTCTGAACTTTTAAAAAAATAGCCAACTATCGGAGCAAAAAGCACTAATAAAACAGCCATTATCAATGCTCGTCCAATTTCTAAGATCCAAGTTGTGTTTAAATGCTCATCACATATCTTTGTGCGCTGTATCAAAGCTGCTTGGAATCCCAAATCTGTAGAACCTTGGCTAAAAACAACAATAGCCATACAAACTGCTATGGCACCAAAATCAGATGGCATAAGAAGTCTTGCTAAGATTATCGCACTGGCTACTTGAAGCAATCTTGATAATAGAGTTGTAACACTAACCCACATTATTCCCTTGCTAACTTTCTTTGATAAAGGGCTATCGGTTCTTGTATTCAAACTATTGTTTAACTTATCTCTCATTAATTTCCCCAAAGAAAAATAGAATTTTCATTGAACGCTATCAATATTCGCCTCTGCGCTACATATCCGTAGCGAACATTGAAGTGGTTCTACAGTTTTATCCCTTATCCGGGATGTATCATCCATTTCTCTAACAGACCAGATTAAACGGCAGATGTAGGAACCGCCGACCTTTTGGTAACGTATCATCCCCGCCAGATTGCTTGCTGATTTATCGACAGTAACATTAATGTGACGTCTGTGATCGCCCAGCCTGATGACAGAACCAGTGCAGCCGAGCACTTGTTTTGCTGATACGAGAAACGAGACCACGCCTCCATGACTGACCGGTTCTGTTATGTTAAAGCATTCAATGTCGTTGCCACCATTATGGGTTGCGTAAAACAAATTCAGTTGAGAAAAAACTTCAGGGTTTATGGTAATATAACCGAGGTGAAGAGATCCGGGCAGAATTTGTGTCTGGTCCAATTGGTAATCGATATCAATAAAAGGTTGGCCTTTGCCTCTGTAGATACGAAAGGATTTACACAAATCGCCGCAATCCAGTCGAATTTTCCCCTGAACTCTAATCGATTCTGAATTGTGTTCATAGGCGACTGACATTGACTCAAGCGGCGCCAGATCGGTGATCCGCCTGTGCCCCGGCGACTCCAGAACCAGATGTCCAGTGTAGTAATCGGCTCCCCAGTTAATGTCATCGTAATAACCGTGATGCAATGTGCCGCACAGCCATTCTTCAGAAATATCCTTGAACCACAAGGCATCAATCGCCAGCCCGCGTCGGCAGTTCAGACATATTTTAATCGCGTCAGTCTCAACGGTCAGATAAGATTCATTTCGCACAACATGCACATCAACCGGCAAGTCAGACACAGAATCATCTTGCCACAATCCGGATACGCTTATTAACCTTGGACGAAACCGCTCAGCTCCCACCTTTTTTTCAAATGTCGCCAATCTCTCCCTATATGCCTTCCAGCGTTTCTCTGTAATATGCGTCCGGAAATCACTGGTCCACAGGTAGCATAGTTCCCGCCAGTCATCATCATTTGACGCAGGATTCGCCTTAAGAGATTCAAAGATACGCCAACAGGCAGTATTGATACCCAGGTCATTTCGGCCAGTAACCGCCCAGCGCGTGATATTGTATTTTTCCTGCTTCTTGACCGGAATTGGTTGTTCAGACGACTCCAGATGCAACCTGTTCCCAGCTTCAGGCACATTCATCATGTCCAAAACCTGGCTGGGTTGAACGAATTGAAAACTGTTATCATTCGACAACGCTTCAAAGAGTAACCCAATACGCTGCCATTCATCTCCCTGAAGAACCGCTTCTGTATGGTAGCGTTCCGGACGAAAGTCAAAGATCTCCACGTCATTACCGTAAAGAGAAAAAGAGCGTACTCGATCGGTTAGATGGCCACAAAGATATTCTCTATATTCGCCCAAGTCCATTTCTCCATGGGCATAGCGCTGAAATTTCTGAAAGGCAATGGTATTAGTCCAGATAAGAGGTATCTCCTCTCCATACTGTCCGCATACAAACTGAGGGAAATAGCGCCACTCAGGATTCCACTCTGGGTGATATCGAAAGGGATTATTCCATTCCATGGCAATGGCCTGATAACCGGCATCGATATAATGCTGCACCAGACCGGCGGAATAGGCCTGTTCATTCACAAGCGCAATATCGGGTCGAAAACCTAACAATTGCTTATAGATCTGATTCCCAAGGCAAAGGTTTGCCCTATTGACCTCTGGAGGAACCAACGGCCCAATGATCTGGGCATACCCACTGCCGATAAATTCGCAGGTGCCGTCATTTGTCAACCGTCGCAGTTCAGATACCCAGCCGGAATCAATAGCCGCAATCGTCTCCAAAGCATAACCCGTGGCCTCAATACCAAAAGGGAGATTGAGCTTACGAACCAAGCGCAACAACGGCCAATAACAGCGTCGGATAACATCTAAGCGCTGTTCTTCCTCGATTGAGGAATAGGCAATATTAAGATGGAAGATGGAATAAAGCTGAAGCATTGATCGTCTCGGTCATATTAATATGTTCGGCTTCGTAGCCACCATTATGGGTGGCATAGAAAAGGTCACGCGGCGAGAAAGCTTTGGGGTGTATTCTGCAAAGAAAGCAAATATCCTGGAAAGAAATGAGGATAGTGCTATACAATAAAAGTCGTTCTAATATCTTTTCCCTGTCCTCACTCTGAGTCCACTAGAATCACATATATCTATTTCATTGGTCCAGACTCTGTTTCTATCCGGATGGTATCATAAACCCACTTAGCTCTGGCCTCTGCTTCGGTACGCGTTTCTCCTTCTACTAAAAACCCACCGAATCTTTCTCTATGGCTTTTGGGGAATGGAACATATTCGCCTTCTGAATAATTAACATCAAGAGCATGCACCCAATGTTGGTTTTGCACTTCTTTTGCACCTTTTATATTCTTTAAAATCCCTTCTCTAGGGAAAAAGTACCGCAACGCGGCGCCACGACTCCATCTGGGCATCAGCTTTGTAAGATCGGGTGCATTACCAACTGTAATGTCGATCATGGTTTCTACGATGTTTATACCAGTGCTTACGGGTATTAGACCTGATGACATATATCCACCACTCAATCTAGCAGCCATTTCAAACATTACAGGTCCTCTCTTTGAGGTATAAACACCGTCTCCCTTAGCAACTCCTCGTTTAATGCCCAAAGCGCGGGCCGCTCTTTCCAAGACATCTTCGAACCGCCGCTGCTCTTCTGGTGATAAATTGGTAGGCATTGTGCCGCCGTTCTCTATTATATTGGGTGTAAGAACTGAATTCATATCATAATTACGGTCAGAAAAACCAGGTGTGCAAAAGAAATCATCGTAGACTATCGACTCCGTACTTTCCTGAGACCCAGCGATATACTCTTCGACCATAACGCGACCTGTGTATGAGTCTTTCTTAGAGTTTTCAAACAAATAATTCAAGTCTGCGTTCTCAGTAAGGCGAAATACACCTCTGGCTCCTGAGCGGTCAACAGGTTTTACAACAAGTGAATAGCCACGTTCGCGTACAATTTTGTGCAGCTCGTCGACGGATGAAATTTCCTTGAACCATGGCACGGGCACACCACATTCCACCCAACGTTGCTTCATAGCAAGCTTGTCGGACGCCCATAGAGCAGTTTTTCTTGAAATTGCAGGTGATTGCAATTCCTCTGCAATGATTGCAACACTCATTGGGATTTCACTTCCCATCGTCATTGCCCCATCTATGGACCGGCATTTTCTATAACTTCGTACGAAGTCCAAAAGGTCATCAACGTTACGTGTACTGAGAACAACATGGTCATCTGCATATTCAAATCCAATTGAGTTTGGATTTATGTCAGCGACGATCACAAATAAACCCATTCTCTTTGCGGTTTTGATCGCAAAGAGTTGATCAGGACTAGCACCTAAGATAAGTATAGTTTTACCTTCGCTTTTTATAACGAATCCTCCTTAATATCGCACTCCATAGATAAACCGATCTCTCCACAAACTTTGAATTATCAAAACATATGAAGCCCACCATTGACACATAAGGTCTCACCAGTAATGTAACATGATTCATCTGAAGCTAGAAATAACGCTGCATCAGCAATATCCTTAGGCTCACCAATTCGACCCAGTGGAACATTTTTGCCAACAGCCTTGATGCCACCTAGCTCATTAATCTCTCGTGATGACATATCAGTATTGATAAAACCAGGAGAGATACAATTTACAGTCACGCCAAATTCAGCCATAATACGCGCCAATGACTTGGTTAGAGAAATTAAGCCTGCTTTAGCGGCCGAATAATGAGGGGCTTTAGGCCCGCCGTATTGCCCTCCCATTGATGAAATATTTATAATTTTCCCTTCTCGTTTCTGTTTAAGATGCGGAAAAGCCTCTTGTGCACATATAAATGGTCCTTTAAGGCACACCGCTAACATTCTATCCCATTCATAATCAGTAATTTGATCAAAAGGCTTCTGCTGCAAAATACCTGTGTTATTAACGAGAATATCAATACATCCGAGAGTCTCTAATGTTGATTTAATAAGGCACTGGACATCTTTACGGCAACTAATATCCGCCTGCACAACAAGTGCATTACGCCCCATTGACTTGATGATTTCTTCAACTTCTTTTGCAGCACGTTTATTCTGATAATAGTTGATGACAATATTGCACCCTTCTTCAGCAAATCTTATAGCAATAGCGCGTCCGATACCTCGACTTGAACCTGTTATCATCGCCACTTTATCCTTAAGCTTCATATCAATTCCTCTTTAAACCCATTATTCTTACGTTCAATAGCTTTCTTCGCAGATTTTATAATGTCCTGCACATCAATACCATACATCTTGAATAGCTCAAAGTTCTCACCACTACGACCGAAAGCATCATTTACTGCTACAATTTCAATCGGAACAGGATATATTTGCGCGGTTAGCTCAGCAACAGCGCCACCCATTCCTCCATATTTATTATGATCTTCGACTGTTACGATGGCCCCCGCTTCCTTGCAGCATGATTTAATGGTTTCATAATCGATTGGCTTGATACTTCTTAGATTAATAACACGAGCAGAGATTCCGTCATTTTTAAGTTGACCTGCGGCTTGCAAAGCAGCTTCTACACGAGAACCACATGCAATAATTGCAACATCATTCCCATGCCGTAATATATCCGCTTTTCCTATCTTTATTAACCCTGGATTTTCATATATGATGGGTGCAGGACTTCTACCAATGCGCATATAAACCGGACCAGGTTCATTCAATACCGCCTCCAGCATTGGTTGAATTTCATTAGCACAGGCCGGAATAACCACTTTTAGTTTTGGGATAGCTCTGCAAGTTGCTATGTCTTCCAACATTTGAGCAGTAGCGCCATCAGGCCCAACATCAAGCCCCAAATGACTGCAGCATATTTTTACATTGCGATTACCATAACAGACTGCTGTTCGTAATTGCTCATGCGCACGCATAATAGTAAATGAGCTAAAGCCAACAACAACCGGTATAAGGCCACTATCTTCAAAACCCGCTGCAGCAGCCATCATGTTTTGCTCAGCAATTCCAAATTGCAGGACGCGTTCAGGGAATAATTCAGCAAATGGTTTGGATCCGGTGCCTCCACGTACATCAGCATCGAATACGTAGAAGTCGTCCCTGATCTTACCCAATGCGATAAGTGCTCGACCAAAACCTTCCCTAAGTGAAATCCGCTGATCTTTGTGAAATAATTGAAATTCTGCTGATATTGTCATCCAACGAATCCTCTGTAACATATTGGCCATGTTTATTAAATATCCAACTCTGCTGAAGCCTTGGCAAATTCTTGATCAGATAAGGGAATAGCTCCATGCCATTTGGTTTGGTTTTCCATAAATGAAATGCCTTTGCCCTTGATTGTATTAGCAACAAGGAAATAGGGGTTGCCTTTATGAAGTTTTGCTTGTCGCAATGCTTCTTGGATTTGCTCACAATCATGACCATCTATCTCCTTAACAACCCAGTGAAAGGCTTTAAGTTTATCCACAATAGGAGCAAAATTCATTGTATTTTCTACAGTGTCTTCCGCTTGAATTTTATTATAATCTAATATTACACATAGATTATCCATCCTATGATATCCAGCAGCCATAATTGCTTCCCATGTAGCACCCTCCTGCATGTCACCATCTCCAAGAATAACATACACTCTAAAGCTCTTCCTGGTGCACCGTGCTCCTAAAGCCATCCCCAACCCTTGGGATAACCCCAATCCCAATGAACCAGAGGGTGCATCCACGCCTGGTATTGTGATTGATGGGTGTCCTTCAAGTATTCCATCAATTCGCCTGAATCTCGAAAACTGAGTTCTTTCAAAAAAGTCTCTTAAACCAAGTGCGGCATACAATGCCGCACATGCGTGGCCTTTTGACAAAATAACACGGTCACGATCGGGCCATTTTGGGGTTTTTGGATTAATATTAAGCTCAGAAAAATAAAGCACGGCTAATATATCCGCTACAGACATGGTTCCCCCGGGATGGCCTGCGGGACAATTATACATCATTTTAAGAGATTCAAAGCGAATTTTTCTTGCCCATTTCTGTAATTGTTTTTTCTCCACAATAAGACTCTTTTCCTATTTTTCCACCACTATTGATATGTTCTTTAAGGCTTCCTGCAAATTTAATTGGAGCTCCGCTAAAGATAATCCATAGGCCCAGATAAAGCCAGCCACTGTCGTATTATCATAATGAGGTCTAACTGAATCACCCTCTTTGATATTTATCATAACCTCATACACTCCAGGCATAGAAAGCAATTCTCCCAATCCATTCACTGTCTTTACGATACCCGGCTTTGGAAAAACAGCATGCCATCCCGCTAATTTTCTGGGTTGTGGAATTGCCATTCCTCGAGGAGACTCCACACCACTAAGTGAAGCGAAAAATGCCTTTATCGGGTTGCTTTGAAGAGCCTCAGGTGTAACATATGCAGTTGTTACTTCTCCATGAAACCGAGGAGCCAGCTCAATGATAATTGGACCTTCCTTAGTTAGTATCAGATCGGCTTTTACTGGTCCCGTCTTAATACCAAGGCTGCGTGCAGCCTTTTCAAGCAATTGATAACAGGCATCCTCTTCTGTTTCTGCAATTATCGCTGGTTGATATAGCCATAAAGGGATATGTAAAGGCGTTGGGGTGAAAAAACGCTCATCTATTCCACACCGTAAAAACTCTTTGTCAACGAATAATCCATTGACATCAATATGACGGCCAATCACTAACTGCTCAATTATTACATTTTTCGAAAAGCATTGAGCTCTTTTAAAAGATATCTCCAAAGCCTCGTTGTTCTTCGCGGTTGACACGCCCCTGCTGCCTGAACTGTCGACTGGCTTCACGATTACCGGATATCCAATGCCCGCTACAGCCTCCCTAGCTTCATTCAATGTTAACACTGTTACACTGCATGGCGTTGAAAGCCCAGTTTCAACCCATCGCTGTTGGGAAGAAGCTTTATCAAGTGCCAATCTAACTGTTGATAATGAAGGACTTGGCAACCCATAAGCATCAGAAACCGCCGCAACCACGGGCAAGGCAAAATCACTCCCCCCATAAACGCCAATCAAATCATAATTTGAAGTTACCCTCTTGGCCAGGGCAAGAAATGATTGAACATCTGTGCCATCAATATTTATAAATTGATCAGCGAGCATCCGTCCCTGGACATCTGGATTCTTGTCAGTGACAATCACATGTAAACCCAATTCTCGAGCCCAACGTATAATAGGTAATTGTAGGAAACTACCCCCTATAAGAATGATCGCCTTTGCTCTTTTCACAGTAACCACTTGATAAAATATTCTCTTCAAATAATATAGAATTTAACTTGCAGTCGAATTATAATAACCCACGTTACTCAGAAAGAGTTTTTTGTCAAATGAATCAAATATTTTCCCATGCAAATCTTTAAGATCCTCGCCAGACAAAGCGATAAAATGTTTATTAATTGTATTTTCTTTAAGGAATTCACTTTCAAATAAAATTGCGAAAGGATGCAAATTGGGGATAGCGAGTTCATGAATGCTATTTGTTGCAATATTGATACAGTATTTGAAGTAATTAAATGAAGAGTCAGACATGGGAAGCAATTCCTCCGCTATCAGGTCTCCGCCAAGGTCAGCATGTAATTCAATAATGTACGGATTTCCAGACATATCGACCCTGAAAGATAGTATTAAAAGGTGATTTATATCAGCTAATTGGAGGGCAAACGATTCAATAATTGCTCTTATTTTCTTTTCGGTCTGCGATCTAATGACAACTGACGGAGCGCTCACCCCCATGGCAAATATTTCACCATTTTTCTTAAATCCAACCAGCTCATCCCAGAAACAAACAATAGAAGCATTCCTTTTGTCTATATGAAATAAACAAGCAACATCAAAACCATCAATATATTCTTCCACTTCAGCAAAACCATTGCCTGATGATTGAATGGCCGCCTGAACTGCTGATTCCAAATCGGATGATTTCCAGACCACTCTAATATCTTTTTTCCCAATTAAGGGCAAGTCAGGCTTAAGAATCAAAGGTAGTGGAAAATTCGAATCAAGCTCTTTTAGCTGAGAAATCTTTTGTCCTTTAGGCATTAAGATATCATGACTTTCGCAAAATTCTCTTAGTTTCGATTTCTCTGTTGCAAGTGGAACAATTTCTCTATTTAATCCAGGAAGGTGAAATTCCTCAGCTATTGCAGCGGCTGTTTTTAGTGCAGGACCGGACGTCCGGGCCACGAGGCCACAAAAATGATGTCGCTTTTCTAAAACATGTAATGCATCTAAAACAATCTCCATGTCATAAGTACTTTCTATAATCTTTGTATCTGCCAGTGAAAATCCAGGCGCATCCGAATCGCGATCAATGGCAACAACACTGTATCCTCTGTGCTTTACCGCCTGAATCAATGGCAACTGAGAAATACCAGCACCTAAACAAATAATGGGATCATTTTTCTGTATCATTAATATCCTCAATGTTTGTAAGTGACAAATTATCCATTTATAATGAAGAAGCCATTGTTTGTTTTTTTCCGATAACTGTGATTTCACGGCCAAGACCTATTTCAGAAAGCTTGTTATAAATTTTCCGTTTCAAGTTTGTATTGCCAGATTTTTCCATAGCGCAATCAAATTTTTTTCGTTTGTTGTGGATTTCTCGACCAATCTTGTTGTTTCCAATGTAATCTTCACCCAACAGAATAAATAATTCCAAAGGAAAACTGGATGTGTGATAGATAGGTCTAAACCCTGTCTTTATTAACAAATTATCGAGCGAATCGCGATCAAAATAATTCACATGTTCCCTTATATCAACCCACCACATGTCCTTCTTATAATAGTCAATCACAGCTTTTTGCAGCGGGTTAAAATCGTTTGGAACAGAAACACTGATTAATCCATCCGGTTCAAGGATATCGTGAATACACAACAAAGTGTTTTGAGGATGAAGAAGATGTTCAAGAACATTATTTATATGTACAACCTGAAATGTTCCAAACTGTGTATGCGTTTCCTCATTAAAGAACACATTATGGACATTAAGGGCAAGTTTTGATGTTGAATACTTCCAGGCTGCTCGCCCAGGCTCAACGCCAACGGTTGTCCATCCTCTGTCACATCCAGCCTTGAGAAACAAACCCGGCCCGGAGCCAATATCCAACAACGTTTGCTGAACTGGACTTGGCAAGAACTTTTTGAATAAATCATACTTCTCATTATACTCGATCTTATACCATTCACTTTCCTCAAGATGATTCCTGATGTAGTTGCCCCAATAATTCTCATAAAAGGAATGTTCATAGAAATCAGCCTGTTCTTTCTCATCGGGAAGAGGAATGGCATGCTTGAAACCACATGGTTCACAATCAATGATATAGTGTTGATCCTTTTCCGCGACTACCTTTCCGTAATGATTATTCCAAACTTTTATCATCATAAACTGTCTGCATCAAGTAGCGATAGCAAAACTTTCAGCGTTTTTGAGCCACCGCCAACATACTAGAAGAAAGCAAATTATCTGCCAAAAATCGCTGGAATGTATTCCCCAATCGTTCCCACTCATCAATGAGAATCAGTTTCAGGAAAGGATGCTCATTGATATCAAACTTACCTTCAAGTGCCTGGTTTCGAACAATATCGGCATCCAATTCCCCTGGAGTAGTTACATCTAAAACTGTGAATCCGCTTTCCTCCAATAAAATCGCAAGCGATTGCGTATTGAACATATTAATATGTTCTAAACCAAAATTCGGTGCTTTTTGTTTTCCCAAAATCATAAAGTCAAACCCTTTTACATTAGGACATTTGAGAACCAATAGCCCATTTTTTTTCAAATAAGACATGCTTTTTTGTATTAAATCCCGGGGAGAAAAAACATGTTCAATGACTTCAAATGAAACGATGCAGTTGATACTCTCCCCAGGTAAATCCAATTCTTCAAACGGCGCTTCTATTACTTCCAGGTCCTTCTCTCGGCATTTTTGCGCTAAATCAGGTGTAGGCTCCACCGCAATGACTCGCTTAAAAATCCCCTTTCTTTGTATTTCATCACAAAAAATGCCAAAGCCAGCACCGATTTCCATCAAAACATCGGTTTCAACATTATTTTGACAGAGATATGTAACAATCTTGTCCGCTAAAGGGCGGAAAATATTTTCCCTGCGTGCGGATTTGGTTTTGGGGAAAATATGCTTCGCCCAAAAAGTATAACTTTCCGCTTTGGCATAATAATCCCGGAGTTGTTCCTTAGTGGGCCTTGGATTATGAAACGCTGTTTCGCAATCCGTGCACGTTTCGAAGGTCATTCCCCTGACAACAACTGGCTCTTTGGTCTCCATACTGTCGCATGCCGGACAGGGAACTCGTATAAAATGCTCCTGACCAGCAAGCCATCGTTTTCTATCTTTCTGTAGGAACACTTCCAGTTTCTCTATTAGTTCTTTCGGACGAATGTCAGACTCTTTCATCTCTCCCCCCTGTATACGCCGCAACCGCATCTTCATCAGAATCAACCCCAGGGGTAAAAAGCGGCAACCATTTCCCCTTTTTATCTTTTTCGAAAAGCTCTTTATTGATCCATTTTTCTTCCATCTCCCGCCAGAATTCTTCAACAGTGATCTCCATATAATCACAACATTTCTTTATATGCTCTTCATCACAATATCCATCCCATTTCTTTACCAGTTGTATCGCTTCTTCCCTGGTCATTTCTCCACTTCGAATCTTCTTACTACAATATTCCGTCCATCTCGATTCTCCAAATTTATAGTATTTAATCATTGGATTGAAAAGCTGAAAATCGCTATCAACCGAACCATAACGGCCATACTTTCCGAGGCGTTGCCACATGTGATCTTCACGGCCACGTAAACCATGCCTGATTGAAAATTCAGCGTTATGATCGGGCGACCATTCTTTCACATAAAATTGAAGGTATATGGCGCGAATCCCAGCTTTTTCCATGTCTTCCTTATCAGGAAACTGATATAATAATAGATTTTTCAACTCTATGCCATCACCCACCCAGTCGGAAGCATTTCCTCCCCGCAAGGTGTTGCCCATAGCAATATTGAAAGCATTGTCATCTTTTCCGTATCCTTTTGTAGTTCCAAGGGTTAGGCCAGGGTTTTCCCCCTGGATAATCAAAGGGATTCGATAGGCAAGAGCAGTTTGATATGTGATGGCAAACAGCGGATATTCCGATGGTTTTACGGGATTCCCATATTCGTAAAAGGAACGCCTGGTAAGAGCACGCCAGATTTTAGGATTGGGGCGCCACGAAACCATATCAAATCCATGACTCGCCAGATTTTGTAAATTGCGCTTCCCGACCTCTGTAATCCCATCCGGGTAGCAGTTTGCCAGGAGGCAATTCAATCCTAACTCATCCCTGGCATAAAGTGCCTGAAATGTACTATCCTTCCCCCCGCTAACTCCGATAGCACAATCATATCCACCATGATTATTCTCCCGTGCCCATTGAGCAATTGCATGAAGATCTTTCTTTCTTGCCTCCCAGTCAATTTCAGTTCGACTCTGCTTTGCAAAAACACAGGCCGTACATATGCCGCTTTCATTAAATTCCATATTCGGTCGTGTATCGGGCATAAGACAAGTTTTACAATATTTCATGACACCTAACTTCCCTTTCTAATTTGGGTCATTGCGAGATTGAGTGAAATCATCCGGGCAACACGCTCCACACCCTGTCCGTCCACCTGCTGCCTGGCCCGATCGGCCATCTGCGAACGCTTGGGAGCGTCGTTCAGCAATTGCCTTAGCGCCTCAGCCAGCATTGTTTTGGTTACATGAGGGAACACATCCAGGCAAACTGCCATGCCCTCCTCCACAAAAGCCGATGCAGACTCAGCATGATCTTCCGTCAAGCACAGATAAATGGCGGGGACCCCCATAGCTGCGAGTTCGTAAGCTGTAACGCCAAAAGAAGCCACAGCAAGATCGCTTTGTGCCATTATTTCCGCCATATTTTGGACGTTTTCTCGTACATCAAAACGGCGTTTGCAATTAGAAAGCAAGTTTCCAAATTCTTTTTTATGCTGAAATCCAGCGCCTAAAACTACAACAACTTCAAAATCTTCATCAAGCCTCTCCATGGCCTTCACTACTTTAAGTGTCATGCCATGTGGATCACTACCACCCATGGTAACTAAAACCTTAGGAGTATGGAGCACGTAGCCTGAAGCTTGGGACTTGGGGCAAGAAGCGTGGGAAAATTCTTTGCGCAGGATTACCCATTCCCAGCCGACGTAGGGTTCTCCGCTAAAGCCTGTCCAGTCTACGCGTTTTACCTGAGGAACCGGGAGACAAAAGACAAGATCAGCAGATAGACGTTTGTTTTCGGGATCATCAATTGTAACTATCAAAATACCCTCTTTTCTCAATTCATCGAGAGTCGTTCGTTGTAATCCGTCACGTACGTCGAGTATGAGCACTTTCGCTTCCACATTTCTGGCACATTCATTGAGCCATTCTCTATAATCAAATGATAAATCACCTTTGGGTGGAGTAAGTACTTCATAGTCTTTTTCCTTTACCATCTTAATTCCAAGCGGGCCTGTACGCATAGCAAAAGTAATATGGCAATCGTGAACATCATGCAGTTCATCTGCAAGAGTAAGGCAACGGACCACGTGGCCGAGGCCGTTTTCGGGGGAACCATCACACCTAATCAGCACATTCACAAATCTCTCCATTTATAAACACCCACTTTAGATATTCTCGCCCATAGACTTCTTTTTTCTTCCAATTCAATATTCAATCTCTTGTGAGATACATCTTTATTAACATTGGCAATATTCGGATGGCTATCCAGCCATATCAATGCATCTAATAAATCAATTGGTTCTGAACTATATAAATTATCATAAAGAGTTTTAATTAATCTATAATCATTTTCTTCATCAACTGTTAACCTGTATTTGTTAAGACATAAGTCTTCGGGTATATCTATTTCCACTATTCTAAACTCATTTGGGTTTTCTGTAAGATATTTAGACCCTACATGCTCAAAATCTTCGGCATCTATTGATTTTTCATTAATATAGGATAAAGACCGGAATGAATGTACTCCTTGCCCCTCAAGGATAGAACACGAACGTTTCGACCATATCACATCACCATCAAACTTATATAGTGCCATGATCTGCTGATCAATAAAAGCTGGACAAATCAATGGACAATCTCCGGTAACCCGCACAAAATAAGGATATGAACCTTTTTCTAATATTTCCCAAAACCGACTTAAAACATTGTTTAGACTGCCCCTGTAGTAATTCATGTTGTTATTTATGCAAAACTCGACCAAAGGATCATCAGAACTATCGGTGGAGGTCGCAACAACTATCTTATCAACAAACCTGCAATGTTCAGCACGATTATAAATATGCCATATTACTGGTTTGCCGGCTAAAGGTTTTAGAACCTTTCCATATAATCTTGTTGAAGACATTCTTGCTTGTATGATTGCTATTGCAGGCTTTTTCAAAGTTTACTTCTTGCAATCTTAAAGGGTCTTAAGCCGTTTTCCGGATCAGCGCGCCAATCCCTTTCAGCCAGTTCAGACTTTGTTGGTTCCTTAATACCATTTCCGTTGGCAGAAAAACCCATGTCTACATTTTTTATCACCCGTTCAATCTCATTAGGCAACCAGCAATGTCCCATTTTGAATTCTTCTCCTCTTCCATCCAGATCCAGATGAAATTCAATTACCCCTGCACCCCATCTGTGCACTGCACGCGAGATTATAGCGTCTGAAACAGAATGGTCCGACCACCCAAAGTGGATTTGAACTTCAGGATTAGCAATACTGATTTTAGAACGCATGGTTCCGATTGCAGATAAGTTACACTCGTCAGGATGTGCAGGGTAGGCAGAGACACAATGTAGAACTGTAATGTCCTTACATCCATTAGTTGCTAATACGCCGACGCTACGTTGAACTTCCTCTAAATTTGCCATCCCGGTAGATAATACTGCCGGCTTTCCAGTTTTGGCACAAGCCTTTACCAAATCGTGCCATAGTAATTCATAAGAGGCAATTTTATAGAAATCAACATAAGGCTTCAATTCGTCCACTGCTTCGAGATAAAATGGCGTACAGGAAAACTGTAAACCTGTTTCATGACATCTTTTGCAAAGTTTCGGAAGAAACTCAAGAGGAAGTTCCCATTTCTCCCTTCTTCTAAGCTCTTTATTCTTATTTAATGCTTCAGGAGCAAATAACTCGTTAATATTAAACAACTGAAACTTTACTGCATCACAGCCTATAGTTTTGGCTGTTTCTATAAACTTTAGACACCGGTCAATATCCCTGTTGTGATTGCTGGAAACTTCGGCTACGAATTTTACATTCATCTATTATCCTTTTTTTCTTCTTATAGAAATTCTCTGATAAGCGTAAAGGCCTCGGCCCAGAAAAAACCCGCCTCTGAACCGCACACCTTAGCTAATGCCCTCAAAACCTTCTGTCGGGCAGAGAAGCCGAATCTTCTCCCCACCCACAGTCTCAGCGCTCGGACTTCATCCCGATTACATCGGAATTCCATTGCCTGCGCTCCGAGCCTGCTCCCCTTTTTTGGGCAAAGCAGGAAGAAAACAAAATTCTTTCTTTCTCGCTCTCTTTTTCTTTTGGGCAAATTTTGCTCCCACCCAAAATTTGCCCATTAATTTGAACTTGATACCAACTGTCCCTGTTTAAAATTTTATTGCAAATCATTTTTGATTTAGTAACTCAAACTAACCGTTTTTAGGATAAGCACAGATATAAGTATTGTATTGATAAGAACATAGTGTAATTTGTCATTCCCGCGAAGCTTGTCCCCGCGCACGCGGGGAGCAGGAATCCAGAATCTGAACGAACAGTGTTAATCTGCGCTAATCAGTCCCCATGGGATGGCATGGCCATGTCTAAAAAATGAAGCCTGTGCCCGCGAAAGCGGGTATCGGTCAGTTTGAGTTAGTAAATAACTACGGTTTTACACCCGTAGCATTGCCGCTTCGGGCTTCGCCCGTCCGACTTTGTCGGATAACTTCATCTATGGGTTATCACCCATAGTATTGCGGCGGAATAGTAATTTTAAAAATTGTGTGTTTTTCACCAATGCTTTCTTGACGGTTTGAATGACGGTATCTACATCTTCATCTATCATTGCAGGAAACATCGGCAGGGATAAAATCTGCTTGTACGCAGCCTCAGCAACAGGACACAATCCTTCTTTAGTACCGAAACACCTGCGATAAAATGGGTGCAGATGTACAGGGATATAATGTACATTTACACCAATGCCTGCATTTCTCAGGAAACTAAAGACTTCATTTCTGTCGGCGTCCAGAATCTTGACGACGTATAAATGATAAGCATGAGAACTACAGGGCATAACGTCCAGAGGTTTAATTGCAGAAAGACTCCTAAAAGACGCACCATAGTGCAAAGCAATTTCCTGCCGTCGCTTTATCCATGCAGGCAGCTTCTTTAACTGGCTTTTTCCCAAAGCACATTGAATGTCTGTAATCCTATAATTATAGCCGATGTCTTCTATTTCATAAAACCACTGTCCTTTTTCAGCACGTTGCCGCTGGTCCAGAGTGACGCCATGATTACGAAACATTCTCATTCGTTCATAATACTCCGGATTATCGGTTACGATCATTCCGCCTTCTCCTGTCGTAATGTGCTTTACAGGATGAAAGCTGAAAGCAGTAACATCCGCTAATGTGCCGACTTTTTGCCCCTTGTACATACCGCCTATTGAATGACATGCATCTGCTACCAACACAAGGTTATTCTTGTCGGCAATTTCTCGTAAAACATCGTATTGACAGGCCTGGCCGGTATAATCTACAGCAACTATAGCCTTGGTTTTTGGGGTGATTTTGGACTCAATCAAATTCGGGTCAATGAGCAATTTGTCGGCATCAACATCACAAAATACCGGCAAGCCACCCCGGAACACAATGGCGGTAGCGGTGGAGGCGAATGTCATAGCTGGAACGATAACCTCGTCACCTGGAGCAATGCTGACTGCATACATAGCGGCATGCAGGGCCGCCGTTCCACTTGATACAGCCACTCCATATTCTGCACCTACAAATTCAGTCACCGCTTCTTCGAACTCATCTACAGCGGGACCGGTAGTAATCCAATCAGATCTTAGCACTTCAACAACGGCCTTTATGTCGTCTTCATCTATACATTGGCGGCCATAAGGTATGAATTTAGTCAATTTGTAGACCCTTTACAATCTTTGTAAGCTCCTCCCGACTCAACCATGCATCATTGACATCGCTTCAAAAAACGAAGTCCTTTTATAAAGAGGGGTAATTCTCATATTTTACAAGCTCCAGCATAGCCAAGAGATCGAGGAAGTATTACATATATTCCATCAAACACTTTAACCTTTTGGGCTCCGTCGTAAAAAATAAAAGTTTCATTCACTTTCTCACCTAGCCTTATTCCTAATATATTTGAACGTACAGCCCAACCCAATATCTACGAGTACAGGATTGATCCCCAAGAGTCAAGCCACATGCAGCGATGCAGTTCCTGAGGCAAAGACAACCGCAAATTTGATGCCACAATACTCTGCAAGCAAATCCTCAAATTCTTTTACCTTTGGACCCTGAGTGATCCAGTCAGATTCTAAGGATTCGGTTACCTGCCTGATATCATCTGAGTTTATGGACTGATGGCTGTAAGGAATGTTTTTCATATTTAATCGGCTTGCCAATGTTTTTGATGTTAACCGGCCCAGTTTCTTTCTGGCTAATCATTCGCTTCAAATCTTCTGCAGTGACCCAGTCATCATTGGTGTCACTTCTGTAGACAAAATCCTTGGCTACGTACGGATATTTTTCGTATCTTTTGTGCGACTTCTCATCAAAGAATTGAGGCAAAATCACGTAAATTCCATCGAATCTTTTGGTTGCTCTCGCTTCGTCCTCGGAGATTAAAGTCTCATGAACTTTCTCGCCAGGCCTGATCCCGATTGTTCTAAATCTGAAATTCGGGTCTATTGCATTTGCCAAGTCGGTTATTTTCATCGAAGGAATTTTTGGAACAAAAACCTCTGCCCCTTCAGCCACTTTCAACGCTTTCATAACCAATTCTACTCCTTGCTCCAAAGTAATCCAAAATCGTGTCATTCTAACATCGGTGATGGGTATCTCTTTTACACCTTGTTCCTTAAGACTTAAAAATAAAGGTATAACGCTGCCTCGAGAGCCCACAACGTTGCCATACCTTACGACCGCGAACTTAACCCTTCCACCTGCATAAGCGTTAGCGGCAACAAATATTTTCTCAGCGACCAATTTTGTCGCTCCATAGAGGTTTATGGGATTTACCGCCTTATCGGTAGATAGGGCAATAACTTTTTTGACTCCTGCATCAATTGCGGCGTCTACTATGTTATCTGCGCCGATTACGTTCGTCTTGACCGCCTCAGTAGGGTTATACTCTAAGGCAGGGACTTGCTTTAGAGCCGCCGCGTGAACTACATAATCGACACCTTCAAATGCTCTAAAGAGTCTATTTTTGTCTCTGATATCCCCCAGAAAGTATCGAATAGGGTATTTAGTACTAGGGAAAGTTTTAGCCATCTGGTACTGCTTGAATTCATCTCGGCTTAATATTATCAATTTCTTAATTTCATAATTCTTAAGTGCTATTTCTGTAAATTTCTTACCAAAGGAGCCTGTCCCACCTGTGATCAAAACTACTCTGTTATTAAGCATAAATCACCCCTTTCAGTTTTCAATAGCATGACTCTGCTTTTCTGCACCAACTGTACAAAAAAAACGCCGAAGGCGTAAAGTTCTTCCTCTGCGTCTTTCGACGTTCGCTTAGCTTTACAGCACTACCATTGCAGTGTTGGACGGCTCACCGTCGCCGGCCTTATTTACGGTGATGATGCGGTATTCCAGTTCTTTGCCGCGGGGCTGCTCGACTAATGTGGCTTCGCTGATAACCGCGGTGGCGACTTCTTCCCACGGTCCTGCAGGACGCTCGCGCCGCATAACCTTGTAAGCTGCGGCAGCGCCGCCTTTGATTGGAGACTTCCAGTCCAAAAATACCCAGCCCTCTCACCCCTGCTTAGGGGCCTCTAAGAGCCGTGCTTGGCCGGGAGGGGCCAGTGGCGTGCGTTCTTTGCGTCCGGCCCAGCCGATGAGCTTCAATTTATCATCGTCGAAATCGACCGTGTTCTCGGCGTAGCGGATGTCGCTCTTCATTGCATTCGCCAAATCATCCAGGGCCTCGTCCTTACTGGTAGTAGCCTCTTCCGCTGCTGCCTAGGCTGCGATAGCGGCATTTTTGGGCGGCG
Organism: Phycisphaerales bacterium; assembly: GCA_030602885.1. Taxonomy (GTDB): domain Bacteria; phylum Planctomycetota; class Phycisphaerae; order Sedimentisphaerales; family Anaerobacaceae; genus JAUVYV01. The sequence goes on from JAUVYV010000019.1 coordinate 34,788, forward strand.
GTATAAGCACTGATAAGGGCTGTCAAATCTGCCGGTGCTACCGGCGGGGCTGGATAAACCGCCGCATTGTCCGCAAGTCCTGATTCCATTGCCTGTGCCAATACTACAATATCTGCTTCTGCGATTGGAAATCGTGCCATACTTTCTTAACCACAAATTACACAAAGATGGTATAGTGCAAGACTATTTCATTTTGCTGGAGGCTTTTAGTGATTATTCAAGTTTATTTCGTTCTGCACTGATGGACTCAAAGAGCTTCCACATCGCTGGCAAGAAGCCGGCAAGAGAATCATAAATAGTCAGTGCATCCGAAGCGCTATAGGTATGCGACATGCGATTCCTTGCAGAAAGCATCTCAAGCCATACCAATTCATTATCAATCCAACCGTTAGCAAAAGCCTGCTTCAAACAACCTTTCGGAGAATTGCAATTTTCCAATCCAAGCTCGCTGCCAAAAACTTTAATACTTTTCCATGCCAATTCAAAACAGAACTCGAAATATTGTATGCAGCCTGCCCGCACAAGGTCACTGTCTGCGGGGGTTGACAAGGCAGCTTCAAAATTCTTTAACGCTTTCTCAAAGTCATCGAAAATGATTTTGCTATTCATAAATAATCTCCGCCGTTTTCATCGCCTCTTTTCTAAACGACAGGCTTACACGGTTTAGATCGACTAACTCTATAGAGTAAAGAGTTTCAATAGTCCCAAGCAAATCTTCAATGGTGTAAAATGTTTTCAAAGGAATTGGGCGTTTCCCATAAACACCAACATCAAAATCTGAACGGCCTTTAGCCGTCCCCGTAGCCCTCGAGCCGAAAAGAAAGACTTTATAGCCCTTCAGCCCGAAAGCAGCTTTACGAAGCTGTTCTTTAATTAGTTGCTTTATAGATTCTTCTCTGGATGTCATTATTACTCAAACCACAGATTACGCGGATGTTAGTTCATAGTGGAATAATCAATAATATTGTCATCCCCGCAAGCCATTAGCGGGGATAATTATCACTAATCAATCATCAATCCATTTAGACTCCGTCCTCGTCGGTTGCGCTGTAACGCTGCCGTAAAGACAAGCCAGTAGGAACCTAAAACCCCCACGTCCTTGTTTTTTCTTATACGCTTTTACTATCTACAGTCCCTTCGTTGAAAGACGCATTTACTTTCGTAAAATACTCACGACCAAACGCCGCAAATATAGAAACAAACAAAGCTACTATTGCGGAAAGCATAACCATTAGTGTTCTTTTTGGCTTAGACTTTATTTCCGGCACAACAGCCCTGTCGAGAACCTGGACTGTCGGCATGCTCTTGGCTTCTTCGATCTTCGTAATCTCGTATTCACGTGTGAGCAGTTCAAAGAGCATTTCCTGAATCTTTGCTTCCCTGCTGAGAATGTCTTCGATCTTAGCCAGCTTTTCCTCTATTTCCTTCAGTCGGTTTGCCAGAAAGATTCTCTTGCTCGTTGCCTGGCCCGCATAGAGCCGCTTGTTTTGTCGGTCCAGCTCATCAGCATAGGCGTTTGCGATGGCGGCTGCTCTGTTGGGGTCTCTATCTTCCACTGTTATGTTGACAATCCCTTCATCGGAAACATCGATGGTGGTGTTCTTTTTCAGCTTTTTCCTAACGTTCGATTTATATTTCTTTTCCTTGTATGCTTTCATCAAATCGAACCTGTCGATAATAGCATCTGCAACAACTCGGCTTTCGAGAACACCGGCGTACATATCAGAAATACTCGTAACGCCAATAACTTTGCTGAGCAAAGAGCCTGCCCCCCCTCCTAATGCTCCTGCCCCCCCTCCTAATGTTCCTGCCAATTTGGACTCCCTTTGGAGCATCTCAATTGGCGGAACAACCGAGGCAGTGGCCGAGTAAATTTTGGGCAGCACCAGACTGACTATTGCTGTTGTTATCACGGCAATTCCGCAAATCAACAGTATCATTCTGCGGTATTTGAAAATTACCCTGAAATAATCGATAAGATTTATTTCATCCTCATCGAGCTCTTCCTGAACCATCGGTTCTTTTTGAGATTCTTTTTCCACCTTATCCATACTCAATTATTCTCTATGAGACTGCATTACAGTGCAAGCACAACACCGGCAGTCAGCGCCGCCTGGAACAAGACTTCTGTTATGTCCTTCGTAGTTTTGAGCCAGAAGAATTTGTCCGTCTTTCGCGGAACAACTATCGTGTCGCCGGGGCTGAGTCTGATATTCATAAATCCACCAAAAAGCCATTGGTGTGATTCCGAATCCCAGGAGACCCTGCCGGGGTTCTTCTGTGCAATACTGATAACAGACCCGTCGGCCTTGATGATGCTTATCTGTTTCTTATCAGCTTCCTTTGTAATTCCTCCGACTTTCTGAAGACAATAGTTTACAGTCCTGTCCTTTTCATAAAGAAGTGCCGTCGGATTGAAGACCTCGCCGACAACATTTACAATACCCGGAGTCTCAGGAATGACGAGACTATCGCCCTTTTCCAGCTCCAGGTCATATTTCGAACCCTTGAAGCTGTCGAGCGAAGTCAATTTGATGACGACCCTTCCATCAATCCTTGCGGCTCTGAGCTTACCGAGAAGTTCCTTTTGGGCCTTTAGAGTCAGCTCCTGCACCATGACCGTCTCTTCATCCAGCGCACCGCTTATAGCCCTGTCTGTGCCCGTCAGGACCGACTCTTTAATCTGCTCTATCAGCTCATCCATTCTCTGGCGTTGGACTACCTTTGCACTTTCTCTTGTAAAGACCGCACCCTTGAGATAGGCGCGCTTGGTAAACCCGCCGGCTCTTTGTATAACTGAGCTTAAGGTTTCTCCTCTTCTTACGGGATATATGCCGGGAAATCTGACCTCCCCGAAGATGGCAGCGTTGCGGTCGAATTCGAGCTCAGGTATCGATCTGACAATCAGATGGTCGTAATCCTGAAGAAGGATGTTTCGTTCGGGGTCACCGGCCAGCACCTTCTCAAGGTCGATATTAATTTTCTCGGTCTCCATGCCGGTCTGTGTAATATGCCTTCGCGTCAGCTCGGCGGTCTGAAGGTACGCATTTTTCCCCGGCCCGCCTGCGGCATCAAGCAGCTCGCTCAGTTTCATACCCGGGATGAAACGATATTCCCCGGGACGATAGACCATACCCGAGACCGAGACGCTGCGCTTGCCTTTTTCGTCCCACCTGAACAGGCGAATTGCGTCAAGGCGGGCCAATTCGATGTCTTCGGAACGATGTCCTTCAAGTACTTTGCCGACATTGAACGGGATAACTATTGGATGGTAGTCGGGCTCAACAAGCCGCTCTATCTCTGCGTATTCGAGATTTGCCTGGGGCAACAGGGCCTCATAGGATGTGAGGATGTCGCTTAGTTTCATTCCCGGCTTCAGCTCATATTTACCCGGCCTGACTACATGCCCCTCGATATAAACAACATTTTGCTCGAAAGGAGAAACAGGAAACACTTTCACAAGGTCGCCATCCTGCACGGCAGCGTCCATGGCGCGATCTTGACTGTCAATGTCCGGCGATTGAGAGATGTCAAAATCGACAACGATGCGTCTCTGATGGTTTTCGACCCTCTCGACCTGGACTCTCTGGAGCCACCCTGCGTAAGTTACGCCACCTGCCAGGTCAAGCACCCCGGCGAGAGTCATCGGCTTGGCCATTTCATAGATTGCGGGGCGTTTGACGTTTCCCGCCACTGCGACAACCGGGCCTATCAGCGGGATAAAAATCGTATCGCCGTTTTGCAGACGTACGTCCTCACTTTTCTCACCACCTAAAAGAAAGTCATAAAGGTCAATCGCTGCTGGCTCCGACTCGTTTCTCAACAGTCGAATTTTTCTCAGCGTACCGTTTTTTGATGGCCCCCCGGCTATCATAAGACCGTTAATAATAGTAGAAAGTGAACTAATCGTATAGCTACCAGGAGCCTGAACTTCGCCTACGACAAAGACCCTGATAGTTCGCAGTTTACCCATAGTCAAGTTTATTTTGAAGTCGGTAAACTTTCGGGAAAACTCGTCTCTTAGATAATCCTGCAACTGGGCAAATGTCATACCCGAAACGTTCAGCACGCCAACCTCCGGCAAAGCGATCTCACCGTTCCGGTCCACTGTAACAGTAGATTTAGCGTTAATCCTGCCCCACAGTGTTACTATAAAGTTATCTCCAGGCCCAATGGTATAGTTCGGGCCTACCGGGACATCCGTAACCGGTGCGAATGCCGACAGGGATTTTTCAAAGATATCATATCCGAATTGTTTTAGTTTAGTGGATACAAGAAAGGGCGTTCGCCCCGACAGTAATTTTTCAATCTCTGACCGCTCTTTTGGTTCAAACGGCTTTCGGGGAGTGGGGACGGGAACTCCGGGCCTGATTTTCTCCGCCGGTGTTACTCCTTTCAATATCTGGAGCTCGTCAGACAAAGAAGTTACGATGCTATAGGCCTCCTCGGGAGTCACCGAAATCGCCTGTCGCTTAGCAGCTTCTACAGTTGATTTGAGTATATCAATCAAAAAGAATGCATCCACTTTCGAATTCGGTTGCCAACCAGCCTCGGGCTTTATGCCTACTGTGCTCAGAGTAATGATTGCATCTTCTACTGAAATATCGATTGTTGGTTCCTTAAACAACCCAAGCTTCTGAAACAACCTAATGGCATAACCTCCTTGGGTGGCGGCTTTATCCGGCTGAAGTGTAACCATACCCTTCTGAGCGGCTTCTAAAGTCAGCTCAAATAATTCAGTTAGAAAGTCGGTTGTTATCTTACTGCTGGGCTGCCAGCCACCTTGAGGTTCAATCCCGACCTCGGCCAGAGCTGCGACAGCCTCCTGTTCGAATAGATTTTCACCCAACCCTAACTTCTCAGCCCATCCAACCGCGTATTCGCCTTGCGAAGAAGCCTCAATTGCGAAACCTGTTTCTGAGGGTGTCGAACCAAAACGTTGTTGCGCCAGTGATGGATAACTCGCTAATACCAATATTGCCAGAGCCATTAAGACCGATCTCACCGAACAACTACCAGCGACAATATGCCGCGCCGCATTGAAACCAGGCCACGTTTTTTGGTATGGTATGAATGATTGAGTACATTCCGAACTTTGCAGCCCCCATTTTTTTGCGGACATTCTACCTCTCATCTTACACTCCTTTGCAACCTTAGTGACATAACTGAGCAAGCCACCCAACCCTGCCGCCACGGAAACTCCCGCGCCGGGCCCACAATCGCCACCCGGTTAAAAACCCATCCTTGCTGCCCGCGTGTCTATTCACCAAAGCCCAATATACTGCGCGAAAAGCTACTGTCAACATATTTTTCAATTTCAGGGCAAAGTAAATATATTGGTTTCTGTATTTCAGATTCAGCGGCTTGTAATTTCATGGGAGCTTGTGAAATCCAAGCATACTCCGTCCCCGTCGGTTGCGCCGCAGGCCTGATACCATTGCAAGGTCAGCGGCATATCCGAAGGAATGGACAACGACCTCTTCCGCAAAGCCGGCACTACCCCCTGGCGGTATTAAGAACGCCCCTGTTTGACCCCACAATGCAGAAGGATAATCCCCTTTAGAACACCCCTGCCTCGCACTTGGGAAAGTGCAAAAGCTTCGCTCAAAACACTACCCTCAATGTTAGCCCATTCCACTCCCGAACTGCCCACCAAACCTACGATGCCCTGTTTAACCGCAGGCAGCAACTTCACAGCACCAAAAAACACCTGTGCACTCTATATCTTATTCGACAAGGGAATTTGAAATACTTTATCTTTTTTATGGGACCAGCCGATAAGAAACAAAAAGACAGTGTAAATAGGGGGCACGCCTCCTTGCCGTATAATTGACCCTACGCTCGAGGGAGGTTACAATCGCCGCTAATTGCAGGAAATTATGCAGACCTCCACCTGGATAAAACGCTATGCCACAGAAACTGACCACTTTACTGCTGATACTTCTTGCCTTTCTGTCTATCTCGTTTGTGTCAACGAACGTACCGCTGGACCACTGGAGCTACGAGGCGGTTGACAAGCTGATAGGCCAGGGGCTGGTTGACAGCGGGATGATGACCACCAGGCCGCTATCGCGGCTTGAAATGGCCCGGCTGATCGCAGAAGCTTCTGAGAGGATTGCCGACAGCGGTGAAGACAACGAGATAATTCCGGCAATTCTTGACCGCCTCACGTTCGAGTTTGCCGAAGAGCTCAGAGCTTTGGGTACACTGGATGGCGTAGCCGCCGAAAACTTTTTAAAGCCCCTCGAAGATCCTTATGTTAAATTTCTCTATTCGGACAAGAAACCTGACATCGAGAACATCCGCGGAGACGAGTTTGATAAACACTCCAATTTGCGGGCGGGTTTCGCTTCACGAGCAAAGTTCGCGGACACTATTGCTTTCTACCTTCACCCTGAGTACCCATATTCAACCGACAATTCAGGCCGGGACGTTAAGCTAATCGAGGGGTATGCAAAAGTTGCGCTTGGAAAGCTCGAAGTCGAGATCGGCAAAGACTCGCTTTGGTGGGGGCCGGGTTACCATGGTTCACTGCTTATGAGCAATAATGCAGAGCCATTCAAAATGGTCAAGTTATCGAACCCAAGGCCGATTAAATTACCGTGGATATTCCGCTCGTTAGGCCCTTTCAAAGCGGTCTGGTTTCTCACAGAACTCGAGGAAGACAGAACCATACCCGAAGCCAGACTCACCGGGATGCGGGTGAACTTCAAGCCACATCCGGCATTCGAACTGGGTCTTTCGCGAGCGATAATGTTCGCCGGTCAGGGCAGAGAGGGTCTTGGTCTAAGAGACTATCTGGACATCTTCTTAGCCACTAAGGAAAACCGTCCGGGCAAGCTGGATAACAACCAGTTGGCCGGCTTCGACGCCTCCGTTATCCTTCCGCTCGAATGGCTTATTCCGGTCAAGTCTGTGAAACTGTACACCGATTGGATTGGCGAAGATGAGGCGGGGGGACTGCCGAGCAACTGGGGCAAGTTGTTTGGTGCGCAGTTTTACGATATCGGCCGCACGGGCAGGACGGATTTGCAGATTGAATATGCCGACAACCACATCACCGGCAAGCCCAACGTCTTCTACAACCACCATATTTACGGCTCCGGCTATACGTACCGCGGCAGAATAATCGGCCATAACATGGGAACGGATTCGCGTGACCTATATGTCCGGCTCAGGCACTACCTGAGCAAGGACCTCATCCTTGGCCTGGCGTATGACCGACAGACGGGCAACCTTTCCTCCTCCCCAAAATCAAGAGTCGAGTACGTCGAGGCCGACCTCACCATCTTCGGACGCAACAACTGCCGGATCAAGAGCGGCTATCGCTACACAAACACCACCAGGGCATCAACGCGGAACAACCAGTTCTTCTTTCTGCAATTGACCTACGACTTCTGAGCTCGCCGCCCGGAATAACCCTGCATCTCGAATAAGGGCATGGTCAACGTGCCGAAGCCGAGGCTCGCGGCGATTCACCCGGGGCAGACACTTTCAATCCGAAGAGTAAAAATTGCACGTACCGTCCGATAAAAAACATTTCTAATGAAACCACTTGGCTTTTGTGTCGATAATCCTCTCAGGAGCCCGCCGGCAATCAGTATGTTCGGCCTCTATCTAACAGGAAAGTTGCCGGTACGGTGATTCAGAGAGGATGGTTCCAGGGACATCATGGACGATAACTGAAAGGCTATCGAATAACAGGCCGAAGCCGTGCAGACCACGGTCATAAGCCCTTGCGCTGCTTCTGAAGGAACAGGCGGATATGAGCGAAGAGATAAAAGTGCTGCAGGTGGACGACGACGAGATTGACGTCAAGTTAGCCAAACGCGTCTTGACCAAATGTTCGCGTCCCATCACATTTAACGTCCAGTCCGCCGGTACATTGTCACAAGCCATTGACCGCCTCAGTAACAACGAGTACGACATTGTCTTGCTGGACCTCGGTTTGCCGGACAGCAACGGTATCGAGACTGTGCAGAAGGTCACTGAGGTCAATCCCAACATACCCATCGTAGTGCTGACAGGGCTTGAGGATGAGGAAGCAGGGCTTGCAGCGATAAAAAGCGGGGCCGCTGATTACCTCGTCAAAGGGCTTTCGCTCGAAAACTCTCTTGTTAGAACCGTTCTTTACGCCATCGAACGCAAGAAAGTCGCCGAGAAGCTGCGCGAATCACAGCAGATGCTCCAGTTGGTGATGAACAGCATACCACAGGCAGTCTTCTGGAAAGACCGAAACTTCGTCTATCTTGGGTGCAATCCAAATTTCGCCCGTGATGCAGGGGTTGACACACCGGAAGATATTATCGGCAAGACGGACTATGACCTGCCTTGGCGCCAAGAGGAAATGGAGTCCTTTCGCAAAATTGATCATCACGTGATGGAGACGGACACGCCCGAATATCATATCATTGAGCCGCAGCTTCAGGCGGACGGCAAGCAGGCCTGGGTGGAAACCAACAAAGTCCCTCTGCATGACTCCAAAGGTAATGTGGTCGGGATACTCGGCACATACGAAGACATCACCGAGCGTAGAAAAGCCGAACGCGACCTAGAGATAGCCGAGGAGAGATACCGCACCATTTTTGAGAATTCGGCGGTAGCCATAACGATGGCCGATGAACAGGAGCGCCTGATTTCCTGGAACAAGTTTACTGAGGACCTCCTGGGTATGGACAAAGAAGACTTGTATCTAAAGCAGGTAAGTTCGCTCTACCCCGAAGGCGAGTGGGAAAGAATAAGAACCCATGATGTCAGGCAAAAAGGGATGCAGCATCACTTGGAGACGAAGATGGTTAAGAGTGACGGCGAGGTAATCGATGTTGATGTTTCCCTGAGCATCCTGAAAGATTCAGACGGGCGAATAACCGGCTCAATCGGCGTGGTCAGAGATATAACCGATCGCAAGGAGGCGGACAGAAAGATAAAAGAGGCGATGGAGCTGAAATCACAGTTCATATCCACGGTTTCTCACGAGCTGCGGACTCCGTTGACCATAATCAAGGAAGATATTGCGATCATCCTGGACGGCGCTGCTGGAAAAGTCAACAAAAAACAGAAACCGATACTCGACATCGCACAGAGGAACATAGATCGACTCGCCCGACTAATCAACGATGTCCTGGATTTCCAGAAACTCGAATCGGGCAAGGCGAAGTTCAACATACGGGACAACAACATAAATGAGATTGCAGAAAGCATCTACAAGACAATGGCGCCTTCGGTGAAGATAAAAGGCGCGGAGCTGCGACTTGAGCTAGACAACAATCTTCCCAACATTAGATGTGACAGCGACAAAATCGTTCAGGTCCTCACTAATCTGGTCAGCAATGCCATGAAATTCACGGAGCGGGGAAGCATTACGATTTCGACACGCAAAATAGAAAATGCCGTTAAGGTATCCGTCAGCGACACGGGCTGCGGCATCAAACAAGAGAACCTGTCACGACTATTTCACGAATTTGAGCAGCTTGTGACAGGCGGCAGTAGAAAGACAGGCGGGACAGGTCTCGGCCTTGCGATTTCAAAGGAGATTGTCGAGAAGCACGGCGGTCGAATCTGGGGTGAATCTGAGCTTGGCAAGGGGACAACCTTCCATTTCCTGCTGCCCATCACATCTGACGTTCGCGACCGGAACGTACCTGTCAACCTGAGTAGCTGAAAAAGCGTCTGATGGTCGTGCCGGCCTCTCGGGCAAAACGAACGGAGGCCGCCTGGGTGGCAGGATGCGATGGGTTGTCAGGTACTGCTGAACGCTTGCTTTTTTTCGATGGTGCTCGAGATTTTTTCCTTCAGCTCAGTGAAGTCAAAAGGCTTGGCAATGTAATCCACGATGCCGTATGAAGATGCCGTTGCAATGTCATCCATCTCGCACGCCGCGGTGACCATTATCACAGGAATGCTTCTCAATTCAGGATCTTTGCTGAGGTGCTCAAGGGTCTCATGACCGTCCATAACAGGCATACTCGTATCCAGCAGAATCAGATCGGGCCTTTCACTCGCTGCTTTCTCGAGCCCTTCCTTTCCGTCTGCGGCGGTAATTATTTCGTAATTGCTCCACTCGAGATGGTGCTTAATGGTACTAACGTAATCGGGTTCATCATCGACAATAAGTATCCTGGCTTTTGTCGCTTTGCTTTTTGATTTGAAAAGTCCAAACATTCTAACCTCTCCCTAAGATACCTTCTGTGAACTTTTCAGGTCTTTGTTGCTCACAGAATCAATTTACAGGTTTCTATCGGCCCAAATACATTTGCACATTAGCAAAAAGAAGCCTACGGACCGGCTTTGGGCTGCTGGTCCTGTGGAATTGCCGGCAGCGGTCTTTGAGTGATTTCATCGTATTTGGCCATAGCATCATCGGATGGCCGCTCGCCCTTGTGGATGTGAGGTGATATCAGGACCAGCAGCTCCGAGTTCTCGACAATCTTCCTGTCATTGCCGAAGATGAAGCCTATCAGGGGCAGGTCACCGAGGATTGGCACCTGATATCTTGTCATCTTCGTTTCCTTTCTCCTCAGTCCACCCATCACAACCACCTGTCCGTCCTCCATAAGCAGTGTTGTCTCGGCTTCTCTCGTATCGACAACGGGGACATCGGATATTGATACCCCGGTATTGACACTCTGTGTGGGTCTGATTTCCATCAGGATATTATTGTCTTCTACGAGAGTCGCTTTTACCTGCAGGGTAACGCCGATTTCTTTGAATTCGGTTGAAGTCAGAAGCCCTCCGCCGGAGGTGTCCGTCCTTTCCTGGTAAGGTATTTCCTCGACGGTCTTGATTTGAGCCTGTTGTCCGCTCAGCACGAGCACCCTTGGACTGGCGAGAATTTCGACGGTCCTTTTCTGCTGGAGCAGATTGACGACACTTCGGATGGTACCGCTTACCAGCGAGAATTCGCCGCCAAGACCGACGGTCATAAATGCGGTGGCATCACCAATGCTGTCGGCGTCGGCCTTTGTGGAACTGAGACGGTCAGGCCAGACCATGCCCTGTCGGTAGCCTGTGTTGTATGTCTTATCGGAAAGGATATCCCAATCAACTCCAATCTCAGTATCATCCTTCAGAAGAACGTCTACGATTACAACTTCTATCATAATCTGCTGTGGTGTTTGGTTGGCTTTTTTGACTTCAGTAAGTATCCTTTCGAGATTTCCCTTGGTGTCACAGATGAGCAGCGAGTTTGTGTTGTCGTCGATTGCGATGCTCCCGTAGCTCGACGACATACTGTCCAGGGCACTCTTGAGACTCTTCGCTTTCAGGAACTTCAAGGTCACCGTTTCAACGTACAACTCAGGTATGTTCATCCCCAGCGGGTCATCTGAGGTAGAAGACAGAATATCTGTGCGAGGAATGAATCTGCTCTGTGCAATTTCGGCAAATGGATTATCACGGCCAATCTCCAATCCGCCGCCGCCTTCGGACGCCGCCGATGCAGACAGTGAGAATATCGAAACGCAGCACACACAGGCAGCCCAAACAGACCGGAGAAACAATATTCTCGCATCTTTTCGTTTATTCATTTCGATTGGTTTCCTTGTCCGGCACTACATATATTGTGATAATGATTTCACCCTTTAGCTGACTGGAATCATTGTCAACGTCTTCTATGGAAAGCGAATCTATCCAGACCTTCCGGCTGCGTGCCTGCAGTCTGGTAACTAATGCAATAATATTGTCATAAGCACCCACAATGTTTAGCTCCGCACTTCTGACTTCTATGCCTGCTTCATCTCCACGTGAGCGGCCTTTTCCCCTGCCGCTGTGCTGGGTCACATTGAGTGAATTAACCACACAGCCACACTCCGTAGCTATCACCTGCAGGTCGCTGAGGAATTCTTTCGCCTCTCTGCCGGTAAGCAATATGCTCTGCATCTCGGTAAGGCGATCTTTAAGTTCCTCCAGTTCCTGCTTCTTCGTTTCGATCGATTCGCCGACTGTCTCTCGCTTCTCGGCGATGCTGCTCAACACAAATTCCTGCTGCTGTACCGCAAATAGATACGCAGCACGGGGGCCGAGTATCTGATTATACATCGCCATTGTCGCAATCAGAATCAATGCCCCAAGGAACGCATTTCTTGACGTACTATTTACTTTTGCCAGGCGGTCGGTCAGCACTGTTTTGTTCCCTTTCTTTTGCTCTAAGGACACAGTCTATTTCATATCTGACGAGCTGGTCATCATCTTCATCCTTTTCCGTTTCAGTCACTGAGGCGGAATCTATGTCTTTAGACTTATCCAGGTTATTCACAAATAAATGAACGGCTTCATAGGAAACTGCCTCTCCACGCAGCGAGATTCTGCCCTTGGCCCGGCTGGAAAGGTTGGTTATCCGTGCCGTTTTGGGTATCCCGAGTTTGATATCTTTGAGCACACGCCCCCAATGCACATCAACATGCGAATCGCAAATCTTCTTCATACGATCAGGCCTGACCGCCAATTGTGCGATTTGCTTGTCAATCCGCACCTGCTCTCTTAGCAGAGTTCTCATATTGCGGGCCAGTTGCGTCGATTGTACTTGCGATATCCTGTTTCTTGCCCTGTTAGTCATCAAAGACAGCTCGCCACCGGCCAGGAACATAATCAGCCAGACAGCCGCTATAATATTGGCCGCTATCAAAACATGAGTTTTTAAGGACCTGATTTCTGCGGCTTCCGGCGGCAGCAGGTTAACTGTCGAACTGCCGTCGTTCTTGCGCAAAAGCCCGATGGCCAGCCCGATTGCCACCGGCGATGGCGCCTCGTCACCCTCACATAAAAACTCCCCAACCGGCGTGTCAAGATATGCATCGTCGGCGCTTCTGACCTGCAGACTCGCACACGTAACCAGGTTCCTCAGAGACTCTTCCGCATCTTCGCCCAAATGCATACTATCTGCGACTACTGTGATTTCCCATTCGCCTCGACGGTCGGGGACATCGATATCATAAAACCTGATGATTTCATTTATCTCTTCTCCGAGCCAGCGCGGGTAATCTCCTGCTTCTCCGCGGTCTTTGTTGATATCCTTGGTCCGCACAAAATCCAGTGTTCCGTTCAACAATACGCAGAGAGTCAGAGTCGGCGGCCGCAAAATGGCCATGAGCACACTGCTGTTCGCTTTTCCTGCTGTCTTTTTAGCATGGAATGCCCTGATGTATGAGAGCAAAGCCGGCTCGATCAATTCAACGTGAAGACCGGCGCCTCCACATACTCCGACCAGCTCTGCTAATTTCTCATTGTCGGCTGCAACCGCAAGGACTTTCCTGTTGCTCGGCCCCCTGGCTAAGCCAAGCCCGCAAAAATCAAAGGCAATATTCGTAGTCGGCAGTGCAACGCAGTGCTTCACTTCTCTTCGAACGAACTCCCTGATATTCGTGGGGGCCTGCTTTGGCACGGGTATAACCTGCATTATCGCCGGTCTGACAAACAATGACACAGCGGCCCGGCTTGCCCGCGCTCTCATGTGCCTTTTGAGCTCTTTCATCGATTTTGAAAGCGCATAAGCATCTTCAATGTTCCCGTTTTTTACAGCCCCGTCCGGAACAGGTACACCGGCGGACTTGACAAGACTTAAGCCGTCCTTGCCGTGCTTCAACAGCACCATACTGATTCTGTCATCCGTAATATCTATTCCAAGTGCTGTTTTGCTGCCAAAATTCATTCGTTAATCCTCAGGTTATCAATCTTTATCACATAGGGACTGGCCGCCCCAACCGTTATGTCGGCCTGCATCCTGGCAACAAAGCCCTGCGACGAAGTACCTTCCGACATAATCGTGAGATTCGGCAGGGTGCCTGTAACGTTGACGTCGTATGTGCCGCCATTAAAAGGTTCGCTGGTAAAGCCCGTACTCCAGTTTGGGTCGGTTCGAAGCTCGCTGAAGGCATCATTCAGGCCGGCTTCCGCGGCAGCAAGGGCCCGCGCAGCATATACGTGGTTCCGCATAAGCTGAATCTCCTCCGTAGCCATTTGCAGTATGCCCATCGTGATTGTGGCAAACAGTGCCACTGCGAACACCACTATGAGAAACACCGAACCATTATTTTCTTGTTTTGTTTTCATAGATTAATCTCTCTACGGCAATATTTGGCCACTGCCGCCTCCACCCCCACCCTCGGGATCTGGGGCTATCGCAATTGTAACGGCCCTGCACTGCTCTTTTGCCGTAAGTGAAAAACTGGAAGTGCCGCTGTCGCCGATGGACGGTTGTTGTATGTAGCCGGCACCGCCCGAGCACTCGCTGGGCTGGGGACCGCTCACATCCATCGTAATAGGCGTATGGCCGGAAAGGCCGGGATCATCAACTGTAATGTCGTCGTCGTCGAAGCCCCCAATCCGCACGACCATAGTATTGGCAACGGTCGTGGTTACCGAGGGGCAATCCGGTGAACTGGAGTTTTGGCCCTGGCCCGCCGAGGCATTGATAGGACTGCTCGTGTTGTGTCCGGTAAATCTCATTATCCAGCCGTAAGCCTTCTGGTTTAGTGACCACGTAAATTGATGACTGGATGACTCTGAGGCGTCCGCCAGTTTCCACCAGACACCCAATGTCACTGCACTGTAGAGGTCATTGAGGTTAATTTCCGTCCAACCCTCACTGCCCGGAGGTGCCAGTGAGCTGGAGGTATCCCCGTCCGTGGCGACCGCTGCGACCAGCAGGTCGCCCGCACTCACTCCGCCCGGTGTCGGGATGGTAAGTGACACCCCTGGGGAGGCCTTGGCTTCGGTGAACTCCTCATATGTGACCTGACTTCCACCGCCGGAGGTATTCCAATTTGTGCGAAGGTAGGTCTGGGCAGTGAAGGTTTTGTCCTGGCCGAGTGTCGCTGGATTGGTCAGGGTCGTTTGAACTTTCACGAAGCGGATAGAATTTACATCTGTTATCGGTGTATCGAAATCACAGACGTCGTAGCAAGTGAATTGTAGTGTGCTGACCGGGCCGGCCAAATCTGAAAGGTCGCCGACAATCCCGAATTCAACATAGTTGCTGGCGGCAATATCATATCGTAAGGTATTCGCATCGTTGTCTTCAAATTCGATATAGCCATTGGTTACGGAAGAGTCACTTACAGCGGTTATTTTGACGGCCGCCGACAAGTTGCGGCTTAAATGGTCGCTCAGAACCCTGCCGTTCTGTATGGTCTCGGCGGAACCCTGCTTCGAGTCCCAACTGTTCTGTATCGTCCTGAACAGGGGTAATACGGCTGCGAAGACGATGGTCACAACAGCCACGGCTATGACCATCTCGAGTAAGGTCACAGCCGAGCGCAGACAACTCTTGTTTTTCTGATGCTTTACCACTGTCAACTCAAATCGCGTACAGTGTTTTCGACGTCGCATCCCTGAACTCTCCCTGACTGGCGCATACTATCTGCGGTCACTGCTGTTATTTTCGGCATCAGACCATTAAGACTGTTCTACGAGTTTGGGGCCTGTGGGATGGTGCGAGCAATAATATATGGCGGGACGAAATCGGGCTATTTGAACACGTGCGCCTGTTTTTATAGGCATAGGACGCTCTCAAGTGGGGAAATTTTTCACGCCCTGCCCGAACGTCCTATAAACTACCATCTTCTCGCAATGAGGGTAGTCAAAGTCACCTTGATTTCTCCGGCTGCAAGAACAGCGTTGCCGTCGAGGTCATGCCCGACAGAAACCGCTATTTCCCTCAGATTGGAACCCACAGAAGAATCCTGCACATTGCAAAGGTACGGGTCGCCAAGAGAAACATCATCCTCCGCGAACGTCGCGTCGTAATCATAGACGGACCGTGCTCTTATTTCATCGAGCTTGGCCTGAGCGAGGATAAGACTCCGAGTGGTTCGTTCAATCAGTGCGCTGCTGGCATGTGCGCTGGTAAGAGCTTTGAGGATCGGGACCATCGCAATAATTAACAGACTCGATGCAACAACGACTTCGATAACGCTAAAACCACCTCGTCGATTTTTGCGCTTCAGGTGTTGCTTCCCGGCTGAATCTCGAAAATCGACCGCTTGATGTATGTCACTGCTTAGCTCTATTCGCATTTTACCGCACCTGTGGCCTGAACAATCGTGATAGTATACGTTCTGCCCTGAGCCGAAACCGTAAGCTGAGTATCACTGCCCGAAAGCAGGTTGCCTAACGGGCCGAAATCAAACTGATTGCCGCCCGAACAGGTAACCGCCGAATCGATACTGTGACTGTCAACAACCGCGCTCGTATCCAGGTTCACTATTTCAAAACTGCCGTACGGCGACGACCCAATCATTCTTAACCTAAAGCCCGCAGTGTTATTTGCAGCATCACTGATTGCCAGCGCGCGGGTCCGGCGCAGGTCAGTAACAATCTTCTTTGCGACCGTATGGGCCTGCTTGCGACGGAGAGTATCGAACTGGAGTCTGGGAACCGCTATGAAGGTCAAAAGCCCAACGATGAGGACCACGATTATCGCCTCGACCAGACTGTACCCTGTTCTGCCTGTGCCCATAGAGCAAACCCGAGTCATATAATCAAAGAGGACGGCCACCGACTGCCTCTGCGGAGCCATCCTCACCTAGTTCTTGCATATAAAGCTGCGCTGCGGCCCGGTCCCCAAACCGGTTTACAACTAATGACCGTGGTCGGAGACCCTGTATGTCGTGGTGCTATAGCTGTAGGCGTCGCCGAACGGACACACCGGAGCGCCATCGGGGAAGTAGTTGACATCGCTTGTGACATCAGTCAGCGCGCTCGGATAGGAATCATTGTCCACGTTGTACATTTCGATGACCGTATTGAGCGTGTCAACGTTGGTCTTGCAGACATTTATCTTGGCGGTCGTCGCGCTTGTTGTTATTCTCGGAATCGCAATTGCCGCAAGCGCCCCTAAGATGATGACCACAATCAACAGCTCGATGAGCGTAAGACCTTTTCTGCTAAGCATCTTCTTCTCCTTGTATTACGTTAAATCCCCACATTTCATTCGTTACGCTACCAATCGACACTAAATGTCTCGCACTTTATACGAAACCACACACAGTTTTCCGGCCTCACACACCGTTGACCAAATGCCGAAACGGACTCTGTGATAAGGGCCGGTTTTATCGGAAGTAATATGCACTATTTCAAATGCCCCATGTAGTCGAACATTGGCAGATACGCACCCATGAGTATGAACGCGACAACCGCACCCATAATAAGCGTAAGAGCCGGCTCGAGCCTGGTAAGCAGGGCGCTTACTGTTCGGTCGATATCTTTGTCCAGAATATCCGCCCCCTTGTTGAGCATCTCCGGCAGCACCCCCACTTCCTCGCCTGAAGCAGCCAGCTGGGTAACGATGGGCGGAAAAATTTCATGCTCTTTCATCGAATCGGCCACAGAAGTGCCGGATTCAATCGCCCTTTGTATATCTCTGGTTACCCCGGTCATCGTATGGTTGTCGGCAACCACTCCTGCCATGTCCAACGCCTTTATTACCGAGACACCTACCGAACAGAGCATCGCCAGAGTCCTTGTAAAATGCGAGACGACGACCATGCGATTCAGCTTTCCGAAAACCGGCATACTCAGCTTGAAATCGTCCCACCGCGCTCTGATTTTGGCGTTTGCCACCAGACGTTTGGCGAGCAGCGCCGCCGCAACAATGATGATAATCACTGCCCACCACCAGTCTTTGAGAAACGAGCTGAGGGTTATGAGAAATAGCGTAGGGCCCGGCAGCTCTGCATTAACCTGTCTATAGAGCTTGGAAAACACAGGTATTACAAAAATCAGCAGGAACGCAATGACAACAAAACACATGGCCGTGACAATAATCGGATATGCAAAAGCAGACTTGACCTTTTCCTTTAGGGCGGCTCGCTTTTCAAGATACACCGCGCTCATCTCCAGAGTTTCACCTAATTTGCCGCCCACCTCGCCTGCTTCTATCATTCCCAGGAAAAAATCCGAGAACAAGTCTCTGTATTTACTAAATGCGTTTGTCAGACTCGAGCCGGTTCCGACTTTGGTCCTGATATCGGTTACGACCTGCCGCAACGCCTGGTTGTCCGTCTGCTGTTCCAGCGTCTCGAGACATCTCAGGATAGGCAGGCCCGCAGAATACATACCCGCGAACTTATAAGCAAAAGTGGCGATCTCCGACTCTCCTATTCTGCCCCGTTTCTTCTTCGCTTTTCTTGCACGGCGGGCCTTGACAAGGACATAACCCATCTTGGCCAGCTCGTCTCGCAGAACCCCAACACTGTCGATATCAGTGTATGTGCCGGAGAGACTGACGCCTTGTGTGTCCCTTGCCACGTAATTGTAAACAGCCATCACTCGGTCCTCACATCGACAACACGCATGAGCTCTTCCAGCGTAGTAGTACCCCCAAGAACCTCATCAATCGCAGTTTTGCTCAGGGTCTTCATCCCTTCTTTTACCCCCTGCTCCTTGATTTCTCCGTCGCTGCTCCCGTCAACAATCATTCTCCTGATTTGTGAAGAGATATTGAGTATCTCATAAACTGCCTTCCGTCCGTGATAGCCCGTGTCACGGCAATTGTTACAGCCGGTGCCACGGCAGAATCTTGTTTTCCCCTCAGGAACAGAGTCGCCAAAGGCCAGTTTTAGCTCCTTCTCAGACGGCTGATAAGCTCGCTTACACATTGAACATGATGTCCTCATAAGTCGTTGTGCGACCGCTCCCAGGAGCGCCGATGCAACGAGAAACGGGGCAACACCGAGGTTAATTAAACGCGATATCGCACCGGCTGCGTCATTTGTGTGTAAAGTGCATAACACAAGATGCCCTGTAAGAGCCGCACTAACGGCTATTTCCGCCGTCTCCTGGTCTCGTATTTCACCTACCAGTATTATGTCGGGATCCTGACGGACGATGCTTCGCAATGCCGACGCAAAAGTCACCCCAGCAGCCGGCTTTACCTGCATCTGAGTAATCCCCTCAAGGCGATACTCGACCGGGTCCTCCACCGTCACGATGTTCCTTTCAGGGGTGTTCAGCAGCTGCAGAACCGCATACAGAGTAGTCGTCTTGCCGCTGCCCGTCGGACCGGTCAGAAGTATCATGCCATAAGGATTGCCGATGAGCTCTCTGAGCTTCTTATTGTCGTCGGGGCATGGAACAATGTTGTCCAGCGACCATTTTAGGGCGTACTTGTCCAGAACCCTTATGACTATCTTCTCGCCGCCGACTGCAGGCAGTGTCGAGATTCTCAGGTCATATTCCCGGCTGTCGTGCCTCAGCGTCAAATGACCGTCCTGAGGGATCCTGTGCTCCGAGATGTCCATATCAGCCATGATCTTGATATGCGAGACCACCTCGGGTTGAGCAGAGGCCGGCACGCTGATAGCGTCGTGCAGGATACCGTCAACACGATAGCGAACCCGCATATCAGAGCCCTGGGGCTCGATGTGAATGTCGCTGGCCCGAGCGTCAACGGCGCCGTTCAGAATAGACGAGACCAGCCTCGTAATGGGCGTCTCGGCAGCTTTTATGGACCCACGCTCGGCCTTGATGAGCCTGCTTTCCAGCAGTTTGTCGTCATCCTGCGGGCCCTGGGAAGAATCCTGCTTGAAACGCATCGAGACTATCGTCTGTCGGGTCACGTCCTTGACATTGAAGTGATAATGTATCGCCTGTCGTATCGCTGTCACAGTCGCGGCTACGGGAACAACCTTGTACCCCGTCTTCATCTCTATCTGATCGCGCACTGATAAATTCAAGGGAGAGTCCATTGCGACCAGAAGACGATTGCCCTCTTTCTTAATGGGGATAACGTTATAACGATCTACCATCTCATAGGACATCAGGTGGGCCGTCATGCTGTCAATCATATCCGGCGACAGATTGATGAATTCTATGCCGTTGGTGACGGCAATGACCCTCGTCATCTGGTCGCTGTCCAGCAGGTTCTCGGTCTTGAGAATGCTCAGCAGGCTCTGACCGGTTTGCTTTTCCTTCGCAAGAACTTCACCGAGCGTCTCCTCATCGACAAGCTCCTGCTCCAAAAGGTAAGAAATTGTCGGATCCTGTTTTTCCACTGATACTCCTTCTGCCTGCCTTCGGACAGACCGACCCGCAATCACTATCGACATGGCCCCTGTCTGACTTAAAAACAAACACTCTTGGGCGTATCCGGGACGCTTCACACCCCCACAACGACCGATAAAAACCACGCCACAGGGGCAGACCACGAGAGCGGCACATCTCCTCTGCGATGGACAAGACATCAGGACTATCAGCCGACGGACTCCGGCGGCTCGAATTTGTACCCGATTTCTCTTATCGTGTGAATGAAGGATGGATGGTGAGGATCAGACTCGATTTTATTTCGCAGCGTCGTCACAAAGCGGTCGATACTGCGAGGCGTTACGATGACGTCATACCCCCAGACAGCATTTAGGATTTCATCGCGGGTCAAAGCGCGACCTAATCTTTTCACAAAAAATTCCAGCAGGCGGAATTCCTTCGGTGACAATTGAATCTCTTTCCCCTTTTTCGTGAGCTTTCTCGCAGGAATATCGAGACGGTAACAACCAAATTCATAAACATCTCTTTCGCTCTGCCTGCCTCTCCGCAAAAAGGCCGCCGCCCGGGCAAGAAGCTCCTTTATGCTGAACGGCTTGGTGACGTAATCGTCGGCGCCGAGGTTCAGCCCGAGTATGATGTCCGACTCCTCGCCCTTCGCCGTCAGCATTATTATCGGCATCTCCAGCTTTTCCTGCCTGATCAGCCGACATACCTCGTAGCCGTTTATCTTCGGAAGCATGATATCCAGGATAATCAAATCCGGCTTGGCGTTCAGAGCGGCGTTCAACCCCTCTTCGCCATCCGACGCCACGACTACTTTGTAACCCTTGAACTCGAAGTTGTCCTTCAGCGCACGCAGCATCGTCGGGTCGTCTTCAACTATCAGAACTGTCTCCATCTGCCTCACCTGTCTCAAACTTGTACCCTACCTCAAGTACGCTGCGAATAAACCTCGGTCTGTTCGGCTCCGGCTCTATTTTGCCTCGCAGAGCATCCACGAACTCATCTACGTTCTTTGAAGAAATGAAATGTGAATATCCAAACGCATTGCTGAGAATCTCGTCACGTGTAAGCACACGCCCCTGCTTTTTAAGAAACAGCCGAAGCAGCCCCAGCTCCTTCGGACTAAGCGCTATTTCCCTTCCGTCCCGTGTGAGCTTTTCCGAATCAACATCGAATCGGCAGTTGCCGAACTCATACACATCCGGCTCCGCCTCACCCGTGCGCCGAAGAAGTGCTTCTGCGCGGGCAAGCAGCTCCTTTATGCTGAACGGCTTGGTGACATAGTCGTCGGCGCCGAGGTTCAGCCCCATTATTATGTCGTCCTCCCGGTCTTTAGCGGTGAGCATGACGATGGGTACATCCAGGTTCTTTTCACGTACCTTGCTGCATATCTCGAACCCGTTTATCTTCGGCAGCATTATGTCTAAGACTATCAGGTCGGCCTTGCCCGCCAGTGCCGCTTTTAATCCCTGCTCGCCGTCACGAGCGACTTGCACCTTATAACCCTTGAAGGTAAAGTTGTCCTCCAGGGCCTTCACCATAGTCGGATTGTCTTCGACAATCAAAATGCTCTTCATTTCATTTTCCCTTTCAGCCCGCTTTCCGCGCGCCGAGAAGCAAGTTTTACCGTGAAAGTGCTTCCTTCCCCGGGCCTGCTTTCTACCGTTATTTTCCCTTTGTGGGCATCGACGATGAATTTGACTATGCTAAGGCCGAGTCCGCAACCTTCGGCACAGCGCGACAGGCTGCGGTCAACCTGGTAAAACCTGTCGAATATCTTCCTCACCTGCCGACGCGTCAGCCCCACGCCGTTATCGGAAACCCCAAAACAAACGCCGTCGTCCTCGGCATAGACCCTCAGCAAAATCTGCTTGTCGCCATGCGTATACTTGCAGGCGTTGTCCAGCAGGTTCACAAGAACCGTCACTATGGCATCGTGGTCGGCGGCAACATCGGGCAGATCGCCTTCGATTTCCACCTCGAAGTCGCAGCCCGCTGAGCTGAATTTCGTCTTTATCGCCTCAACTGCATCCTCTGCTATCAATACCGGGGACGTCTCGACAATATCAAAGGTCTTCTTGTCGCGCTCCATCCGGCTAAACGTCAGGAAGTTGTCTATCATCCGGCTCAGCCGTTCGTTCTCCTTTGCCGTCAGTCGAAGATATTCATCCGCCTGCTCCTCATCTCTGACGTTACCCTCCAGCAAAGTATCCACTAAGACGCGCATCGAAGACAGCGGCGTCTTCAGCTCATGCGAGACGGTCGCAATAAAATCGTTCTTCATCCGGTTCAGCCGTATCTGCCTTGTAACCGTCCGGGCGGTGAAACCGCCTGCGCCGAGTATTAGCACGATGACAAGCACGCCCGTCCAGGTATATACCGCTATCCGCCTGCTTGCTTCCTTCTCAAATATGTTTGCTTCGCCCGAAAACAGCTCGATGCACCAGCCCGCAAAGAACCTGCCCAGAGCTATTGAAAACAGGGGCTTTCCTCGTTGCTCTTCCAGGCCTGCAACGTATCTGCCGACTTCGTCAACTACCCTGTAAGAAAGTCCAAGGCCGCTCAGCTCTTCGGCCAAAACTGCAAAATCCGACCGCGTATTCTCAACCCTCTGCAGCAAAAGGTACACATACTCTCCGGCCCTGTGGTACATCCCGTAAGTGTCATCTATGACCGTTATTCTCAGTACTTTGTCTTCCGTGCCGGAATCGAATGCCGGCGTCCCGGGCCGGCTCTCAATGCTGTCACCGGCGCTTTGTGCCGCCGCGACTAGATCCTTGGCTATCGTAGTATCCACCTTGAGTCTCTCTGCCCAGTTACTGTCCTCTACAGCATCGAGAATCCTTCCGAGTGACGAGAGCAGGGCCTGTGTACTTTCGCTGCTCAACGGTTCAAACATCGCCGAACTCGGCATCTGCTCCGCTACAGACGACGCAACCTGCTCTGCCGCAAGCAAATCCTTTGCCCTTGAGATTTCCAGCTCGAACTGCTCGGCCTGCTCACTTGCCTGAACAATCTCCAGCGCTTTTTCGAGAACAAATAGCCGGCTGCCCGACGGCATACGTATAAAGTCCGTCCCCTCACTCGGCGTGTAGTTAATGGCTGAGTTGAGCAGTCGCTGCATATCCGCCTGGGTAAGTCCGTTCGGGCTTTGCTTTTTGAGCTCAGCTAACAGAACTCGCGCCCGGCCCATCAGCGAAATCGACGAGCCGCCCAATTCGCTGTAAGTGTCCCCATAGGCAATGTTGCTGCAAATATCAATCGCCAGGTCAACCCGACCCGCTTTTCTCAGACAGCGCACTTGCGCCATCGATGCTAACAGGGCTGTGTGGCTGCCCGGATTGGCTTCGGCGATTCTGCGATAGTATGCTTCCGCTCTTGGGTAGTCGCCCTGGGTATATTCGATTTCCCAGGCTTCATTAAATACATCGCCCGGCTTCTCCGGATAATCGTCCTCGCTGCGAACTATCGGATACAGCAGGTTGCCCTTCGTATCGTATATCACTACCCCGCAGCAGCCCGTCTGTCCGCCACTGCTCTCCGATTTCTGCGTGATTATACCAAAGGTCTCGACAGGGTCACGGTTCATCGCAGCAAGCTTCTCCAGCAACTCTAATCGGCCTGCCCAGCACTCGTCTATCTGTTCATTTAGCCGGCCCAACTGTCCTTCGTAAACGTCTATCAGCTTCTGCCGGACCACCAGACGCTCATTCTTGACGACCTGCGCCATGAACCAAAGCAAACACACAGTGGGCAGCACTACCGCTACCGCAAGCAGCAGCACCACCCACTGCAATTGACCGCGACCGGAGATACTATTTCCAGCGACTTTCAATTTTCTCTGCCTCTAACCACCTTTGGCCAGTTCCGAAACCTCACCCGCCGAAAGGGCATAATCATAGACCCGAACCTCGTCTATCATACCATTGAAATACCGACCCCGCTGTTGTGAATTCTCACCTATCATTACCGGCTCGTTGTTCGTTCCAATCGTACCGGCCATATCAATCTCGTCATCCAGTTGTCCGTCCACATAAATATAACCCTTACCGCCGCCGTAAACTGCCGCCACATGATGCCACTGCCCGTCGGTAACCTGCGAATCACCGGCAGGCCCACCATGCTGCTGCATATTCGGCGTCGTCAGTCCCGTTGCATGAAACGCAACTCGCCCCGACTGCTCGTAATGATGGAATCGCCACGCGCTGTCACCCTTCGTCACTATCGCCTGCCACCAGTTATTAACCGAGTTAACCTTCACCCACGCTGCAACCGTCATCTGGTTCGTGAAATCAAAATTCGACTCATTCGCAATATTTATGAAGTCTCCTTTGCCGTCAAACAAAAGTGCACCGCCAATCTTGCCGCCTGACGGCTGCCATTTCGGCGACCCCTCGAGTATCTTTCCGAAATTGTTGTTGCCCGATGAATCAACCACGTCCCTGCCCTCGGTCTCATCGAGCTTCCACCACCCGACAAGCTTACCCGAAGTCGTAAAGCTCCAGACATTCCCGCTTGTTACCGACCCGTCCGCCATAACCTCATCAACTCGCCAATAGTACGTATTGTTCTGCTCGAGCTTTGGCAGTACGGCGTCCCCGGAATTCTTCACCTCGGCGAGAAGCGTAAGACCGTCCGCACTTGACCCAAAATACACCTTGTGCGAAGCAGCACCAGACGCGGGCTTCCATGAAGGTCTCAGTCCTGCAGACGGGCCCGTTACGCCTCCGTCAGCGGGCTGCGGCTCCGTCGCCGCTACTTCATAAAGCGACTTGACCTCATCTTCCGACAGGGCGTAGTTGTATATACGAACATCGTCTATCAGCCCGTCAAAGAAACGCCCTGATTCCTGTGAGCTGTTGCCAATGTAAATGCTGTAGTCATTGGTCACAATAGACCCCCACGCGTTCTTCGAGCCGTCAAGCTTGCCGTCAACATAAAGCTTCAGCTTGCCCCCGTCATACACGCCTGCAAGGTGATGCCATTGCCCGTTATCGATGCTCGTCTTACCCACAACATACGGCTGTGGCTTTACCCCTTTGCACACAAATTCCACCGTCCCCGTGCTGTGGCTTCGCGAGAGTATCCAACCTTCGCCGGTACCCTTGCTGATGATGCTCTGGAACGGCTTGTCAAACTCATTCACCTTCACCCACACAGAAACCGTAAGCTGACCGGCAACGTCAAAATTAGACTCGTTGCTAATCTCGATGAAATCACCGTCACCGTCAAGCTCAATTGCACCCGCAATCTTGCCCCCGGACCTCTGCCATATCCCGTTGCCCCGCACTGTCCCGACATTGCCCCTGCCCGAGCTGTCCGCAGCCCTCGTCCCGCTTGTCTCGTCCATCTTCCACCAGCCAAGCAGCTTGCCGCTCATCTCAAAACTCCACACATCGCCCTTTATCTCAGAGCCGTCCTGCCTCACTTCGTCAACACGCCAGTAATATGTTACATCCTCTTTCAATGCCGGTAGCTCTAACTCATCCGGACTGTCAACCTCGCTAAGAAGCGAAAGCTCGTCGGCCTCGGTGCCGAAGTAAACCTTATGCGATGCTGCCCCCGCCCCGCTCCTCCATTCGAGCTTAACTTCCGCATCCACCCGCAGCGTCGCTCCGTCGGGTGGGCTCGGCCGAGTCGCCTTCGCCTTCGCACTCAAATCATACTGGCTAAGCTGCATCACAATACCAAACACCCCGCTAAGCGCCGGAATATCGTTCAAACTCGAATGGGTCCTGAAAGTAGTGTCCGTCTCAGAAGTGTACCACTTGATGGTTGTCTTGTCGCACGCCTCTGCCAATTGCACCATCAGCTTATGGCCCGGGTTATGCGGATTCTTATTTACCGCCTTGATAACCTCATCGGCAATACGAATCGCCCCACCGACGTTCACTAAGACTAACTTGTTCGTAGTCGGCTCCAGCCGATTCAATGAATCTCGCAAAACTCCCGCCGTAAGAGCCGACTCGCCTTTCTTAAGCCCCGATATTGACGCCGCCACAACAGACCTGTCAAAGGCAATCACCGTTGTCTTGCCCGTCTGACCCAAATGGCAGTGTATCTTCCGGCCCTCAAGCTCACCCAAAAAGTATTTGCTTTGTTCGGCAGCCGGTTGTTCCGATTCCTCAGCTCCCGTTGCCGCCTTCGCCGCAAGATCCACTATACCAAGAAGACGCCCGAAAAGCTGCCAAGTCTGAGCCGGATTTTTGCTCGTTACCGAAACCCCCACACACGCTAAAGCATCTGCAATACCATAGTCATCACCTGCCTTACTCCTCGGCGCCACCGCAAACAGATTAATCTGCTCGATGTTCGCAAAAATCTCCCGTCCTATATCCAGACCGGTCAACTGCTTTACCTTCTTCTGCATAATCTCCGCCTGCTGACCGTTTGACTCTCCAAGTGCAATGCTGAAAACAGCAACCGCATCCGCCGGAATCGACGCAAACCCTTCTCTCTGAAGCGCCGGCGTCCGAATCAGCCCGTACGCTAACGAATCCTGACCTTCTTCGAAGTTGATGATGGTCTCCGAGCTGATGCCGTTCTCCTCGAGGACAAGGCTGACCACTATATCTTCAACGCTGTCCAAATCGGCTATCTCGTTAACTAACTGCAACTGAGGAACATCGCCCACCTGTTGCAATATAGCCTCGTATGTCCCCACGCTGTCAACCCATAATGTAAGGGCATTTCTCTGCCGTATCTTTCTACTCAGCTTGGAGAACATTTTGTTCGCCTCGCCAAGAGATGGCCTTGTGCTCAAACCCTTGTATTTCTTCACGACCTCTTCGAGAAGTCCCACAGGTTGAGCCACGAGAACAACACTGTTATCGTACGCCGCACCAACCATACCGTACATCGTCACCACCTGCATATCCTCAATCGGCTCACCTGCCTCTCCTGCCATCCCGAGCGCCGCCTGAAGTATCCCGCGAAGCGCATCGCTCTTGCCCGGATACAAAACCGCTATCATCGTCGGATTGTCCGGCTGGATATCTGTTATACCTATCGCACACCCCTTGATCTTCTTGAATTCTGCCATCATGCTCGGATTCAACAACGCTCCGATCATGTCCCCGGGACCCTTCTGTTCTCCGCCACCCCCACCAATCATCGCCAGAGGATTCGCAAGAGGTGTCCCCTGAAGCATCTTCAAAAGCGTCTCAATCTGCCTGCCCGGATCGCCTATCTCTAAGTACACCTTCGTATCCACCGGCATCAATGCCGCCGGGTCCGGACTCGTCATCTCATCAAGCAGCGGCTGGACCTTATCCATCACTTCCTGTTGGTCCGCATACTGCGTCACAATTTTCTCAAACAGCGACTTGGCCCTCACCTCATTTTGCTTTTTCAGGTGACACATCCCGAGTCGATACATCGCCTCGGCCACATGCGGCCTTTGAGCAGAGCTGTCCGCTATGATCTGCTCATAGATCTTTATTGCCGCATCGAGGCCGCCTTCGGTCTCTTCCGCATAGCGGCCGTCCTGCAGCAATACGCTGGCCTGTTTCCCCTGTACCACCGTGGCAATCAGAGCTGTCGCCAGCAAAAGGATGATTGTAACACTCTTGAACCGTTTCATAATTCACTCCTTTCGAAAATAAATTAACACAAAAATCTTCTTTTCTACAGGAGTATTTTACGGCGCAAATGTTACCGTTTTGCTACCGTTTTGTCCTTTCTTGGATACTTCTCCCCCGCACTGCGGCTTCTCGAATCAGCTTTCAGAACACCACACAAGCACCTTCAAGGCGTCCGTATCCGCTCTCGCCGCCAGCTCGAATGCCTCCGCGATTCCTTCGAGCGGATAACGATGCGTCACCACCAACATAGCATCAATCTTCCCCTCCGCTATCAACCCGACCGATGCCTCGAACAACCTAAAATCGTAAGGCGTCGAACCCTGAAACTTCACATTGTTCAAAAATAAATCGTAACTGGAGACGTCCAGCCGTTCCGGCGTCAGACCCAGTACACAAACCGTCCGACCCACACGTGTTACCCTCGCACAAGCCAGAATGCTCGCTCCCGTCCCCGCACAGTCCAACGAAAAATCCACCTTGTCCCCCACCGCGCGAACAACCCCCTCCTCAACCGACTCACGCGACGGGTCAATAACCACATCCGCTCCAAATTCAACCGCCTTCTCACGACGATGCCTCTTCGGCTCGCAAGCCACTATCTTTCTCGCACCGAACGCACGCACCAACTGAATTCCGATAAGCCCGATACTCCCGCACCCCGATACAAAACAACTGTCCCCTGCCCTGAACCCGCAATGCCTCAACCCCGTAAGAACCACCGTCACCGGCTCCACCAGCGCACCCGCCTCGAATGAAACTGAATCCGGCAATCGCACCACGTGCTCACCATTCACCACCGCATATTCCGAAAATCCTCTCGCCCCGTAAGCGTAAACCGCCACCCGCTCCCCCACTCGCACCCCTCTAACGTTTCCACCCGCCTCAACCACCGCCCCCGAAAACTCATGCCCAAGACAGTCCGAAAAACCCGTCGGATAAAGATATTCGAGAACATCCGAACCGCAGACGCCGCAGCAGTGGACCCGCACCTTCACTTCATCGGGCCCCGGCGCCGGCTCCGCCGCATCCACCACCTCTATCTTCCTCTCACCCGTTATAACCGCACGTCTCACAACTCTGCTCCTTTCTGTCGCTTCCCTTCCGGCTCAATAGCATTCCGCAGCTTTCCGTGCTCGAGAAACAGCTTCGCCGTCTCAGCCGCCTTATAACGCATCTCATACCAGCCCTGCTGCGAATACCACGCCACGTGCGGATTGATTATCAATCGTCCCCGCAGCCAATCCTCATCGCCCCGCCACGCATCAAGCAGCGAATGTCCCTTCGGCGGCTCGCTCGGCAGCACATCCAGTCCCGCACACGCTAACCGCCCGCTGCGCAGCGCACGCTCCAGACAATTCAGACCCTCTAATATCCCCCCGCGCGCCGTGTTCACCAGCGACGCCCCCTCCTTCATCTTCCCAAAAAACTCATCACCAATCATCCCCTGCGTCTCATCACTCAGCGGACAGTGCACCGTCACAATATCCGCCTGCTCCAAAAGCTCCTCCTGCCACTGTACCCGCTCATACCCGACCGCCTTCTCATGTCCCGATGGCTGATACGGGTCATACCCGATAACCCGAAAACCAAACGCCCTCAGCCGATTCACCACCGCCGTACCTATCCGCCCAACGCCGATTATTCCGACCGTCAGCGCGTTTGTCCGTTCGTGCGGCTTCAACAGATTCTCCTGCCATGTCCCCTCCGAAAACTCCCGCGCCGCCCTGTCATAAAGCCAAACCTTCCGCACAATCCCTAATATCATCGCACACGCCGCATCCGCCACCTCCTCCGTCCCGTAATCCGGCGTATTACAAAAAACAATACCTCGACGCGACAGTGCCTTAACGTCAACAGTGTCGTAACCGACTCCGTAGCGAACAACAATCTTGCACCGCTCAAGCAAGTCAGCCGCCTGCTCATTTATCGGCAGATGCCACGCCAGAAGCGCATCAACCTCACGCCACCGCTCCGCCGTCTCGCCACCTTCACGCCAGTCAGGCAAAAAACAAAACTCCGCCTCACCAAACGCACTCTCTTCAATATCCGACGGCGGCTCTATATAATCCGTTATCCCTACTACCCATTTCTTCACGCCACTACCCATATCAGAACTTTCTCCAATCACAACTTCGCCAAATACTCCCGTCGCCCAACAACATCTGTCTCAATCTCATAAACCAGCCCCCCAAGAAAACGCCCCTTCGAATCCTTGCCGCTTTCCGTATCAACCGCACCTTTGTAAGCACTCGTCACATACAACGTTTTATACTCCGCCCCGCCGAACGTCAAACTCGAAACCTGCACCGCCGGCATCTTCACCTCATCGATAATCGCGCCTTCCCCGTCAAGCCGCACCACCCGCGAGCCGCCCCAGCACACCACCCATACACAATCCTCACTGTCAACCGTCATCCCATCCGGGCACTCCTCCCCCTGAATCGAATCACACCAAATCCGACCATCACTTATCTCGCCACTGTCAATATCGAAACGATACCGCCTTATTACCCCCGGCACCGAATCCGTATGATAAAAATACTCGCCCCCAACGGAAAATCCCATCCCGTTCGATATCCTAAGCCCCTCCAGCAAGCACACCGGCTCAGCCCCCTTCTCAAATCGAAACAATCTCCCCTCCACACAGCTCTCTTTCATCGTCCCCGCAAACACCCGCCCCCGCTCATCCGCAATAGCATCGTTGAACCGCTCATCCGCCTCAAGTCCCACATCGTACAGCATCAGCATTCCCCCGTCGTCGCTGCGCTTAAAAACTCCCTTATCCGTACACAGCAAAAGCCCTCCATCCTCACACACCACCAACCCTCCAACCTGCATATCACCCGACCAGAACACCTCCGCCTTGCCCCCCGCCGGATCGTACCGCCATATCTTGCGCTCTGTTATGTCCGTCCAGTAAAGCCGCCCCTCCGCCTCATCCCAAATCGGACACTCCCCAATCTCGCACAACGGACTACCAACACTGCGAACACGCCCGGCCATCTTATACCCCGCACTAAACCGGATAAGACATCACATGTTCCACAAGCTCATCAAGCCCCACCGTCGCCATCGCTATCGCCGTATCACAAACCCCGTAGTAAATCCAGACCAACCCGTCCTTTACCACCGCCCCCGTCGGAAACACCACGTTCGGAATATAAACCCCGAACTTCTCATAATACTCTGTCGGCTCTAATATCGGCTCCGGGCACCGCGCCAGCACCTTCGTCGGCTCGGCCAAATCCAGCATCACCGCGCTCATCCGATATATCACCCGCCGAGTCGCCGGATATGCATTCTCAACCCCGTGATATGTCACCAACCACCCGTGCTCGGTCTTGATAGGCGGCGTCGAGCCCCCAATACGATTATCCTCCCACTTGAACTTCGGCTCAATCACTACCTCCGGCTCGCTCCACTCCTTCAAATCATCCGAATAGCTTATCTGCACGCTCGGCCCCGCATCCTCATGCTGCGCCTGCGTACTCACAAACCCGCTCGGCCGACGCAATACTGCAAACTTACCATTAACCTTCTCCGGAAACAATATCACATTCCGGTCGTCGATATCCTTCGCGTTGACCCAGCTAAATATCTCCCAGTTCACCCGGTCCTTCGATACCGCAATACCCGAACGGCTCTGATTATCCTTATCATCTCCGCCAAAATCCGGATACTCACCAATATAAGACTCCGGTACGCCAAGCCCCGTCGGATTACTGCTCCACGAAAAAGGGCGAAACGCTATCGTCATATAGTACGTCCCGTCGATTTTCACCACCCGAGGATCCTGAACACTCCCATACTTACACCCGCACATCTCCGGCGTCAGCACCGGCTCATCCTTCACATGCTTGAAATGAATCCCGTCATCGCTCTCCAGCATCCCGATATAGCAGTGGAAAGGCCGCAACCCCCCCGCCGCTCGCTCATACATATAAAACTTCCCCTCGTCATATATCACCGCCGGATTCATCGTCACGCACATCCGCCAGTCATACAACCCCGCCCGAACTATCGGATTCTCACTGCAACGCCTGACCTTTATACCCATCGAATACTCCATTTATAAAACGACCAAAGATTTGCCCTTATACCACATCACACCCCATACCGCAACTCGCAGCGAAACTTGCCCGGCGCTCCGGGGTTAATCTGTGCCCTCTGCTTGCCCCGCTCCAAATAGGCGAATGCCGTCATTTTGGTGCGGGGTGAAATCCGTGAAGATATGAAGAGAGGGCATCCTCAAGTATAATTCGGTAGATTCTTAACCCTTATACGAAAGGAGCCCTCGATGACTACATATTATATAGGAGCAGACGTGCATAACAATAGTACAGAGCTGGCAATCGAAAA
>JAUVYV010000115.1 GCA_030602885.1 Phycisphaerales bacterium
GGGAATGTGATATCGGTATTTTGGTTGCCCGACTTTAGCCGAGTCCCGGTGTCGGGGGTGTCCCCATCTAAAAAAAGTGGCGGCCGGCGTATGGTACATTGCAGGAAAGCTGAACGCCGGCCGCCCTGCTCGGCTTGTTACCAGAGCCAATGCTCTGCGAATGCCTTGAGCTCTGTTGTGTTTATTTCACCGTCCCAGGTGTATGGTTCTTCGTACAGCGCATCGTAGCCGGTGTTTGGGTCATGAGCAGAATCCAGCCAGTGGTCGGCGAAGAGGGCGAAGTCGTAGAAGTCGACCTTGTCATCGGCGTTGAAGTCGCCGAAGATTTCAGGGGGCCCAAGTTCGGGATGCGTTTGTTCGGGAAAGTAGAGCACGGTGTACGTATTCTGCTCCTGGTCCTGATAGTAGCCGTGGAAGTCGGGATCGACACTCACGATGAACCAGTCGCTTAGAAACGTCACGGTCATGTTGTCGGGGGATTTTTCTACAAGGGTCATGGTGAAGGGTATTTTCGATTGCACGACGTTATCGCGGTCCACCGCTCTCAGGATGACGGTGGTGGTTGCAGTGTCGCCGTAGAAGGGCTCAGGCAGTGTTATAACGGCCCAGAAGGCGTAGGGCTGCGAACCAGTGAGCATCTCGGGTATGTCGTTGGGGTCGTTTGGTTCGGCTATCCAGTAGCCAGGCAAACCCTGTCCTGCTCTGAGGGGGAAATAGGCCCAGCCGATATCAGGGTCCCATCTTAGCTGTGTAAGGTCGAGGGAATCCAGCGTTACGCCGGACGTAGTGACATAAGTCATCGCTTTGGTAAACATCGCCTTCACAAAATTAATCAAAGAGCGTTTCGTGCCGGGTGTCACTCGCGGGTAGTTAGACGGTGTGAGCTTGGGGCCTGGTGATTCAAACAGGGACATATCAAACATATTGGCTGGTTGTTCAATGGTGTTGGGGTCGTCCGACTGAATCACGCTGGAGCCCGGGGTTAATTTGCCTTTGCCTTGGATTGAAGAATGGTAGACACCCTGTCCCTCGGGCCACCGGAAATTTTGGTACGGTACCCTGAGATAGTTGGACCAAACGTAAATTGGTTGTAAGGGGGGAAATCTTCCAGGAATCGTCATCTTGAGCTGCACAAACGTGTCAACGCAATCGCTATAGCTACCGCCGGGACCGGGCCATTCGTAATCCAGATCAAGCGGGGCGGTAGGGTCGGAGCTTGCTTTGGGATCGCCCAGGCCGGCATATGTGAGAAGTAAGCCGGCGTCATTTGTTCTGCCGTGAAGAACACCGTCATAGACCTCGGAACCTGGCTTGAGGAATATGTTGAGGAAACCGTATTTTTTACCACCTGGCGCCGTTTGGTCCCAGAGGTCACGATCATAAAGTGGGCTCCAATGGTCGATGGCTTCGATGTCGATGCGTATGTCTTTTTGCTCAAGTCGTTCATTGCGTTCATCGAGCAGCTCGATCATGAATCCGTGGGCAACGCTACAAATGTCCCTGCCTTCCGTGTCAGTGCTGACTTTCCATGCGTCGGGCAGACGTGCATCAGTTTGATCGACTCTCTTGAACAAGTGAACTCTCCAGCCATCAACATCCATTCGTTCATCTGCCTGGGGGTCCCCACATCCCTCGAAGAACAGGGCGACCAGACAGACGATGGCGCAGAGTCCCCATTTGAATTTTGTTTGTTTTTTGTTTTTCATGGTCGGTTCTCCTAACTATATTTTTTCGGTCTAAATACACTAATTCGTGCCACTGAAAACATTATAGCAGATTTGTGCCGGTGTGTCAAGAGGTAATTTGCCCTGTGTTGAATTCGAGGGTGGTTTGGTACGGATCCGATTCGCTGAACGCTTCCTGGTTGATCCTGGTGGGCCGAAGAATCGGGGTCGGGCCGGATTCGGCTGGTCCCGAGTTTTTTCGTGCTGGACTTCCAGCGTAGAGGTCTCCGACGAACCGCGCCCCCTGAACCGCAAGCCCCCCGGCGTTTGAGGGAAAAGCTGACTATTTTACGCTCGAAGCCGATAGGCTTTCGAGTGAAAAATGTTCCGCTTTACCTGTAACAGAGATTTATCTCTGTTAATAAGATTATGGCGGACATTTTTGTCCTCCCCTAAGACCCTTTTTTTTGCCTGCTTTTTGTTATAACTTTGTCTGCAACTTTTTCAGCAGTGTCGATGCTTTCTCCACGATGGACCAGCTCGCTGATTATGGCCCGCCTGGTCTCGGCGATTGTTGTTTCGCTGGAGTGCTCGTGGATGGGGCGGATTCGCCCTCGAGGGCGCTGCCGGCGGCGTTTGTGTTTGTAGGTTTTGTGGTTCAGTGCCAGGGCACCGATGAGCTGGACCCAGTGCTCGGGTGATGGGATTAGCCTGGTGTGGATCATCCGCTGCG
>JAUVYV010000116.1 GCA_030602885.1 Phycisphaerales bacterium
GGCAGCACTCCGCGGTGCTGCGCGCTAAACGCCAGGCCTGGTTCCCCTCTCGAAATTTGCGATTTTGACAGGCACTTAGCTTCGTCCCAAAGGTTCCCGCCTTTGGACTCCTCGCTAAGACGCTTGCAGCTGCCGGGGCAAATCTGTGCCATTTGGAGGAGTTTATTTCTGGCAGGCGATTCGCAAAGGCCGGCAGCTGCAAAAACGAGAGCCGCAGGACGGCTAGACCCACGGCTCAGGTAAAAACATGAGGGTGAACCTCAAACAACATTTTACCATTGCCCCCGCCATCTGTCAAGCGTGCGGGGGCAAGGTTCTGCGCTTAGAGCTGGCGCCGCTGGTAGCGCCGAGGCCATAACAGCACCCTGGCTGGCTTTAATCAAGCCGAGGCATACCCCAATACCCTGTTTTGGCAACTGGGCAGCCTGGTGAGTTTTTCCCCCGCCGACCAGGTAGCCAGGACCCTCAATTTTTTAGACATAATCGAGGATTTGCGGCTGAGTGAAACCGAACACCCATTATGGGACGTGTTTTGGTTTCGCCGGCGAAAAAATGTCGCTTTACATAGCCTTAAAACGGGTCGCTTTATCTATAGCTGTTTGGTCGGGATTGCCAAGTCTGCAGACCTGTTATGGTCGGCTTACGAAAGCCGGCTCTTGACGGCCTGGGGAGCTCCGCTATAATCAGCCTGGCCGAAATTCGAACTGGGGGATTTTTTGCCTGCAGCTGCAGGGAAAGGGGACGATGTAAGATGAGAAAACTGTTATTGATTGTGGTTGTGATCCTGTTCGGGTCCCTCGATGTCACTGCCTATCGCTTTAGCGGCATTGACATCGTGAACGTGGCCGGTGACTGGCCGTCCAACCACTACGATGCCGTACATTGGGACTTCTACGCAGTGGCTGATGGGTTAGATGAGATGGACGAGCTCCTCGAGGATGATTTTTGTGATGATGCCTGGTTGGGCGGTGCCTTTGTATATTCAGAAGTTGAAGGTCAAAAATGCCTCTATGATTATCGTCCTTGTGATAGCGTAACTCCATTTAAGCTGAAACTGTTCGGCTGCGGTGGCATCGGCGGGACCGAGAACTGCCTCCACATTGACTTCTATGTCGATGAGAGCGGTGACACGTTTGATGATAAGCCGATCATTCTCGAATCAGAGAGGCTGCGCTACGGATTTGTAGTCGATGTGAGAAGAGCAATCGAGGCTGGGAGTCCCTATGGTGTAGGGGTCATTCAGCTGAAGAATGTTCCAGCCGGCAGCCATGATATCACCAGCCCTTATGGATCTGCTACGCTGCACATCGGTACAAGGTCACTGGCCGATTTGAATGGAGATGGGATCTGCGACCTTGCAGACTTCAATAGTATGGCTAGTGACTGGAAGGCCCCGCAAGGAAAGCACCTGGGCGATATCTCTGGAGAGATCGGTATGCCGGACGGTTTTGTTGACCTCTACGACTTGCGCGAGTTAGCCCGAAGATGGCTCGATGTCACTTGATAAGTGTGTTTTTTTTAACAACTTCAAAATGCGTCTGTTCCGTTAAACCTAACCGATCCAGGGTATTTTGAGCTGCCAACCAGCTGGTTCCCGAGCGCGCTGCCGGCAAGTATCAATGAGCAGCTGCAGCAGTCAGGGACAAAAACAATGCTGTCCCCCTCTTTGGTTGAAAACAGCACTCGTCAGAATCGAAGCCAGGGGCTGATTTGACCAGGCTGCCGATTTTAGGGTGACATCGCCTCCAGAGAACGCACGAGGATTGACCAGGCTGCGATTGCTGGATGCAACCCATACCAAACTACCCCCTCAAATTCAGATCTAAAAGATGTCACGGTCAGGGCTCGATGTCACCACTTCGAAGGGCTAAATGGATCCAAGCCGCATGCAGCTGGGCCCGGGGGAAGAATCGCAGGCGCCCGCGAGGGCGCTGCCGGCGGTCCGCAGCGAGGACTGGAACAACGCCGAGACGGCTCAGCAGCGCAACAATCCTCCATCGGTAAAGTTCACCTGGCAAACAGCCGATACTGTGATCACGAAAACTCTGAAAGGCCAGATATGGTTATAGAATTCTTCTTGTTGATTGTCCTTCTGTTGGTGGTGGTCTCTGCTGTCAGCCGGCACACCCGCCAGGTCCTGGCACGGACCAGGGCCGATAGAATCATCGCCGGCAAAGAGCCGGCTACCGAAAAACAGCTTAATAAGTGCATCGACAGGATCCTCCATACAAAAAGCTTGCTATATGGTCAGACCGAATCCGACCGAATGCGAGCAGAGCGGCTGCGTGACATGCGAAAAGAGATGGTGACACCACACCCTTAACCCG
>JAUVYV010000037.1 GCA_030602885.1 Phycisphaerales bacterium
GGTGTTACGGGGGAGACGGCGGGTAAAACCCGCGGCTAAATATGAAATTGACACGGTCTGCGGCTGCGCAATGACATGTGGTTAAGGGGGCAGTAAGAGATGGAGATGAGGGTTTCGAAAAGGTTTGAGTGGGATGGTGAGGTGACGAAGCGAGTATCGGCTGTGATGCGGATGTTTGGTGTGGATGCGAGTCGGCTGAGGGAAAGTGCGGTGGAGCACAAGTGCAGGATATTGGTGGAGGAGGGTGATGTTGTTTATGTAACCGGGCCTTCGGGTTCGGGCAAGAGTGTGCTATTGGCCGAGCTGGAGAGGCAGGTTGAGCGGCAAGCAAGAGTTAATCTCGAAGAGATCGAGTTAGCTTTGGACAGGGCGGTGATAGACTGTGTGGATGGTGACATTATAGAAGCGATGCGGGTGTTAGGGTGTGCGGGGCTTAGTGATGTGTTTCGGATGGTGAGTCGGCCCGGTTTGCTGAGCGAGGGGGAGAGGTATCGGTTTCGGCTGGCGATGGCGCTTGCGGGGGGCAAGTGCCATGTCTTTGCGGATGAGTTCTGTTCGAATTTAGACAGGATAACGGCGGCGGTGATAGCGTATAAGGTTCGGCGATTTTCGAGGGATAAAGGGGTAACGTTTTTTTTGGCGTCCAGTCATGAGGATATATTGGCGGATTTGCGGCCTGATGTATTGGTGGTGAAGCATTTGAACGGAGAGACGGAAGTGGTTTATCGGGAAAATGCAAAAATCAAAATGTAAAATGTAAAATTGCGGAAGCACGCTGCGCGTGCAGAGAGTTTTGTTTCCGGATTCTCGCTCCCTTGGGGACAAGTTTCACGGGAATGACAAAAAAGACGCGGGAAGGGATGGAAATGGTTTACCGGGGAAAATGCAAAAATCAAAATGTAAAATTGCGGAAGCACGCTGCGCGTGCGGAGATGGAAGTGAGAAGTAAGAAGGGATCCCCTGTAGCGGGCCAGGTTGGCAGCGCTCGGGGACAAGGAAGTAAGAAGTGGGGGGTAAATGGGTACATGTAGTGTTGTGCGTAAGCTCGAGATTGTTCGAGGAGTGAGGGGAGATTATGAGAAGCTTTCGCGGTATCATTATCGTGGTGAGCGGTTGGGGGTATATGCGGCGGTGTTTGCGTTGAGGGGCAAGTTTCGCACGGCGGCGCGATTGGAGACGGTGGGGGTGATAGTCTATACGATGCCGGTTGTGGGGTGCGAGCTGAGGGATGTTGCGACGGATGGATTTTTTTCGGGGTATGATAAGGCGACGCGGCTGGCGCTTTTAAATAAGAATGTCCGGTGTATAAGCAGGGTGGTGATAGAGCCGAGGTTTCGGGGGTTGGGGTTGGCGGCGCGATTGGTGCGGGAGACGATGGGTTTGATGGATGTGGCTATCGTAGAGGCGATGGCGGTGATGGGGCGGGTGAATCCGTTTTTCGAGAGGGCGGGGATGAGGCGATATGAGGGGGCACTGTCTGCGCGGTGTGTGCGGCTGAGGGAGGCGTTTGGTGCGGTGGGGATAAAGGCGGGCGAGCTTGTCGATGCGGCGGCGGTTGAGAAGAAGATTGAGGGATTGGGGCGAGCTG
This sequence comes from Phycisphaerales bacterium, assembly GCA_030602885.1. Lineage (GTDB taxonomy): Bacteria > Planctomycetota > Phycisphaerae > Sedimentisphaerales > Anaerobacaceae > JAUVYV01. The sequence continues at coordinate 1,589 of JAUVYV010000037.1, forward strand.
AGAGGGGGTTTGTTGACGATGAGATGAGGCGCTTTTTGCGGAGTTATGGTAAGAGGCGTGGGATGAAAGGGGGGATTGAGCGGGTGCGGTATGTGTTAGGGAAGCTGACGGAGCGGCCTACGTATTATCTGTGGCGGAATGAGGGAGCAAAGCTACCGCTTTGAAATCCGAAATCCTAAACTCGAAATCCGAAACAAATCCAAAGCACGAATCTTCCAATGTTCAAAAAGGGATTGCCACGCCCCGCACCAATTGGTCGCAGGAACAGGGGCGGTCGCGATTCGGGACCGACAAGCGATGTGGGTGTTCAATTGGTACTGGGCTCGCAATGACATAGAAATGGGGACAGAGATGGTCAATGAGGTGAAGAGTATTGAGCTGGGGAAGCTGGTTGGTCATCCGGGTAATGCGAACGTGATGAGTGGCGGGGTGTTCAGGAAGCTTGTGCGGAATATTGAGCGGATGGGGATGTATGAGCCGATAGTTGTTCGGCGTCATCCGAGGCGGAAGGGGTGTTATGAGATAATCAACGGGCATCATCGTGTGAAGGCGCTGGAGAGGTTGGGGTACACGAAGGTTGATTGTGTGGTGTGGGACGTTGACGACGGGCAAGCGGATATATTGCTTGCGACGCTGAATCGCTTGTGTGGCAGGGATGTGCTGGACAAGAAGCTTGCGTTATTGCGGCGGCTGAAGGGGCGGATGGTGACGGGTGAGCTTGGCAAGCTGATTCCGCCGACGGCGAGTCAGATAGAGCGATTGACGGCGTTGAAGCTGCCGAGCGTCTCTTGTGAGGCGGGGGCGAAGGGTTTTGCAAGTGCGATGGTGTTTTTTGTGAATGACGAGCAGAAGGGGATTATCGAAAAGGCGCTAGGGCTTGCTGTGGAAGGAGATACGACGGGGACACGGGCTTCGAGGCGAGCGGCGGCTCTGGCGGAGATAGCGGAGCTGTATGTGGGCAGGAGAAAGGGGTGCGACCGGTTAAGAGAGGTGGGTGGAAATTAGAGCCTATCCTAAAACCGGCTCTAAGAGAAATTGCGGTGAATTACAGGCGTGTCGGGAGCGGTTTGGTGATATAATAAAGGGCCACGCCGGTTTTTTGGAAGGAGTTGCTGAAATGTATCATGGCAGCGAAGACAATAGAGCAGTTGTGAGGAAGTTGTGGGGTTTTACGCTGATCGAGTTATTGGTGGTGATCGCGATTATTGCGTTATTGATGGCGGTACTGATGCCGGCGCTTTCGAAGGCGAGGGAGCAGGGCAAGCGTGCGGTGTGCCTGAATAATATAAAGCAGCTTACGGCTGCGTGGATTATGTATGCGGACGACAACGCCGACAGGTTAGTGAACGGGAGCCAGGGATTTGCGAAGAATTCTGCCGGTCACGGTGATCCGCCTCCGCCGCCTTTGGACTGGGCACCATGGGTGGGCAAGGAGTTTAGGCTTCTGACGTATGCGGCAGATTGCGATCTTGAAAGCCAGCGGGCGATGCTGAAAGGGCCCAGGGATATTACACAGGTCGGCAGCGTGTGGATTGAAGGGACGAATCTGCTGTATAAATACGTCAAGAACGTTCGCATCTTCAAGTGCCCGACGGGTGAGCGATGTGAGATGCTGACTTACGCGATTTTAGACAGGATGGCTGGAGCGGCGACGTGGGAGCTACCTCGGGAGGCGTATGCGTATAAGAATCGGCTGGAGATTGACCGTCCTGCGGAGCGATTTGTCTGGGTGGACGAGGGTCGTATCACGCCGGACAGCTGGAGCGTGTCAGTAGAAGAGCCGGAGTGGGGTGATCCGCCGCCTTGTCGGCACGGGAAGGGGACAAACTGGTCTTATGCGGACGGTCACGCGGAGTTTTACAAATGGACGGAGAAGGAAACGCTGGACCTTTGCAGTTTGAACTTAACGGGGATCACGACACCACCGGCGCTGAGGCGTCAGCCATGTAACAAGGATTTGGAGTGGGCGCAGATTCATGCCTGGGGGCAGCTTAGATACGACCGTGCGGCGGAGGGATGCACAGACGACTAAGAGCATATCCTAATAACCCACTCTATTACGGCCTGCTGCAAAGCCCGATGCCTGCGTTGTCGGGCCAAAATCGTCCTCGATGTAGCTTTTGCTACGCCTGCGGCAATTTTGCCCCTGCCGCCTTGGCCTCGAACTTTTCGCTCGGCCTCATAACGAACCGGTTATTAGGATAGGCTCTAAGAGGCAGGGAGGCGGAGATGGGGGCAGGTGAAGACCACGTGTTATATTCGTGGTGAAATCAGGGCGAGAGTATATTTAACATGATACGAAGGGGGGTTTTTGAGAGATGGCGAGACGGAAGTATTTGAAGGGTACACAGTCGGCGGTTCTGACGGATCTTTTTGGAGGCGAGGTCGGCAGGCAGGCGGTTTTGCGAAAGCACGGGATTCGGGCGAAGACGTTCGATAAGTGGATGCAGGAGGAGCTATTTTCGGCGGAGTATTATGAGCGGCTGCGTGGCACTTGCGTGGAGGGGGAGCTGATACTTGCGAAGTATTCGCCGGTAGCGGCGGCGAGACTTATTGAGCTGACGGGGTCATCGCATGATGAGACGGCGAGGCGTGCGTGTATTGACGTACTGAAACATCTGCGAGCTGCGGCTGGGGAGAGCGGCAAGGATGGGCCGGAAGGTGAAGAAATGGGGGAGCATAGTGAGCTTTCAGTTGAGGTTGCGGGCAGGTTGTTGGCGGTTCTTGCGGAGTCGAAAGGAGCCGGCAAGCGGGCGTGATAGTGTTGGGGGGGGGAGGTTGCGCAGAAATAAGGGAGACGCAGCCCCCTTTAGGGTACAGTTTAGTTTGTAGAGGCAGTCTCCCTTTTACAGCAGGCGGCGAGTGTTTTTTGTCACCTTCGGCGAAGCCAGACGGGTCTATTCGGTACCCTCTATTTAAAGTATGCGCCAGATTTTGGAAAAGGCAAAAAAGACGTGAATGAAAGTTAGATTTTTTTGCAGGTTTTGCAGAGCAGAGACAGGGTTGTAAGCGGCGGTGCAAGCAGTACAATTGGACAAGGCAGCGAACGGTAACGGTAAATATATGGAAGGCAATGACATGGGCACAGTTAATCTGTCACGGCGGGATTTTTTGAAGCTGAGCGGTGCTGTGGCGGCCTCGGTTTTGATTTCGGGCTGCGGGGAAGGGTTTTTGGGCGGTTTAGGTGGTTGTTTCGGCTCGATAGCTTTTCGGGTTATAGATTTGAATAAAGGAGAGCGAGGTGAGTTGCGGCTTTGCGACGGCAGCGTGGTGAATGTTCGGCTTTTGGGAGTTCAGCACAAGCGGGATAGTGTGTGTGATGCGGTTCGGTCTGTGAAGGTGCAGGTAGAGGTGGACGGAGAGACGGTGGAGCTGTCTTCGGGTAATTACAATCTGCCGGTCGCAGCGGGGCGGTACAGGATTGATTGTCCGGTGACATTCGGCTATTACGAGCTGACGGACGAGGACCGTTGGGGTCTTGAGAAGGATGCGCGGCTGCGGTTGTGGCCTGGGGGGTCGGCTATGTTGCCGGAGGGGACATTTGTGTATCCGGTGAGGCAGAAGTGGTTTGCGAGTGCGACTCAGATGGCGAACGAACCGGTTCACGTTGATGCGGGGGAGCAGCCGGGGCCGCGGAAGATATACTATCACAGCGGACTTGATTTTGGCGGGGCGGAAGGTCTGGTTGAGGTTGTCTCGGCGACTGACGGGCTGGTTGTTTGTCGGGGTGAGGATGTTCTGGAGGGGCACGATAGTGAGCCAGTCAAGCCGCGATATGATGTGGTGTACGTTCTTGATGAGCGGGGGTGGTACTACAGGTACAGTCACTTGTATGAGATTGACAAGTCGATTGAGCATGGCAAGCGGATTAAGATGGGGGAACCGATAGGGCTTTTGGGTAAAGAAGGAGGCAGCGGGGGTTGGTCTCATCTGCATTTTGAAATCATATCCAAGCAGCCGTCGGGGAAGTGGGGCACGGAGGAAGGGTACGGTTTTATCTGGGAGGCGTATATAAGGGAATATAGGCCGAAGGTGATAGCTGTGGCTCGGCCTCACAAGGTCGTGAAAGTTGGTGAGGAGGTAGTTCTTGACGGGGGCAAGTCGTGGGGTGCGAGTGGGGAGTTGAGTTATGAGTGGATGCTGTCGGACGGGACGAGGGCAAGCGGGGCGACTGTCAAGAAGAGCTACAGCGAGGTTGGGACTTACAGTGAAATTCTCAAGGTGAGTGACGGGGGAGGGAACACGGCTTATGATTTTTGCAAGGTGCAGGTATTCGGGGGTGAGGATGCGGAGGTAGTGCCGCCTTCGATACATGCGTGTTATTGGCCTACACAGGATGTGAAGGCGGGGCAGGCGGTAACGTTTAAGGTTCGGTCTTTTACGAAGGAGCGAATCGGCGAGACGCTTGATTTTGGTGACGGGAGTGCACCGGTAAAGGTATGTTCGGACGGCAACAAGATGGCGCGCGCCCGAGACGGATATGCGGTGACGGAGCATGTTTATGAAAGGGCGGGTGATTATATTGTGCGGGCGTGGTGTGTGGACAAGGCGGGGCATGTCGGTGCAGCTCATCTGCACGTGCGGGTTGGATGAGGCGAATGTGCATACGATTTCATTTAAGGAGAAAGCAATGCAGCGGTTTGGCTTTATTGCGGTATGGATTTTGGCGTTTACGTTCTCATCTGTAGTTTGTGGTTCTGAGGGAGCGGTTGAGTTTTATGTACCGAAGCAGGGGACTTGGCAGGAGACACTTCGGTTGCGTCGGGAGCGTCTTGTGGAGGAGACGGGCAAGGGCAGCACGGACGAAGAGCGTCGAGCAATATGGCGGCAGGTGCAGGAGGATTTCAATACCGTTGATGCTCTGGTTGAGATGACGATGGACAAGACGGAGCGGATATGGGATGCGGACTGGAGGCCGGGCGATTTGAAGGAATTGGCGAGGCGATACGCCAAGGCGGCCAGGGCGACAAAACAGTACAAGCCGGTGGAGACATCGTTTGACCCGGTGGCTGAGGCAGAGAAGCTCGCCGACGAGGTCAGCACGGGTGAGCAGCTCCAGAAGGTTCGAGAGACTTACTATGCGGCGTTTCGGCTGATGGAAAATCTGGTGTTGCGTGAGGCGGATGAGAATATCGAGAAGTACCGGATGGGGACATTGATTGTAAAGGCGTCCCCGGGGGCTAAAGTTAAGGTTGAGCAGACGCGGCATGATTTTCTGTTTGGGACGAGCCTGAACGACCAGATGTGGGCGACGAAGGCGGATTTCGACGACCTGCGGGTATGGGGGGATGATTTTGAGTGGCTGAACGAGAAGTGGCGATATGAGTTTATCGAAGCCAATCGCGAGCGGTACTATCAGCTTATCAGGGACAACTTCAATATCGGCGTATTTCAGAACGCGGCGAAGTGGTTCAACGTGGAGCCGGGGGAAGGGAACATATACTGGACAAGCGCCGAACGGACGACGAAATGGGCTCTTGAGAACGGATTGGCGATGCGAGGGCACTGCGTGATATGGGGCTGCGAGCGGTTTGTGCCGGGATGGCAAAAGGAGATGAGTGACGCGGAGCTTCGGCGGGTTATCGAGCGGCGGTGCAAGGAGGTGGCGAACTGGTTTGCGGGCAGGGTTGATGACTGGGATTTGAATAACGAGATGCTGCACTGCCGATGGTATCGGGACAGATTGGGCGACGATATCGTGGTTGATATGTTCAAGTGGTTTAAGGAGGCGAATCCGGAGGCGTCTCTTGCGCTGAACGATTTCAATATTCTTAACAATCGATACCAAAGTCGGCTCGACGATTACATCGCTGGGGCGCGTGAGCTTATGCATAAGGGTGCGGTATTGGGCGGAATTAACTGCCAGGCGCACAGTTGGGGCGGCGTGACGAATATCGGTTTTCTGAAGGAGGCTTTGGACAGGCTGCGTCGGACGGACCTCGGCGTGAAGATAAGCGAATATATTATCGACGACCAGGCGGGTAACAAGGAATATGCAGCGGTGATGTTAGATAAGCATTTTCGGGTGTGTTTCGGTCATCCTGCGGTTGAGGCGATAATCTTCTGGGGTATCTGTGAGGGGACACACTTTTCGCCGAGCGATGCGTTGTGGAGGAAGGATTTTTCACCGACGCCGCCTGCGGTGACTTATCGGAAGCTGGTTTTTGACGAGTGGTGGACACGGTGGGAGGGCGAAGCGGACGCTAAGGGCGAGTGCAGGGTTCCTGTTTTCTATGGCAAGCACTGCGTGAGTGTAAACGGGGAAGAGACGGCAGTGGAATTTGCCAGGGCGGAGGGTACAGAAAAGATTTTAGAGGCGAGGTGAAAAAGGAGAAAGAGAGACGAGGCCGCTTTTTTACCTCGCTTTCTTTCGCCGGGCCCGTCTCTCTTTTCAATTATGCCGTGCCGGGTCGGGATGAAACTTACAGTTGCCAGCGCGCCGGGAATCTCGCTTGTCCCTTTAAAGTATACGCCATATTTTAACAAGTGGGTAATGGTGACGAGAAGTTTTTTTGCTTTTGTGTATGCGGTTTCGAGGCGGTTCGGGAAGGAGAGACTTTGGAGATTGCGTTTCTGGCGCAGAAGGATTGGGAGGGGAAGGTGATATTTGACAGGCCGAGGCATAAGGAGTACTTGCGGCTTCCGCTTGACTGGCCGAGGATAAATCAGTTTCCGGAATGGTTTACGGCGGAGGCGGGGAAACGTTATGTGGTTCGGAATGTGACGGAGGGGTTGGAGCGGAGTTATGAGGGGGCGGAGCTTTGGGAGGGCGTTGCGATAGGTTTAAGCGGGGGTGAAGTGGTGCGGATGGAAGTTGAGTAGCGCCACGGTTGTTTGCATGTCGAGACGTCAAGCTGAGATGAGGGGGTAATGATGAAAAGTGGTTTAATTATGGATTCGGGCCTGCGCGGGAACGGTGCAAGCGGTGTAGCTGAAGCAAGTAAGGTGTATGAAGCGTTGCGGCGGGTTCGGCCTGGGACGAAGGGTGATTTGAAGAATTATGTGAAGGTGTTTTTGGGGCTTGATATTCCGGGCAAGAGGATATGTTCGGGGCATCAGAGTCCGATGGATTATTTGTGGCACAGTTTTGGCAGCGATTTTGCGTCGAGGCGCAGAGCGAATGCGGATATGGTTGTGTGGGCGAATCGTGGTGGTGGCAAGACGGAGACGGGTGCGGTGGCGACTCTGTTAGACTGCGTGTTTAAGCCAGGCTGTCAGGTGCGAATATTGGCGGGTTCGGAGGAGCAGGCGGGGCGGATGTATCAATATCTGGCTGGCTTTTTGCACGGCGGGTTCGAGGGATTTTTGGCGGGGCCTGTGCGGAAGGACAGGTGCGGGTTTTCGAATGGGTCGGGTGTTGAGGTTTTGACGCAGTCAGCCAAGAGTGTTCGCGGTCAGCACATACAGAAGCTTCGGTGTGATGAGGTGGAGCTTTTTTCGGAGGATGTATTTGCGGCGGCGAAATTTACGACGCAGAGCACGGAGAGTATCGTTGCCGGGATAGAAACGATAAGCACGATGCACCGGCCTTACGGGCTTATGCAGCAGATAGTTAGCTCAGCCGGGCAATCGGAAACGCCGGTATTCAAGTGGTGCGTGTGGGAGACGGTTGAGCGATGCGTGGGTCGGAACTGCTCGCAGTGTCCGCTGTGGGGTGATTGCGGAGGCAAGGCGAAGCGTGGAAATGGGTATTTGAAGATTGACGACTGCATCAGTCAGATGCGGCGAGCGAGCAGGGCCGGGTGGGAGGCGGAGATGCTTTGCAGAAAGCCAAATCTGGAAAATGCGGTGTTCGATGAGTTCGACCCGGCGGTGCACGTCAAGGTAGTTGACTACGATGGGAATTTGCCTTTGTATCGGTCGCTGGATTTTGGGTTTGTGAATCCTTTCGTTTGCCTGTGGGTACAGGTTGACGGCGATGGAGGTGTGCGGGTGATTGATGAGTATGTTCGGCGTCGGGCGACGATAGATGTTCATGCGGAGGAGGTAAAGGCGAGGACGCCGGGCGGTGAGGGTCGTGTGACGGCGACGTTTTGCGACCCGGCGGGTGCGGGAGCGAATGATGTGACGGGGACGAGCACTGTGCGTGAGCTGCGGTCGCTTGGTATCCGAACGCGGTATCGGCGGAGCGGGATTTTGGAGGGGGTTGAGCATATCCGGCGTGCGATTCGGTCCGGGGACGGCGAGAGCCGGCTGATCATATCGCCGAGGTGCGAGCGGCTTGTTGAGGCGATGCGATGTTATCATTATCCTGACGGCCCGTCGGGGCAGCGGTCGGGGGAGCTGCCGGCCAAGGACGGTGTCTATGACCACCCGATAGATGCGCTGCGATATTTTTTCGTGAATTACCAGCGTGGGGGCAAATCGGGCAGCCGGCGGTACTAAGTGAGAAAGTCTGGCCGAAACAACGAGACAGAGTGGCAGGTGACACTACTGATTAGGGGACATCGAGGGGTGTATTTTTGCGCATAAAAAAAAACAGGACTGGGTCGGAGGGAGGGGAGAAAGCGAGATATCCCAGCCCTGTTGTTTGACTTAACAGGCACACATATTAACTTTTTCAATGTTTGGTGTGTTTGTATAAAACTCTCACTTACTTCGCTTTGTATTATAGCAGAAAGGTTATAAAGGTGGCAAGGGAAAAATTTGAAAAAAAGTAAAATTTTTTTTTGGGTGGTCCGGGGCGGGAAATCATGTGCGCAGGAGGCGAATCAGGTGGACAAAGAGAAGCGGGGGTGAAAGAGGAGCGGTTAGGGGTTAGGGACAGGGGGGCGGCACTATGGGCTGAGGTCCTAAGTCACGTTAGAGGCAGAGGTTAGAGATATCGCAGAAGCGGGGGAGAAGGTGAAAAAACTGGGCTGGGGTCAGGAGGGAGGAGAGGAGAGAACACCCCAGCCCGTGGTCATCGTACACTATAGATTACGCTCTATTCGTTAAACAGGTTCGGTGTGTTCGAATAAAACTGCCATTATTTAAGGTTTTTTTCGCACCAGTCAAGGACTTTTTTCTGAATTTGCCTGGAAAACCTGTTGTAGTCCTGGGGTGTGTGGAATTTGAGGTTGTCAGGGGCATTCAGGAGGGTGTAAACGGGGGTGGCCTGGTCGATGCATTGGCGCACGTCATTGAGATTGGCGAATCGGTCCCAAGTGGGAGCAATAACAAGAGCGGGTCTGGGTGCGATGGCAGCGAGAATCTCCTGAAAGTCGCAGGGGATTCGTGATTTGTTGTTTTCGAAGAAGCCGAGGCGTGGGAGCAGGCCATGGAGGTCGTAGTACCATCGGATGGCAGGACTGTCGTTGCCGGAGGTTCTAAGTGGTGTTATGCCGCTTACGCTTATAACGGCTGCGATGCGGTCGTCGAGTGCGGCGGTGTAGAGGGCGATGGTTGCCCCCAGTGAATATCCGCCTGCGTATATTCGGGCTTTGTCGATGATGTCGAGGTTGCTGAGCGTATCGAGGGCGGCCTGTGTGTCGGCGACCATTTTGCCGAGTTTGGAGAAGTGCGGATAGCGCTGGTAGAAGTCGGCGCCTTCGGCGATGCGGGTTCCGAAGCCGATCTGGTCGAAGAGGAAGACGGCAAAGCCGCGTTTGGAGAAGGCCTCGATTAGCTCTTCTCTGTTGCGTGCAAAGCCGGTTGGGTAGGCGTATTCGTGCAGCCAGATAATAACAGGCAGGCTGTTAGATTTTTGCCTGCCTCCTTTGGGGGCGGGGTAATAGAGATTGGCTTCGAGGTAGTCTCCGAAGCCATTGTATCCGCCGATTACGAGCCGTCGGACGGGGCCTCCAGTGCGTGGTCTGCCAATTACTCTTGCGAGATGGTCTCCGGAGTATGCGTTGTCGGTTGAGGGAATGTCTGCGGAGGCCTTTGGGCCGGGATTGGTTGCGCCGGGGGGCTGGTCACCGAGCAGCCAGCGGATTTGCTTTCTGATTTCCGCTTTTTTTTGCTGCCAGTCGGCAACTGTTTGCACTGTGCCTCCGTCGGATTTGAGCAGAAGGTCATCGAGGCCCTTTTCAGGATAGTCGGCTGGGTCGATTTTTTCGCCGCTAAGCTTCTTCCAGTTGTCGAAGCTGAAATCGTAGTAGAGTTTGTTTTCCGGCTTGCGGTCTGTTCTGTCGAAACAGTAGTCGAAGAAGTCTATGTAATCTTCCATATCGCGGGCACTGGTGCCGTGTCTGCCCCATCGGAAGCGGATGGCGAGCTTGTCTTCGGCGTGGAGAAAGTCGTAAACCGGCTTGAGCGACTGATAGCACTGTTCGATGCCCCAGGGGTTTCCCAGATGTTCGGTTGCGGCAGAGCTGAGCATAAGTCCTCCTGGAGCAACGAGAGCCAGCAGGAGGTTCTGGTCGATTGGCAGCTTGTGCTCTCTGCCTACGAAGAAGCGCAGTCGCGGGTGGCACCAGTGTGGGAAGCTGGTGGTCATATAAGCGATGGTTTCGGTGTTGAATGGCTCTGAGGTGTATCGCCACGGGGTTTCTCCACCGGTGCCGCCGCTGGATGAGATACATGCGGTGATTCTCCGGTCGAAGGCGGCTGCCATGAGCGCCTGCTTGCCGTTGCGGGAATGGCCTGTGATGGCGATTTTCTTTTTGTCCACTTCGGACAGCGTGTAGAGATAATCGACGACGCGGTGCGCCCCCCAGGCACGTCGCATAAGGCGTGTGAAATCGTACTTCGGATACCAGATTTCGGCGTAGTTTTCAGTGTCGTCCTTGTCATCTGCTCCTGCATAGATGCAGCCGATGTATCCTCGGCGAACTGCGACGAGTGCCCAGAGGCGGTGATTCCACTGTGTCATAAAGACAGGGAAAGGCCCGTCGCCCGGCGGGATAATCAATTCTGCCGTCATCTTTGCCTTGTGGTCAGGCCCGAAGCGCAGCTCAACCGTGCGCACGGTGACCTGGCCGTCTTTTTTCTCGCTTAGCACTCTGGCATTGAGGTTAGTCGGTGGCGGGGGAAATGTTCCGGTCAGCCAGTGCTTTATTTGTTCGGCTATCCATTTGCGTTTCTGCTGCCACTGCTCGGCTGTTTCTATTGGTATGTTCTTCGTGCCCTCATCGAGAATCAACGGGTCGGGCAAAAAGGGGATTGCAGGCATCCTGTCGAAATTTGGCGGCAGCTCGCCGGTACGATTGAGCCAGTCGGTCCAGGTGGCATCAAGGGGTGAGACGGTGCCTCGGCCGGGTCTATCGGGCGGCAGGACCGATTGAATCTGTTTTAGATACGCCCGGCGGACGGAGGAATCGTCGTCGGGCACGTTTGCCTGTGCAGCGCAAGCAACACACAAGAGCAGCACAGGAGCCCAGAGTATTCTGAGATTCATAATCAACCCCTTCAAATGGCGTAATGGAGAGCAACCTTAGAGATATGGTCGCAGTAAATTAGTCAAACTGACCGATGGTCAGTTTGAGAGTGTAAAAATCAAAACCCAAAATGCAAAATTGTTGAATCCGCCTGCGGCGGATAGCTGATTTTATCGTATTTTTTGTAACGCAGAACATATTAGCGAATAAGAGGTTACGTTAATTTTTGTCTGCAAGGCGGTCAGTTTGAATAAATTAGAGTTTACACCGAGGGCTGCGGTCAGGCAAGCAAAGTTTTGGTTGTGTGCGGGTTGGGCGAAAAGAGGCATCGGACGGGGTGGAAATTACCGGTGAAAAGGGGCGGTATGAAAAAAAATGGGCTGAGGTCAGGAGGGAGGAAGAGGAGTAAGAAACCTCAGCCCGTGGTTTTTAAGTTAAAGCCGCAAGCAGCTTCAATTTTCCACAATCCAAACAAACGTCAATTAGGTCATTCGCTCTTGACCCTCCCTACGAAGAATCAAGCACCCCTGATAATCTCAGTATAGCAGACCGCGGGGGGATTGCAACAGAAAAATCAAGAAAAATAGAATTTTTTTTCGTTTGTGTCGGTGGCAAAGAGGGCATGGCTGGGGGGTGTCGGCTGAGGTCGCGGAGCAGGTTGTGATGGCTTTATCAGGCCCGGCGGGCTATAATCAGGCGGCTGAATGGAACCGTTGTCGGCGAGAGTCAGAAAGGGTTATGAAGATGAGGAATTTTGTCAGGATTTTGTTGGTGGCCGGGCTGCTGGGTGGTATTAGCTGCTGCGGTTTCGGTATGGAAGATTCGGGCGTCGCGGTTTCGGACGGGGCGAGGACGGAGCTGCTGTGGCCCGGCGGTGCGCCTGGTGCGAAGGGCGAGGAAGAGAAGGACAAGCCGACGCTGACGATTTATGTGCCCGAGCAGGAGGAGGCGACGGGGGCGGGGGTGGTTATATGCCCGGGCGGGGGGTACTGGACGACGGCGATGGACCACGAGGGGCATCAGGTTGCGCGATGGCTGAACGAATTAGGGATAGCCGGATTTATCGTCGATTACAGACATCGCGGCAAGGACTACGGACATCCTGCTCCGATTCAGGATGCACAGCGGGCGATACGGATAGTTCGCAGCAGGGCGAAGGAATTTAATGTCGAGGCAAACAAGATTGGGGTCCTGGGCTTTTCAGCGGGGGGGCATCTGGCATCGACGACGGGCACGCACTTTGACGAGAAATTCTACGAGCCGACCGACGAGATTGACAAGGCGAGCGCCCGTCCTGACTTTATGATTTTGATATATCCTCTGATTTCGCTGTCAGAGTGGTACGGCCACGAGGGTGCCAAAGAGACTTTGTTGGGCAAGGGAGCGGATAAGAAGCTGTCAGCGGATTTCTCGAATGAAAAACAGGTCACTTCACAGACACCACCGACGTTTCTGGTGCACACGAGCGAAGACAGGGTGGTGCGGGTGGAGAACAGCATCTACTTTTATTTAGCGTGTCGAGAGGCGAAGGTGCCTGCCGAGATGCATATATATGGGAGGGGCAAGCACGGGTTCGGGCTGGGTAAGGAGGGCATGGCTGTTGCGAGCTGGCCGGGGCTGTGTGGCGACTGGTTGGCGGGTATGGGTATGTGCGAGAGGGGCAAATGCGCCACAGGTCGGTGAACAGCCAAAGGTTTTGTTGACGAAACGGCGGTGGCTTACTATCCTAAGTCATCCTCTGAGCGGCGGATAGGAGCGTTGTGTGTTGGCCCAGCCGTGGTTGCAGGGGAGGTTGGACGGTACAGGCATAATGGCTTTTGAGAGACAGAGGCGATGTTGAAAAGGACGAATAGCTGCGGTGAGCTTCGGCTTAGTGATGCGGGCAAGCGGGTGGTAATAGCCGGGTGGGTGAAGTCGTATCGTGACCACGGGGGGTTGGTGTTTTTCGATGTGCGGGACCGGGAAGGGCTTACGCAGTTAGTATTTAATCCCGAGAAACAGCCGGAGGTGCACAAGCCGGCAAAGACGGTGCGCAGTGAATGGGTAGTTGCTGCCGAAGGTGTGGTTCAGCCGAGAGGTGAGGGATTAGAGAATCCGAAATTAGCGACCGGGCAGATTGAAGTTGCAGTCGAGAAGTTCGAGATACTCAATACTGCCAAGACACCGCCTTTTGAGATAGAGCTGGCTGAGAAGACGAACGAGGAGATTCGGCTGACGAATCGCTACATTGATTTGCGTCGGCCTGCGATGCAGGAAAAGCTGCACGTTCGCCACAGGGTGACGAAGATTACTCGCGACTACTTTGACGAGAAGGGCTTCTGGGAGATTGAGACGCCGATGCTGGCGAAGAGCACGCCTGAAGGGGCGAGGGATTTTCTTGTGCCGAGCCGGTTGTATCCGGGCTGTTTTTATGCACTGCCGCAGTCGCCTCAGCTTTTCAAGCAGATACTGATGGTGAGCGGTGTTGACAAGTATTTTCAGATAGTGCGTTGCTTCAGGGACGAGGACCCGCGGGCTGACAGGCAGGCGGAGTTTACGCAGATAGACGTCGAGATGAGCTTTGTGGACATCGATGATGTAATCGATATTCATTCGGAGCTTGTAGCGAAGACATGGAGAGAGATTTTGGGCGTGGAGGTCAGCTTGCCGATTCGGCGGATGAGCTATAAAGAGGCGATGGACGGCTACGGTGTCGACAGGCCCGATTTGCGTTTCGATATGAAGCTCAAGGACATATCGGATATTGCGGGGCAGAGCAGCTTCAAGGTCTTCACCGGCACTGTCGAGAAGGGGGGGGTTGTGAAGGGGCTTTGTGCTCCGGGCGGGGGGAAGTATTCGAGAAGCGATATCGAAAAGGGGTTCACCGATTTCGTCGCTGACTACGGCGCGAAGGGTCTGGCGTGGTTCAAGGTAAAGGAAGAAGGGGGTAAGGTGACATTAGCGAGCAGTATCGCCAAGTTCTTCAGTGCCGAGCAGCTCGAGAGAATAGTGAAGCGCTTCGGCGCAAAGGACGGGGATTTGGTTTTGTTGGTGGCGGACAGCGAGAGCGCGGCCAACAAGGCGCTTGCGCCTCTGCGATGCCGATTGGGCAGGGAATTAGGGCTGTATGATAAGGACAGGTTCGAGTTTGTCTGGATAGTGGATTTTCCGCTGTTCGAATGGAACGAGGACGAAAAGAGGTATGATTCCCTTCATCATCCCTTTACCTCTCCGGTCGAGGGGGATATCGAAAAGCTGGACAGCGACCCTGCGGGCATTACTTCGCAGGCGTATGATATAGTTGTCAACGGGTCGGAGATTGGCGGCGGCAGCATTCGTATTCACCGGCCGGAGATTCAGGCGAAGGTTTTTGACCTTCTGAATATCTCGAAGGCCCAGGCGCAGGAGCGGTTCGGTTTTTTCCTCAAGGCGCTGGAATACGGGGCGCCGCCTCACGGCGGGATTGCATTTGGATTAGACAGGGTGATTATGCTGCTTACCGGCACGGAGAACATAAGGGACGTCATCGCTTTTCCTAAGACGCAGCGAGGGCAGTGCCTGCTGACCGATGCGCCGAGTGAAGCGGACCAGAAGCAATTAGATGAGCTGAATCTGCGAACACAAAGACATTCACACGCAGTCGAGGAGAATTTGGACAAGCAGTGACAGAAGGCAATTGTGTGCGCAGCCGGTGTTTTAGAGAGGCTGGAGTCGTCATGAGGTCACGGTCGGCTTATGCGAAAGCGAATAAGTGACATATATCACAGGGTGCTGGTATTACTGCATCTTTCGCCGCTGTCGCTTGCTGAGAAGTGCCGGATTTGGTTCGGCGGAGCGGTGGTGCTTATATTGGCGTTGGCTCTTCTTATCCCATACGCATGGATGCGGCAACTGACGAAGCAGATATGTCTTGACGCGGGCAGGGCGAAGTCGGAGGCGCTGCTTCGGCAACATTTCCAGACAAGGCAGACGGGCGAGGCGGCACTTGCAGTGCTTGACAACGCCGGGCGTGTAATGGACTCCAACGAAAGCGAGTTAGTGTGGATTCGGTTTGCGACCGACGAGAAACCGCTTCGCAAGCTGAGCGTTGAACAGAGAGAGACGGCCGAGGCGCTGAGGGAGGATGATGAGGCATTCGATCAGGTCCGGTTCGTGAAGAAAGGGGGCGAGCTTTACAGCGATTACGTGCGGATATTCAGGGCGACGGACAGCTGCATAAGCTGTCATAATCCAGAGGGTTCGGCGGGGGCGTTTAATCGGAACGAGGTGATAGGTGCAGTGGTGATTGAGCGCTCGGCGGCGGATATCAGCAGGACAGTTCTTTTGAATCGTGTCTGGATTATTGTGGCGCTTCTTATAGGATTGGCGGGTGCCATTGTCGCATTCTACTGGATAACGCAGCGGGTGATTCTGCGTCCGATACGACAGTTGCGTGCGCTTGCCAACAACGTGGCTGAAGGGAACCTCGACATAAGAAGCTCGATAAAGACGCGCGACGAATACGAGAAACTGGCAGACGCGTTCAACCACATGTTAGACAGCTTACAGAACATACAGGAGAAGCTTCGCCAGGCGAATAAGCAGCTGGATGAAAAGATAGCGGAGCTGTCTGAGCGTAATATAGAGCTGTTCAAGGCGAACAAAGTAAAGAGTGAGTTTCTGGCCAACATTTCGCACGAGTTCAGAACACCGCTGAATGCGATAATGGGGTTTGCCCAGGTGCTGCGTGACAAGCCAGATGTTTTGAAGAAGGGAAAAGGGCGGCGGTACGCCGAGAACATTATCAGCGGCGGGCAGCGGGTTTTGAATATGATTAACGATTTGCTTCATCTTGCGAAGACGGAGGCGGGGAAGATTCAGTTGCGTATTGAGAAGGCGGACGTGCGTAAATTATGTGATTCGGTGGTCGCGTTTTTTTCGGAGATGACAAGGCAGAAGAGGATCAAGGTTAAGGTGACAGTAGAGGATGATATTGCGGCGCCGACGACCGACGCCGGTAAGGTTCATCAAATACTTGAGAATTTTATGAGCAACTCGGTGAAGTTCACGCCGGAGCGCGGGAGGATAGAGATCCGTGCGGGGATGCCGGACGAGAAGACGGTACGGCTGTCGGTTTCGGATACGGGCTGCGGGATTGCCGAGGCGGACAAGGAGAATATATTCGAGAAGTTCCGTCAGGTTGACGGGTCTCTGACTCGTCAGGGCGCCGGCAGCGGACTGGGCCTGGCGATTTGCAGGGAGCTGGCGGACATGTTGGCCGGGAGCATAGGGATGGAAAGCGAGGCGGGTGAGGGTTCGATGTTCTGGCTTGATATACCGGTAACGCTCAGCAAGGAGCCACAGGATGACACTTGGCAGTGACACTATGTATGGGAGATTCCGATGATGGGTTTAGAGAAAGGTCGAATAAGCAGGCGGCGATTTGTGCAGATGAGTTTTGGGTCGGCGGCAACAATGCTGCTTGGTCGGTCTGTTTTTGGCATGGCGGCAGGAAAAGATGTGGAGCGGCCGAACATACTATGGATAAGCTGTGAGGATACGGGGCTGGAGCTTGGCTGTTACGGGGACAGCTATGCGAGGACGCCTTTTCTGGATGAATTTGCTTCGGAGGGTGTTCGATTCACCAATGCCTTTGCCAATATCGGGGTCTGTGCTCCTGCGCGGTCGTGCATAATTACAGGGACGTATCCGACGACGATTGGAACAAATTATATGCGGTGCAAGGGTGTGCCGCCTGCATACGCGAAGTGCTTCAGCGAGTATCTGCGTGCGGCGGGCTACTACTGCACGAACAACAAAAAGACCGATTATCAGTTCGACCCGCCCGGCAGCGCGTGGGACGATTGCAGCGGGCGGGCGCATTACGGCAATTGCCAACCTGACCAACCCTTCTTCGCGGTCTTCAACATCACTATCTCGCACGAGAGCAAGATACGCGACCGCGAGAAGTGGATTATGGACCGCTTCAAGAGAATCGAACGCCACGACCCTGACAGGGCGCCGGTGCCACCTTATCACCCCGACACCCCTGCTGTTCGTGAGGACTGGGCGCAGTATTACGATATAGTGACATTGATGGACAGCGAGGCGGGCGAGATACTGACGAAGCTTGAGAAGGACGGGTTGGCTGAGGATACGATTGTGTGGTTCTGGGGGGACCATGGTGCGGGTATGCCGAGGCATAAGCGGTGGATTTACGATTCGGGTATCAAGGTGCCGCTTATCATCCGGGTTCCGAAGAAGTGGCGCAAGTGGGTGATGTCCGAAAACCCTGGTGCTCCAAAACCGGGCAGCGTGAACGATGCGCTTGTCTCGTTTGTGGATTTTGCGCCGACTGTGTTGTCTCTGGCAGGGGTTAAGATCCCGGAGTATATGCAGGGTCAGGCATTTCTGGGCTCACAGCGGGTAAGGCCGCGAGAGTATATCTTTGCCGCGCGTGACCGGATGGATGAGCGCTGCGACATCATCCGCGCCGTGCGAGACAAGCGATACAAGTATCTTCGCAATTACATGCCGCACGTGACATACGGCCAGTACATCAACTATATGGACCAGATGCCGACGATGAAGGACATGCGACGACTCGACGCCGAAGGCAAGCTCACCGGCGCACAGACGCAGTACTTTAGAAAAACAAAGCCCATCGAGGAGCTGTTTGACACACAGACCGACCCGCATGAGATTAACAATCTTGCAGGCAGAGCGGAGCACAAAGACGTGCTTGAGCGCATGCGCCAGGTACATACAAAGTGGATGAAGGAAACTCGCGACGTCGGTCTCATTTGCGAGCCCGAGTTCGACGAGATGAAACGGCCGGGTGGTGAATGGGAAAAGACCGAGGCGCCGGTGTTCAGCACAACACTCGGCAGAAGCGACCATGTCACTATCACCTGCCCGACAAAGGGTGCGTCGATTGTTTATAAAATCAACGGCGGCAAAGGCCGGCAGCTCTACACCAAGCCTGTGAGGCTCAAGGCGAGCCAAACGGTAACAGCCAGGGCGTGCCGGATTGGCTTTACCGACAGCGACGAGGTGACATTCAAACGTGGTGATGCGCCTCAGTCACCGGCCAGGCCAACTGAGAAGCGAGCTCACTGGCGCGAGCGACTTGACAAGACCGACCTTCTCGAACGGCTGATGTCAATCAAGCAGTTGGACTACAAGGGAAATGCGGCTATACCCGAGTATCTCAAGGCCCTTGACGACAAGGACGGCTCGGTGCGCTACTGGGCAGTGGTGGGGCTTGGCTGGCGATGTGAGACAGCAGAGCAGATGGACAAGGCCAAGACAGCGATTGAGCCGATGCTGGAAGATAAGTCGCCGACGGTGCGTGTGGCGGCGGCGGAGGCACTTTGCAACTGGGGCAAGGAGGACAAGGCGCTGGGCGTTCTGGTTGAGATGCTCAAGCACAAAGCGAATAAGGTTCGACTGTTCGCCGCGATTGCGCTGGGTGAGATCGGTGAAAAGGCACGGCCTGCAACTGAGGCAATAGAGCAGGCGGCCAGGGACGATACCGGTATGGGAAAGTACGTAAATCGAATCTGCACGAGGACGTTGGCATTGCTGAATGGCAGGAAGTAAGGGGTTAAGCTTGCGGAGAGATGGTTCTGCGATGCTCGGGTCATCGGTTTGTGGGTGGATGAGAACTGGAGTGTGAATAAAGTTGAGGATAAGGAGTAGTTAGATGGCAAATGAGGCGATTACGGTCTTGGCACGGCTGAAGGCGAAAAAGGGGATGGAAGAGCAGGTGAAGGAAGAGTGTATGCTGCTTGTTGAGCCGACGCGTCGTGAAGCCGGCTGTATCAGCTACGACTTTCATCAGGATGCGGAAGATAAATGCTCGTTTATGTTTTATGAGAACTGGCGGAGCAGGGAGGATTTGGACAGGCATATTAACAAGGTGCACCTGCAGCGGTTCATTGCCTTAGCTGAGGGGTTTCTGGCTGAACCGCTCGCTGTTACTATATGGACGAAGCTCAGTTGAAACGGGCATAATGCGGGAGATAAGATGGAATACGCAGTTGGGAAAACGGGCAGGGTAATTGCGGCACGCTTGTTCGAGGGCGAGGACCTTTATGAATCGATAGAAGGTATCGCGCGAAAAGAGAACGTTACATCTGCTGCGGTTTTGATTACAGGCGGTTTCAGAAAAGGTGATGTGGTTGTCGGGCCCAAAACGGAAGAGCCGAAGATTGTACCCAATTTCAGAAAATTTGTCGGCCCCGGTGAGGTGCTGGGGGTGGGGACTATCTATTGCGACGACAATGGGCCGAAGCTGCATATACACACTGCGATAGGCAAAGGCGACGAGACTGTGGTCGGCTGTCCGCGAGGAGGGGCGAAGACGTTTTTGATTCTGGAAGTAACGATAATCGAGATAGAAGGCGTGAAGGCATCAAGAAAGCTGGACGAGGATACGGGGTTTAAGCTGTTGAGATTAGAGTAGCTGGACGGCGGTTGGAAGCATATCCCGGAATCTGCTACAGGAGTAAATAACTCAAACTGACCGATGGTCAGTTTGAGAGTGCAAAAATCAAAGCTAAAAATGCAAAATTATTTAGAAGCAAGAGGAGAAAACTATGGGTCATAGAGTGATGGCACGTCGAGAATTCCTGCAGCTATCGGCTGTGGTGGCTGTGGGTGCCGGATTAGTGAATACTTCGGCAGCTGCTGCCTCGCAGAAGCGCGCAAAATTGCGCAAGGCACTGAAGATTGGAATGTTACCGAAGAACCTGTCGGATGCCGACAAATTCAGTCTTGCAAGACGATGCGGTTTCGAAGGCATCGACGCCGAACCGCTCGATTCCCTCGATGCTATGTGCGAACAAGCTGAATTAGCGAAAGCTGCTAATGTCCCCATCCACGGCCTGGTCTTCGGCGGCTGGCACGCTCCTTTTTCAGACCCGGACCCGAAGGTAATCAAAAAGGGGCTCGCCGGTATGGAAAATGCCCTGCGCTGTGCAAATGCAATCGGCGCCGACACGGTCCTTCTCGTCCCGGCGCTGGTTACCAAGGATGTTTCCTACGACGAAGCTTACAGGCGCTCACAGCGGAACGTAAGGGAGCTTCTCCCCCTGGCCCGCGAGCTTGATGTAATCATCGCAATCGAAAATGTATGGAATAAGTTTCTCCTCAGTCCCCTCGAATTCGCCCGCTATATCGACGAATTCGAAAGCCCGCATGTCAGGGCATACTTCGACATCGGCAACTGCATCATCACCGGCTATGCCCAGCACTGGATCCGCATCCTCAACAATCGCATCGTAAAGCTCGACGTCAAGGGCTTCAAGCGAAAAGGTTCTCTGTGGACGAATCTGCTCGATGGGGATGTGGATTGGCCCGAGGTGCGTCGTGCCCTTGACGAAATCGGCTATTCCGGCTGGATGACCGCAGAGCTTCGCGGCGGCGACGAAAAATATCTCACCGATTTAGCCAAACGCATGGACCGCATCATCGCCATGTGAAGTTGCCGCAAGTCTTGACTTTCAACGCTGTCGAGCTTATCCTCTATTCCCTGCTGTCGGCGTCCGGCAGACGGATGAATTTGCAATCTCAGTACCGGTCTTTTTCGAAAGGAACAAGTCATGAAAGGCCAAACTATCATTCGGTCAGATAATCTCTCCCGTAGAGACTTCCTGAAGGCCTCCGCTACTGCAGCCTCTGCTGCTGTCTTCGCCGCTGCTCCCGGCGCCTACGCCGCAGGTTCCGACACCATTAAAATCGGCATCATCGGCTGTGGCGGTCGCGGCACAGGAGCTGTCAGCAACTGCATCCTCTCTGCCCCGAATGTTGAGCTGGTGGCAATGGCCGACATGTTCGAGGACCGGATTCGAAAATCAATGCAGAATCTGCGCGCCGGAGCCCAATACATCGACAAGGTGCCGCCCGAAAAAATCAAGGTTACGGCTGAGACCACTTTCACCGGCTTCGACGCTTATAAGAAGGTCATGGAGACCGATGTGAACCTCGTCATCCTCACCACGCCGCCTCACTTTCGGCCAATACATCTAAAAGCCGCCGTCGAGGCCGGCAAGAACGTCTTTATGGAAAAGCCCGTCGCCGTCGACCCGGTGGGCATCCGCTCTGTCATCGTCTCTTCAGAAATGGCTGCACAAAAAAATCTCTCAATCGTGGCGGGCACCCAGAGGCGTCACCAACCCCATTACCTCGAATTGATGAAGAGAATTCACGCTGGTGACATCGGCGAGGTCGTTGCCGCGCAGTGCTACTGGATGCAGGGCTGGGTCAGACAATGGGGCTTTTTCAACGCGCGCAAGCCCGGCTGGTCCGACATGGAATGGCAGCTTCGAAACTGGTACTACTTCACGTGGCTCAGCGGTGACTGCATCGTCGAGCAGCATGTCCACAACATCGACGTGGTCAACTGGGCCATCGGCGACCATCCGAAAAAGGCCCTCGGTATGGGAGGCAGAGAAGTCCGCGTCGAACCCGAGTTCGGTAACATCTACGACCACTTCGCCGTCGAATACGAGTACCCAAATGGCGCCCGTGTCCTCAGCATGGCCCGCCAAATCGAGGGCTGCGCAGGCCGAGTCTCAGAGTATATCGTCGGCACAAAAGGAACCTGCTACACCGACGGCTCCAACGGCTACATCAAAGGTCCAAACAAATACAGGTATGACGGCGAAAGCTCGGACCCATACGTCGCCGAGCATGCCGACCTTATTGACGGCATCAGAAACGCAAAGCCCCTCAACGAAGGCAAACGCGTCGCGGAAAGCACCATGACCGCGATCATGGGGCGTATGAGTGCATACACAGGCCGGGAGCTAAAATGGGACTGGGTTATGAACGCCTCAAAGCTCGACCTGACACCTGATAAGTATGAGCTTGGACCGATGCCCGTCGCACCGGTCGCTATGCCAGGCAAAACCCAATTGATCTAAAGGCAATAATGTGAAAGGAACTGTTGTGAAACGCAGCACAAGAATAACAATCGTTCTCGCCATGGTCGGTGCCTCGGTTCTCACCGCGGCAATCGCATCAGAGAGTGCCCAGCCGATTGTCCCTAAAGAGAGAATCGTTTTGTTCAACGGTGAGGACTTCACCGGCTGGAAACTCTTCGTTGAAGACTCCCGGTTTGATGTTTCGAAGAACTGGAAAGTCAAGAACGGCATAGTCATGTGCGGTGGTCGCCCAAGCGGTTATATGCGTACGGAGAAAGACTACGCCAACTATAAGCTGCACGTCGAATGGCGATGGGCACAAAAAGCCGGCAACAGTGGCGTGCTTGTACACATGTCGCAGCCCGACCACGTCTGGCCAAAGAGTATCGAATGTCAGCTCATGGCCGACAACGCCGGTGACTTCTACGTCATAGAAGGCACAGAGTTCAAACAGCACGCCGACGCGACCGACAGGGTAAACGGGCGAAACGTAAAGAAACTCAAAGACAGCAGCGAAAAGCCCATCGGCGAGTGGAACACCTACGAAATCATCTGCAAAGACGACTGGATTGTCGTGCTCGTCAACGGCGAAGTGCAGAACGTGGCCACCAAATGCAATGTGACATCCGGCAGGATTTGCCTGCAGAGCGAAGGAGTCCCCGTTGTTTTCCGTAACGTGTATATCGAACCGGTTGAGTAATCTTGTCCCGCTTTTGACCGGGTGCTTCTTTGGCTGTGTGCCGCGGCATGCAGGGAGTTTTGGCCTTAACAGGTCTTGAGATATGGCACTAAAATTCAGCGAGATAGCGAAGGTAATTGAAGTTCTTCGTCAGGGCAAAATGATTGTCCTCGTGGACGATGAAGACCGCGAGAACGAAGGAGACCTGCTCTGCGCCGCCGAAAAAGTCACACCCGAAATCATCAACTTTATGGCCAGGTTTGGCCGGGGCCTTATCTGTCTGCCGCTCACCGCCGAAAAATGCGACTCCCTCGCCCTGCACCCGCAGGCCGCGGACAACACCGCTCGTCTCAAGACCGCCTTCACTGTCAGTATCGATGCCGCCGATGGTATCACCACCGGCATAAGCGCCGCCGACAGAGCACACACTATCCAGGTCGCAATCGCAGACAACGCCAAGCCCGCCGACCTCGCCCGCCCGGGCCATATCTTCCCACTCCGCGCCCGGCAAGGCGGCGTCCTCGTCCGTGCAGGCCAGACCGAAGGTGCAATTGACCTGATGCGACTGGCGGGACTCGAACCGGCCGGCGTCATCTGCGAAGTCATGAACGAAGACGGCTCGATGGCAAGAGTGCCCCAATTGCTCGAATTCTGCGAAAAGCACAACCTCAAGATAACCTCCATTGCAAAACTCATCGAATATCGCCTCCAGCGAGAAAGACAGGTCAAGCGCGTCGCATCCGTCACCCTGCCCACCGACTACGGTGAATTTAAGCTCATCGGCTACGAAAGCATAACAAGCGCCGAACCGCATCTGGCCCTGTGCAAAGGCCGCATCGGCGACCTCGACGAAAAAGGAAAGACAATCGAGCACGATGAGCCAGTCCTCGTCCGTGTCCACTCCGAATGTATGACCGGAGACCTGTTCCACTCCCAGAGATGTGAGTGCGGCTACCAGCTCATTACCGCTATGAAGATGATCGAAAAGCAAGGCAAAGGCGCCCTCGTCTATCTCCGCCAGGAAGGAAGAGGCATAGGCCTCAAAAATAAACTCCACGCATACAAGCTCCAGGAGCAGGGACTCGACACCGTCGATGCAAATATCAAGCTCGGTTTCACCGCCGACAAACGCGATTACGGAATCGGTGCACAAATCCTCCGCGACCTCGGACTGCGAAACATACGCATACTGACCAATAATCCCAAAAAGATAAGTCGCCTCGAAGTTTACGGCATAAAGGTCGTCGAGCAGATACCGCTCAGGGCCGAACCCACAAAACACAACATCGATTATCTCCGAACCAAAAAATACCGCCTCGGCCATCTCCTCGACGAAGACCTCTAATGCACAAGTCAGATGAGCATGTCACCCGATAAGCCAATACAAAAAAGGACGTCGTTATGAGAAAAGTACTGGCCTCGCTGGTTCTTGGTTTCGCTCTAAATCCTTCTTGCTCCGCCGGATACATCAGCTGCCTCACCGGGCCATTTTACCCCTCTCATAATTTGAACATTACTGACCTCTACCAACAGAAATGAGCTTCCTGCCTATGTCTGATGCGTTTGTACGGAACACGTCAAAGTGTGAGATGTTTTTGTCGGTGATACCTATCTGGTATTCAATTCCACCTCTGTGCTGATGGCTCAAATAGTCACTTGATTTTGCATCTTCATTCGACAGCACCCAGTAAACTATCTGGTCAACCCAAGCACCTATGAAAACGAACGCGTCACAAACATCGAGCTTCAACTGCTGGAAGTTCATCCAGAACGGCTCAGACGAATCATACCTCAGCGCTTTTGAGATTAAACTTCCTTTCTTATTTTTATGTACCGCACGCGATGCCTTGGCCTCAACCTTTACGCCTTCAATCCAAAGATCATAGTCCCCGCTATAATCAGGGTCGAGAGATGCGTCTGGCTTTTTGAATCTCGCGTCAAGATCCATCAAATGGGGTTCTCCCCAAACCTGCCCAAAATTCCGAGGACCATATTCGTAAAGTTTCAAATATCTGTTTGATGAAACGTAGCTTTCACGTAGCTCTTCGTATTGGTCAAACCGAATTATGGATTTATCAAGGAGAAACATCAGTATGTATTCATATTCATTGAAAGGGAAAACCGAAACCAAGCTTTGCAGACGTGCCTCAAGCATTGTCTCGTTCTCACGATCAAGAGTTGAAATAAACCGGTCGAGATACTGTCTTAATTCCGTTTGATCCACGTGAGTCTATTCTCCCTCCAACTCTCGAAAAGGATTGTCCCATTGCCACCCTGTTTTGCCCGTCTTTCTGTAGTTCTCAAGCCTTCTTATTGTTATTTCAGTAAAGATAGGGTCGATGTCGAAAGTAAAGACTTTTCTCTTTGTTTTCTCCCCCGCGATCAGTGTGGTACCAGAATGAGCAAAAAAGTCCACAACCAGGTCGTGTTCCTTACTACTCGTGAGAATTATCCTCTCGATTGCCTTAAGAGGCTTCTGTGCATAACAACCAGACACATTTTCTTCCATACGATAGAAGACTTGTTGAACGTCGACCCAAACATTTCCAGGCCTAATAGTTTCCGATTTACTTCTTTCAAGATTTTCCGTCTTCTTTCCGTTCACTATTTTGTAATAACCTCTTAGGATTTTTGGTATATCTGTGTAAACAACTCTAAATTCAGGTTTGCCACGTGTGTAATGAAGTAACTCTTGACGGACCCACATCCAGTTCTCTTGGGTTCCATACCCTCTTTGATTGCGCATAGTTAGAAAGTTGCGAGCCTTGAGCTCCTTAAACTCTCTCATCATTATCATAAAATCCGGAAGGGGTTGGAAGTTATCTTTATAATCTGCACCAATCCAGACATAGAGATGACAATCTTCGTCCATTATAGCAAGGCTGTTGGTCACCCATTGACGTGAGAAGTTTATGTAAGCCTCGACTGAAGTTTTTGGCAGATTGGTAGTATTGGCATTTCCGACCACCACATTGTAAGGAGGATCGTTTATTACAAGTTTGGGTTTCTCTTTTCCAAGAAGTTCTCTTATATCCTCAATTTTGGTGGCGTCAAGAACAGCAACCTTATGTCCCCTAATAGGGTCCTCCCATACATCTCCATAACGAAGTCGGCAATATCGCAAAGCCTTTTCCTTAAGTTGACCATGGAGGTCCAATCTCTTGAGTTTCTCAGTTGTGCGTCCACGATTCGCCCGGACTTTCTTTGGCATGGTTTCAAGAGTAAAAAGCATCTGTTGCATGCTCGTAGTCATATCTCATTCGCCTCCTTACTGAACCCATCGCAAAACTATGACTGTCATATTCTACAGCCTAAGCTGCTATTCTTCACTAAAATTTTTCGCACAAAAATTAGCCCTGACTACAATCAGCGTACCCAATAGACCTAACAAACGCTGCAGACTTTCAAAGCCACACAATGACCAAAACCGCAATTCCCGTCAAATTAAAAAAGATTCACTTTAACTTTACAACCAACTTTCCGTTTAACAAATCCACTGATAAATTCCCATTGTATCGTCGGTCGCTCTTATGTCACCAATTTGAAGGTCCCGACCGAAAAGGTACTGCACATCCACACACTCAGGCCAGTCGCTAAGACATTGAGCTATCGCGCT
Organism: Phycisphaerales bacterium; assembly: GCA_030602885.1. Taxonomy (GTDB): domain Bacteria; phylum Planctomycetota; class Phycisphaerae; order Sedimentisphaerales; family Anaerobacaceae; genus JAUVYV01. The sequence continues at coordinate 28,070 of JAUVYV010000037.1, forward strand.
ATCCGGCCGGTAAGGGGCCCCGCCGCCTCGGCCGTATCCCGTCCCATATCTTTCTTCTAATCCGTCTAAAATCTCCGGATGCTGCTCTCTTAGCCGGTTTAGAATCTGGTAACAGAGCCAATAACAATTAGGCCTTTCTTGCAAGATTTGCCCCAACACCTCCCGTAACTCCTCAAATCTTGGCATTTTTCTCTCCTTCAAAACATTCTCTAATCTTCTACGTTCTCATCTACCCCAAAACCGCAATTCCCGCAACTATAAATGCTAAATACCAACCACTAACCCCACGATGTTTCCTCCCAAAGCTGCTCACAAAATTTTACCCCCAAGTTACACCAAACACAAGCCGGAAATTAGTCGCTCCGCTGTAAGGCGTCCTGTGGAGTCGCTAATATCTCGTATCTGGCAAAAATCCGCGATTAAAAACTCTTTACCTCCTCGCTCCCGCTGAGTTTATCCTCGCTTGTCCTCGAGAGATTGCTACTTTGGTCCTGCAGCAGAGGAACCGTCGCCCCCTTGGCTCAGCAACAGAGGACCCAAAAACACACTTC
>JAUVYV010000073.1 GCA_030602885.1 Phycisphaerales bacterium
TGTTTTTTATGGTGTCTTTGTTCGGGCATATTGGGCCTCCATGCAAAAATTGAGAAGTTGTCCGATAACATATCGGCCAAATGCCCTCAATATACCCAATTTTGCTGTTATTCTTTACCAATATCATGAGTGAGAACCAAAATAGTAAATATTAAATTGAACCCCCCCAACCTTTACCCGCCGCTCTGTCTGGCGGGTTTATCCGCCTCCAGCCACCGGCGATTCCGATTGAGTTTCCACTCGTTTTCGACTATATTGCCCCGGCGTTAGTGCGTGTTGTTCGAGCCCGCAGATGGCAAAAACGTTTCTGACAGAACCGATGAATACTGATATCGACTCAAACACAACAGGCGGTGAACCGTCGGAATCATTTACCAAACTAACGAGAATCCAGAAGCTTATCGGCCAAAGGATGCTCAAATCCAAGCGGACCAAGCCCTGCTTCTATATCGAGTCAAAAGTCGATACGACCGACCTGATACGGCTCCGCCCGAAACTGAGAAAGTCCCTCCGCGTAAAGATAACAACAAACGCCTTCTACATCCGGGCGCTCGCCCTGGCCGTTGAAAAATACCCTCTTATGGCCGGTAAGCTCGACGGCGACTATATCAGGATAGCCGATTCCATTAACATCGGCTTTGCCGTCAGCGCACCACAGGGACTTGTCGTGCCCGTGATAAAGCAGGCCAACACAAAGACGCTGGCACAAATCGCACGCCTTGAGAAAACTCTGACAGATAAGGCCCGAAGTAACAAACTTACCCTGGAAGATATGGAGGCCGAGACCGTCGCCCTCAGCAACCTCGGCGTTTACGGCATCGATTCGTTTCTCGGGATTGTACCGCCCCCGGCCAGCACGATTCTCGCTGTCGGCAACCCCATAAGAACACCGGTTCCGGACCAACACAGGATAGCAAAACGCAAAATCACCAGTTTAACTCTCGCCGTCGATAATCGAATCATCGACGAGTTCTACGCGGCGAGCTTTCTAAGACTTATTAAAGAGTTGCTGGAAGACCCCCAAAAAATGTTTTGACCGCAAGTTCGGACGACTGGGAGAAAATATGAAAACCACAGTAATCGCCGTTACGATATTGACGTTGTGCCTTCTTCACGGATGCACACCAACACAACAGGCAGCTAAGCCGGATGAAAAACCCGCCAAACCTGTTCCGGATTTCGCGCAAGTCGCAGCAAAATTGCCGATTGTCGAATCCCGATTGCCGAACGCAAATCGAAAATCGCAAATCGAAAATCGAAAATCCACTGACCCCGCCCTTGTCGCGCGTGGACAGACGCATGTTTACCGGGGTGAGTATCTGACGGATATCAGCATGCCGCTCGGCGGAATCGGTGCCGGCTGTATCCAGATTAACGGCAGGGCCGAACGCGAATACTGGCGGATTTTCAACAGCTTCCATCAACTGCACCTGCCTAACAGCTTCTTCGCAGTCAGGACAAAAACGCAAGGCGCAGAATCGGTCGTGCGGGCACTGCAGACGAGCAGCATCGGGCCGTTCGAGGCGATGAATAATCTTAGCTTCACAGGTGAATACCCCTTCGGCTGGTTCCGCTTCGAAGACGATAACCTCCCCGTAAGGGTGAGCATGGAAGTATTCAATCCGATGATACCCATGAACGAGAAAGACTCGGCCATCCCATGCGTCATATTCAACCTCACGGCAAAGAATCTAACCGACAAAACCGTCGAATGTAGCTTTCTTGCCACGCAGCAAAATGCCGTCGGCTTTACCGGCACCGGTAAGATTGTGGGTCGCCGCTACGAAAGCTACGGTAAAAACCGCAATGGAATCATAGAGCAGGACGGTGCAACAATACTATACATGTTCTCCGACAAAAGCGGTGACGATCCCGGTTACGGGGATATGACCCTGGTGGCCCTGGTGGAAAACGCCGAGGCCACAGCTTCCTGGGAAAGTCTCGATGAGCTAAAAGAATACTTCTCCGACGACGGCAAACTGAAAACTTGCGAAAGTGCAGGGCCGACAGACAACGGACAGACCCTCGACGGCGCACTGGCCGTCAACTTCGACCTCGAACCCGGCGAAAGTCGAACGGTTCCCTTCATCCTCACCTGGCACTTCCCAAACGCCGTCCACGCCTTCGAAGAAGCCAACTGGATACATCACGGCAATATGTACGCCGGCTTCTGGAAAGACGCCCTCGACGTTGCCGGCTATGTGGGTGATAATTTCGATGAGCTTACGCGAAAGACACGTCTATTCCACGACACCCTCTACGCATCGAATCTGCCGCACTACCTGCTCGACCGCCTCAGCTCCCAGTTCTCCATACTCCACAGCAAGACGTGCTTTTGGGCTTCCGACGGCTATTTCGGCCTGTGGGAAGGCACAAACCGGGATTCCGGCTGCTGCTACGGCAATTGCAGCCACGTATATCACTATGCACAACTGCACGCTCGGCTGTACCCTTCCATCGCCCGAAAAATGCGCCTCCAGGCACTCATCTACCAGAAGGACGACGGCAACATCCCCAACCGCCAGCCCGACGGCTCCGACGCCATCGACGGCCAGCTCGGTGAGATTCTCGGTTTCTACCGCGAACATCTCACAAACACCGACACCTCCTGGGTGCACAACCACTGGCCAAAAGTCAAAAAAGCAATCGAGCACGCGATTGCCGAATGGGATGCCGATGCCGATGGTGTGCTTTCAGGCAGACAGGGAAATACACTCGACGGCAACTTAGGCGGCAGCACATCCTGGCTCGGCACAATGTACTTGGCCGCACTCGAGGCCTCCGAAAAAATGGCAAGCCTCGAAGGGGATAATGCCGCTGCGTCACGTTATCGAGAAATTTGCCAATCGGGCGCCGCGAAGCAAAATGAAACGCTTTGGAACGGCGAATATTACATCCAGATTCCCGACCCCCAGCCGCGCCAGGATTACGGCAACGGCTGTCATATCGACCAGCTCCTCGGCGAATGGTGGGCAAAACAGCTTGGTCTCGGCCCATACTACCCCACCGACAGAATTCACACCGCGCTAACCTCAATGCTCAAATACAACTTCCGTACAAATTTCCAGGACTTCAAGTTCACAGAGCGCAAATTCGTTGACCGAACCGACCCTGGAATGCTCATGATAACCTGGCCTATAGGCGAAAAACCGAAGAAGCTCATCCGCTACGGCGGCGAGGTCTGGACCGGGACCGAATACTCCGCCGCCGCCACAATGATTCAAAACGGGATGCTCAAAGAAGGCCTGATGGTGGTAAAGGCCGTCGCCGACCGACATGACGGCAGACAACGCCGAAATATCCAGTACGAGGGGCACTCCGGCAACCCGTTCAGCGACGACGAGAGCGGCAAGTTCTACGGCCGGGCAATGAGCGTCTGGTCGGTCCTGCTCGCCTGCCAGGGATTCATCTACGACGGCCCCGCACAACTGCTCGGCTTCAAACCCGTCTGGCAACCCGAGAATCACTCCTCGTTCTTCACCACAGCCGACGGCTGGGGACTGTTCACACAAAAACGCACCGCAACCGAACAGACAGAGCTGATAGAGCTAAAGTACGGCAGCTTGAAATTGCGAGAATTCGTCTTTGAAATCGATGAAGAAGCAGAACCTGCTGGAGTTAGTTTGCTGCTGGACGGCACAGAGATAGACGCCAACGTCGAGCTTAAAGGCAGAGACATATATCTCACTTGTGAGCGAGCAATTCTTCTTGAGACGGACTCGATTCTCACGGTCAAAATCGCGTATTAGCAGCACGGCTGCACGAACACGAGGCGGTTTGTTCGGGGGGTGGCTTGGCTTGGTCCCCGGTTTGAGGTCTGGGTAGAACCCCCGGCATGAAGCCGGGGGCTTTCGGCGGAAAATTGGGTTTGAATTGGCTTTGAATTGGGTTTGTTTGGGTTTGCTTTTCATTGTTCGGAGGGGTGAATATTTTTCGTAATTCCTTTTCAGATATGGAGTTAAGTTCATTGTGGGGTTTGTGAAAATTGGGTTTGTTTTGCATAAAAAGTGCGATTTGTAGAGAGTTCTCGACAAGTGTAGAGGGAAAACAGAAGACAACAGACAGAAGACGCCAGACAGAAGACGGGAGAACAGGAAACTGTGTGATTTCGGCTGAGCTATGGTGATCATCTCAAAATCCTTGTGTTTGTAATTTTTTATCAAGCTTTCATATGTTAGCGGGGGATTATATAACATGGGAAGTTAGATGTCAAGATAATTTTTGGGAATTTAACCGCAGAGTAATTTCTTTAGACAGGATTAACAAGATCTGGTTTGCCACAGAGGACACAGAGTTCACAGAGTTTGGCATTGGGGCTTGCCTGGCGGCGAGGGTTGCCTCGGCAGAGCCGGCTCTCTAAGCGAGCTTATTCGCTGTCTGCTGCCTTCGGCTTTGCGGCCGATTGCGTCGGCCTTGCCCCAAAGCCGGGAGTAGCTTCACTCAGGAAGGACAGGGAGCTTGTTAGGTGCGGATTGGGTTCGTATTGTGTATTGCGGGTTGGTGTGGAGAGGCGGGGATTGGGAGATTTTCGTGGATTTTGGGCTGTTGGGAGCGGTAAAAGACTATGAGATATGGTGAAGGGAGAATTATGCAAGGTGAATGGGGGCGGTGAGGGGTTTGGTGCAAAGGCACTAAAAAATAGAAGTGGAAGTGAGAATGGATCCTCTGTAGCGGGCCAGCCGTGCACCAGACGGTGCTACGGCCAAGTTAGCAGCACTCCAGGACAAGGAAGTTAGAATGGGTCGGGGGATCGGGAGATTTTCGCGGATTTTGGGCTGTTGGGAGCGGTAAAAACTATGAGATATGGTGAAGGGAAAATTATGTCATGTGAATGGGGGTCTGATGCGGAAGGGTGAGGTCAGAAGTGATCCTCTGTAGCGGGCCAGGTGAGCAGCACTCCAGGACAAGGAAGTTAGAATGGGTCGGGGGATCGGGAGATTTTTGCGGATTTTGGGCTGTTAGGAGCGGTAAAAGACTATGAGATATGGTGAAGGGAGAATTATGTAAAGTGAATGGGGGTCTGACGCGGAAGGGTGAGGTCAGAAG
>JAUVYV010000123.1 GCA_030602885.1 Phycisphaerales bacterium
ATCGATGCAGACGAACAATCCAGTACTGGCTTGCAGATCTCAAGGACCTCGGCTTCATCTGGATCGAGAAGCCCTACGGCCCAGAGCGCAAAATTCACACCAGGCTAATCCCAACCCCGGAGCATTGGGTAAAGCTGATCGGTGCGCTTGCCCTGGGCAAATCACTCCGCAAACACAGGCGCCCACGTGGACGCCAACGAGCTCCAACAGCAGCTCCTCACAAATGGAGCAGCACAACCTTTATCGAGCAGACCAAACGTGATATAATCAACGAGCTCATGAGACGCGGAGAAACCCTTGAAACCGCAGCAAAAGTCGCCGACATCGTCATCTCGAAAAAGCTCCAAAAAGAAGATGAAAAAAAGGGTCTAGGGGGGTGCAGAAAATTGCACCCATAAACTTATTAAGAGGGAAAGACACCCTCTTACTGGTAAAGCGGAATTTTCGACACTGTCAAAGTAAAACTTTGACCCTGTCGAAAAGGTTATTTTTGCCTCAAACGCCGGCGGGCTTTCGGTTCAGGGGGGGCGGTTCGTCGGAGACCTATGCTACGAAAGTTTGCTATGGGACAGCGACAAGACAAAACTGAAATCGAGTACGGTAACGACTGCCATCTCGGCGAAAACCTTGCGGCTCCGCTCTGGCTCCCTGGTGAAACTCCAAAATACATTTACATGCGACTCTCTAACATCAAGAAATGCGACACGCCTGAGTGTGTCAACGTCGCTTCTCCTCCGAACGATCGTGTTTTCAAGCTGACTCAGGACGAATACGATCCCTGCAAGTGGGCTTATACCAATGCCTGGATGGTGACCTGGTTACTTCACTCCGTCCCCCCCACCTACGCCGAGTTCGAAGTATACCACTACCCGAGCTCGCGCTATTATTTTTACGACTTCTACAACGCCAACGACAGGGATCCTCGATTCACAGCGAACGGTTGGGACTGTGGCGTATATCGCATGTGCGGTTACGAAGGAATCGCCCGTGTTACCTGGAAGCTCGAATCGCTGAAACTTATGGAGCTGCTCAACATCAAACCACAGAACGATCTGTTTATGGAAATGCGGCCGAAAGATGACGGCTCCAGGGTTTACAAATACTGCAAGCTCAGCCAAGGCACAAACATCGCCATCGCATACGACCCCGACTGAATCCGGGGGTGCTGCGGTACCCCTGCGATCCGTCCAACGCACCCTGTTCCATCCTCGACAACTTTTTTTCGATATTTCGGCCTTTCTTCTTGACTTCACCAAAAAAACGTCGTAGGATGCTCTGTCTAAACTGTTGGTTTTTTCAATGTTCCGACCTGGCAGCAACCGGGTCGGCACTTTTTTTTTGCTCTTTCACATAAGCAACGCATCGACCTTCTTCGTCGGGCGAGAGGTAGCGCGGACCTGGCCAGGTACGGGTCCGCGTTTTTTATTAACTTCTTTTAGGAGACAGTGACATGGCATTGGCAAAGTATGGTGGCGGAATCATTCAGCTTTCCGGCTCAATCGCCGGAAACGTTTTCGCCAGAAACAAAATGGGCAACTACGTTCGGCCCAGGACCAAGCCGGTGAACCCTCACAGCAGCCGACAGGAATCAGCCAGGACAATCGTCAGTTACCTGGCTGAGTTGTGGCACACAGCAGCAATGGCAGCCCACCGTGGCAATTGGGAAAACTACGCAGCGGCAATTGGGATGAAGAACCGCCTGGGTGAAACCATTCACCTGACCGGCTTCAATCACTTCATACGCAGCAACGCCGCTCAGATGTGTATGGGTGAAACTGAGATTGTGGCCGCACCGACCATCCAGAGCTTGCCCGAAAAGGACCCGCTGCTCGTTTGCACCGAGGAGGACATCGCAGGCCAGACGTTCACCTTTACTTGCAGCACAGATGGCTGGACCCCCAACAATGCACCGAAGTTCGGAATCATTATCGCCCAGGG
>JAUVYV010000127.1 GCA_030602885.1 Phycisphaerales bacterium
CTAGTGGGGTGCAAAAAATTGCACCCATAATCTTATTAAGGGTAAAAGACAACCCTTACTGGGATAAGCGGAATTCCGACACTGTCGAAGTAAAACTTCGACCCTGTCGAAAGATGTTTTCTTGCGCCTCAATCGCCGGCGGGCTTTGCTGTTCAGTGAGGGGGGGAATCGGCGAGCTCCCAGGGAGGATATCGGAATGGGACAACGAATGCCAGACGTGCCAATCGAGTACGGTAGCGACTGCCTTCTCAAGTTCAATGCCGGCGAAACTCCGATGTACCTCTACGCTCGATTCTCGAAGCTCGAAAAATGTCCGGCTGCTGTTTCCACGCCTCCGAACGATCGCATGTTCAAACTCACACAAGCACCAGGAGCTCCCTGCCTTTGGGCATACGATACTGCCACCTGGTATATCTGGATGGAGTTCATAGCGTTTCCTGTAAGTACCCGTCTACACATCCTGCACAGACCGAGCGGTGACAACTATTTCACGAACCAGGTCATGGCATACATCGACGAGGGACACGTCTTCACCAACGAGTACAACGCCTGCGGTCTGCAGGTGGGAGCTATCGGCGGAATCGGTGTCGTCACCTGGAACCCCCAGGCAACCAAACTACTCAAGGATATCAACATGAAAAAAGCCGCGGACCTGTTCATGGAGCTCCGCCCCCTGGTCAATGGCAAGCTCGTCTATAAGTTCTGCCGACTGCAGGACGCCACGAACATTTCGATCCTCTTCGAACCCGACTGATACCGGGGGTGTCGCGGTATCAGACCTATCCATTCAACGCAGCACAGCCCATCCTCGAGCCTTTTTTTCGCGCTGCTGGGTTATTCTTCTTGACTTCACTCGAAAAACTTCGTAGGATGCTCTGTAGCTTTGTGTGTTTTTTCAAATGTGCGGACTCGGCCAACCTCCGGTCCGCACTTTTTATTTGCTCTTTTACATAAGCAAGTCATCCACTATCGCCCCACGTGGGCGTCGAGTGGCTCTGCTATGCGGACTCGGCCGAGTACGGGTCCGCATTTTTTATTAACCTCTTTTAGGAGATAGTGACATGGCCCTCGTTAAGTACGGTGCCGGCATCATTCAGATGTCCGGCTCAATCGCCGGGAACGTCCACGCACGTAATCGCTTCGGCAACTACGTCCGTCCCCGGACCAAGCCGGTCAATCCCCACAGCACACGGCAGGAAGCCATCCGAACAATCCTCAGCTACCTGGCCGAGTACTGGCACACTGAGCTGACCGCGGTCCAGCGTGGACTCTGGAACGTCTACGCAGCAGCAGTCGCGATGAATAACCGGCTTGGTGAGACCATTCACCTGACCGGTTACAACCACTTCATCCGGAGCAACTGTGCGCAAAAGACAATGGGTGAAACAGAGGTTGACGCAGCGCCGACGATCCTCAGTCTGCCGGAAAAAGACCCGGACCTCGTATGCAGCGAAGAAGACATCGCAGCTCAAACGTTCACTTTCACCTGCGACACTTCCGGATGGGTAGCAGACGGCGATCCGAAATTCGGAATCATGATCTCCCAGGGCCAACCGCAGCTCGCATCGAGGAACCAGTTCGCAACACCCTGGCGATACATGGACTTCATCGACTCGACTGAGGGAGCTGCCGGCACAGCAACGCTCGCAGCGGCATTCGCATTCGCCCTGGGCCAGAAGGTCTGGTTCCGCGCAAGGGTAATAACAGATTCGGTCCGGCTCAGTGA
>JAUVYV010000110.1 GCA_030602885.1 Phycisphaerales bacterium
GCACGTCCACAAAACAGGTGTACGTTTTTACTCTATGAAAGGGGTCTAAAAATGGATTGGAGCAAATGGTTAATGAGATTGCTGCCAAATTTGGTGGCGTCGATATCGGAACCTCTGAGAAAAGAGATGGTGACATTCGCAGTGAATTTCAGGGCAGGTGCAAAAAAGACGCCGAACCCATGGGATGACTTTGCTGCCGATGTGATTTGCTGGGTTTTGGGTATAGATGGCGAAGATAGTAGTATCACGTAACCAGCAGCGGGAGATGGAGCGGCTTCATCCGAAGCCGGCGTATTCACGTGTGCTGACGTTGGAGCTGAGCGTTCCTGCGGGAATTGGCGCCGAGGACTGGAACTACACGGAGAAGTTAGGCACAGACCTCTGGCTGCTGTCTGTCGATATGTGGGTATCGAGCTTGACGCCAGGCGGACTTTGCGGAGGTTTCTTCCAGATAAGTACGGGCTTTGAAAAATCGCCTGGGTCTGGTGACATCGTGATGGAGTGGGAGAGCTTATTTCAACACCAAGGGATCAAACCGTATCCAGCCTTTAAGTTTGTAGAGAAGGGACACATGAGGTTTACGATGATGAGGTTCTGGAATGGACAGCCCCGGAGGTTCGGGGCATATATCGGAAATTTCAGCGATACGGACCAAATATTCGGAGTGGTTGCCTTTGAAATTTCAGAGGGATAAGAAAATGGATATCTCGAAATGGCCGTTACATAAAATTATGATGTTGCCGGATTGGTGCTTCGGGCAGCGATGGTGGGTTGGAACGAACCTCGGGACAGCGCTGGCAGAAGCCGTACCGTTTTTAGTGGAAGAAAGCGTGCCGGATGTGTTTGTGCTTTGGGATGTGCTCATACTGAGTGCAACTGCGAATGGTCAAACGAGGACAGACTTGACGTTAAGGCTGTGCCGGCAGGCACCAACGACAGCGAATGTAAGAACATTTAGAAGGCTGCTAAAAGGATTCAGTCGACCAAATCTGTATTATGAGGTACAGTTACCGGCTGACATTGCTGTCCACCTCGGGCCAATGAGAAACCTGATAGAGGCAAGGAACGATAGGATTGGCGGAATTTTCAAACGGCTGGGCGCAACAGCAACACAGGAAGGACAGATAACATTTCTGATTAGCGGGATGCCGCAGGAGGTGCCGGATTGGGTAGTCTCGGGCCTGGCAGGCGGGCGATAGTCGCACCGGCGTATCCGCACATGCTTGGTGAAGACACGGCGGTCTGGACCCGATTCTTAGAGTCGGGTGACTTTGAGCTCAAGGAGGTTTGGTATGACTTACACGTGGGCGCTGCGGTTAAAGGCGATTGGCCTGGCGATTCCATTAACGCTCGCATTGCTGCTGGTGTTACTCGGAAACGCAGTGAGGTGGTTGCTCTTGTGGATGGGGTGTACTGGGTCATTGAAATAAAGCCATTAGCGACGATGTTTGCCATCGGCCAGGTGCTCGTTTATGAGGGTCTCTTCGTAACGGAGTACGAGCCACCTATAGAGACCTGGCCGGTGATTGTTTGCGATACGGTCGATGAGGATGTGATACCTGAATGCGAACGCCTGGGGGTTGTTGTCGTGGCAAATCTGTAAAAAACCAAAAAAATTCGCCGAAAAAATAAAACCAGAAGCTGGTTTTACAAGGGACTGAACAAAACCCCTTGACCAATGTCTGGACGGTCTCTTTAAAGATATCAATCTTTTTGAATTAACCTCACTTGCTGGCGCTTATCGTGGATTCCTTAAGCATAAGTGGACTATGGCTTTTAAACATGTCGGTTTAGCACGGCGGGACTGAGCCGAAATTTTACACATTTTCGCGATTTGTCAAGTGAAATCTTTTCGAGGATGTTCTTGACCACCGGCGAAACAGCTATGAGTAAAGGACTTACGAGAGGAAAAAAAAGCTTCGCTCCTATAAATGCGCCAGACATAAGGACTTAGGTCAAACAGAGTTTGTCCCCAGTAGCACGAATTTAAAATAAGTGCTACTGGACTTTGGCGCCGGAGGCGTCCCTAATGAAGGGTTTGCCATTTTTTTCCAAGATATTGACTTGACCGTTCGCATGGTGATTTTTTCAGCAAAATCCTTGACGGGGGTAGCCCCCCACTGGATAATCAATACCGACATGACAGAAAGTTACTACATCGCGAAGGTTTACAGGCAGCATAATTCGTTTGTGATAGTTGTGCCTAGGCCTGTGTGCGTAGGGTTGAATCTTCGCGCTGGTGACCATATAGTTTTTATCTGGAACACAGCCGAAGGCCGGTTTGATGCAAAGAAGTTCGTACCGGAAGGAGTCGAAAATGCAAGAGATGCAGGACATACTGATCAGTCAGATCGAAGTCGGGCAGAGCCGGCAGAGGTCGGAAGGTGAAGATGAAGAAATCGCGGACCTCGCAGCAAGCATCAAGAGCATCGGTGTGCTCGAACCTCTCATTGTGGTTCGTAAAGATGATGGTTTTTCGCTTGTGGCCGGACACCGGCGTATTGCTGCGGCTGCGGCTGCGGGTCTTACGCATGTACCTGCGATCATCAGAGAAGCAAGCGATGCAGAGAGAGCAGAGGTAAGTTTCGCGGAAAACTTTTTCAGGCGTGACCTATCGCCGGTTGAACAGGCTGCTGCGATTCGCGGCTGCATCGATGATAAGGTTATGACCATCGAGGAGCTCGCAAAAGGCCTGCACAGATCAGAGCAGTGGATTTGTGAACAGGCAAAAATGACGACCTGGCCGGATGAGGTCCTGCAGGCGATCCACTTTA
>JAUVYV010000003.1 GCA_030602885.1 Phycisphaerales bacterium
AGGTGAGATGAATTGTGTTGAGCCATTTCTGTTTGTTTGATAGTCTTGCCATGGGTCATTCCTTTCAAATTAGGTTAGATTTGAGTCTTGTCATTTGCACAAATCATAACCGTTGAAGGGATGACCTTCATATTATCTAAACATGTCGCCTGCGTCCGTCTTCGCTCCCCGGCTTCACCAAAGGCTACGCCGAGACAAGTGAAGCTACGCCGGGACAAGTGGCAGGCGAGGTGGGGGAAGCATTCCTCGCGTCTGCAACCCCCGGTGAAACCGAGGGCTAAATATGGATTCCGTGTCAAGCACGGAATGACAGAGGCGGGGAAAATTTCACGGCCGGGACGCCCATGCCACGATGGCAGGTGTGTGGTGGCTTTGGGTGGGTTTTGGCAGGCGGGGGGGTTCGGGGGGCATTTGTTATAAGGTCTTATTTTAGCGGCAGTTGCGCTTGTGGATTTTGGCGGGAGGGGTATTGGCACAAGGTTTGCTGATTGATTAGGGCTATGGTAGCGGCGTGTGCACAAGCAGATGAGGTGAACGTGTTGGCCAGTGAGGCGGACTGGTGCTGGCCTGCTGCGCTTCGGGAGCTGTTTGCTCCTCGCGGAGTGAATCTTTTGGTGGCGAGAGGGACGGGCGAGTTCGTAGATGTTCTGCATCAGCGGCGAGTTCATACGACGATAGTCGATATGGATTCGGGAGTCGGGGGTCTGGCGACGATAAGGGTGATTCGGATGGAGTATCCTATGATGCCGTGTATCTTGTTGGCGAAGGAGGCGCCGGATGCGGTTCTTACCGAGGCGCTTCGGCTTGAGGTGTTCAGTGTGATTGGCAAGCCGGTTGATATTGGTATATTGCAGGAGCAGTTAGACCGGCTTTTCGTCAAACGATATGCGAGTGATTTGTTTTCAGTATAAGCAGAGAAGAACAGATAAACGTATTTGAGTTTTTGAAAGGAGTAAAGAGAAGATGAAGATTCGACCATTGGCAGACAGGGTTCTTGTGCAGCGGGTAGAGGCGGAGAGCAAGACGGCAGGCGGGATTGTTCTTCCGGACACGGCGAAAGAGAAGCCGCAACGGGGCAAGATTGTAGCGGTCGGCGAGGGGAAGCTGCTTGACGACGGTAAACGTCAGAAGCCGCAGGTGAAGAAGGGTGATTTGGTGCTGTTTACGAGTTATGCGGGTACGGAGGTGAAGATAGACGGCAAAGAGTACATGATTATGAATGAGTCGGACATAATGGCGGTGATAGAGAAGTAGCGTAGAGCGTACAGCGTTGATTGAGTTCGCTGAAGCCGAAGTTGAGTTTAAAGGAGAAATAAGAATATGGCAGCTAAAAAGATAGCATTTGGTACAGAGGCACGTGCGGCCATTCGTGAGGGCATGAATAAACTTGCGAGTGCGGTGAAGATAACGTTGGGGCCTTGCGGGCGGAACGTTGTTTTAGAGAAGTCGTTCGGTTCGCCGACGGTGACGAAGGACGGTGTGACGGTCGCGAAGGAGATTGAGCTTGAGGATTCATACGAGAATATGGGCGCTCAAATGGTGAAGGAGGTTGCGAGCAAGACATCGAGCGTTGCAGGTGACGGGACGACGACGGCGACGATATTGGCAGAATCGATATTCGAGGAGGGATTGAAGAATATCACGGCGGGCGCCAATGCGATGGCGGTGAAGCGTGGTATCGACAAGGCGGTGGACAGAATCGTGGATGAGCTTTACGAGCTGGCTCTTCCGGTGGCGTCGAGCAAGCAGATAGAGCAGGTTGCGACGTGCTCGGCGAACCAGGATGCGGAGATCGGCAAGAAGCTGGCTGAGGCGATGGACAAGGTCGGCAAGGACGGCGTTATTACGGTCGAGGAGGGCCAATCGTTAGAGACGACGGTCGATCTGGTCGAGGGTATGCAGTTCGACAAGGGTTATTTAAGCCCGCACTTTATCAACAATATGGAAAATATGACGGTTGTGCTGGATAAGCCGTATATTCTGGTGCACGAGAAGAAGGTCAGCTCGATCAAGTCGCTTGTGCCGCTATTGGAGAAGGTAACGAAGCAGGGCAGGGCGCTTTTGATTATTGCCGAGGACGTTGAGGGCGAGGCGCTTGCTACATTGGTGGTGAACAAGCTGCGCGGGGTTTTGCAGTGTGCAGCGGTGAAGGCGCCGGGGTTCGGTGACAGGAGAAAGACGCTATTGAGTGACATATCGGTGCTGACGGGTGGGCAGGCGATTTTCGAGGACTTAGGACTTCAGCTTGAGAATATCGAGCTCGGTATGCTCGGTCGGGCGAAGCGTGTGACCATCGACAAGGACACGACGACGATTATCGAAGGCGGCGGCAAGACGGAGGACATCAAGGGCAGGATCGAGCAGATTAAGAACGAGATCGACAAGAACACGAGCGATTATGATATCGAGAAGCTTCAGGAGCGGTTAGCCAAGTTAGCGGGCGGAGTGGCTCAGATAAACGTTGGTGCTGCTACGGAAGCGGAGATGAAGGAGAAGAAGGCGCGAGTGGAAGATGCGCTTCATGCGTGTCGGGCGGCGGTTGAGGAAGGTATTCTGCCGGGCGGCGGAGTACCGATGCTGCGTGCGCTTTCTGTGCTGGATAAGGTGAAGGCGGCAGGGGACGAGAAAATCGGTGTTGATATTGTTCGCCGGGCGGTGGTTGCACCCATAAAGCAGATAGTGGTCAATGCAGGGCTGGACGGGTCTATTGTGGCACAGAAGGTCATGGAGAGCAAGGACAAGAACTTCGGCTACGATGTGATGCGGAAAGAGTACGGTGACATGATAAAGTTCGGGGTGATTGTTCCGACGAAGGTTGAGAGGGTAGCGCTTCAGAACGGGGCATCGATTGCCTCGCTGCTTTTGACGACGGATGCGATAGTGAGTGAGATACCGGAGAAGAAGGAGGCACCGGCGATGCCGCCTGGTGGCGGTGGAATGTACTGACGAAGATGAACGAGGGCGGGTCCCTGAGCGGGGCCCGCTTTTTTTGTTTTTGTGAAGGTGTGAGATATGAGCTTTCGGTTTTATTCGAATATGGTTTCTCAGGCGTCGCGGAATTTTGCGGGGGGCTTGTTTGCTACAGGGCTGCTGCTGATAGGGTTTGGGTTCCTTGTTTTTATATTCCGCGATATCTTCGCATTTCTGGCCGCTGCTTTGTTTTTCTTCGCCGGCGCAGGCTGTGGGGTGACGGCGTTTCGGATATGGTGGGCGCAGCGGCGGATAGACAAGATGCATTCCGGGGGTTCGGAGGGGTACAGGGAGAACGTTCGGATTCATATCGAAGAGTATCACGACGAATAGGGGGACCGCTAAGCCGAAGCTTAGGGTTTAAATACTCAGCAGGGGTATTGTAGATGGAAGCAGCGGCGCAAGATCAGAGATTATTTCTTGGTTGGAACAGATGGGTGTAGAGGTCTGGTGAGTAGAGGTGGAAGTGGAGGTCTCGGATGTATTCGACGGGTCCTGCGTTTCTGATGACGTTGATTTCGGCCTCGATTTGACGTTGTGATTTGAATGCGAGCAGGGCGTCGAGTTTCTTGGCGAGCAAATCGGGCGAGGTGTTGATCTGGAGGTGCGGTGGGGCGGGGAAGTTGCAATAGCAGGCGATTTCGTGGACGTATGGGATTCTTTCGATTGGGGTTCCAAGCTCGGGCCAGATTGCGCCGGCGGCGTGGTATAGGGAGATGAGCAATTCTTCGTGGACGATTTTGTGGTCGGGGTGGAGGTCGTTCGAGGTTGGGACGAAACACTGGGTGGGTCTTGCTTTTCGGATGTGATATGTGAATGTGTTCTGGAGTCCTGTGAAGGCGGCGACGGCGGCGGGGTCGGCATTTTCGGCGGGTCTTCTTCCGCGGTATTCGTTTAGTCGGCAGTCGGGGTAGCCGAGCCAGACAATGTTTTCTTTGGGGACGCCGAGGGACTGGTAGCAGTTGAAGGTCTCCTGTCGTCTGATTTCGGTGATGGTGTCCTTTTCTTCTTCGCTGCAATAGCCCATGGAGCCATCGGTGACGATGAGGATGTGGACGGGGACATTTTCGGAGACGGCGAGCTGTATGAGCAGGCCGGCACCGATGACGACATCGTCGTCGTGGGGGCTTACGAAGAGGAATGATTCCTTATCGCCCTGCCAGTGTTTTGAGACGCCGTGGAGAGTCGGGGCGACGCGTCTTTCGTCGCCGACGAGGCGAACAACCTGGAATTCTTCGGGCACTTTGAATGCTCCTGTGTTTAAGCGGTGAAGGCGGTCAAGTTTTCGATTGCGGATTTGATGTCTGCGAGTCGGTTGTCGCCGGCTTCCCGTTCGACGGCGAGAGCACCGTTGAAGCCGATTTCTGCGAGCGTATTCAGGAATTCGGCGGTATTAACCTGGCCTGTGTCCCAGGGTACTTCTTCGCCCCAGCAGCCGGGTGTTGTGGTACGGTTTGCATCCTTGATGTGGCAGTGTTTTAGGTTTGGTGCGAGGGTCCTGAGCGCTTCGATGGGGTTTCCTTTGTCGTAGAGGATTATGTTTGCGGGGTCGAAGTTTATACCGAGGGCGGGGTGGTTGAGCATTTCGAAGAAGGTTTTCAATTCGTCGGCGGATTCCTGTCCTGTTTCGAGCAGGACCATGATTTGGTTGTCGGCGGCGGCATCGGCGATGATGCGTGTCCTTTCGAGGAGCTTGGTGGGGTTTTCGAGGTCGATGAATCCAAGGTGGAATGTCAGATAGGGGACACCGAGCTGAGCGGTGAGGTCGATGGCGTCGAGGACGGTCTTTTTGTCGTCGGGCCAGTGGTCGTCGGGGACGATGCCACCTGTAATTTTGATGGAGTCGAGTGTTGAGTAGTCTTCGTGGGGGAAGTCTATCATGGTGGCGGAGATTTCCAGGCCGAGGGCTTCGACTTTATCGAGGTATGCTTTGCCGTCGGCGGCAAGGGCGGGTGAGAGGGCAAGGTGGAGATGGAAAGGGCCTGTTTGGTCAGCGAGGGTGTGCAGTTTTTCGAAGTCGTTTTGAAGCGACCATGTGCAGACGGCTATCGGCCAATTACAGCATTTTACCATTATATGCGTACCTCCTTTTTTGTTTCTGCGGCATATTTTTCTGCGTGGACGATTTTGACGGCGTTCAGGGAGTCTTCGGGTGTAATTATGTCGGGGACATTTTGTCCTTTGATTTGTTTTATGAAGTGTGCGATTTCGCGTGAGTAGCCATCACCGGGTTCGACTTTGGGCGTGAATGGTTCGCCTTCGAGTGGATAGAGCGTGAAGGCGGGGTCTCTGGTGCAGTCATAGACTATCGCTCCACGTTCGAGGAGGATATTGAAGCTCATTTCGAATCGGAAGCATGGTGAGTTTACGAAGCCACCTTCGGCCACAATAGCTTTTTCTTCTGGGTAGATGTACTGCGTTGCGACGTAGTCGAAGCCACCTGTGGGGCCTGTGAGTGCCTGAGAGCGGACGGCTTTTGGCGGGCCGAAGAGGTACTGGACGTAATCGGTGTCGTGGATGTGGAGATCCATGAGGGCGCCGCCGCTTTTTTCCTGGTCGATGAGCCAGTTTTGCCAGGACCAGGTGGGAGGAGCAGCGAGACGTCTGAATGAGCAGGCGACGGCGTCGCCGTGCTCGGCGGATTCGATGATTTGTTTTGTTTTTGCGTATTCGGGCCAGAATCGGATGCAGTGACCTATCTGGAGGGTTTTGCCGGTTTCTTCTGCCGTGGAGATCATGTCTTCGCACTGTGCGGTGTTGAGTGCCATTGGTTTTTCGCAGAGGACGTTGACGCCGGCTTTGAGTGCTTTTACGGTGAAGTCTCTGTGGAGGAAGGTAGGGAGGGTGATTGAGACGGCGTCGAGGTTTTCTTCTGCGAGCATTTTTTCGAAGTCGGTGTAGAGAGCAAGGCCGCTTAGGTCGAGGGGAGCTTCTGCGCCTTCGATATTACCTGCGGTGCCCTTTGTATCTGTGAGTCGTTTTTCGTCTGCGTCACAGATTGCGGTGACGATGACATCATCGAGAGCGTGGTAGCATCGGAGGTGCATTTTCCCCATGAATCCGAGGCCGATTAGGCCGACACGAGTCATTTTTTGTGTTCCTTACTTATCGCGTTTTGTATTTGCTTTCTAACCCTTAAGGAAGACGATTAAGACGATTACGGAGACAAGTGTTATCACGGCTGGTACGGCAAAGACGGGTCGCCACTGGAATTTATCATCTTTCTTGAAATGGTCCATAACAATGCCGGCGAAGTGGGTTCCGAGGAAGAGTCCAATGCCGGTGGTAGCGGCAAAGATGAGTGCCTGTACGGAGTTTATTATCTTCTCAGGGGCGAGTGAATTAGCATACTTCTGTCCGACGATGATAAAGAGGACATAGGCGAGTCCGTGCAGTGACTGAGAGACTATTACCAGTGGACGCGGTTTGCCGAGCACATATACAAAGTAGAGTATCATCCAGCACGCGGCACCGATAACCAACGTCCATTTATAGCCGACTGCATCAATCAGCCGCTGCATTACCAGGAAGGTGGCGATAGCCTGGCAGGCCTGGGCAATAGCCATGATGGCTGAGATATTTTTGGCTGGGATGCCGGAATCTATCATAAGCTGTGCTGAGCCGAGGAAATAGAACTGCATCAGTCCGGCAACTACAAGCGAGACAATAACAAAGACAAGAAAGTCAGCGGCCTTGAGCATTGCCAGTGCATCGAGAACAGGCGTGCCGCCGGTGCCTGCGGGCTGAGTCTGTGGCAGCAGCAGGCAACAGCAGGCCATGACTATCGACAGAGCCGCGGCAAGGAAAAGGCAGTCGCGCCCTCGCTCTGCGGTCTTGAAGATATGCCGAATGCCGGTAAGTAAGTATCCAGTGAGCGCCCATCCAGTGGGAGCCCAAAAGAACACCCAGCCAATCCAGTAACCATCTGAGACCTTTGAGAAGAGGACGGCATTTACGATTGGCAGTGTGCCGGCGAAGAAGACCGACCAGAGGAGCATGGCAATTAGTAAGGAGCCGAACTTTTCGCGTGTGGCGGCGAAGAAGAGCAGGCCGGCACCTATCAGATGTGAGACGACAAGTATCCACTCGGCATTAATCCACTTGTCCGCGATTTGCCCTGCAAGAAGTGGCGAGACGATGCAGGCAAGGGGGAGAGCTGCGTAGATCCAGCCGGTCTGTTTTCCTGAGAATTTGAGCGGGCCGAGGAGGCGGGCGGCGAGGACGGGCATCCAGGCGCCCCATATTGCGTATTCGAGGCCCATTACGAGTGATAGTTTGATGTAGAGAGCTGTGTCCATTTTGTTCTCCTTAAAAAAATGGATAGATGGGCGGAGTATACAGGAGAGAAAAGGAGCGTACAAGAATATATTGCGTGAATACGGGAACTATCTGATTTTGAGGGTGGCGAGCGCGATTGCGGCGAAGGCGGCGGCGAGGAGCCAGAATCGGACGACTACCTGGGGTTCGGACCAGCCGGCGAGGTGGAAGTGGTGGTGGATGGGGGCGCATCTGAAGAGGCGCTTGCCGGAGGTGTATTTGAAGTAGCCGACCTGTAGTACGACGCTGAGCAGCTCGAAGATGAAGACGCCGCCTATGATGAGCAGTAGTATTTCGTTTCTGGTGACCAGCGCGCCGTAGCCCATGGCGGCGCCGAGCGGCAACGAGCCGACATCGCCCATGAAGACCTGAGCTGGGTGGCAGTTGTACCAGAGGAAGCCGAGGACGGCGCCGAGGATAGCGCAGTAGAATATGGCAAGTTCGCCGGCCTGGGGTATCGCGGGCAGGAGCAGATAGCTTGCCCATGTGGCGGGGCTGGTTCTGGTCATGGTTTCGGAGGCGACATAAGAGAGTATGGCCAAGACGAGCGCGACCATGCCGACGCAGCCGGCGGCGAGGCCGTCCATACCGTCGGTGAGGTTAACGGCGTTGCTGGTGGCGGAGATATAGAGAATAGCTATGAGGACGAAAATCCAGTTTGCGAGAGGCAGGCCGTGCTTGTAGAAGGGGAGCCAGAACTTTTTTCCGTCTTCGATATTTGCGAAGTCCATGTATAGGAATGATGCGATGAGGACGGCGCCGCCGAACTGGAAGAGGAGTTTTTCCCATGGTTTTAGGCCGTCCCTGCTTCTGTGTCGTGCGTCGGCGGTGAGTTTAAGCCAGTCATCGACGCCGCCGAGCGCACCGAACCAGATAATGACGATTATAGCTTTCTGTACGAAAGGATTGTTGAGCTTAGCCCAGAGAAGGGTGCTTGCGAGTACGGCGAGAATAATTATGAGGCCACCCATGGTTGGGGTGTTGGCCTTTTCTTTAGTAAGCTCGTTTAGGGTAGCGTGATGGAATTCGGGTCGGTCGCCGATTTTTTTTCTCATAAGCCAGCGGATGATTTTGGGGCCGAGGAGGACGGCGACGACGAGCGAGGTGAGCAGAGCGGCGATGGAGCGGAACATTACTTCCTGGTAGGCGTAGAAGCCGAGTCGGTGTGTAAAGATGTCACGCAGATACCATAACAGATGGTAGATCATTTCGTGTCTTGTCTCTCGTCTCTCGTCTCTCGTGTCTCGCTGCGGGGCAGCCGGGACGCGGCCGAGGCGAAGATTTTTGTCAGCTTTTCTACCGCGCGTTCAAGCTCTGCGATTCTTGAGCCCTTGACGAGTATTATATCGGAATCTTCGATGAATTGGTGCAGATTATTGCAGAGTGCAGTGGTATCATCAAATGAGGTTGTGGATATATTGTGGTCGGGGATTTTGCTCGCGGATTGTGCGGCGATTTTAGCAAGTTTTCCGACGGTGAGTAAAGCATCGATTTTTTTGTTTGCGATATCCATTCCGAGCTCTGCGTGTAGGCGTTCTGCGTATTGGCCGAGCTCGGCCATGTCGCCGCAGATGAAGACGGCTCGGCGTTTTTGTGAGCGGGCGAGTTTGGCGAGGATATCGAGGGCATTTTTCATAGAGGCGGGGTTGGCGTTGTAGCAGTCGTTTATGACGGTCAGTGTGCCGAGTTGAAGCAGTTCTGTTCTCATTGGGACAGGGGGCAGGGATTTTAGGGCGGAAGCGAAAGAAACGAGTGTTAGGCCGAGATGTTTGCAGATGGCCCAGGCGGCGAGTGCGTTTTGTGCGTATGCGAGTCCGGGCAGTGGGATGCGAATTTTGGTGCCGTCAATAGTTAAGGAGGCGGTGAGGCCGTCGGATTTGAGGTTTTTGGCGCGGCAATCGGCGGTATCGGATTGGCCGAAGGTAAGGAACGGACGGTGGAGTTTTTTGGCGGCGTCGAGGAGTTGTGGGCAATCGGCGTTGATAAAGAGTGAGCCGTCTTTGCGAAGGCCTTTGGCGATGGCGAGTTTTTCGGCTGTTATGGTTTCGAGTGAGCCGAAACCGTGGAGGTGTGCGTTCGTGACGTTGGTTATGAGGGCGATATCGGGGGCGGCGATTTTAGAGAGGTATGCGATTTCGCCGGGGTGATTTGCGCCGAGCTCGACGAGGACGATGTCGTCGTCGGGTTGTGCGGCGAGCAGTGAGAGCGGCAGGCCTATTTGGTTGTTGAAGTTTTTGGGTGCCTGTGAACATTTGAAGTGTTTGCTGAGGACGTGGTAAATGAAGTGTCTTGTTGTTGTTTTTCCGACGGAGCCGGTGACGGCGACGACTTTGAAATTGCAGATTCGGCGGTAGTATGCTGCGAGCGTGCCGAGGGCTTTTATGGTATCGGGTACTTTGAGTAAGATTTTGCCGGGGAAGAGTGCAGGATTGATATCCTTACCGACGACGGCGCAGGCGGCACCTTTTTGGAAGGCATCAGCGAGGTAATCGTGGCCGTCGAAGTTTTCACCGGGGATGGCGAAGAAGCAGTCGTCGGGTTTTGTGGTTCGCGAGTCGGTGCTTACTCGTATTGCGTATTGAGTATCGCGTATCGCGTTGAGCGAAGCGTCTATTATTGCAGCCAGTTTTGTAGTCGAGAGTTTTTTCATGTTATTGCATGAAGGCAATCGAGTGCGGTTTCTTTGTCGCTGAAGTGGAATTTCGTTTTGCCGATTATCTGGTAGGTTTCGTGGCCTTTTCCTGCGATTAGGACGGTGTCATCTTTTTGGGCCAGCCGTATTGCTAATGCAACCGCCTTTTTTCTGTCTGGCTGGATTATTATCGTATTGCGTATTGCGTATTGCGTATCGCGCAGGTCGCTGCTTGTTATGCAGGGGCCTTTTTCAAAGCCGGTTACTATTTCGCTGATTATTTGATGGGGGTTTTCGGTTCTTGGGTTGTCGTTTGTTACGATTATGCAGTCTGCGAATTTTTCGGCTGCTTTTGCCATTCTGGGTCTTTTTGTTCTGTCTCTGTCACCGCCGCAGCCGAAGACGACTATGAGTTTCTTCGGGGAGAGGGGTTTTAGAGTTGAGAGGACGTTGGTGAGGGCGTCGTCGGTGTGGGCGTAGTCGATGATAACGGTGAATGGCGCGGTTGAGTCGAGTTTTTCGAGTCGGCCCGGGATGGATTTGAGGGCAGAGAGTCCTACGGTGATGGTTTTCAGGTCGAGGCCTGCGGCGAGTGCGAGGCCCGCGGCGGCGAGGTGGTTTTCGACGTTGTATTTTCCGAGCAGTGGTGTTTTGACTTTTTGCTGTTTGCGCTCGCAGCTGATGGTAAAGGTGGTTTGGGTT
This sequence comes from Phycisphaerales bacterium, assembly GCA_030602885.1. GTDB lineage: Bacteria > Planctomycetota > Phycisphaerae > Sedimentisphaerales > Anaerobacaceae > JAUVYV01. Next base: position 10,622 of record JAUVYV010000003.1, read on the forward strand.
ATGTCCATAGATTCGATGTGTGCGGTCAGGTTTGCAGGGGCATCGATTGCGAAGAAGAGGATTCTTGCTTTTGTGCGTTTTGCTATTTGCATAGCTTCGGGTGATTGAGCATTGAGGACGGCGGTTGCATGTGGTGTGAGGTTTTCGAAGAGCTTTGCTTTTGCGTCGAGGTAATTTTGTTTTGTTTTGTGGTAGTCGAGGTGGTCTCCGGAGAGGTTGGTGAATGCGGCGGCTTTGAAGGATATTTCGGCGAGACGGTTCTGGTCGATGGCGTGAGAGCTCGCTTCGATGACCATGAATTTAGCGCCGGCTTTTAGCATTTGGGCCTGGTGGTGTGCTATGGTGAGGCAGTCGGGAGTTGTAAGGTTTGCTTCGGAGAGCAGTTGGCCGGTGTCGTAGAAGACTGTTCCGATGAGGCCACATTTTTTTCCTGCTGAGCGGATTATGGAGGATAAGAGGAAGGCGACGGTAGTTTTTCCGTTTGTGCCTGTTACGGCGAGGTTGGTGAGTTTTTCTGAAGGCTTGCCGAATGAAGCCTGGGCGAGGGCAGCGGCAGCAACACTCGAATCTTCGACCCAGCACCAATTTAGTGCGGTTTGGGAAAATTGGTGCTGGGGTGGATGTTCGCAGAGGATGTAAGCGGCGCCGTTTTCGAGTGCCTGGTCGATAAAATCGTGGCCATCGCATAGGGTGCCTTTGAGTGCGATGAAGATGTCGCCTTTTTTTACGAGGCGAGAATCGGTGCGAAGCTGCGGGGCGTTGGGTAAACAGAGCAGGAGTATGAGTTTTTCGAAGTCCATAATCGCGAAGCCCAAGGGGAAAGTGCTTTTTGTGAGCATTTTAGTGCAGCGGCATGGATAATGCAACAGAGCGGAAGAAAGAGCAGGGTTTCGGCGAAAGGGAGGGGAGGTGATTGATTATTGGGGTGAAAATCCGGCGGTGATTGTTTATAATTATGAATGAAGGCAAATAGTTGTCGGAGATTGCGACGGAGTTTAGGAAAGGGGCGTTATTATGAAGCCGAAGTATATCGTTTGTTTTTTGCTGATGCCGGCGTTGGCCGGTGTTTTGAGGGCGGAGTCAGAGGAGGAGTACTATGCGGTGTTTTTGGAGGGAGCGAAGGTCGGTCATGCGATTCACAGCAGGGCTGTTACCGGGAACAGGGTGACGACATCGGAGATGGTGAACATCACAATGAGCAGGATGGGTGTTGAGATAAGCGTGACGATGACGGAGACGAGCGTTGAGACGGCAAGAGGAGAGCCGTTAGGTTTTGCGGTGGAGCAGGACCTTGGGATGATGGTGATGAAGAGCGTGGGGACGGTCAACCAAGACGGGACGGTTACTGTGAGACGGAAGTCGATGGGTGGTGAGCAAACGAGGAGTTTTATCTGGCCGAGGGGGGCGGTAATGGCGGAGGGTCTTCGGCTGTTGGTGCTGCGTAAGGGTCTGAAGGAAGGGACGAGTTATACGGCGAAGGTGTTCAGTCCGGGGATAATGCAGGCGGTGGACTCGGAGATAGTGATTGGGGCAAAGGAGGATATCGACCTTCTGGGGCGGATTGTGAATCTGACGAAGGTTGAGATTGTTATGAGCATGCCGGGGATGGGTCAGGTGGTGACGACGAGCTATGTGGACGACGAGTTCAATGCGTTGAAAAGCATCACTCCGATGGCAGGGATGGTTCTTGAATTGGTTTCGTGTCCGAAGGAATTCGCGATGGCCGGGAACGACATGTTTGACATTGTCGATAAGATGTTCGTGGCCAGTCCGGAGCCGCTGGGAAACGTGGGGTCGGCAAAATCGATAGCGTACAATTTGAAGCTGGTGGTAGGGGCACAAGATTTAATCATACCGGCCAGCGACAACCAGAGAGTCAAAAAGCTGGATGACGGTTCGGTGATAGTTGTGGTTGAGCCGGTGTTTGAGACACGAATCGGCAGATATCCTTACAGGGGGCGAGACAAAGAGTTGTTGGAGGCGCTCGAGGCGACACGTTTTTTGCAGAGCGACGATAAGAAGGTCGTGGAACTTGCCAGAGGCGCAGTGCGCGGGGCGAAAGACGCAGGTGAAGCGGCGCGAAAGATTGAGAGATTTGTGGCAGATTACATTGATGAGGTGAGTTTGTCGGTGGGGTATGCGTCGGCGTCGGAGGTTGTCCAGAGCAGGCGAGGGGACTGCAGTGAGTTTGCGGTGCTGACGGCGGCAATGTGTCGTGCTGTCGGGATACCGTCGCGGGTGGTTATGGGAGTGGCATACGTGGATGACTGGGGAGGATATCAGGGTTTTGGCGGACATGCGTGGACGGAGGCATACGTGGGGGACCGATGGATAGGTCTGGATGCGGCGTTTAAGAGCGGCGGCAGAGGCGGATACGATGCGGGTCATATTGCGCTTGCGATAGGCAATGGTGAGCCGGGTGATTTTTTCAATCTGGCGGCTACGTTGGGCCAGTTCAGGATAACTAAGGTGATGGTGAATCGCGGTCAGTGAGTGCGGTGTCTTGGCAAGGTAAGCTGAAAGGCGCGGGGGTTCAATTCTGCAAGCAAGGTTCGTCGGTAAGGACAGCGTCGATGCGCAGGTTTGCGATTTGCGGGCCTTTGTCGGCCATTGTGATCCAGACGACGTGGTCGAGTCGGCATTTGTCGTCCTCTTCCATTTCGCCGCCGGTGGTTGCGAGTACGTAGTAGCTGCGGTCATTAGAAACGGACTTCTGGTAATGGTGTTCGTGACCGGCGAAGACAGTATATGGTCTGTCTTTGAGCAGTGGTCTGAGCTGCCGCCAACCGGGGATGCTTCTTCCTTTCCAGATTGGCTTGTGCATAAAGACGAAGGTCCATCGAACGTTTTTGTTTGATTTGAGGACGTCACGGAAATATTTAACTTGCCTGTCACTGATGCGACTGGAGGGCGGGTCTTCGGTATTGAGGCAGAGGAAGAGGACGTTTCGGTAGAGGAAGTGGTAGTAGCTTCGGCCGAGGCGTTTTTGCCATATTTGCGCCATTGCTTGGTTGCTGATGTCGTGGTTGCCGGGCAGATAGAAGAAGGGCATTTGGAGTTTGTCAACTATAGCGTCAAACTCGTCCCATTCGGTGTTTAGCTCATTTACGTCTTCGGTATAGCCCTCAATGAGGTCTCCGATGCACATAACGAATTCGGGTTTTAGCAGGTTGAGCTTGTCGATGGCGGAGGCGAAGACGCCGGGCCGGTGGCCTCCTGTACGGTCGGAGACGACGGCGAACTGAAAGTTTTCGGGATTGTTGTAAAGATTTAGATGGGTCCATGGGTTTGCTGTTGGCGAGGTATCAATTGTGAGGTTGGAGTCAGCGGCGCAACCAGCGACGATAATTGCCAAGAATATGATGATGAAGTCTTTGAGCAATTTCATGGGTCTTGGCCTGTTTAAGCGAGGGTTAGTCGAACCGGATATCGGTAACGACGAGCTGTACGCCTCGATTGGCATTGTAGGTATCGAGCTGTGGGTTGTATGCGACGCTGAAGCATTCTTTTTCGAGGAGTTTCTTTTCGAGCCGGCCGAAACGGAAGGCGATACATCTGATTGAATTGGTGTTGTCGGTTATAGCGAGCTGGAGGTGGTCGCCGTTTGCACCGACTCTTCTTGGAGGGGCGATGAGCCGGACAGCTTTTGTGGCGAAGATTGGTTGTGGGTTTCCCTGTCCGAATGGGCCGAGGAGCTGTAGCTCGTTGACGGAGTGGTAGGTGAATTTGCTGAGGGGGACGAGTGCATCGATGTGGAGCCGGGGCACGCAGTCTTGAAAGGTGAGATTTTCCTTAGCGTAGGTCTCGAGGTCGTCAGCGAATTCGGTGACTTTTAGAGGATCGAGGGTGATTCCGGCTGCCATTTTATGTCCGCCGAAGCTGAGGAGGTGTTCGGAACAGGCGTTGATTGCTTTTAGGATATCGAAGCCGGGGATGGAGCGGGCGGAGCCCTGAGCGAGTCCGTTGGCGGTGTTAATCATAATTGTGGGCCGGTAGAACTTTTCAACAATTCTTGAAGCGACGATTCCGATGACACCTGTGTGCCAGTTTTCGTCGGCGAGGAGAAAAGTTTTTCGGTCCGGGTGGTTGAGGTTTTGGGAGACGATAATTTCGCAGGCATGCTTGAAGATTTTTCTTTCGACTTGCTGCCTCTGGGTGTTTTGCTGTTTGAGGTATTCCGCGATTTGCGTAGAGCGGACGGTGCTATCGGAGGTGAGGAGCTCTACGGCGAGTCGTGCGTGTCCGAGTCGTCCTGCGGCGTTTAGCATTGGTGCGAGGCGGAAGCCGATGTGGAAGCTGTCGAGACCCTTGCCGGTGAGCTCTGCCGATTCGATGAGAGCGTGAACGCCGGGGAGCTTGCAGTCGGGGAGGGACTTTAGGCCGAAGCTTGCGAGGATTCTGTTTTCGCCTCGCAGGTCCATAATGTCGGCGATGGTTCCCATGGCGGCGAGCGAAGTGGCGTTTATTAGAAAATCGCGTATTTCGTCGCTGAGGCGTGCGCCTTTTTTGAATTCGTTTGCGATGGCCCATCCGAGCTTGAATGCGACCATAGAGCCGGAGGAGTCCTGGTTCGGATAATCGGGGTCGATGGCGGGGTGGACGATGGCGAGTGCGGGGGGGAGTTTATCATCGGGCCGGTGGTGGTCGGTGATAATGAGGTCGAGCCGGAGGTTGTGCGCAAGAGATGCGGAGTCGTGTGCGGTTATTCCGCAATCGACGGTGATGAGCAGCGAGGTGCCGGCTTTTGCGATGGAGCGGATGGCGTCGTTGTTTAGGCCGTAGCCCTCTTCGATGCGATGTGGGATGTAGTAGTCAACGTCGGCGCCGAGGAGTTTCAGGATTTCGGTAAGGATAGCGACGGAGGTGATACCATCGACGTCGTAATCGCCGTAGATGGTGATTTTTTCCTTGTCGGTGATTGCCTTTTTGATTCTGGGGACGGCATCGGCTATGCCCGGCAGTTGTTCGGGGCTGATGAGGTCGGCGAGTTTTGGTCTGAGGAAGACGGCGGCACCGGGCACGTCGGTGATTTGGCGGTTGATTAGAAGCTGTGCGAGGAGGGGTGAGACTTTCAATCTTTTTGCGAGGTTTTCGCTGCGGCCGTCGGGCGGCTGAATAACCCATTGCTTTTCGCGGGTGGCGAGAGAGGATTTGGCCCGCCTTGCGTGGTCGGGCTTGTGGAGCAACTCGTGGGTGCGTGAACTGTACTTTTGCATCCTTGCAGATGTTTGCATTGCGAGCGAGTCCTTCCTTGTGTTAGTGTCTGTTATATCGACAGGGTTGTTTATACCAAAGGGGTGAGCGTGAATGCAAGTGTTGTTTTTCAGGCGCGCATGTATAGTCCGCCATTGACGGCGATGTATTCGCCGGTGATGAAGGAGGCGGCATCGTTACTGGCGAGGAAGAGGACTGCTTTTGCGACATCCCGGGCTGTGCCATTTCTGCCGAGCGGCGTTTGTTGGGCGACTTTCTGTTTTCGTTCGGGGGTGGAGTATCTTTCGTGGAAGCGGGTTTCGATGAGGCCGGGGAGGACGGAGTTGACGCGTATGCCGTAGGTGGCGAATTCTTTTGCCATAGCGATGGTTTCGGTTGCGACGGCGGCTTTTGCGGCGGCGTAGATACCTGAGCCGTGGCCTCCGCCGTGGTGGCCTGCGACCGAGCCGATGTTGACGATACAGCCCTTATTCTTTTTCAGGTACGGCAAGGCGGCGCGGGTAACGAGGAAAATGGAGCGGACATTTGTGGCGAAGATGTCCTCGTGGTATTCGAGGGTTGCAGTTTCGAAGGGTTGACGGTCGATAAGGTCGCCGGCGTTGTTGACGAGTATATCGATGCCGGCAGCGGCTTTGGCGAAGGCGTTGACCATTTCGGTGACCTGTTTTTGGTCGCGGATGTCTGCCTGGAGCAGATTGGCGTCGCTGTGTTTTTTGACCTCGGCAAGTGTTTTTTCGCCGCCTTGTTTTGTTTTGAAGTAGTGTACGCCGACGAAGCATCGCTGCTTTGCGAACTCAATGGCGATGGCTGCGCCGATTCCGGAGCTGGAGCCGGTGACGAGGACTTTCTTGTCTTTGAGGTCTTCGTAAATCATTTCATTCGGCCTTTGATTTTGTTTTCAGCAATTTGACCGGGCCCTGGAGGCCTGCGGGTCTGGGGGGGTGCCAGTGGGCGTATCGCATGGCGTTGGGGTTGTCTTTAAGCGAGCGAACGTAGTTGTCGAGGGTGGTTGTGACTTTTATTTCGAGGATGTTTTTGCCGGCCTTGATAGCATCTGCGGTGTCATACGTGTGTCGGCCATACCATTTCAGGCCCAGTGCTTTGCCGTTGAGGGTGACTTCGGATATGTCATATACTCTGCCGAGGTCGAGGATTGTTCGGGTGGTGTCGGTGAGGTCGAATTCGGTGCGGTACGCAGCGGTGCCGGCGAAGGTGAATAGTTGCGTGTCGTTGTTGGCGTCGGCAAAGTTTATGAGCTTATCGAAGGTGCGCGAGAATTTCTCGCCAGTGACGCAGTGCGTGAATTCGGCCTGCCAGGGCCCATCGATTTTGACAAAGCTGCCAAAATCGATTGCGGGTTTCGGTTTCGATGGTGGTGCGGGCATATTTGGTTCGAAGACGAGCAGGAGGGATTCGAGTGGGCCGAGGTCTATATCGAGCTCGTTTTTTTTGTCCGCGTAAGGATACACGGAACGTTGGCCTGTTTCAGGGTTCCAGAGCCATGGGGTTTTGTCGGCTGTATCGAATTTTGCGGTGAAGGAGAGGGGGTCGGTGCGGTTGGAGCTTGTGAAGAAGAAGATGTCACGGTTGTCGGCGGTGTAGTTGACGAAGAGGAGTTTTTCGTTTGGTTTTGAGATTTCGACGGTGGGTTCTATTTTGAATGCCTGCATTATGGCGTGTGTCCATTGTATAAGATTGGTGTTCTGTTTGGGTGCGCGAACGGCGACGACGTTTTTTTCGGCTGCGCGGAGGATTTGCCGGACGGTCATTTGTACGGAGACGGAGTTTTTGAGGAGGTCCTTGAAGCCGGGTGAGCGGTGTGGGATCGAGCCGAGGAACATAACCATTCCGCCCTGCCGTGCGAAGGAGCGGATTTTCTGCGCGGTCTTGAGCTCAATTGATTTTGAATCAGGTATGATGAGGACGTCGTATGCCTGTGGGCCGAAGCAGAGTTTTGCGTCTTTGAATTTAGCTTTTTGAATAACTTTTTCGGTGACGTAGTCGGTTGTGTAGCCGTTACTGTTAAGCGCATGCCAGAGCGGGTATAGATACCAGACGTAGTCAACGTATCTGAATTTTGACAGGCCATGGTCGCTCCAGAGGTCGGCGGTGGGCGGGAGGATGGCGATTTTGGCCTGGTGTTTCGAGTTCTGGAAGAGGAAAGAGAAACGAGCGTTTCTGTCGGAGAAGAGCTTGAAGCAGGGCCACCAGGAGTTGTGCTCGCTGAAGTAGGAGCCGAACTGTACCCAGCCGGGGAAACCGGCTTTCGGCGGGGAATAGTTGAAGCCGTGCAGGACGGAGTGGTTGACGCCGGAGATGAAGTTGAGGTCGTCGGACTCTTTGAGGTATTCGAGGGTGACCCAGAAGACGCCGATGGTGTTTGTCATTGCTTCGCAGCTTACGATTGGTTTGCCGGTGAGGTGTGCCGCGGAGGAGGCGGTTTTGTTCCAGATGCGGTAGTGGATTTCGGTGGTTCTGTGTGGTTCGAATGGTTCTTCGCCGGAGACTATCCAGCCGTCGCCTTCGGGGATATCGGGAATCATAAAGCCATTCAGCATATCGATATGCCAGGGATTACCGTTGGCCTGGAATCGGCTGAGGACGCTGTTTTCGTTACAGAATTTGTGGAAGGTTTGTGCGAATCGTTCGTGGAAGAGCTCGGCGAATGTTCTGTAGTAGTCGTATCTGACTCTGCGGACTGTGTCGTGCAGTCTGTCCTTGTCACCAGTGATTTCCGTGTCGAGGACGAGCGGCAGATATGGTCGGAGTTCATAGCCGCGTCGTTGCTCGAACTGCTGGGGGAAGTCGGTGGTCCAGTTTGCGCCGGACAGCTCGATGCTGTCGCAGAACATGGCGCGGAGGGCTGGCCCAAGCTTTCCGCCGAGCGCCGGGGCGAGCTTGGCGGACATATTGTTGAGGTATTTTTCGACGGCGGCTTTGTTTAAGTGGTCGAGGACGGGTCCGTCGGCACCGGGCGCACCACCGGTAACGGAGCGGAAGTTTTCGCGCCAAGTACCGATGTACAGTGTATGATTTCCATCCGGGACATCGAATTGGATTGAGCCGTCGGGATTGATTTTGTCCTTGAGCTCAATTCCGGATTTGAAGGTTTCCAAGCCATCGGGGACAACTCGGAGGAACATGAGCCGGCGTTTTGTACCGGGTCCGACGGGGCGAGCGGGGTCGGGGAGGTTCATAAGTTCGGTTGCGTTTGATTCGAAGAGGGCTGGGCCGGTGAGGTGTTTTTTGGCAAGGGTAACTATTTGTATCTGCTCGCCGGATTTGAGGAAGGGGGCGCCAAATGGCCAGCCGGAGCCGACGATGAGGTCGGCGAGCATGCCGCGTTGTTTTGCGCCATCGCAGGTGGCTTTTACTATCCGGTTCCATTCGTCGCTGAGCCATACGAGGGGTTTGGCGTCGATGTTTTCGAACTGCTGTTGGCCGCCGGGCATTGCAATGGGGTTGATTTCGACGCCGCCTATGCCGGCGGCTTTCATCACATCGAGCTCACGGAGGACTTCGTGTTCGGTCGGGCAGTTTCCGTTCCACCACCATCGGACGAAGGGACGTGCGGAGGCGGGCGGGCTTTCGAAGCCGTCGTAGAGTTTATCGACAGCGAAGGCGGGCGCAGGGATGATGAATGCCAGCATGAGGCAGAAGCAGTTTTTCTTTTTCATCGTGTCCGTTCCTTGATAGTGACGAATCATTTTGTTTTGCAGAGTCGGACGGGGCCGAGCATTCCCACGGGTTCGACGGGATACCACCAGGCATATCGTCCTGCGGGGGTGTTTCTTTCTGCCTTGCGGACAAAGTTGCCGAGATGGGTGGTCAACTTCACTTCAAGGGTGTTGGTTCCTTTTTTGAGTTCTGTCCGCGTATAGTAGATGTGTCTTCCGTACCATCGGACGCCGAGGTTTTTGCCGTTAAGGGTGACTTCCGATACGCCGTGCACTTTACCGAGATCAAGCATTCTAAGACTGGTGTCGGCAAGATCGAATGTTGCCTTGTATGTTATGGTTCCGGCGAAGGTGTTGAGCTTTTCGTCGTCTGATTTCCCGATGTCGATGAGTTTGGGCATCGGGTGAGGAAATTCTTCGTTGGTTACGGCGTGGTCGAACCGGACCTGCCAGCTTGGATTTAGTTTGATGAATTGTTTTTCATCTATTCCCGGCTTTGAGAATTGCGCGCCGATTTGGTCCGGCTGGAATACGAGCAGCAGAGATTCGAGTGGTTCGAGATGGATTTGGAGCTTGTTGGGCGTGTCTGAGGCATAGAGAAACGAGCTGCCGGTTTCGGGGTCCCACTGCCAAGGAATCATGTTGACATCAGTATTGAACCGGGCTTGGAAATCTATTGATTCTTCCATATCAGACCATGCGAAGAAGAAGATGTCACGGTCGGCGATTTTGTGGTGGATTTGTGAGAGGTTTTGGTTTGGCGATGAGATTTTGACGTCAGGCTGGACGCCGAACTTAGCCATGGTTTTGCCTGCCCAGGCGACGATGTTGTCTTTTGTGGGTGGGGGTACAACGGCGACGTTGTCGGGATTTTCGGCGAGGGCGGAGTTGATTGCCTCTTTTACGAGCTGGTCGTTTTGCTCAGCATTGTTGAACGAGGGTGAGCGATGCGGGGCTTTGCCGACGAAGGCGATTTTGCCACCTGCCTTTGCGTATTCGGCGAGTCGTTTTGCGGTTTTTGGCAAGATGGTTTCGACATTTTCGAGGATGAGGATTTCGTAGGCGCGTGGGCCGACGCGGATTTTCCCATCGTCGAATTTTGCCTGAGCGAGTACGTTGTCGCTGGTATATTCGACGTTGTAGCCGTTCTGATGGAGTGCTTCCCAGATACGATAGAGGTACCATGGTGATGAGACTTCGCCTTCAGCAAATGGATGATAGGGTCTGCCTACGGTGGACCAGATATCGGCATCTGGGGTGAGAATAGCGACGTTTGCCTGGGCGTATGAGCCCTGTAGTACGGCGGAGATTCTGGCGTTGTAGTCGGCCCATTTTCTAAAATACGGCCACCATGGATTTTTTTCGTTGAAGTAGCAGCCGAACTGCACCCAGCCCGGGAAGCCGGCGAGCGGCGGGGTGTAGTTGAAGCCGTGGAGGATCGAGTGAGTAACGCCTGAGATGAAGTTGAGGTCGTCGGCTCTTTTGATGTGCTCGGGCAGGACACGAAATACTGTGACAGTATTGGTCATAGCCTCGCAGCTTACCTCTGTTTTGCGCATCAGATGTGCCGCCGAGGCGACGTAGCGGTTGATGGTGGTCGGGTGCGCAGACTTGTTTACGTCGCGGATCCACATTTCACATTCGGGGATATCGACGAGCAAACTGGTGTCGAGTGGGTGCGATTCTCGACCGTAGGCCTGGGCGCGGCTTTTGACGCCATTGGCATGACACCATTCGGTGAAGGTCGTCATAAAACGTTCCATGAACAGCTCGATGACCGTTATGTTGAAATCATATCTCAGTCGTTTGAGGGTATCGTGGAACTCGGTGTCACCTTTGACGGGGTCGAGGTCGGCCATGTAGTGCAGATAGGGATTGGGGTCGTAGCCGCGTCGTTTCCTGAACTGTTCAGGGAAGTCGCCTGTCCAGTTTGTGTGTCCCAACTCGAGTGAATCGCAGAACATGGCGCGGAGGTGATTTCCCATTTTGCCGTCGAGGACGGGATTGAGGGCATCGGACATTTTGTTGAGGTACTTGAGGACGGATGCTTTGTTGAGATGGTCCACGACGGGCCCGTCTGCGCCGGGGCCGCCTCGCGAGACGTGTCTGTACCCTTCTCGCCAGGCGCCGGCATAGAGGATGTGGTTTCCGGGAGGGATATCGAATTTGATGGAACCGTCAGAATTTATCTTGCTCATCATATCAGTGCCCGGCTGTAGCTTCTGTGTTTCAGCAGGAACGAGTTTAAGGAAGACAAGTTTCGGCTCTGAGCCGACCTCTATTCTCTGTCTTCGTCTGCCGCCACTGAGGGCAATGGCGGCCTCAGCGAGCTCTTTTGACGTGCCTTCGAAGGTGCCGGGGCCGGAAAGCTTTTTCTTGTTGACGGTGATAATCTGTATTTGCTCGCCAGATTCGAGGAAACGTCCGCCGAAGGGCCAGCCGGAGCCGACTATGAGGTCGGGTATCATGCCGCGTTCGCGCGCGGCTTTGGCGGTGGCTTTTACGACCTCGTTCCATTCGCCGCTGAGCCAGTCAAGGGGCGTTGTCGCATCGAGGCTATCCTGGGTTGCTGCGGGCATGGCGATCGGGTTCATCTCGAAGCCACCGATTCCCGCTTCTTTCATTACGTCCAGCTCACGGAGTGTTTCTTCGGTGGTGACACGGTTGCCATTCCACCACCATCGGACAAAGGGTCTGGCCTGTGCGGGTGGGTTTTTGAAGACTTCATAGAGCGGGTCGGCAGCGATGGACGGGACGGTGGTGAGCACTATTAGGGTCAGCATGGATAACTTGACTTTTCTCATCGTACACTCCTTCTATTGAACGGACTCAATTCTTTCGTGTTCGGGCAGAGGCAGTCTGTGGCGAGCCAGAAGTCTGCATATTGCCCATCTGGGGGGTGTAGGGTCGCAGAGTCAAGGCGAAATGGCAGGGTTCGGGCTTGAGAAGGTACTGCCTGAGAACACCGGGGCCGCAGCTTGCGTTTCCGAGGCCGAGCTGTTTGTAGTCGAGACAGAGGGTTATTTCCTTTCGCGGCTCAAGGTCGCTGGTGTGAGCGGCAGCGAGGTCTGTGGGTTTGAAGTGGAGGGCCGTGACGGAAAGCAGGTCGTCGGCGACGACGAGAAGGCCATTGCCTTCGTCATCGGTAAGGGCAGCCCAGCGGACGTCTTCCTTGTTGCCGGTTTCCTGTGGGCGGACATACGGGAAGTACTGCTCGGTGACGGTGCTTTTGTATAGGCCGACGTCGGCGGAGGTTTTTCGGTCGGGGTAGTTTTCGTGTGGGCCTCGGCCAAGCCAGGTGAAGTTTTCCAGGCTTTCGGGCAGGGTCATAATGAGGCCGATTTTGGGCATGATGGGGAGTTTGCCGAACGGTTTTACGTCGTTGTCGATGTGGATAGAGCCGTCGCCGAAGACGGTGTAGGTGCAGAGGTGTTCGAAACCGGCTTCGCCGGCGGCGGAGCAGGTGGTGTGTGTTTTTATTATTACGGCCTTCGGGTTTGTCGAGTCCACTTCGAAGCTGTTTAGTTGGCGTTTGAGGTCGTTGAGACCTGCCTTGTACCAGATGTCGGGGAATTTCCAGTTCCCGCCCCAGTTCCTGTCGTTGTCGGTGTACTGGCGGAAGGCATTGAAGGCGGGGCCGTTCGTTGAGTCCGGCTGTTGAGCAATGAGCTCTGTGCCGTCATAAACGTATGATTTTATTGTGCCGGAGGGTTTATCAAAAGTAACTGTAAAATTATCCCCTGTCACCGAAGCAGTGTCGTCGGTTTCGCTGAGTGCGAGTTCAGGCAAACAAACGAGAGTTGTTGTGGGTTTGGGCGGGACATCGAATGGAATCTGGAACTGGTCGGCGGCGACTTCGTGTCCGGCCTTTGCCCAAATGGTGTCTTCGCGAAGGTTGAAGCTGATGTTGAGGAAGTATTCGGCGCCGGGTGTTAAGAGATTTTTGTCGAAGGCAATGGCGACAGATTGGGATTTACCCGGTTCGATTTCGAGTGGTTCGAGATCGCCCTGCTGTACAGCAGCTCCATTGCGTGAAAGGGTCCAGCGGACATCGAACTCGTTCAGGTTGGTATAGAAGTATTTGTTCGTGATTTTGATTTTTCCGGCGAGGATGTCTTCGGGCTCGACGGCGACATACTGATAGACGCGTTTAACTTCGTAGAGCTCCGGCTGAACGGTTCTGTCGGGGGAGACGAGGCCGTTGAGGCAGAAGTTGTCATCATTTGGTTTGTCACCATAGTCGCCGCCATAGGCAAAGAACTCTCTGCCGTTTGGCGCGGTTTTTCGCAGTCCCTGGTCAACCCAGTCCCATATACAGCCGCCGATGAGGCCTGGGTAGGTTTCGATTGCGTCCCAGTATTCTTTGAGGTTTCCGACGGCGTTGCCCATTGCGTGGGCGTATTCGCACATGATGAACGGCCTGGGTTCGTTGGCTCGGCCTCGTTCGACGATGAAGTTTACGTGTGGGTACATGCGGGAATCGATGTCGGCGATGGTGTTGAACTGTTCGTAGTGTATTGGTCGGGTTGGATCGGCTTTGCGGGCGTAGTCGGCCATGTGCTTGAAGTTGTCGCCGTGGCCTGCCTCGTTGCCGAGAGACCATATAATAACGGAGGGGTGATTCTTGTCCCGCTCGACCATCGCAGCCATGCGGGCGACGGAGGCAGCGTTCCATTCGGGCAATCCTGCAGGCAAGGCGGCTTTGCCGTAGGAGAGGCCATGGGATTCGAGATTCGCTTCGTCAATTACGAAGATGCCGTAGCGGTCGCACAGTTCGTACCACTTGGGGTGGTTGGGGTAGTGACTTGTGCGGACGGTGTTGATGTTGAACTTTTTGAACAGCTCGATATCCTGTACCATTCGCCAGTAGGGAACGGCCCTTCCGAAGTCGGGGTCGTGCTCGTGGCGGTTGACGCCCTTTAGCTTGACGGAGACGCCGTTGACGAACAGCCGGCTGCCTTTAATTTCGACTTCGCGGAAGCCGACATTACATCGCTGGACTTCAATGACTTTTCCTTTACCGTCTTTCAAAGTCAGCAGGAGTGTATAGAGATAAGGGTCTTCACAGGACCACTTGTGGGGATTCTTCAGTTTGATGTTGAGGCTGGAGACGCTTTCAGCGGCAGGGTCGACAGGGCCTGTTTCGATTGAGAGCGAGGCGAGCTTGTAGTCGTTATCAAAGATGGAGGCCTCGACGATATGCGGGGCTGTGTTTTGCTGTGCATAGTTTTTGACGTTTGCGGTGACTTTCAGGATGGCGTCTTTGTAGTCGTCGTCGAGGTCGGTTGTGAGAAGGAAGTCTCTGATGTGGAGGTTCGGAGTTGAGAAGAGGTGGACGTCGCGGTAGATGCCGGACAGTCGCCACATATCCTGGTCTTCGAGGTAGCTTCCGTCGGACCATCGATAGACTTCGGCGGCGAGGATGTTGGAGCCGGGCTTGAGGTATTTTGTGACGTTGAACTCTGCGGGGGTCATAGAGTCCTGGTGGTAGCCGATTTTCTGGCCGTTGAGCCAGAGGTAAAAGGCGGATTTTACGCCGGCGAAGTGGAGGAAAATTTGTCTGTCTTTCCAATTTTCGGGGACGATGAATTCGGTGCGGTATGAGCCGACGGGGTTTGGGTACTTGGCGCTGGTGAAATCCGGCGGGTTGTCGTTCATTATGTAAGGCGGATTCGGCTTGAACGGGTACGGGACGTTGGTGTAGATTGGGACACCGTATCCGTGAAGCTGCCAGTTGGCGGGGACGGGGATTTCCTTGAAGTCACTGACGTCATAGTCAGTCTTGTAGAAATCGACGGGTCTTTCGGAGGGTTTGCCAACCCAGTGGAATTTCCAGTTGCCGTTGAGTGACTTATGAAATGGTGATTCTTCGGGTTGCAGGCTTAAAGCGGACTGCTGATCGGGGAACGGCATGAGAGTGCAGTGAGGCGGTTCGGTGTTTACTGCGAAGACTTCGGGGTTTTCCCAGTCGTTGCCCTGGGCCGGTTTAGAGGGGTGTGTACTCTGCATATCCGGCTGAGTGCAGCCAGTAAGCGCAAGAGAAACAACAAGAGCAATCCGGCAAAATACAGTGTGCCAATCGGGGTTAGAGACTTTCATCGTCAGTTTGCTTTCTTTTTGAAGTCGCCGTAACTCATCAGCTTTATGCCGCGTTTCTTGATTACTTCTTTTACTTTTTCACTCGTGAAGGCCCTGGTAACGCCATCGCGGTCATTCGCAACATGTTCATAGCCCTTGTGAGTTATGGCCTGCATCTCGGGAGTATCATAGCCCGGGTGGTCAACAATCATCCATAAGCCCGGTTCCAGCTTTTCGAGCGTTTCGGCCAAGGCATCTGCCCTGGAGTCAGGAGGGGCTTTGCCGTCGCCCATACCGCCTGCATACTGAATGCCGTGTGCTCGAAGGTCCACAACCAGGTCGTATTCTTTGGCCAATTTTTTCACGAGCTTTGCCAAGTCAGGTCTGCAGGTGGCGGTGCCCATGTGGGCCGAGATGTGCGAGACGTTCTTGATTTTTTTCAGTGCCATTTCGATTTGTGCCCGCAGTTCCTGCTCGACCTCTTCGATTTTGGGGTTGGCGTCGAAGAAGCCGGTACCCGCAGGCCATTTGTCCCATTCTCTTGTGTTCTGGAAGAAATAGCCGTCCTTATCGACCAGGGAAGGACCGTATGTCAGTGGTCTCCACTTGTAGTTTTCCCATTCGCTGGTGAGGGTCAGGTGGATGCCGACGTCAAGGCCGGGGTTTTCGTTTAGCATTTTGACCGCTTCTTCAAACCAGGGGCAGGGTACCATCACCTCGACGGTTCGCATGATTCCCTCGCGGTAGGATTTTATGCAGCCGATGTTGGCGGCGTGCGAACAGCCGATATCGTCGCCGCGGACGATGAGGCGAATCTCGCCATCTACATTTTTGTCTTCGGCCCGGGCAATTCCAAGTGAGGCCAAAGCAACAGCCAGGAGAGTAAGGATGAGCAACAAGTAGTGAGTTTTCTTCAACTTCAACATGTTCTTGTCCTTTCAAAACCGAGAAAATGTCTCATCTTCGTTTGTGGTCTCCTTTAGGGATGACTTTGCCGAGTTTGAGGACTCTGTAGTGGTCGAGAGGGATGTCGTTTATGCCGCCATCCCATTCGCGGAGTACGCCGTCCCATGATTTGTCCGGGTGGCCGTAGAGTCCCTCTGCATAGATTGGGCTGCCGCCGGCGTTATCGACATTGACCATGCCGTATTTCTGCAGTGCTCTTGCGACAACCTTCTCGCCGGGCAGCAAGTCAAACTGTTCGAGGTCGAGGTTGGGGTCAAGTTGTATGACAGCACCTTCCGGTATCCCGCCTTTGGTGCGGCCATCGGTCCAGGCGGCAGGGAAAACAAACTCCTGCAGGGCATTAAATCGCGTAGCAAAAGACAGCTTGTGTCTTATCTCGCCCGCCTGCACCTCATCATACATAATCAGCCCTGCGATGATGGGGACACCGGCTGCTCGACCGGGGCCGTGAAAGTGGATGCTCTCGCCGGTCTTCGCATCGAAATCTTCCCGGTTGAAAACACCAGGCCCGTCCAACGGATAGACCATACCGGTAAACGAAGCCCAGGAGCCGTCCGGCTGTTTCTCGGTGTACCACATGTCCCAGACCATCATTCGCTTCCAATCTACGATTGCCATGTGGTGGTCGGTTTCGGGATCGGGGGTCGCGTTGTCAGGAATAGGAACGTCCTTTCCGAATCCGGGACCATGATTGAAGCGGGACGTCCTCTCATAACGCCTGTTGCCGGGTTCGAGGCCTCTTCGCTTGACCATAATCGGGGCCAGCCGCTTGACGTCATACGTCGGTGTATAGCTGTCGACTTCATACACAGGTATTGCAAAATCGGTGGTGTTGATGCCGAACCTGTTGCCGGTTGGTTCGGTCTTTAGCAGGCCGAGCCAGTAGTCGCTTTTGGGGTCGATTTCGGGATTTTCAGGCAGCGGCTGGTTCCAGAAGCTGTCGTCGGAGAAGAATCTCCGCGGCTTTTTGGCAGTGGCGGTTTCGCCTTTGACTTTGAAGTTTCTGTAGCTGAGCAGTTTGATGCTGCGTCTTTTGATTACCTCTTTTACCTTTTCGCTTGTGAAGGCATAGACTTCGCCGTAGCGTTCGTTGGCAACCGTGTAATATTTTTCGTGGCCTATTGCCCTTGTTTCGGGGGTATCCATAGCGGGATGTCCGCCAATCTGGTAGGTGCCGGGTGTGAGGTTTTCGAGGAGCTCGACGAGCTTTTCTTCTCTCTGCTGCGGCGTATCGGCCCCTCTGCCGAAGCGGCCGGCGCGTTTTACGGAGGACATGTCAACGACGAGATTGTATTCGCGGGCGAGGCAGTCGATGAGCTCTTTCATTTTCGGGTCGATGCCGGACAGTCCCATGTGGCCGGTGAGGTGAGAGACCTGACTTGGCAGCTCTTTGAGGGCCAACTCGATTTGGGCGCGAAGCTCGGCTTCGACTTCCTTCATATCCGGCTTTGCGTTCCAGAAGGCGTCTTTGGCATCGGGATCATCCCAGTTTTTGGTCTTGGGATAGAAATTACCCCGGGCGTCAACGAGTGTCGGGGCCTGTGTCATCGGCCCCCATTTGTAGTTGTCCCATTCGCTGGTGAGCGTAAGGTGTATGCCGACGTCGAGCATGGGGTTTTCATTGAGCATTTTGGCAGCTTCTTTAAACCAGGGACAAGGGGCCATAACTTCGCATGTGCGGAGGATTCCTTCTTTGTAGCATTTGATGATTCCGACATTCGAGGCATGACAGTAGCCGATATCGTCGCCGCGGACGATGAGGTAGATACTGTTATCAGCACTGGTGTCGGCGGCGAATGTCGCGGTTATGGCTAACATCGAAATAGTAAGGGAAAACGCACCGAGCATAAAACTGCATCTCGTCAAATTTTTGTGAACCATTTTCTTCTCCCGAGCGGTTAGCCCCGGGTTTCACCCAGGGTTGAATTTGAACTCGATTCGCTGCCCACTGCGACCGGTTTTTCTTCGCTTTGCTCTTCGGCCTGGATCTGGTCGAGATGGAGAGTGAATCGGTCGAGTTTTTTCTGGCTGTCCTCATATTTGTTGTAGGCGTTTCTCAGGTGCGCGCCGAGTGTTTCCCAGCTGTTGGTGAAGTCCTTAAACGAGAAGTTGAGCTTTTTTAGGTTTTGTCTTATTTCGGCGGCCTGTTTTTCGATTTGGAGGCCATGCAGGCCCATTACGACGGTCATCAGATAGGCGTAGAGCAGGTTCGGGGAGACGGGTATTACTTTCTTATCGAGTGCATATTGGAGGATATCAAGAGTATCATCCTGGTGCTTTACGATTGTCTGGTAATAGACGTTTTCGGCGGGGATGTACATAAGGGCAAAATCCAGTGTCCCTTCATCCGGCCTGATATAGTTAGAGGCGATTTTGTCGATATGGATGGTTACATCCTTTAGCAGTTGTTTTCGCTGGCGGAGTTTTTCGTCGTCGGTCTGGGCGTTTGCGAGCCGTTCGAAACTGGGCAGCGGGAATTTCGCATCTATAGGCGCGGAGAAGTCGGCCATTTTCACAAGCGCATCGACTCTCTGGCCATCTCTGAAGGAGTACTGGAGCTCGTAGCTGTCTTTTGGCAGGACCTGGCTGAGCATGTGTTCGAGCGACCATTCGCCCATCTGGCCTCGCAGCTTTGGTGAGCTGAGGATATCCTGGAGTCGTTTGACATCGGAGCCAAGCTGGAGCATTTGCTTGTTTGTGCCCTGGAGCTCGCCTATCTGGGCGATGAGTCGGCCGAGGACTTCCTGGCTGGACCGGAGGCCCTGTGTGAGCGCAGTCTGGCCTGTCTGGAGTGAGGCCTGCATCGACTCGGTGGTCTTGTCCTGGGCGATTTTCAGGGTGTCGAGCTGCTCCTGAAGGTGGTAGATGCCGGCGGACTGACCTGCGATTTTTTCTCTGCTGGCGGAACTGGAGACGATAAGCCAGATTAAGAAGCCCACAACCAGAACGCTCAGCACGGCACTTACGATGATAAGTATCTGTTCCATTTTTTTATCCTCGCAAAATCGCAGCCATTATAGGTTTTCGGTTGGCGGTCGTCAAAAGGAGAATGTGTGCAGCCGGAAAGGTGAGGATAAAGCTTGATATAAGGGCGGCGGGCCGCTATTCTCCTAAGGAGCTATGGGTAAGATAAAGGGTGTAATATTTGACGGAGGAGGGGTTTTAATAAACGACCCGGCGCCGGGCCTGGTGAGCTATTGCGCCAAAGGGCTTGGGGTAAGTGAAGAGGACTTTTGCAAGGCATTTGAGAAATTCCTGCACGGGTTCCAGACGGGCAAGACAAGCCATCGGCAGTTCATGGAACAGATAGCCAGCGAGTTAGGGGTTGAGATGCCAGAGGCGGAATGCCTGTGGCATGAGGCGTTTATATCAGCGTACAGGGAAAGGCAAGAGATGTTCGAGCTGGCCAGGAGGGTCGGGGCGAATGGGTACCGGACAGCGTTATTGACGAATACGGAGAGGCCGGTGATGGATTTCTTTGCCAAGCAGGTGGATGGTTTGTTTGATGTTTATGTTTTTTCGTGTGTTGAAGGTACGGCCAAGCCGGAAAGGCGAATCTACGAGGTGACGCTGGAACGGCTCGGGACTAAGGCAGAGGAGTCGGTTTTTATCGACGACAGGGAGGACTATATCGAGGGGGCAAAGCGTGTGGGGCTTAGAACGATTCTTTTTGAGGGTGTTGAGCAGGTGAAAAATGAGTTTGGGCGGTTTGGGGTGAGGATAGAAAAGAGCGGTGCGGGCGGGGAAGGAAAGAAAATCTGAGAGGTAATTGATAACATATATGCAGGCAACCGTTTTTATTGTCACACCCTGACCTGAGTTAGTGAGGAGCAGATTTATGTCGGAAAAGATTAATCGTCGCGGGTTTTTGAGGGGTTCGGTTGTTGCCGGTGCTGCTGCGGGGTTTGTGGGGCTGGAGGAGAGAATACTCTTAGCGGCGCTGCGAGAGGGGGCGGACAAGAAGGTAAACGAGCAGAAGCAAGCGGGCAGCTTCGAGATGCCGAAGGGCAAGATTGGGGAGCTTTCTATCAGCAGGCTGACTATTGGGGGCAATTTGATAGGCGGCTGGGCTCATGCGAGGGACTTGCTTTATACGTCGGCGCTTTTTCAGGCATACAATACGGAGGAGAAGATTTTCGAGACGCTGGAATTGGCGGAGCAGCGGGGCATCAATTCGATAGTGATAGACTGGAGGCAGCTTGACCTCATCAATAAATACAAGAAGGAACGCGGTGGTAAGATACAGGCGATTACGTCGGTGATGCCGGCAGATAACAATCCGAAGACGAATATCGATGAGGTAGTGGATAAGGGGGCGGCGACGATATATCTGCACGGCGCGGTTTGCGATGTTACGGTTCAGCGCGGGCGAATTGACGTGCTGGAGAAGGCGCTGGAGCATATACGCAAGCAGGGGCTGTTGGCGGGGATTGGGGGACATTCGTTATTTGTTCCGATGGAATGCGAGGAGCAGGGAATCAAGCCGGATTACTATGTGAAGACGCTGCATCACGACAAATACTGGTCGGCGCATCCGAAGGAGAACCGCAAGCCGTTCAGCGTGGATGGGCAAGTTCAGGATGAGCACGATGAGTTCCACGATAATATGTTTTGTCTGAATCCGGAGGAGACGGTCGAGTTTATGAGGAAGGTGGAGGCGCCGTGGATAGCGTTCAAGACGTTGGCTGCGGGTGCGATTCATCCGCGAGACGGATTCAAATATGCGTTCGAGAATGGGGCCGACTTTATTGCGGTGGGGATGTTCGACTTTCAGATTGTCGAAGATGCGGTTATCGCCAAAGAAGTCTTGGCCGGCGTCAAAGAGAGGAACCGTCCCTGGCGGGCATGAATTCGTACGGTGAACTATCATCTGGCAATTCTGAAAAGGCCTTATCTGGAAGCGATATTAGCCGGTCGTAAAAGGGTGGAGTCGCGTTTTACGCGGACGAGACGCGGGGCATTCGGCGAGGTTGAAGTTGGGGACACTTTGTTTTTGAAGGAAAGTTCCGGGCCTGTGCGGGCGAAGGCGACTGTGTGCGGGGTCAAGAGGTTTGAGAACCTGACGGCGAAACAGATTGGGCAACTGGAAGAAGAATACAATCATCTGATATGTGGTGACAAAGAATACTGGGAGGGCAGAAGGGGATGTCATTTCGGTGTTCTGGTATGGCTGAGGGATGTGCGAAGGATTGAGTCGGTGTGGATAGCAAAAAGAGACTGGCGGGCGTGGGTTGTATTGACGGAGAGGGAGGACTTCGGGCTGTTGAAACGGTGTTGAGAGGGGTAAAAAGGCACGTTTTTGCGTAATTTTTGGGGTTTTTCTCAAAAACCGCAATAAATAGGGAGGGGTTTTGCGTCTAAAGACATGAAAAAACGTGCGAAAAACTGCGAAAAATTGGCTTAGACCGCAAAAATATTGCTGAAAGGAGCAAGAGATGTTGAGGAAAATGATGGTTTGTGTGGTGTCGGTTGTTTTGCTGGTCGGGGGTATGAGTATTGCGGCCGAGCCCCTCAGGGGCGAGCAGGGCAAGGGCAAAGGCGAGGCGAGGCAGGGTCAGGTACAGAAGGGGGCCGGCCAGCGTGTGGACCTGGTTGGTCAGCTTATAAAGGCGTACAAGGCAGGCGATAAGCAAAAGGTCGGTCAGCTTATCGGTAAGATTGAGCAGCGACGAGAAAAGGTGCGCGAGGGCAGGGGAGGCGGTCGGAAGGCCGGCGTAGGTAGAGGCGGTTGGCACAAGGGTGCGATGGTTGGTGGTATGGCTTGGCACGGCAGGGATATGCAAGCAAGAGGCCGTGGTTGGCAAGGGTCCGGGATGCGAGGCGGAGGCGGTTGGCAGAGGGGTGCGATTGCCGGTGGTATGGCTCGGTGGGACCGCGGCAGGCTTGGTGCTGGTCGGATGTGGAACGGTGCGAGACTGGGACGTGAGGGATTTGGTGGGTCGAGGCGTGCGGCGGTCTGTCCGCGAGGTTTTCGTGGTGCCGGGCGCGGCAGGAATGGAAGCTGCGGGGCGTGGGGACGCGGGCAGCAGTGGCATGCGCGCGGTCCGTTCGGTCGTGGACAAGGCGCCCGGGGAGCACGAGGTATGAGAGGGAAGGGACGGGCCTTGCCGAGGATTCCCGAAGCGCGGTTTGAGTGGGACTGGTAGAAGAGAAGTGCACAAGGCATAAGAGCATAAGTCACAAGTTCCAGGTTAATGAGAAGCGAACGGCTGGGCAGATGAGTGCCCGGCCGTTTTTTTTTGACGACGAATAGAAACCACCGCCGCACACAGATAGATGGAGCGGTGGGGACGAAGTCCCGCCGTGCCTATCGCGGAGAATCCACAGAGGATGTTTGACGTGAGGGGTGGGTTCGGTTACAATCAGCACAAACGATTGTGCTGTGTATCAGGGAAAGCAAGGCGATTCACAGAGCAGAGAGGATACCGGTTGGATGGCAAAGAAGCAACAGGTGACGTTTAGGATGATAGCGGAGGAATTAGGGGTATCGGTTTCGACGGTATCTCAGGGCTTTGGATGGCGTTTTGGTGAGCGGGGATATTGACTATTGATTATTGACAGTGTTAATCTGCGTTAATCAGTGTCTAAAAAATGAAGCCTGTGCCCGCGAAAGCGGGTAGTTGACAGGTACAAATTTTAAGGAGGTTTATGTCATGTTATTGAGAAGTGCAGGCACAAAGGTATTGGGTATTGTTCCGCTGGCGCTGGTATGCATTCTTTTTGGCTGTCATGGCGAGGACAAGTGCAAGCTGAGCAGTCGCAAAGCGGTGGGGGAGGTGAAGATGAAGAAAAGCGTTGTGGAGGACAAGATAAGGGGAGGGTGGCTTGGCAAGACGGCGGGAGTGTGCATCGGCGGTCCTACTGAGTTTAAGGCAAAGGGCAGGATGTACACAGGGAGGTTGAACTTTTATCCGAATTTCAGCGACGGCTTTGGTCAGGATGATATCTATGTGCAGATAACCTTTGTCGAGGCGATGGACAAGAAGCTGGGTGAGTCGGGCGGTATTTTTGCAGCGACGATGGCAGACTATGGCGAGGCATTCAAGAACAGCGGGTACAAGCTTTGGCATGCGAACAAGGGTGGTCGAGAGAACCTTAAAAAGGGGATAAAGCCGCCTGAGTCGGGGATGTGGGCGGGTGAAGGCAAACGGTTTAACAGGTGTGCGAACGATATTGACTGGCAGATAGAGTGCGACTGGGTGGGGCTGATGTGTCCGGCGATGCCGATGACGGCGGTGCAGATTAGTGACAGAGTGGGCCACGTGATGAATTATGGGGACGGTGTGTATGGTGGTCATTTTGTCAGCACGATGATTTCGCTGGCGTTTGTGGAGAACGATGTCGAGACGATAGTGAAAACGGCGATAGAGTCGGTGCCGAGGCAGTCGCAGTACTATGCGGTGCTCAAAGACGTTATCGATTATTACGACCAGCATCCGGAGGACTTCAAGGGTTGCTGGAAGCAGATAAACGACAAGTGGTTGCGTGAGGCGATAGATTGCAGCGGGCCTGCGGACAATTTCAATATTGCGGCGTCACTAAACGGAGCGTTCATTGCGATAGGTTTGCTATACGGCGATGGTGACATAATGAAGACGATCGAGTATTCGACTCGTTGCGGGCAGGATTCGGACTGCAACCCGGCGAACGCAGGGGCGATTGTGGGGACAATGCTGGGCTATGAGAAGCTGCCGCAGGAGTGGAAGGACGATATTGAGAAGTATCCGAATAACCGGTACAGTCACACGAGCTACACGTACACGGACCTGATAAACAGCAGTTTCAAACGTGCGGAGAAGGCGATTTTGCAGACGGGCGGCGCGCTTTCGGGCGATACGTACGTAATTAAGCGTGAGCCGGTCCGTCAGCCGAAGATGTTAGAGCAGTACGGGCAAGACCCTGTGGCGAATCCGGATTATTCAAGCTCGCGGGAATGACTGTTTGGTTTATCGCCAGGTGCGCGGGTAGTAGATGTCGTTGGGGCGGATGTTGAATTTTCTGCAGAGCGATTCGACGAGGGCTTCGGTGCGTTTTATCTGGGAGTCGGTTGGGAGTGTTGTTTTTGCGTCGGCTATGAGGCAGATACGGATGGTCTGAGCGGTTCCGTACCATGAGAGGTCGGTGGTTAGCGACCATTGTTTCTGCCATTTTTCGGTGGTCTGAATCCGGCCGTCGGCAGCTCCGAGGCCGTTGCCGATAACGAAGTGGCAGTTGAGGTCATCGGGATTTGCCAGGCCGCTGAGGGAGGCAAGCTGTTCGAGATTTCCGGCCTTCGTTCCGCTGTAGTGTATCTCGATGCACTGCCAGCGGTTCGGTGCCGGAGTGAGCCGTGAGGTGACAGCCCTTTCGACGGGGTCGAGTCGGTAATAGGTTGAGAGACAGAACGGGCCTGCGGAAGGGGGATTATTGCCGAGCGCCATCAGGACAATGGCCCCCGTTGTCATCGAGGCCAGTAACGCGGCCAGCACTCTTGCCACCCTTGGCTGATCAGACATTGTTACATCCCTGCAAAAAAGACCTGCGATGGCCGATCATAGAAGATATGACCGGTTATATACAGAACATCGGCGGCTTCCAATGAAATACTGTAAATTTTGCGGAAAATTTTGCCGTTTGCAGATGATCAGGGAGCGAGGGGGAGAAGATTGGCGGCGCGCAGAGAAAAGTCTTGACCGGAGAGTTCGGGTCTGTTAGAGAAAATCGGCGGACAGGGCGGTTGTTATTTGAGACGGTGTCCGGTCAATTAAGGCTTTGCGGTGTGGGGCCGGTGGGAAAGAGCCTGTTGGCGGAGGTATCGGTAGAGAGGTGGTACGGGACAAAAGTCCAATAAAAACGGGAGAGTATGAGATGGCATTGGAATTGCGTTCGTTGACCGGCGAGGAAATCAGCGATTTAGGCAAGCAGGGGTGCAGTTGTGATGATTGGTCGAAGGTGCGCGTTGCAGAAGGTTTCATGCCCGAACGCGTGCGAGCAACGCACTTTTCGGGAGACGTGCAATTGGGGGTTTTTAAGAAGGAGGTTGCGTTTTGCGGCGGGGTGAGCAAGCCGGTGGGCATCAGCAACGCGACGATTCACAACTGCCGGATAGGCAACAACGTGTATATTAACCAGGTGAAGAGCTATATCGCCAACTATGTGATTGCCGATGACGTGGTTGTAGAGAACGTTGATTTGCTTGCGGTGGAAAGCGAGAGCAGCTTCGGCAACGGGACGGAGGTGGCGGTCATCAACGAGGCGGGCGGCAGAGAGATACCGATTTATGACCACTTATCGGCCCAGTTAGCTTACATAATTGCGCTGTATCGGAACCGGCCTAAGGTAATAGAGAAGCTTTGCGGTATGATAGGGGAGTACACGAAGTCGGTCAGGTCTTCGATGGGGTTTATAGGGGCCGGTGTTAAGCTTTTGAACTGCCGGATAATCAAGAACGTGAAGGTTGGCCCGGCGGCGGTCATCGAGGCGGTAAATCGGCTTGAGAACGGTTCGGTGAACAGTTGTGCCGAGGATTCTGTGTATATCGGGTCGGGTGTTTTTGCAGAAGATTTCATTGCCTGCAGCGGGTCGAATATCACGGACGGTGTCATCATATCCAAATGCTTTGTGGGCCAGGGCACGAAGCTGGCGAAGCAGTATTCGGCTGAGAATTCGGTGTTCTTCGCCAATTGTGGGGGCTTTCATGGGGAGGCGTGTTCGATATTCGCCGGGCCTTACACGGTAACGCATCACAAGTCAACGTTGCTTATTGCGGGTCTGTTTAGCTTTCTGAATGCAGGCAGCGGTACAAATCAGAGCAATCACATGTACAAGCTTGGGCCGGTGCACCAAGGCATAGTGGAGCGCGGCTCTAAGACGGCCAGTGATTCTTATATGCTCTGGCCTATGAAGGTCGGGGCATTTACGGTGGTGATGGGCAGGCACTACAGGAACTCGGACACGTCGGATTTGCCGTTTTCGTATCTGATAGAGCACGAAGACGAGAGTATTCTTGCTCCCGGCGTGAATCTGCGGAGCGTGGGGATGGTGCGAGATGCGAGGAAGTGGCCCAAGCGCGACAAGCGGAAAGACTCAAACAAACTGGACTTGATAAACTTCAAGCTTCTGAGTCCCTACACAATTCAGAAGATGCTCAATGGTTGTGAGATACTTGCGAACCTCAAGGCCACATCGGGTGAGACGAGCGAGCACTTTACGTATCACAGTGTGAAGATTCCCAACGCTTCGTTAGAGAGGGGCATCAAACTGTACAGAAACGGGATTGACAAGTTTTTAGGCAACTGCCTGATAAGGCGGCTAAAGGGCAAAACGTTCAAGAGCGTCGATGAACTTCGCGAATCGCTGAAGGCGGAGACGGAGGCAGGGCCTGGCAAATGGGTGGATTTGGCGGGGATGTTTGCGCCCGAGCAGAAGGTTCACAAACTGCTTGATGAGATTGAAGGCGGCCTCTTAGGCAGTTTAGAGCAGGTAACGGAGGCATTCAATTCGATCCACGAAGAGTACGCTGCTTTCGAATGGGCATGGGCGGTGAATGTGCTGCAACGTGGTGTTGGCAAGACAATCGAGAGGATAGGGCCTGCGGATATCATAGAGATAGCGAAGAGGTGGAAAACGGCTGTTGTGGAACTCGACGGCATGCTCGAGTCCGACGCAAAAAAGGAATTTACTGCGCTTGCACAGACCGGCTATGGTATCGACGGCGGCGCAGCAGACAGACAGGCGGACTTTGCGCAGGTGAGAGGCGCGTTCGAGGAGAACGGCTTCGTCAGCGATATTGAAAAACACATAGAAGAGAAGACCAAGCTCGGTGATGAGCTCATAGGTCAGATGGAAAAACTTCTTTAAGTCACCCCAATGCCGATAAGGAGGGATGCATGCGAGTCATAATTGAGCCGCACTATGCACTTGTGTCGTGACGGGCAACGAACCACGTTGCCAGAACAATCAATGAGTGCAAGCCGACAAAAAGTAACAGGGTTCCCGGAGCCGTGGGGCATCTGGGAACCGGTGTTTGTTTTTACTATTCGACCACTTAGTTATTTAGACGCTGGTGCCGGCTGAACCATTGGATTCTGGGCGGCGGGGGCGTCAGGGATTGGCTCTTTGCCTGGGGGGTACACGATGTCGGCCTCAGCTTTTAGCTTTTCGACATAGCCCTTATAAAACTCAGTCTGCTTTTTCTGCGTTAACATCTGAGTTATCTTTTCTTTAGCCTCTTCAAAAGGTGTGCTGCCCGCCTGAGTTTTCTCTGTGACCTTTATGATGTGATATCCAAACTGAGTTTCGACTACGTCACTGACCTGGCCCGGTTCGAGTGCGAAAGCGGCATCTTCGAATGCTTTGACCATTTGCCCTCTTTTGAAGAGCCCGAGGTCGCCGCCTTTTGAGCTGGATGGGCAGTCGGAATGCTCTTTAGCGAGGGCGGCGAAATCGCCCCCGTCTTTGACCTGCTTTAAGAGGTCTTCGGCCTTGGCTCTGGCTTTTTGCTTATCTTCGTCTGAAGCAGAGCGGTCGGTTTTTATCAGGATGTGGCTTGCCTTGACCTGTTCGGGGGTTTCGGACTGTTTTTTATTCTGCTCATAATATTCTTTAGCCTCTGCTTCGTTGACATCGATTTTTCCGGCCCACTGTGTTTTCATGAACATTTCGTACCGGAGGCCTTTTTTGATTTGCTCTTTTACCTGGTTGAAGTCTTGTCCCTGGGCCTGCATCATCCCTTTAATTTTTTCGACGGTGGAGCCCTGTTGAGCGGCGATTTCTTTGAGCTTATCGTCCACATCCTTGTTGGTGACATTTATGCCAGCCTGCTTTACCTTTTCACTCAGAATTTTTTCGATAATCATACCCTCGAGGGCCTGTTTCTTAAGGCGTTTCTTCATTTGGTTGAGGTAGTTTGGCGCCATCTGTGAGCCCCATCTGTCGATTTGCGGTTTGATTCTGGCGTCAATATCGGCTTCGGTGATAGCAGCGCCGTTGACAGTTACGGCGACTTCGGTTTTTTCGGAATCAGCCACGGCCTTGGAAGCGACTGCGGGCTGAGCAGCAGGCATTTCGGGCTCTTCGGCGGCGAGGGCCAGGCCGCAGGCGGCGCAGAACGACAGAAACAGGGCCGAGATTTTCACCAAGTTGCTCATAGGGTTATCCTTTCGCGGATTTAAGATGTTAAAAATTGTTAGAGGCATAGGCCAAAGGTTTAATATGTCAACAGACAGCGTTCAAGTCAATGCTTAACCGGCGGTGAAATGGTTTTTTCTTTGGACTTACGTTCGGTTTTATACCGCTATATCGGCCGGGCGGTTCGTCAAATTAAGGTTTTTAAGCTGAAAACGGGCAAAAAACAGTCGGCAGGCAAGGGGAGAATTTTTCACAAGAGGTTTTAGCGGCGGCCGGAGCGTCTGAGCGGTTCGCGGCGCAGCGGCCTGGATTCGGCAGAAAAGACAATTGCTGGCAGGGGCGGTCCGGCCTATGATACGGAGCTATGAGGCCAAGAGAAAGGGTACAGGCGGCATTGGAACACAGGCGGGCAGACCGTGTTCCGGTGGATTTGGGCGGGACGTTCTGCTCGGGGGCGCATATCAGCGTTGTGACGGGGCTGCGCAAGGCGCTTGGTCTTGATGGGGGTCTTGTGCGGGTTTATGATCCGTATCAGATGTTGGGTGAGATTGGGCCGGACCTGATTGAAGCGATGGAGCTTGACGTGGTGCTTTTGCCGGGGCCGAAGAATTTTTTCGGTATGGAGAACACCGGCTGGAAGAGGTGGCGGACGTTCGACGGAACGGAGGTGCTGGTGCCGGGGGCGTTCAATACCGAACCGGAGCCGAACGGGGACATACTCCAGTATCCCGAGGGAGACAGGTCTGCGCCGGCTTCGGCGAGGATGCCGAAAGGCGGATACTATTTCGACACGATTGTGCGGCAGGAGCCGATTGACGATTCGAAGCTGAATCCGGAAGATAATTTACAGGAGTTCGGGCCAATCAGCGATGAAGACCTGAAATACTTCGAGAGGCGGGCGGATGAGCTTTACAGCGGAACCGGCCTTGCGATTGCCAGCGGCATCGGCGGGACGGCGTTCGGGGATATTGCGCTTGTGCCGGCACCGTTCCTGAAGCACCCCAAAGGTATCCGTGACATCGAGGAATGGTATATCAGCACGGTGACACGGAGGGACTACATAAGCGAAGTATTTGCCGGACAGGCGGATATTGCGATTGAGAATTTGAAGCGGTTTTACCAGGCGGTCGGGGACAAGATACAGTTAATCTGGATGGACGGGACGGACCTTGCGAGTCAGAATTCACTGTTCTGCAGCCCGGATGGGTACAAGGAGCTTTATCTGCCGCACGCGAAGAAGCTAAACGACTGGATACACGCCAATACGGGCTGGAAGACGATTAAGCACTGCTGTGGGGGGTGCGAGTCGCTGATAGACGGATTTATTGAAGCGGGTTATGATGTTCTGAATCCGGTTCAGTGTTCGGCGAGGGGGATGGAGCCGGAGGGACTCGTGGACAAGTACGGTGACAAGATTGTCTTCTGGGGCGGCGGGGTGGATACACAGAAGACACTTCCGTTCGGGACACCTGATGAGGTGGAGAGGGAGGTGAAAGAGCGGGTTGAGATTTTCAGCCAAAAGAACGGCTATGTGTTTAACAACATTCATAACATCCAGTGCAAGACGCCGGTTGATAACGTGCTGGCAATGTACAGGGCGCTGGGCAGGGATGTCTGAAGTTGAGGGAAGTACAATGGGAAAAAAAGTAAGCCTTTGGTGTGTTGTGACGGTAGCGGCTTCACTTGCGGCGTTTGGGGCGGTTTGTGGGGCTGTTGAGCTGAGGTACACGATGAATCTTAACGGCAGATGGGAGTTTGAGCAGACGAAGACGGCATTTCCGCCGGAGAGATTTAGTCGTACGATTCCTGTGCCGGGGCTGATTGGGTTAGCACGGCCTAAGTTGGGTGATTATGACAAGCTATTTAGAAGGCCTGAGGCAGTCGAGCACACAGAGCAGTATGATTTGCTCGAGTCGAAGCTGGAGCCGAAGTACAACTGGTATCGGCGAGAAATCAAGGTTCCCAAGGGTCTGGATGGGAGAGAGGCGGTCCTCACAATTCTCAAGAGCAAGTATGTCACGACGGTTTATGTCAACGGGATCGATGTGGGAACATCGATGGCGTGTTATACGCCGATAGATGTAGTTGTTACCGGCGCACTGAAGTTTGGCAAAGGAAATGAAATTCTGATTCGGGTTGGGGATCGGTTGTGGCTTCCGAGTGCGGCGGCGGGCAGTACGGACAAGGAGAAGGTCAACTATATTTCAGGGATATGGGATGACGTGTACCTGTCGTTCACGGGTAAGCAACGGCTGCATCGGGTGCTCATGCTGCCGGATGCCAAGGGCAGGAAGGCGACGGCGAAGGTACTGGTGCGGAGCTTCCATTCTGCACAGACACTGTACGGCGGGCAGATGCAGGACGTGAGCAAGATAGAGGTGACGGTAAAGGAAAAGAAAAGCGGCAAGGTTGTTAAGGCAGTCGGCAGGCAGTTCTCGGCGAAGCGGGACAACCTTACACAGATTGCGCTTAAGATACCGGTGGTCGGTGCTCATCTGTGGAGTCCAGATGAGCCGTTTCTTTATACAGCAGAGGTGAAGCTTTATGACGGACAAAAGCTGAGTGACAGTACGGAAGTGAATTTCGGGATGCGTGACTTCGGGCGTAACGGCAAACATTTCACTTTGAACGGCAGGAAGATTCTGCTGCGGGGGACAAACATTACGCTGCACCGGTTTTTCGAGGACCCGGACTGCCAGGGATTGCCGTGGGACCGCGAGTGGGTTACGAGACTATTGCACGAGATACCGAAGCAGTTGAATTGGAATGCGATGCGGGTGTGCGTCGGGATAGCGCCGAAGATGTGGTACGATATTGCGGACGAATCGGGGCTGTTGCTGCAGAACGAATGGCTTTACTGGCAAACGCACGGGTGGGACGAGGAAATCAAAAGGGAATATACCGACTGGGTGTGGGCGGACGGCAGCCATCCGAGCATTGCTATATGGGATGCAATCAATGAGAACTGGGACTCGTATATCGGCAATGTGTTAATACCCGAGCTGAAGGAGCTGGACCCGACGCGGATATGGGATGCGGGTTATATGACTTCTTCGGATATGGCGCTGGACGAGATGGACGAGCCGCACCCGTATATGGTCTGGGGCGGGAAGGAGAACTTTGCAAAGTATATGAACGCCCATCCGTATCCGTTGGGTGATTTGCAGTACCGGCCGGAACGGCTGAGGACGGCAATCGGCTCAAGCGCCGCACAGCTTGTCAACGAGTACGGCTGGATATGGCTCTGGCGAGACGGCAGGCCGGCGAAGCTGACGGTGAACAATTACGGGTATTATCTCGGCGCCGGCGCAACGGCGCAGCAGCGAAGACGGCTTCAGGCGTACTGGCTGCAGTGCCAGACGGAGTGGCTTCGCAGTGAGCGGTCGTTGGCCGGCGTGCTGGCATTCTGCTATTTGACGAACAATTACGGTTTTACGGGCGACTGGTTTGTCGGCGACATCGCCGATTTGCAGCCGGGGCCGACGCTTGAGTGGTTCAGCAACTGCTTTGCGCCGGCGGCGGTTTTTATCGACCTTGTCGATGAGCGATATACGAAATATGTGAAGCCGCACAGGCCGGGTGAGGAGTTGACGTTTAACCTTGTGGGTGTCAACGACTATGGACGAGAGGTCGCCGGCGAGGTGGTGGTTCGGCTGCTGGACGAGCTGGGCAGGCCGGCGGGCGGCACAAGTGCGCCGATAGTTATCGATGCGTACGGCAGGCGGGTTGTGCCGGTGAGTGTTAAGCTGCCGGGGCAGGCGGGCGGTTATCTATTACTGGCCGAGCTCACAGCCCAAATTAACAGACAGCCGTCCACCGTAATTAGCAGGCGCTATATTAAGGTGGGCGAGCAGGACAAATACAGGTTTTATGAATATGAGCCGGAACCGTTGGAGGATTAGCAATGCGAAGGCGTGAGTTTCTAAAGAGTGCGGGGACGTTTGCATCGGGACTGGCGTTCGGGCAGATTGCACAGGCGGCTAAGAGCGGCAGCGACAGGCCGAACATATTGTGGATTACGTGCGAGGATATCTGCCCGTATCTCGGCTGTTACGGGGATGTCGAGGCGACGACTCCCAATCTTGACAAGCTGGCAGGGGCGGGCATGCTTTATACGAACGCCTATTCGACGGCGCCGGTCTGTGCGCCGGTGAGGTCGTGTCTTATTACGGGGGTCTATGCGACGAGTATGGGCACACAGCACCTGAGAAGCCACGTGGAACTTCCCTCGCATATCAAGTGCTTCACGCAGTATCTGCGTGAGGCCGGGTATTATTGCACGAATAACGACAAGAAGGATTACAACTTCACTGATGTGGGTGCGTGGGATGAATCAAGCAAGGAGGCACACTGGCGAAAGCGAAAGCCGGGCCAGCCGTTCTTCAGCGTCTTCAATTTTGAATCGACCCATCAGGGTAAAATTAACGGCAGCGACGAGGAGTTTTTCGCAAAGTACCGCTCGAAATTAAGGCCCGACGAGCGGCACAGGCCGGAGGATATTACCCTGCCGCCCTATTATCCCGATACGCCTGTCGCGCGCAAGATATGGGCGAGGTACTACGATTTGATTACGTATATGGACCACGAGGTCGGGGATTTGTTAGGCCAACTCGAGGCGGACGGGCTGAGCGAGGATACGATTGTGTTCTTTTTTGCCGACCACGGGATGGGTCTGCCGCGGTTCAAGCGGACGCTTTACGATTCGGGACTTCACGTACCGTTAATTGTGAAATTTCCGAAGAGGTTCGCGTCTCTGTCGCCGGCGGCGGGGCAGAGAATCGACCGGCTGGTTAGTTTCGTTGATTTTGCGCCGACGATACTGAGTATCCTTGGTTTGGCGATACCTGAATATATGCAGGGGCGGGCGTTTCTCGGCCCGGCTGCGGGGGCGGGGCATGAGTATATTTTCGGTACGGCCAGCCGGGTCGATGAGGCATACGAGATGAGCCGGTGCGTGCGGGACAAACGTTACAAGTACATCCGCAATTATATGCCGCACTTGCCGTACTTTCCGCCGAGCGAGTATCCCGACCGCGCGGAGATTATGCAGGAGCTTAGGCGGGCAGCAAAATCGGGGCCGATGACGGCGGTACAGCAACAGTACTGGCGGGCGGACAAGCCGCTCGAGGAGCTTTACGATACGCAGAGCGACCAGTATGAGATTCACAATCTGGTGGATTCGGCGAGTTACCGCAGCGTCCTTGTTCGGCTTCGCAAACGCCTTCGGAAATGGATGTTAGATACGCGGGACATCGGTCTGTTGCCGGAGGCGGAGATGCACATTCGCAGCGAAGGTTCAACTCCATACGAAATCGCCCGCGATGCGGGGAAATATCCGCTGGAAAGGATTTTGTCGGCTGCCGAGCTTGTCGGGCGGGGTGAGGACAAGATAGACGAGATGGAAAAGATGCTCGGCGACAGTGACGGGGCGGCGAGATACTGGGCTGCTGTGGCGCTGGGTGCGCTCGGCGGCAAGGCGGCGTCGGCAGCGGATGCTCTGAGCAATGCCCTTGACGATAGCTGCCCGAATGTCCGGTTTGCGGCGGCCGGGGCGTTGTGCCGGCTCAATATGTGTGATGGGGCGCTGGCTGTGCTGGCTGAGGGGTTGGAGGAGAAACAAGAGGAGACGGTGCTGGCCGCGGCCCGCGAAATCCAGTGGGCCGGCGACAGGGCATGTTCAATTGTGCCGCAGATAAAGGCGGCACAGGCGCGCTGTCGAAAACCGGACGGTACATACAAGAACCAGAACCACGCGTGGTTTATCGACTGGGCACTAAAGTACGCGTTGCAGAATTGTGAACGTTAAAGTGAAAGGGAGTGTGATTTGGAAGACAGTAACATTGTAAGTTCGCAGAGGGGCAGTATTGTTTACGTATCGCTGGTTTGCGCTGTGGCGGCGTTGGGGGGACTGCTATTCGGGTACGATACGGGTGTGATTTCGGGTGCGATAGGGCCTTTGGAGGTAAGGTTTGACCTGAACCCGAAGATGGTCGGCTGGGCGGCATCGTGCGCTTTAGTTGGGTGCATATTTGGAGCGGCCTTTGCGGGTACGGTAAGCGACCGGATGGGGCGCAAGAAGGTCCTGATAATATCGGCAGTTCTATTTCTTGTCTCGGCTGTGGGTACTGCGCTGCCGAGGAATCTCGTTGAGTTCATTATTTTTCGGTTTCTCGGCGGCCTGGGTGTGGGGGCGGCGTCGATGATAAGTCCTATGTATATAGCGGAAATCAGCCCGGCGCGGATTCGCGGGCGGATGGTTTCAGTCAATCAGTTGGCAATCGTTTCCGGATTTCTGGTCGTGTACTTTGTGAACTACTTCATAGCCCTGGGGCAAAGCGAGGAGTGGATTGTGCAGACGGGCTGGCGGTGGATGTTCGGGTCGGAGTCGCTGCCGGCGCTTTTGCTGTTAGTGCTGGCGTTTTTTGTTCCGGAGAGTCCTCGCTGGCTGACAAAACAAGGTAGAGAGGACGAAGCGACAGGCATTCTTACGAAAGTCAACGGTCCCGAGCATGCGCAGAGAGAGATGACAGCAATCAAAGATGCACTTGCACATGAAAGCGGTTCGATTCTGCAGTTGTTTCAGCCGGGAATGAGAATCGCTTTGGCGATTGGTATTGTCCTTGCGATTTTGCAGCAGGTGACGGGTATAAATGCGGTTCTGTATTATGCTCCTGAGATTTTCAAGAACATAGGGGCAGGGACAGAGTCGGCGCTGCTTCAGACGGTCATCGTCGGGGTGGTCAACGCCGGTTTTACAGTCGTGGCGATATGGGCGGTTGATACGCTTGGGCGCAGGCCGCTGATGCTGATTGGAGCAAGCGGGATGGGGGTGGCACTTGCGACCATCGGTCTTGCGTTTTATTTCAATCAGCAGGGTATCTGGGTTCTGATCGCGGTGCTTGTGTACATAGCGTGCTTTGCGTCTTCGATGGGGCCGGTGTTCTGGGTGATTGCCTCTGAGATATTCCCGACGCGGATTCGGGGCAGAGCGATGTCAATCGCGACGGTGGCTATCTGGGTATCGTGCTATTTAGTTTCGCAGACCTTTCCGATGATGGACAAGAACGAGTGGCTGGTAGAG
Source organism: Phycisphaerales bacterium (assembly GCA_030602885.1). Taxonomy (GTDB): domain Bacteria; phylum Planctomycetota; class Phycisphaerae; order Sedimentisphaerales; family Anaerobacaceae; genus JAUVYV01. The sequence goes on from JAUVYV010000003.1 coordinate 45,746, forward strand.
AGATTTAATCACGGGTTTTCGTTCTGGCTTTATGGAGTGTTCTGCGTGGTGACGGTACTTTTTGTCACTGCGTTCTTACCTGAGACGAAGGGCAAGACGCTTGAGGAGATTGAAAGCAGCTGGATGCAACGGTAGTATTGATGAGAAAAGATGTCAAGGCGAATGAATCGGGCAAGAGACAAACGAGTCGATGTTAATTGAGCCACACCCGATTTAGTAAACCGAAAGGGGGCGTTATGAAACGTCGGTATTGCGTGTTAAGAACTGTTTTTGCAGGAGTTATGGTGGCGGCTCTGTTTTCTGGAGTCAGGGTGTGGGGGCAGGAAGCTGCTGGGGGGGCGGGTGCGGCGGAGTTTGACGAGGCGGATACGTGGGTGTTCAATCCGCCTGAAGACGAGTTCAGCGACGAGGCCGTTATTGACCTGCGATATCTCAACGAGAAAGAAGCGGGCCAGAGCGGCTTTATCGGGCTGAGCAAGGACGGTATGAGTTTCGTCAAAGGTGACGGTACGCCTATTCGCTTCTGGTCGGTCGTGGACGGCGGCTGGAATATGGAGCCGGAAAAGATGGACCGACACGTTCGCTGGCTGGCTAAATTAGGCGTTAATATGGTTCGCGTTCACGCGCAACTGTGCAAGAGCAAAGAGGGCGACAAGATTACCGATATAAATGAGAAGCAGATAGATGGGATACTGCGGTACGTGGCTACGTGTAAGAAGCTCGGCATCTATGTCACCATCTCGCCGTTCTGGGCCCACATACAGAAAATCCCTGCAAGCTGGGAAATCGAAGGTTACACCGGGGAAAGCGGGCCGACAAATCTGCTGTTCTTCGACGAGCGAATGCAGGAAGGCTACAGGAGCTGGGTCCGCCCTCTATACACACGCACCAACCCGCACACGGGCATCGCGCTCAAAGATGATCCGGCTGTGGCGATCATACAGATTCAGAATGAAGACAGCATGTTTTTCTGGACGTTTAACACGCTCAGGGAGCCGCACAAGGGGCATCTGCGCAAGCTTTTCGGCGACTGGCTTACAAAGAAATACGGCTCTATGAAAAGGGCCAAGGCCGTGTGGAAAGACCTAAGCCACGGCGAGGACAATTTCGATGCGGGCGAGGCAGGTCTGTACAACATTTGGGACTTCACTTCACAGGCGCCGCGTCCAGATGCGAACAAGGCGCGGCGGATGGCCGAGGAGTTGAATTTCCTTGCGGAGCTGCAATACAAGTTCCACGCCGAAATGGGCGAGTATTACCGAAACGAGCTGGGCTGCAAGCAGATCATCAATGCAAGCAACTGGAGGAGCGCCGACCCTGTGCTGCTCGAAGATGTGGAACGCTGGACGTACACCGCCAACGAGGTTGCAGCTATGAATCGCTACACGGGCGGGGTCCACAGCGGGCCGATGAACGGCTGGCGAGTTGACCCGGGACATATCTTCATCAGCGAATCCTGCCTGAAGAATCCCGAGGCGTTTCCAGGGGCGCTGAAGCAGACTGTGGGCCAGCCGATGATAATCACCGAGAGCGCCTGGGTACACCCGACGCTGTATCAGAGCGAAGGGCCTTTCATGATGGCCGCGTATCATTCGCTCACCGGGGTGGATTCACTTTACTGGTTTGCCTACGGCGACGAAGCCACGTGGACGGTTGACCCGGTGTGGCCCTACTGGAAGGTCGAGGGCAAGAACTCACTGAAGAAATGGTACGGCTCTTACCCGATGCAGGCAGGGATGTTTCCGGCGACGGCGATTGCGTACCGGCTGGGTTACATAAGGCCGGCAGATGAACCCATAGTCTATGAGCAGCGCAGCCAGAGGAGCTTGTGGTACCGGCAGGTGCCGATTATCGCCGAGGCGGGCAAGTTTGATGTCAATCGCGACAAAGGTGACTTTGCACCGCAGTCGCCCATCAAGCAGGAGGTTGATCGGCTTAGCTTTATGGTCGGCCCTGTGCATGTGAAGTTCGGCGGCAGCGAGCGCAACAGCAAGGTGGCGAAGCTCTCCGATTATATCGACCGGGACAAAGGAGTCGTCAAAAGCGTCACCGGTCAGATCGCACTTAACTACAAAACGGGTGTCTGCACAGTAAACGCACCCAAGTTCCAGGGCGTGAGCGGCTTTTTGAAAGATGCGGGCGGTTCTTTCAAATTCGACGATGTCACCATCGAATCCGACAATGACTATGCAACCATTGCCGTGGCCGCTATGGACGATAGACCGCTTGCGCAGTCAGGCAAGGTTCTGATTCAGGTCGGTACGGTCTGCAGACTGACCGGCTGGCGTGTGTGCGATACCGAGTTCAAGGGCGGCGGCCAGGTTCTGGCTGCAAAGCAAATCGTAGAGGCAGGAAGGGCGCCCTGGCTTGTGGTCAATACAAAAGCGAAGGTGATGATCAAAAACTCTACCGTCAAGCAAGCTACCTTGATTGATCCGAACGGCTATCCGGTAAAAGAAATCGACGTCGCAAAGGCCGGCGGGATGGTTTCGGTGAAGCTGCCCGGTAACGCCATGTATGTTATGCTGCAGTGATTATCAAAAGGAAGCTCAGGGGCCTGTATTAGTGAACGTGACGATTCTGCTGGTGGTGGGGATTTACTTTGCGGTGTCGCTCGGCATCGGGTTCTGGGTCGCGCGCAAGGAGAGTAACGTAGCGGACGATTATTTTTTAGCGGGCCGCAAGCTGCCCTGGTATGCGGTTGCGCTGTCGATGACCGGCTCGAACATCGGGACCGAGCATTTTATCGGGATGGTGGGGACGGCGTATGCGGTCGGGCTGGCGCCGGCGACGTTCGAGTGGGGCAATTTTCTGCCTTACTCGATTCTGTGCTGGATATTTCTGCCTTACTTTTTTCGTAAGAAGCTCTACACCGTCCCTGAGTTTTTAGAGAGGCGGTATTCGCCGGGCACACGCGGGGTCTTTGCGGGCCTCACGATGCTGCATATGGTGGTGGGTGTGCTGGCGCCGGCGCTGTATGCGGGGGGAAGGATTGTCTATGAGATGGCACTGCAGCAGCAAGCAAGCTCGTTCAACTGGGGCTTTATGGGCTGTGTGCTGATTATATCGGGTGTTACAGCGGCATATTGCATTTACGGGGGGCTGCTGTCGGTGGTGTGGACGGACGTTCTGCAGGTCGGCGTTCTAGTGGTCGGCGGGTTGATGCTGGTCATCGTCGGGGCAGGCAACGCAGGTGGGATAAAGTCGGTAATCGATACAAACCTTGCCGCAGACGCGACACGATTCAGCTTAATCCAGTCGGCCTCGCACCCGGTCTCGCCCTGGCCCGGCGTGGCGACGTTCTGGCTGACACTGTCGCTGTGGTACGTGGGGACGAATCAGTTTTACATCCAGCGCTGTCTGGGCGCAAAGAGCGAGTGGGACGCCAAGATGGGCGTCATCGGCTGTGCATTTATCAAGTTCTTTTTGCCGTTCATCATTGTATTTCCGGGACTGGTTGCGTTTGCGATGTTTGGCCCGGGGCTGAAGGAGGATTCGGTATATATAAAGATGGTCAACGAGCTGCTGCCGCCTTTCGGCAGGGGTGTTTTGTTAGCGGCGCTGATAGCTGCGATAATGAGCACGGTGAGCAGCGTCCTGAACTCTGCTTCGACGATATGGTCGATGGACGTTCACAAACGGCTGCTGCATCCGGAGGCCAGTGAGGCAGAGCTTGTAAGAGTTGGGCGGTGGTCAACGCTTCTGATAATAGTAATCGGCACGGCCCTTGCGCCGCTTCTGTTGTGGTGGAAGGGCGGGATTTTCATTTACATACAGGATATGGCGGCGTTTTTTGCACCGCCTATTACGGTGATATTTTTGGCGGCATTTCTGTGGCCTCGCGCACATGGACGAGCTGCGACTTTTACTTTGGTATTTGGCATTATGAGCGGTATTGTACTGAAGGTTACTGCTGAGCGTTACGGGTCTGAGGGGATAGCCCAGTTGAAACCGCTGCTGAATCGTGCAGCGGTCAACTGGGCGATATGCCTTGCGGCGCTGATTATTGCAACGTTCGGGATTCGGCGTAGCAAAGATGAATCCTATGACCCGGATGCGATATGGAATTTGCGGTGGGCGCGGCTGCCCGAGAACGAGCGGCCGAGAAATCGCGGTCTGCGGAATCTAATGTTCTGGTGGATAGTGATGATAAGCGTTTCGGCCGCATTGTTCGTATTCTTTCGTTAAATTGCTCTGCCAAGATGAAACAATGGCGTTAAACGGGTTGCTTTGGAAACGCACCTTTTGTATTCTACGGCCTATGGACAGAAGTGCAGAGGTGAAGTTTCCGGAACGAACGACAGTTCACAGTCGTACGATAACCATAATACCCCGGTACTCGGAGACCGACCAGGGCCAGGTGGTGCATCACAGCGTTTTTGCCGTCTATTTCGAGATGGGCAGGACCGAGCTTTTACGTGCAAACGGGCTGGCATACAAGGACCTTGAGGCGGCGGGTGTGTTCTTCGTCCTTGCGGAGCTGCGCATCAAATATCGCAAGCCGGCCTACTACGATGAGCAGCTCGAATTAGAGACCACCTGTTCGAACGTAACGGCCAGCAAGGTCGAACACACGTACAGAATGACCAGAAAGAGCGATGGGACGGTCATAGCAGAGGGTTCAAGCGTTCTGGCGTGCATAAGTGACGAGGGCAAGGTTCGTCGCATACCTGAATTTATGTATCCTGACTCGCAAAAAAGCAACACCGAACACAATGGGAGTTGACTCGGTCTGGTCAAATCACTAAGCTATGATTTTGCCGTGCGTGATACGGCAAGGACGGATAGCAGGGGTGTATCTGAATGCTTCACGAAAGCGAAGGGTTTGGCCTGGAGGCAGATAGGAAAGAGAGTTGTGGTCTCTTCGGCATCTTCGGAGACGCGGACGCCGTTCAGAAAACATACTTCGGGATATTCAGTCTTCAACACAGGGGCCAGGAATCCGCCGGTATTGCGTCGAGCGACGGCGATTTCATCCAGTGCTACACGGCCATGGGAACGGTGCAGCGTGTTTTCCGGACGGGCTCCGATATCCTGGAGCGGTTAGCCAATCCAATTGCCATCGGGCACGTGCGATATTCGACGGCGGGCTCAACCAAGGCGGTCAACAGCCAGCCGTTCTTTGTCGAGTACTCTCGTGGGCAGGTGGCGATAGCGCATAACGGCAACCTGATAAATGCCGCGTTGCTTCGTGATGAATACGAGGCGTACGGCAGCATATTCAAGTCCACCACCGACACCGAGGTCATCGCGCATCTGCTTGCCAAGCCCACGCACGTCAGCCGTGGCGACCCTCTCGCCCACGTTCTGAATCATCTGCAGGGAGCATATTGCCTTTTGTTTCTCTTTGCCGATAGGATTGAGGCGGCACGTGACCCCTACGGGATACGTCCTTTGTGCATTGGCCAGACCAAAGAGGGCTGCTTCGTTGTCGCCAGTGAGACCTGCGCGTTCGACGCTGTCGAGGCAAAGTTCATACGCGAGGTCGAGCCGGGAGAAATCGTAACAATTAACAAAGACGGTTTGTCGAGCAGATTCTTCGCCAGGCCCGGCTCGGTTACGCCGGCACACTGCATCTTCGAGCACATATATTTCGCCAAGCAAACCAGTACGATTTTCGGCGAGAACGTCCACGAGTTCAGGAAGAAACTCGGCAGGCAGCTTGCGATAGAGCATCCGGTCGAGGCGGACGTTGTGATACCCATACCCGATTCCGGGACGTCAGCAGCCATCGGATACGCAGAACAGAGCGGCTTGCCTTTTGATATGGGAATGGTCAGAAGCCACTACATAGGCAGAACGTTTATCTCGCCGGACCAGAAGCTGAGGGAACTCGCAGTTAAGATTAAACTTGCCGTGGTGAAAGAGGTTGTAAAAGGCAAACGCATTGTCGTGGTTGACGACTCGATTGTTCGAGGCACCACCACCAGGGGCAAGATTAGAAGCTTGCGCCAGGCCGGCGCTAAAGAAATCCATATGCGAGTGAGCTGTCCACCGATTCGATTCCCGTGTTTTTACGGCGTGGACTTTCCCACCAAAGAAGAGCTTCTGGCGAACAATCGTGATCTCGAACAAATCCGGGACTTCCTCGATGTTGACAGTGTCGGCTATATGTCGCTCGAGGGGCTGCTATCGTGCGCGAACCTGCCAGCGGACCACTACTGCACCGCCTGCTGGTCCGGGGTGTACAAAATACCGGTTGACACTGCAGTTACCAAGTTCACTATGGAACGCTACCAGATGAGAATGTTCGACGAGCTTGAGTGAGGCGTTGGAATTTTGAGAAGTTCGTTGTCTGTTGGAACAGCGAATAATGAAAGATGCGCAGCGACCAATCACGTACAGGCAATCGGGGGTTGACATCGACGCCAACGACGAGATGGTCGAGCGGATATACTCGCACGTGGGGAGCACGTTCGGGCCTCGGGTGATGCAGCTCAAGGGCGGCTTTGCGGGTCTTTTCCGGCTGGACTATGACGAGCGGCTTTTCAAGAAAAACTACAAGAGCCCCGTGCTGGTCGCCTGCACTGACGGGGTGGGAAGCAAGATTCAACTGGCAGCCGAAATAAAGAAATACGACACCGTTGGAATCGACCTTGTGGCAATGAACGTCAATGACATGCTCGCGTTGGGGGCAGAGCCGTTGTTCTTCCTCGACTATGTTGCCGTCAACAAGCTCGTTCCGGAGATAATCGCCGAACTGGTAAAAGGCATGGCCAAGGGCTGTCGAATGGCCGATTGTGCACTGATAGGCGGCGAGACCGCTGAGATGCCGGACACTTACAGGAAAGATGACTTCGATCTGGCCGGCTTTGCGGTTGGGGTCATCGAGCGAAGAAAAATCATCAAAGGAGACAACGTCAGAAGGGGTGACATTATTCTGGGGCTGGCATCGAGCGGGCTTCACAGCAACGGTTATACGCTGGTGCGCAATATCTGCTTTAAGCAGCTCGGTCTGAAGATGACCGACAGGATTGATGAGCTCGACGGTGCTGTGCTCGGTGACGTGCTGCTGGAGCCGACACGGATTTATGTTCGGTCGATTGTTAAGCTGCTCGGCCAGTACAAAGTCAAGCGGGTCGTTCACGGGATGGCGCATATTACGGGAGGCGGTCTGGTCGGCAATATCCCGCGAGTGCTGCCGAGAAACTGTGACGCGGTCCTCAAAAAATCGAGCTGGCCGGTGCCGAAGATATTTACCTTCCTGCAGGAGAAGGGGCCGGTCGAAGAAGACGAGATGTTCAGGGTTTTTAACATGGGCGTCGGCTTTGTGTTGATAGTGGCCGAGGACTTTGCCGGCTCGATGCAGAGGAAACTGACGCGATACGGCGAGAAGGTCTATTCTCTCGGCAGAATCACGTCAGGCAGCGGAAAAGTGGTCATCAAATAGTCAACCACAGGATGTGGTTTCCTGCTCCCCGCTTTTACGGGGACCCCTGCCTACAGCATGCAGGGGCAGGCAAGTTTTGCAGGAATGACCAATGAGGAAGAACATCATCAAGCTGTTAGCAGCGGCGGTTGTTTACGCCGCATTTGCCGTCTATCTCTATCAGCCGTATTTCGACAGGTTCAGTCCAACTCAGTTTCTCATCCTCATTAATGTCACCTTGGCTGCCCTGGGGGGTTTTGTCTTGAGCAGACGGTGGGTGGGCTTGTTCGCCGGCTCATTCTTTGCCGGGGCGATTTACGGTTTCGGGCCGTTCTTTCTCTGGTTCAGCAGCTATCATGCCTCCGTTTCTCTTTTGGCTGCTGCAGTGCCGTGGCTGTTTTGTCCCGCGGCATTTGTTCCGAGAACGAAGCGATGGAATTGGCTGAGCCGGCCGCTGTCCGCCCTGCCGTTTGCAGTAATCGTTCTGTTCTTTGAAGTCTCGGCCAAACTGCGATTGTTCGCGATACCGATGCAGACAAGCCTTCAACTGTCGGACCTTTCCGGCCTGCTGGCTCCGCTGGTCATGGCTCAAAAAGGTTCGCTGACTCTTGGCTTCTATCACGTCCCGGTAGCGATGCTTGTCATGGGAGTTGCGATGCTCTTTGCAGCAAGGCGATTCGGAATAATGGCGATATTCGTACTGGGGACAATACCTGCCTTTTGCCCTGCCGTGCTGAACGTAAGTCCTTTGATATGGCTGACCATACCCACCTTGTGCTGTGCCGGTCTTGTGGGGGCAGGGATGCAGGGACTCATCTTCGCCGGCGCCGCCGACAGAAAAATGATACTTGCAATTGCAATCTTCATCGCTGCTATTTCGATAGGGGCACTTCTTGCGGCGACGGGGTACTGTAAGGTGTCTGCAGACCTGGCAGAGGAATACGGGAAGCTGTTAACTATGACCGCTAAGATGTATATGCTCAGTGCAGTGGCGATGGCGATGCTTTTCTTCGTTGCCTGGGCCAAGTTGCGCATCCACTGGCTTCGTCTGGCGATACTGTGCTCACTGGCAGCACTGGATATATTCCTTGGTGCAAGGTTCATCGTGGATAAGGTCTTCTGAGCATGTGCAATAATTGATATTCTTATGGGGTAAGAGATGGGGCAGTTACCCCGTCAGGCGTTGAAGGTTTCGCGTTCGATTTGGCCAAGGTAAAATCGGCCGTCGCGGCGCATAAACGAGATGACGACATCGAGCTGACTGTCGATGAAGCCGGCCTCGTTGGCGGCAATCGAGATGCCGATGACCGCACTTGTTTTGCTGTCGTTGTGGTCAACCTCGGAAATGGAGATATTAAACCGGCTTTGGAGCCGGCCGATAAGGCTTTTTACGATACTTCGCTTTGCCTTCAGCGAGCCGATGCCCTGCAGGTGCAGCTTAGCTGTCATCACGCCTACTATCATACGGAGCGTGAATATAGTATCTTCCGGCGGCGATTGCAACTGTTCTGCACAACCTTTGAGCGCGCCACCTGTGCAACAAAAGAGCTTGAGAATTATAATCACCGATGCTACCCTGAGTTTTTCAACTAAGCCAAATATAGCAGGAGATAAGGTCGATGAAAGACATTCGTGTTGCTTCAGTTCAATTCGAGCACAAACCGGCGGATAAGCGGGTGAATCTGGCCAGGATAAAGCATTTCGTCGAGCAGGCAGCAAAGCAAAAAGTCGAGATAATTGTATTCCCCGAGTGCTGCATAACGGGTTACTGGTTCCTGCGGAAGCTCTCACGCGACGAGCTGACAGAACTGGCTGAACCGGTCTTCGACGGCCCATCATCGCAGTTTCTTATGGCCCTGGCGAAAGAGCATAATATAACTATTGGGGCGGGGCTGGTCGAGAAGACCAGCGAAGGAGCGATGTTCAATGCATACGTAGTGGCAATGCCAAACGGCTGGTTTCAGCGCCACCGCAAGATTCACTGTTTCATCAGCGAGCACTTATCGTCCGGCTCGGAGTTTACGGTATTCGATACGCCCGGCGGCTGCCGGCTCGGCGTGCTGACCTGCTACGACAACAACTTAGGTGAGAACGTTCGCATCACCGCTCTGAAGGGTGCCGAGATTCTGCTGGCACCGCACCAGACCGGCGGATGCAATTCGCCAAGTCCATTTTGCATGGGGCTTGTTGATAAATCGCTCTGGGAACATCGCAAAGAAAATCCTGATGCGATAGAGGCCGAGTTCAAAGGGCCCAAGGGCCGCGAGTGGCTTTTGACCTGGCTGTGCGCCCGCGCTCACGATAACGGGCTGTTTTTGATCTTCAGCAACGGAGTAGGGGTAGATGACGATGAGATCAGAACAGGTAATGCCATGATACTGGACCCATACGGGCGGGTGCTGGCGGAGACGTGCAAGGCCGAGGATTACATGGTCGTTGCCGACCTGGACGCGTCACTGCGTGAGAACTGCACAGGTGCCAGGTGGATAAAGACACGTCGGCCTGAATTGTATAAGCCGTTGACTATTCCCACCGGCAGAGAACGGGATACGCGGACGGTTCGCTTCGAGGGCAAGCGGCTGTAAAGCCCGGCAAAACCTTGCAATTTGGGCGGCAATCTGCTATTATAGCAGAACCGCAGGATTACGCGGCGCAGCACACCTGCCCGACGGAAATGGATATGAACAGCCCCAAGGCATTCACACTCATTGAACTGCTTGTGGTAATTGCCATAATCGGCCTGCTGATGGCCATTCTCATGCCGGCACTGAGCAGGGCTCGCGAGCACGGCAAGCGTGCGGTCTGCCTGAGCAATCTGAGGCAGTTGACAGCCGCCTGGATTATGTACGCCGACGGAAACAGTGATAGGATTGTCAACGGCGCCCCCATCGGTGTCTCCGGCAAAGCGAGCCCGCCGAGCCCCTCCAGTTGGGACTATGAATACTGTGTAACTGAGGGCCCCAGCGCATATCTCTTTGAAGTTAAGTCGGGCCAATTGAGTAATATCGAGAACTTCCTGGCCTCGGACCAATTCCCAATGCCCGCTTGCACCGCTCAATATCAGCACGCATTCCACCGTCCCTGTCGGCAAGCAGCACCTTCTCCCGCAACCCGATACCAGACAGGCTCAGAATCCGGTACAGTATTGCAAGATACCTTTCCTTCACCTCGCCCTTGGCTTTACCCTACCCGCACATCTTCGCAGCAGCTTCTGTTATGTAAAGCCGAGTGTCACTATACTCTTTTCCCCCATTCTCCTTGCCATCTACGACTTCATCTCTGCCACTATCTGGCGGGTAAGTGCCGATTGATTCCTGTGCGTGTCCTTAAAGGCTTGGGCGTACTCTGTGTTTGTCTTCTTGAAGAGCTCATTGCCAAGGACAATCTCCTTCAGCGCATTTGACTTTACCTTCGCCTCTCGCAGGAATCGAACCGCTTTTGTCCCGTACACGCCACCCAGAAGCGCACAAACACCTATCCCCAGCTCAATCGCAGCATCAGCAACCTCCCACGCATCAGGCCGCTCGCTCGCATCACTTGTCGCCGTCCTCGCAAGCTGCACATTCGATTCGCTCAACACATCCTCAGCCGACTCCGCCTTTGGAAACTCTGCCGGCAAGCCGCAGTACGCCACAAACGCCCGACTCTGCAGCTCCGAAAGCTTCGTCAACTCCTGAAGCTGCTGCGAAGTAAACTCATCCTCCGCTGCCTCAGCCGCCAACGCCGCCGTGCGATTATGCACCCACGCATTTCGCTTCTGCACCTGCCCCGGCCCAAATCGCAAGCTCTCACAACCGCAGGCCAACACACACAGAACCGCAACTGTAGCTATCACCCTTCTCATCAGACTTCTCCTTTCCCCAAAATATTCAGAGTTGAAATGCATCCGTTTCATTCCTTACAATACCTTTAGGCTCCGTCACGTATTCGGAATTGCTGATACCGAGGCTAAACATTGGACACTGCCAGAACATTCAAACCCCGAACCATATTGCTGTGGCGAAAAATTGCAGACCAGCCGCAAGCACAGCGAATCCTTTCCCGCTTTCCAGACGCCTCGGTCCGGCTTATAGAACATCAACGCCACCCCACGCAACACTCGGTCCCCAGCGGCAAAGCCGTCGTCGAAGGAAAGCGAACACTGATGATAGGCCAAACCAGCTCTTTCATAGGTTGCTTCGATGGCCGGCTCGGCCACAACGTCCGCTGCTGTCCTTACTACAAACTCACCCCTCTATCGAACGGCTGTCCCTACTACTGCACATACTGCTACCTCGCGTTCGTCTATCGAAAGTATTCCCCCTTCATCAAAATCAACATCAACTATGACACCATGTTCAAACAGATCAGAAAAGCCGCTGCTGCTTCTAATGGTATAGCAAGCTTCAACATGGGTGAGATGCTCGACAGCCTCGCCCTCGACCACATCACAAAGCTTACAACTATGCTCGTCCCCTTCTTCGGCGGATTCTCTAACGCATACCTCATGCTCTTGACCAAGAGTTCTAACATCGACAACCTGCTCTCTGTTGAACCGAACAGGCAAACGGTCGTCTCGTGGAGCCTCAACTCCGACAAAGCCGTAACCGACTTTGAACCAGGCACCGCAAGTCTTGACGAGCGGGTAAATGCCGCAAGACGTTGCCAACAGCATGGCTACCGAATACGCTTTCGAATTGACCCCGGCATTTTTCATGAGAACTGGAAAGATGAATACGCCGCTCTTATCGAGAAGATGTTCACTAATACCCGACCTGAGAACATTACGATCGGAATGCTAAGACTCCTGCCCGGACACGCGCGACTCGCTGCCCAAGCATATCCGCACCGTGCAAAGCAACTCCTTACAGACCCATTGCTCAAAGGCGCATCAGACAGGAAACTGCGATATCCCCCTGAAAAACGCATTGAATTCTACTCGTTCCTCATTGGCATTATAAGAAGCTTCAACCGAAACGTATCAATCAGTCTCTGCAGAGAAACACCCGATGTATGGCACGCTCTCAGAGACCGCTGCACCGCTGGCAAGTGCAACTGCATCGCATGGTGACTTTATGCTGCATGACTTATTTCGTTCTGTGATTTCTGTGGACTGTACAAGCAGTGGTAGTATGAATACGATCGCACAGAAGTCTCGCCTCGTTCAGGATATACTTCCTGCACAAGCTCTGCCTGCTTAACAGGTTCGCCAATTACCCTGCCTATCCGTCGCATGAGTTGCTCTCGATACTTGTCCTGAAGAATAAGAACTTGCCCTTTGGTGTTACACAGCCCTTCAACAAGTCTCAATCCTCGCTTTAGGCCATCAACCCCTTCGCTTTCATGCAGGGGTCTGACAACATAGGATAACAGAACAATGTCATACTTACCCTGGTTCGACGCAATGCGGTTCAACTGACCAATGTTATCCGGGAACTGTCTCTGAACCTGCAAAATCCGTCCTGCTTCAAGATTCCTGCTGCGCTGGATAAGTTTGAAGTAGTTCTCCAACATACGCCGTCCAGTCCCCAAACTCAGACCGCACGTGTCATTCAGGATACAGTCAACTTTCACAGACCTTTGCGTCGTATACCCATATGTGCCAAGTAGCGCAGCAACCATGTCGATAATTGCCAGCGAACCAACAGCCGGGCCACACCCAACGTCCAGTATCCGCACTGCCCCTCTTGCCATGACATCAGTAAATTCATCGGATGAGATGTATCCCATCAGGCTATTCTGAACCTGGAAGTAATGCCTAGAAAAAAAAGTGGCAAGAAACGCTCGCATTCCTGCCGGTGTTGTCGGATATAGTGTCTCAGTCTCTGAAACGTCTCTCTTCGGCAACCGCAACATCGCCCGACGCAACATAGTTCTGACCGGTTCAGACAACCTGAAGACGTCTCCAGGACATAACCGTTTGGATATGTTATTCGACCCACTCTCCCACATCATAAACCTCTGCGAATCCATTAACAACAAACTTATGAACTGCGAGCGACCGTCAGTTGCTCATCGCAGAACCTGTAATATCAGCACCCGGCACTTGTCGCTCTATCGCTCGCAAGCGATATTCAAAGCTGATGCTTCTCTCCTGTACCGTCCCCAGCTTTGATTGAAACTCCTTCTGGCATTGGATAAGCTGAGTGACATCCCGCTGCAATAAATCGAGCTGTCTTTGCAAATTGACCCAGCTTCCCACAATCAGCGATGCTAAGAATACAAGCTGGATAAGCACCGACAGATTCACCGTCCGATTCAGCCGCCAGCCCTTGCCGTTCTCTTCTGCCATTTTTGCCCCCCTGTCTTACACCGGCGCATAGAAAACATTCCTGTCCCCCACGCGGTGCATCACCACGTATGTCCCCGAAGCCAATTGTCCGGCCTGCAGAAAATCCTCCGCCAGATTCACCGCCTCCATCTCGTCCCCAATCTCATCCGGCAGCATCCCCGGCCCGCCTATCGTAACCGCACGAACGTTATAGACATTGTACGCAAAATTGCCTTCAACCTTAACCGCCCAGGCCACTGCCATCCCACCTGGTGAGACAAGCATCGACACCTCCTTCGGCCCCGCATCGCCGGCCCTCGCCAGCCGCTCCAATACCTGCTGCTTCTCAAAATCGCTCATACATCCACCCTTCGCCTGCGAACCACACGCAGTTCTGTCAACTGCCGCTCAAAATCCATCCGAACACGCTCAACACAGCAGATGCTCCGATTGTCGCTGCGAACACTCAACACGTCCCTGCTCTCGCAACTCGCACTGACAATGTCCCCAACGTCAAAGCCAATACACAGATAAGGCGTCTGCAGGTCCGTGCGCTCAATCACCGCAGCCCCCGCCAGTGCCAGCCGCCTCACATACCCATACAGAGCATCTGCGTCATCAACCTCATCTGCATCGCCCGGTGGCTCGTACGTATTTGCAAAGATGCTCTCCCCCGTCACCTCACGATACTTAAACCGCCTCGGCAGCGTGACAATACTGTCAACCACCGGCACCGTCGAACCAACCGGCCCGTCCGCAACCACACAGTTCAGCCGTTCGTCGCTCACCACCGAAGCCGTCATCCGCAGCCGCAGCACCCCCTTCAACGCCGCCACCCACACATACGGATCAAGCCTGTCACTACTCAGCCATATCCCGCATTCGTCAAGTAACATGTTAAACGCAAATGGATAAGGCCACCAGTGCTGCCCGTCGTTGTACGAAATCTCCAGATAGTACCCCAGCGACTTGCCCGCACTGTCACGCGTCAACGCAGGCCAAAACCGCCTCCGCCTGTGAACATACTCGCTTGTCCCGAATATCTTCGAAAAGTCAAACGGCTCACCCTGATTGTACGGCTCATTTGTGTAATCTGCCGCCTCGTTCAAACACCACTTGCGGTAAACATCCTTTATCTGAACAAAATCAGGATTCGTCGAAGGACTAAACTGGTCATAGTCCCAGCTCTCCAGGCCTGGGTCCCACGCCTTGACCAGATCAAACGTCGCCTCAAAAACCTTGTAATCCCCCTGTCCGATATAGCGATGTGTCGCCGGCCAAAAATCTCGCTCACTTTCCAGCTTAAATATGTTCGTCTTCGATATACTAAACTGCTCACCACGCCCCTGCAAGTCAAGTTCAACCTCTCTGCCTCGACCCACCCTGTACAAGACTATTCGCTCCTCAGGCCCCGTCTCACACAACCGCGGCACGAACTTAAATTCCAGCCCCGCCCGTTCGCAGCACCGCCGCAACGCTTCAAGAATACTCAGCCCCGTAACATCAAGGTCCCGAACCTCCTGGTCCTCAGTCAAAGCTCGCAACTGCCCGACTCCCGGCAACCCCAACTGCCCTGCCGGCACATACTCACTAAGCAGGTAATGAATAACGTCCGCATAGCTCCACCGCATCACGCCCAAGCCGCCGGCTGCAAAAAGCCGCACGCTGCTGCCGTTGTGCTCGACGATCTCAACTGTCGCGTTGCACTCGCCGTTCTCATTGAAAACCGTATCCGCACCAGCCAAAAAAACAATCCGCCCGTCAACGTCACACACCCACCGCCCATACACGATGACACGCTCCAACACCGCACTAAAGTCCCTGGCTATGACTTCCACAAACTCACCGTCAGGCCCAATCTTAGTCTCAACTCTCTCCACGTGACCGGCAAATATCGGCAAGCTGTGCGCCGATGCACCCGGGAAAGTCCCGTTGTAAACAACTCCTATCCGAACCCGACTGCCAATCGCTATCTTACGCTCAATCTCCTCGGGCGACGCCGATTCGCCTTGCGGGTATGACGAGCAATTGCACGCCAGCCTTGCTTGACTAAACTCCCCCCACCCGCCGCGAACAACCTCCACTACCTCTAAGCACGGACACAATACCCCCTCAACATAAACACAAACCCTCCCAGCCGGAACGGCAGGCCTCTCTTGAGACGGCTGAAAAAAATCAACTCTGTTCGACATGATAAAACCTACCTGATCTCAAACTGCTTGAACATCAAGAATTTCAATCTCTGACGGGCTTCTCTCATCAAGTTCGACCGTCACTTGCAACGGTGAACCATCGACAATCCCGTCGACGTCCTCTGCCTGCACGGCAAACAAATACCTGCCTGCATCAAGCGCATTACTGTCAAAGCCGTAGAACCTTCGCCCTCTGTACGCAATCACAGCGATAGGATTCTCATAATCGATTTGCCCCGTCCCCCCGTCACCGTAAACCTTAAAACGCACCGGCCGCATCTCTTGGTTAATCGGACAATACCACCAGACAAACCGAACCCGATTCCCGTCCACTTGCTCTGCGTTAACTTCAAAAACGCTGTTCGGCTTCAGGGCAGCTAACGCACCATCCGCACCTATCGGGACCTTCACCGCCGCCGATAGAGTCCGCTCTATCTGCCCGCAGCAGTTCGCACGCCGCATAACATAAAAATACGTAGTGTCACTCTCATGCAGCATATAATCAGGAACAGTCATCTCGCTCGCATCCACATCAGCAACAGCTAGCACATCGTCAAAGTCAACAGAATCCATGCCGGCCCCGCGATACAGAAGACAGCAGCCGTTCACCCTCGACCAGAACCACCCCAACGAAAGCACAGTCCCAAGCTTATACCCGTTCGCCGTCTGCCCGGCAAACAACGCCTCTTTCAACCACAACCGCTCCATCAACTCGGCGTCCTCGTAATGCTTGATTCACCCTCGGCAGGCGTATGTGTCAATATCACTGTCTCACCGTCGTCATCGTAATACTCAATTGCACCGCTAAGCTTGTCCTGCACCGCCTTGTTCACTAACATCTTCGCCGCCTTATCAAGACCGATTTCTGTCAACTCCCCCTTGATACCCTCCGACCAGCCATCCCCGCCCTGAGTTATCGTCCCGCTAACTGTCTCGTAGCTGCACCCCGACACCACAATCTTCCCGTTGACCTGCCATAAGTCAAAAGGCCCGAAACTCGGACTGCCCGACGACGCCGAATACACCGAGCAGTTCTTTAGCACCGCAGCAGCGTTTGTGCCGTAACTATAAATACCACCAACTGGCCCTGTGTGATTTGAACCCGCCGAGACATCAAATACGCAGTTTGTGAACACAGCCCGCGCATTATTTGACAGATACACAGCGAGCAGGAATTGGTCAGAAACATCATTACGCTTGGCAAGAAAAACGCAGTTCAGAAAACTTCCTCTGCCGATCCCGTAAACGGCTCTACAGGGACTACTTGTGGCGTATGTGCCCAGGCCCTGAAAAATGCAGTTTTCGGCGACAATGCCCTCGGCTGAACCGGCATTCCACCCGTCGTACTTGCCACGAACCCTGCTGTTGCGCAAAAAGACGTGCTTAGCACTATTGGCGTATAACCCATCGTATGCCCCGTAGATGTCACAATCCTCAATGACGATATTTTCCTTCGCCAAGAAGCTGATGCCCTTGGCGTTAGTCGCCAAAGCCTCGACGGCGAGGTTCCTGACAACACAGTCATTTGCCAGTGACAATGCATCTCCCGCAGCCGGGATAATCTTCGACTTGTTTCGATGAGTCCCTATAAATGTTAACGCCTTACTGCCGGCGCTAACGTTCTCGGCATAGTCGCCGGGCCAGATGATAATTGTGTCCCCGGAAGACACAGCCGACACAGCCGCGCCAATCGTCAGCTTCGCGTCATTGCCTAAGTTGACCGGATATTGCCCCGCATGACCGTTGTTGGCATCACTGCCTGCCTTTGAAACGTGCCACACCCTGCTCGAATCATTTAAATAAATCATCCTCATGTCCCTCATAACTTCTTAGCTGCATTCCCTCAATTGTGATCTGTTTTACGTCTCTTCCGTCCACGTCCCGTTCTTCGCAATTACTGCCCAGGCACCGTTACTGTCCGCCACAAGCTTAAGACAGGCACCAATAACACTGGCCGCCTTGTACTTGCCAGCAGTCTGCCCACTATCGTCACGAATCGCCGCAGACCCGGGAGCAATTCGAAGCTCCGTTGCCGTCTGAACTGCAAAGGTAAATACCGTCCCCTCGACGGCTGAATCAGGCAAAGTAAGCGTAACCGTCCCCGTCGCCCCCAGGTTTGTATGAACACTGCCCGACTCCGAAGCCCCAAGCGTATCATCGCTCGTGTGCGCTTCTATCGCCTGCGTAATACCACCTGCCCCGTAAGGCACAGCAAAACTATGGCCCCCGCGACAATCGGTTATCGATGTTATGTCACCATTTGATGTGGTCACTATCGCAAGCCGAATATGAGGCACCTGCGCCATATCCGGAAAGCCGCTGTATTCATCTGTAATGAGATTGCCTCCCGCATCTATGTATAGATAGATGTTCGCCTTGTCATCCACTAATGTATTACCCGACGAACCGGCGCAGCTTACCAGCTCCGTTCCCAGCCAGAACGCACCCGCCTTAACTCCGATATCCAGACCACCCTCGTCGTACACCCGCAAGTCATTCGACCGCCTCGTCGCCAGCAGCAACCTGTAAAGCAGCTTGCGAAACTGCAGATAGTAAGGCGACTGCCCGGTCGCTATATACTCGACACCCGTTTCACTGTCCGACTGTACGTTCAGCAGCTCATTATCACTCGGATACACCTCTGCCATAACACACCTCTCGTTATCACTTACACCACACTCAGAACCAGTTGATTCGCATCCTTGTCAAAAGATGAAACACTTACTGTCTCGGCAGGCCTTGCCGCCGGCACTACCGTCACCTCGCCCGTCTCGACATACTCGCTTTCATTACCACCCTCGTCACGGACCTTAACAGCAAACCTATACGCTCCCGCCTCCAAAGGCTCACTCACCCACTCGATAGCGTCGGTATCAACACCGAACTCATCCATCCCAAAGCTTCCTCTGCCAAACCCAACGCCTGCCGACCAATCTCGGCCAAAATCACTCATCCCAAATCGACTCAATCCATACCCCGCCTTGTCCTGCCAACAAGGCCAAACACTTACCGGCTCAACCGTAAGCGGATTGTCGTAGTCAATCTCACCTGTTCCGTTGTCAAAATAGACTTCAAACATCGCCCCGACAGGCAAATGCTGACTCCTCAAAAGACAAATCCTCACCCGCCCGCTGCCGCCATAGCTCTCGAGTGCTTCACTGAAATCAACCCCTGCCTCTTCCGGCTCAACTGCAAAAACCTCAATCCGCATAGCCGTCTCAAATGAACTCGGCACACAAACCACAATCTGCCGTTGCTCACAATTAACCGTCGCCCCCGCAAACTTGCCGTTCACATAAACCTGATAAAACTTATCACCCCAAATCGAATGCCACTTCACCAGACACAGCCGATATCCACCGACAACCCTGCCATCAGCCCAGACACCGAGGGGTATCACGAATGCTGTAACTCTTCCTATTCCAGTGGCAATCAGTCCCATCGCTTCTACTCTCCCAATTGGGTATAGATAATTTCATAATCAGCGACCAAGCCACCTCCGCTCACCCGCTCATCCTTGACCTTAAAAGAATCCATCCGCAAATTCTCAAACTCCTCTCCGCTGCTCGTCACCAGCGTATGTGTCCTGCCCTCCATAAAAGCAGATACCGCTTCCACCCTCCTGTCCAAATCTGCCCTGCTTCTCGCCCGCAGCTCTCCAACCTGCCGTATCTGCCTGCTTCGTCGGCCCATGTCGATACTCAGCACGCCATCCAGACCCGCTGCTGCCCGCTCTATCGAAGCCCTTTGAGCACTGCCGACCTCGATTACCGTATGCCGTTCGTCAAACAACTTCTGCCCGTCCAACGTGACACTCATCGCCATTGCCCTCAATCCCGCACCAATCTGCCGCTGCCGCCATATCTGGTGACATCAGCTACTCCATCCGAATCCAAATCAATACAAACCCGACACCGCTCTCGTGCCTTCTCGAACAGCTTCCGGTAATAAAGACTCTTCTCCCAGAAACTCTCATCCCCGACCTTGCTCGCCACCGTCGCATACACCGCCGATATAACCGCAAACACCGACGTCTGACCGAGCGCATCCGCATCGAGAATATCCGCCGCCTCAATGTCGCTTGCCGCATTCCCCGGCTTGATCCCCAGATACTCCGTCAGCCGAAACCCAACCTCCGTTGCCTGAGGTCTGTACGTGGTCACGCGATAAGAAATATCCGTTCCTGCCGGCGGCGCCACCGCCTCGCCGCTCGGATCCGCCCGGACCACCGAAACCGTAAGCTGTGTACCTGAATCTACCGACACTACCTCGTAACCACCATCTACTAAACCATCAGAAGATTGCAGATATACCACTCCTCCTGCCGCAACTCCTGCGCTTTCAAAATCCGCACCATTAGCCGTAAACGCCGTCCCGTTCAGCGCCCCTCCTGAGCCCGACGCCAAAACCTGGCTCACCAGAGCTAACTCGCCGAACAACACCGGCTCATACTTCAAAATGTCAACGTCATTCGAAAAAATTGCCATAATCACTTCTCCATATACTGGATGCGTTGTCGCGTGGATGAGTGAGCCCCCAACTCATCCACGCTCTTTTTCAACAACGCATCCGTCACCCTCAGCTCGCAGCTAAATCACGAATAAGCCCGTGGGCCGCTTCGTTCTTAAGTTCCAGCGTGTACTCACCAATCAGCTCGCCGCACTCGTAGTCACCACCGCTCGCCAACGGCTTGAAGTGGAAACTGCGACCCGCCAAAGGCAGTACATTCGCCCGCGAAGAATCCAGCAGCAGCACCGCATCTTGCGGCAGCCACCGTGTCGTCACAATCCTACAAACACCAAAGTCGCTCTCATAGATGCTGATCATGTCAGTGTAAGTGGTCTCACCAGCCGCAAAGCTCCTGCTGCTGGCCGCAAAAGCGTTTATCTTTCGCTTCTGAAAACCGCCCACAACAATCAGGTCCACGTTACCGTTGCTGTTCTCCCATATCTGCCTCAACACATAGTTGATCTTCGCCTCATCCAACTCCGTCCCCGTCGGAAACCCACTGTCACCGGTGTGGAAGACATTCGTTGTCAGATGCTGGACAATCCCCTTCATTGTCCGTCGCACCGAGTCGTCCCCCTGCGGGCTTGTAGCCGGTTGTCCTCCACTGATCACCGTGTTCTCCAGATCGCGAATCAGCTCACGAAGCCGCTCCTGCTTCTGATAATCCATCTCATCGGCCAGACCAAGCTGGCTCGCTGCCATATCGGTCCCGCTCACCTCCACCGTCGCCGCAAATATCTGCGTATAGTTGCCACACCTGTCGCGATTCGTAAACCTCGCACTCGGTTTGTCCGCACCCTCAAGAGCCGCATTACCTAAGATGTTGATGACCTGATTGTCCGCCAGATCCTCAGCCGTCGTGCCCGCGTATCCGCGAACAACCGTCAGCGTGTCACTGTTCACAGCCGTCACCAGCATCAGCTCCTCGCTGTCTTGAATCTGAATCTGATCACCCACACGGAATCGACTGCCGTTATCCACATCAAAGTTCGTATCCGCAGCCGGATCGCTAAATGTGCTGTCATTGACCGCATCCTTGTTCGCCAGCAGCTTATCCTCCAGCCACTCATGATGCGTGCTTCGCACCTCCGTCAGCGGGTCACCCAGAGCATCCAGCAGCGGTGTCTCATATGGTGACACTATCCCAATCAAATCCGAAACGTCCTCTGCCAGCTCCGGCAAAGTCGTACCCGCCGAATATGTCGCCTTTCCTGTAAAAGCCATTTGCCAACTCTCCTTCTAAATCAAAATCACACCAATCACTTCAAACAAAATTCCTTCGCAGCTTCAGATACTCCTGCAAATCCGTCCGATTACCCGTCGTCGCCGCCTTCTTCGCCGCACTCTCCAGAACTGTCCGACCGCTCGTCACTCGTTGTCTGACTCCCGCAGTTCTGTGGATAGTCGCCGGCCCACCGCCGCTGTCACCGAACAGATATGGTTTCTCCCTTTTCAACTGCTCAATCACGCCGTCCAAATCCGCTTTGTCCGCACCTCCCAATCTGGCGTTTACAACCAGCAATGCCGTCTCCAAATCATTCGTATGCTCCGAGACCAGTCTCCTCATCAGCTTCTGCTCCTCCTGCACGACATCCAACTGCTCAACCAGCTTGGCGGCTTCAGACTTGGCCTCGGCCAATTGACCTGCCAATTCTTCCGCCATTTTCTCAGCACTCTGTGCCCGCTTGCGATAGCGGATCGATTCGGCGACCGGAACAAACTTCACGCTCTCAACACCAGCCTGTTCCGCTGTCGTCTCCGATAACTCCTTCTCTTCGTCAATCTGACTCATTATTGCACTTGCTCCTCTACCTTGGTTTCATAACCTAATTCTCTGAGTACCTGCTCAGTCGGAACACCCAGCCCTTTCTTCATCTGGGCCTCCTTCAGCTTCTCCATAACATTCTCAGGCAGCGGACTTGGGAAAATAATCTCAACCTCCCTGTCCGCCTTGCTCGTACTGTAAATATTCGCCTTGTCGAGTATCTCCAGCACCATCGCCGTTATCTTCTTCAGGCCTTCGCCATAGGTGAACTTCTTCCGTTCGGTCTTGCTCAGCATCCCCATTAGCGTAAGCCGCAGTGCAACCGCACTTGTAAGATTGCCAAGCTTGCTTTTCAACACACCTGCTACAAGCGGCGTCACCCCGCTTATCTTGTCCATCGCCTCTCGGATTTCCGCGATGTGCATACCTTCGCTCGGTGTCGCCGCATCCCCGCCGAACTCCTCAATCGTCGCCTCCGGATTGTCCGTGTACCACATCCTCCCAGGTGACACGGGCCTGTCCTCAAAGCCTTCTATCCCCTTGCCCAGATACATCTTGAAAGACTGAAATGTAATCCTGTTCGCCCTGTCACTCAGCCGCGTATTAAGCTCGTCCTGTATCGGTATCAGCGGCTCGACATCGCTCAGCCCCTCGTAGTAGAACGGCTGGGCAATATTCTGAACGTGAACCACCGGCAGGAATCCCCAGGGCAGCTCTCCCTCCGCCACAAGCTCCTTGTCCTCGTACCTCTGCCACGCATCCGCCGATACAACCTCCGTAACCGCAACCACCTGCCGTTTCTCAACCGACCCTCGACCAAGCAGCCGCGAAAGAAATGAACTCCCCTTGCTCAGCTCATTTCTCGCCTGATGAAAATGCTGAACATACACGCTGATTTTCTTGTAATCATTCTCATCCAGGATAGGCAGTGCTCTCGGCGCCTCAATCAGTTCCAGCCCGATTGCTCGTGCCAATTGCAGCACTCCCTCGTGTGAGAGGGTTTTGGAGGAGTAGATGTGCTCGAAAACTTTTTCGCCAGGCCTGACCATACAATCGACGAAACCATAGACACTCCCGAGCACCGCCATATCCTGAAAGAACCCAATACCACCGTTAGCCGCAAACACTGCCTTTAATATCGCCTCAACTTCTGCACGTTTCGGCTTCTTCGGTGCCTTGGAAACAAAGCTTATCGGCTTGCCAAACAAAAAATCCACCGCTGCATTTATCCGCCACCCGATATCATTCTCAATCACTACCTCCTTGCGCCGTATATCCTTGGCCGCCCTGCCGCCAAATACCCCAGTCATCGCCGAGTGCGCCAATCCCGTTATCCGGGATGGGAGCCCATACTCCTGCGCTTGTACATAACACCGCCCCGAATCACCTGCCTTTCGGCCGCGGGAGTGCACCTCTCCAACGTCCTCCATCCGGTTTGCGTAATACTCCCAAAGCTTCGAAAAGTGCCCTGCTATCTCAACCGACCGCTCATCGACAAGCCACTCAACGTAGTCAGCCACAAGCTGCTCATCTTTGAAAATCCCAAGGTCAAATCCCATACCTCTTTCTCCGCCTTTATCCACTACAAACCCACGTACTACCCCATGATAATCTCGTTTTGGTCATTTGGATTTCGCCAACTCGAATTTCGTGCTTCAAATTTCGAACTTGTCCGTTAAGCCTTTCCTCGGCTCTCCGCTATTGGACGAACCTGCGCATTTGGTCCAATTTCCCGCCCGTTTGCTGTTCTTTTCTTCTCTCTAATTGCTTGCTCTGAAAGCACTAAAAAATTTTTCAAGATTCCCGATTTTGCTCTCCGGCTATATGCGCATTTGCGCCAAACGCGCGTTTGAAACATGCGCTCAAGTTCCCCCTGACTTCATGTCAATCTACCATTACATCCTCCTGGCCTGCCCCCCGAGGGAATCGACTGCGCTCTTTTCGGTGAGAATTTTGTGGGGACATACTGGCTTTTGTCGAATGCTGAGGGCGGGGTCAAACTTAGTGCCTATCCTGATAATCGGCTCGTTATGAGGCCGAGCGAAAAGCCCCAGGCCAAGGCGGCAGGGGCAAAATTGCCGCAGGCGTAGCCTAAGCTACGTCGAGGACGATTTTGGCCCGACAACGCAGGCATCGGGCTTTGCAGCCGACCGTAATAGAGCGGGTTATTAGGATAGGCTCTTAAGGTCGGAGAATGTGATGCGGAGATGGCACAGCAGATACTGGCAGCGAAAGATGACGTAGTGCAGGAGCAAACAAAAGTACAAGGCGAAGCTGAGTAGCGGGATGAGGATTCGGGCGAGCCGCTCTGCCCGAAGTGCGGCTCGGACCTTGTGGAATACGAGAAGTACTCGAGAAAGATGTTCTTCCTGGGGATATTGTTTTTCAGAATTCCAGTGCCTTTTTCCGAAGGATAGTTACAGATGTCTTGGCTGCGGGCACGTCTGGAGGTAAGAGGGATAGTGTCTGAATCGCACTGCTTTTTCTGCGTGAGCCGGAGAGTATTGAGCTAAGCTACCTTGAATAAGTTTTTAGACAATAACAACCCCTTGTCATTCCCGCGAAAGCGGGAATCCAGTAGTAAAACAGCTTGAGACAAAGCTTCAATCAATCTATTGTCTAAAAACTTTGTAACAGTATCTTAGTCGGGTTTTTTTAGCTCTTCGGCTTTTGCACAGGTCTAACTTTGACAAGAACATATGTAACTTGTCATTCTGAGCGCAGCGAAGAATCTCACACTAACAACGTGGTAAAATCTTAGGCCAGGGCCAGATGCTTCGCTTAGCATGACAGCTTGATATTGGTCAGTTTGAGTGATGAAAATGGCTTGACTCTCTCTTTCAGAGATGTCCATAGTTTTGCCCCAAGCAATTGGGTATGCTGGAGTCTGCTTTGAATGGACACGGCGAGAGAGAAATGATTGACAAAGAAGCCCGGGTAGCGTAATATGTGCGATGTGAATAGCCATCAACTTTCAACTGTGGAAAGGACATCCTCAACTAATGCCTAACCAAGAAAAGAAGGAGTACAAAATGAAAATAGTTGCTGGGACAATCTCGAGTCAAGGATGCGGGTACCCTACAGCTAACTCAAATCGTCTGGATCTTTATCGACAAATCTTATCACAGTCGCGAGAAAGAAATTGTGATGTGGTGTGTTTACCTGGCGGTTATCTGGCTGCTCAAAGCAACACAGAAAGAGATAAACTTGCAGAAAAGCTCGCAGAAGAAGCAGAAAAAAATAATATTGCGATTGTGATTGGGATTGATGTACTTGATAATAGATCCGCTTTTGCTGTATCATGGGTCCCCGCAGAGGAGCAAAGTTGGCACACATGGCAACAGCGTTCGAGTAATTCTACTGATTGGAGGCCCGAGAACGAAAGGTACTACGAGCAGCGTACTTTGACTTTGCCAGAGGGTGCAATTGAGGTGCTCATATGCGGGGAAATTTTCAATCCTGTGATACGTCGTAGTATTATAGAACGAAGTAATAATCTCACCGCTGTCGTTGATATTGCTCACCAAGCAGGAAGAGGTTTCAACCGAGCCACGAGGCCTATGCTGAGATTGTCGAAGCAAGCTAATCTGGTGGTACTGTATTCAATAAACACACAGGGCCGGGGCATATATAAACACCTGTTTGACCACGGGGAAAACATGTCTACGGCAAATTCTGACATAGTTATGGAGGGTCCAACCTGGGCAGAGCTAAAGATTTGGGATGTCTAACAAGGCTGTTTTTTGATACTATCGGCCTTTGAAATAGACAGCCAGCACGATGTGGTTGCTAACCATAGGTTGAATAACTCAGCTATTGTTTTGTCACCCTTAGCCGCTTCCGGAGCGACTTTCGCCTTAAACTGAGCACTCTGATTGCGTCTTTTGTTTTTCAAGAATATGCCTGCTGAACGTATAAGGGACAGAGCTTGAATCGCACCGGCTTTTCTGCGTGAGCCGGAGAGTATTGAGCTACTCGGGTTTTTTTAGCTCTTCGACTTTTGGCAGGTCTTTGATGGAGTTTAGGCCGAAGTGCTGGAGGAATTTTTTTGTGGTGCCGTAGAGCATTGGCCTGCCTAAGACTTCTGCGCGGCCGACGATTTTGACCAGTCCCTTGTACATCAGATTTCGAACCATCTCACCGGCTGCGACGCCTCGGATGACCTCGACGTCGGCTCGCATAATCGGCTGTTTATAGGCAATGATGGCCAATGTCTCCAGGGCGGCCTGGCTGAGCTTGCTGTCGTCGCGGGCGCGCAGCAGTTTCTTTAGCCAGTGGTTGTAGCCGCTGAGTGTTAGCATCTGGTATCCGCCTGCGATTTGCTCGATACGGAAGGCATTATTGGCGACCTTGTATTTTTCGTTGAGGCTTTTGACGTGCCGGCGAATCTGCTTTACCCCCGTCTCCACGATATCCGCCAGTCGCACGGGTGATAGCGGCTCATCGCTGGCAAACAGCACCGCTTCGACAACGGATTCGACGGTCGGCTCGAAATCGGCTGGTGGCTGTGGGAGATCGGGCTGCTCCTGTGCGTTTTCTGCGTCGGCAACCTGAGGCTCATCTGACGGCAGAGCCTGCTGTTCGGCTTGTTGCTCCGGCTGCTGGTCTTCGATGGTTTGCTCGTTATCGACGATGGCTTCCTGCTCTTCTGTCATAGTTTTTTCCACGTAAACGGGTCTGCGTCTTTTCTGCTTACTGTTATTTTTACCTGTTTTAACATTTTTTGCAACCCCCACCCCAACTTTTTCCCCTCAATTTTCCGTCCCCCCGGCACACCGACGGGTTACCAAAATCGCCTGCCCCGCAAACGACATCGCATGGGTGAAAAGAAAAACCCAAAACCCTCAACTTGTTGAGCAGGTGAAAAGAAAAAATTTCACCTCCCACCTTCCCCAGCCCTCTGCTATTCTTCCGCTTCGGCATACCATCCGGTCGTAAGGTTGTTTTTGACGCAGTAGTTTATATACCCGTGAGACTTCTTTATCGCCGTCATCGTCGTTGCGATATCCTTCTTGTTCATAACGTACATCCTCCCCCACTTCTGACCGTACTCCCCGCCGAACGCCTCAACCCCTTTGATTTTCTTAGCGTTTGTAAAAAGATTCAAGTTCAGTCCCTTTTTCATAACCTTAACCGTAACAAACACTCGCTTCGGCGAATAATAGTAGATCCGGTACTTGTGTGCCTTGTTATATATCCCGTCTCCTATCTTTTGTATCTTCCCATCGAGCTCATGGAAAAGTTTCGCGCTTTCCGCCGTTCCCTTTTTCAGATATTCATTAATCTCGTACGTGCTGCTCTTCGATATCTTATCAGGTGCCTCCACACTGATGTTTTCGAGCTTGCTGATTTCATTTTTCAATTCGAGCACTTCCAGCGACTTCGGGCACTTCTGCCAGTCATGCTCCCAGCACACTATCATCTCCGCCTCTGCTACCGCGTGCTTATGCCTGGCAAAATCCGAAGACTTGAACTCGAATTCTATCTTTACTTCTTCCCACCTGTTCTTGCCGACAAAGCGTTTCGCTATACAATCCGGATATCCCGTCCGGATCAGTTCCACGTACATCCCGAATTCGTGCGCCACCTTGCCGAAAAGAAATACCACACCCTGTTCGTTCGTTGGCGCATAAACCAACCCCCTGAAATTGATCAATCTGCCTACTATGGTTCTTCTCTTCATTTTAAACCTCGCTTATCCCTATCATTTCGAAATCCACATGTTCATCGCATCATTCTTGGTACGTCCACAACAACCCCTTCCCCAAAGACATCGTAAACCAACCTGTCACAGGAGTATATGTGAATCTTGTCGAAAGTGAGAGCGTCCTTGAGTTTGAGTTCACCCGGCATCTTTTTAAGCAGATCTATTGCACTCTCGAATCTGTAGGAAATAGACATTGGGCCGTCGTCTTCAACAATAAGTTCATCCCCTGCAAACCTACAAAAACTGGTCCTATTCAAAACTTGCGTTTTTTTCTGGATCGCATGCACGATTATCTCAACCCACTGCTTTTCCATCCCGTAATCACCCCATCCTGCACTTGTCAATTCTTCGCCCGGCATCTTCATTGCAATATTGGATTTGTTTGGAAGCAATCCGTTAAGAGTATAATACGGGAGTTCCATTAAACTGCTTTCAGGATACTCTTCAAATTCCTTTTCATCCATCTTGTATTTGCCTACTGTTGCCCTTGTGTGCTCTAATCCTAAATAAACATCAGCCCCGGATACCACAAATCTGAAATCCGGCGACTCCCCTCTCAGGATTTCAACCGGCGTCTCGAGCTTGTGGGTCTTAATCCCTGCCAACAGGAAGATGCAGAGCGACCGGAGTTCATGCCCCGTTCTTGTGTTATCTTTAGCAAACTTAAAGTACGCGCTGGTGATTTCAACCAGACCTTCCTCACCTCTCACATTTATTCTCTGCCCAACATCTGACAACACCACGATACTCCCTCAGAGAAACTCAAGAAACTGGAATGACTGCAATTCACTTCTTGCATCTTTCTCTTTCAACCAGGCGCCACTCTCCACATCGTCCTTCTCTTGTTGCTGAACCGGAGCATGCTGGAGATGCACTTTCCCAATTCTATCCATACCCCATCTCGTTTCAACAACAAACTTCTCGTAGCTTACCCGCCATTCGTTTGACGGGCTTTGCCTTTTCCCTTTTGCCTTGCTTCTTATGCCCTCGCGACTTTTTTCTCCGTGTCCTCTTCTTTACTCAAAGTTAACTCAAACTGACCGTTTTTAGGGTAAGCACAGATATAAGTATTGTATTGATAAGAACATAGCGTAATTTGTCATTCCCGCAAAAGCGGGAATCCAGAATCTCAAAAACAGTGTTAATCTGCGTTATTTATCCGCCGTCCTTTTGGCGGAATCAGTATCTAAAAAACTTCGTGTCTTAGTGACTTCATAGCCAAAATCCGTGTCAATCCGTGGTTCAAAGCTCTTTCCACGTAAACGGGTCCGCATCCTTCTTACTAATCCTAATCGTCATGCTTGACAGCCGTTTTTTTAATTGTTGCGCGAACTTTTTGAGTATGAACCTCTCGGACACCGTGTGAGAAAGGCACAGACAGGTCAACCCCGCTTCCTTGGCCGCTAAGGCCTGATGGTGCTTTAGCTCGCCGGTGACATAGAGGTCTGTTTTTGCAGCGATGACCTGGTTGACGATATGGCCGCAAGAGCCGGCACAAACGGCTGCGGTCCTTACGGTGCGTTTGGCAGGGCCGACGATGCCGATGGCTTTTGCGCCGGTTTGCCGCTTGATTGCGGCGATGATTCTGCTCAGCGGTATTGGTTTTTCGAGCTTGCCTATTCTGCCTAAGCCGAACTTGTCCTTCTCGTTATAGAGTCTGAACACATCGAACGCCGGCGTTTCGTAAGGGTGCGATGTCAGTATCGCGTCTATTACATCTCGCAGCTTCTCAGCCGGTACAATCGTCTCGAATCGAAGCTCGGGGACTTTTTCGAGCCGGCCTTTTTTGCCGATGGCAGGCTTAGCACCATCGAGAGGCAGGAAGCTGCCCTCGCCCTGCCCCGTAAACCCGCAACGGCTGTAGTTACCGATATGACCGGCGCCGGCGGCAAAGACGGCGTTGGCGACTTTGGCGGCTGAGCCGGTGGGAACGAAGACAACAAGCTTGTAATTATCGCCTCCTGGTACATCGACGTAGTCGCCGAGCGGTTCGGCATCCTTGATACCGACAATCTCGGCCAGACCGTCGTTGACTCCGCCATCGACTACATCCAGTGCGGTATGCACCGAGAACACGGCTATCTTCGACTTGACAAGCTCATGTACTACCGAACCGGACCCCGATGCGGTGACACTCTTTAGCCCATCCCATATCACGGGGTGATAGCTGATGATCATGTCGGTCTTAAGCCGCTTCGCCTCTGCGAGGACGTCGGCGGTTATGTCGATTGTTAGCAGAATATTGCTTACTTTCTTGTCGGTATCACCGACCAGCAGGCCGACATTGTCCCAGCCCTGCGCCAGTCGAAGCGGCACAATCTCCTCAATTTTCTTCGCAATTTCTTTAACATTCATCTCTTATTGCACGCCTTTTCCACGTACTTTTTGTAAAGTTTTGAAAGTTTTTTCACGTTTTCCCCCGGTCTTCCATCCCCGACCGTGTGCTTTTCCACCGCCACAACCGGCATTATTTCCATAATAACGTTGGTTAGGAAGATTTCATCGGCAACGAGCATATCATCAATAGACAAATCCTTCTCCATCAGCTTCATATTATTGCTTCGGGCAATTTCGCAGACGGTCTTTCGGGCTATGCCGCCCAGGACGGGCGTGCTTGTCGCGGGGGTCAAGACAGTTGAGTCCTTAACCAAAAAGACGTTGCTGACGCAGCCTTCAGCAAGTTTGCCGTCGGTGGTAAACCAGAGAGCTTCTGCGGCTCTTTTCTCGTGAGCTTGTCTTAGGGCGATCATACGCGGGAGATAGCTTGTGGTCTTGTGACCACAGGTTGGCTCGGTAACGTTTTGCCTGAAGGGGCAGAGCACGACGAGGACGCCTTTTTTGTAGTATTCAGCCGGATAGGGCTGGAGCTTCGTTGCCGCGATGAGCAAAGTGGCTTTTCGGGTTTCGTCCGATTGTGATATTGCCCCGGCCGAAAGAGTCAGGCGAATGCGGGCATCGGTCAGTTTGTTGGCCTTGAGAACATCGTACACTGCCTCGGTCAGGAATTTCCTGTCGTAGTCGTGCTCAATCGAAAGGGCCTTTGCGCTTGCGAACAGCCGGCCCAGATGGTCATCGAGTCGAAAGACCCCGCCCTTCGGAGGGGCGGGGTAACTTCGCATCGTCTCGAACAGACCGGCCCCGTACAGAAACCCACCGTCCGTTGCCGAGACACAGGCCTTCTCAGCATCTATCAGCGCATCATTTAAGAAAACCTTTTCTGCCATTATCTGCTTCGCTTGTTCCGGACGGCGTTGATGCCTGCGAGCAATGCCCTTGCTTTTGTTATTGTTTCGTTCCATTCGGCGTTGGGGTCGGAATCGGCGACGATGCCGCCACCTGTTTGAGCATAGGCCTTTTGTTTTGCGATGATAATGGTTCGTATGGCGATATTCAAGCAGGAGCTGCCGTCGAGGCTGATATAACCAATGCCGCCTGTATAAACGCCTCTTGCGGTCGGCTCGGTTTCGTCGATGATTTGCATCGCCCGGATTTTGGGAGCGCCGGTGATCGAGCCGCCGGGGAATATCGCCTTCAGGATGTCGCAGAACGTGGTATTTTCTCGAAGCCGGCCTGCTACCGTTGCGACTGCGTGAAAAACCGTCGGGTACGTCTCGATGGTTCTCGGCTGGGTGACTTTTCTTGTGCCGGGTACGCAGATTCTGGCGATGTCGTTGCGTTCGAGGTCGATTATCATATTCAGCTCGGCTTGTTCTTTTTCGCTTGTGAGCAGGTCGCTGAAGTTGTCGGCGTTGATTTGCTTCGCAGCCTCGTTTTTGTCTTCGATTCGCATTCGGGTGCCTTTGATCGGTTTTGTGCTGATGACGCCATCTTCGATTGTGATGAACATCTCAGGTGAGGCGCTGACGACTTGAAAATCGCCTGCGTCAATGTAAGCTGAGTAGGGACTCGGGTTGTAGTGGTTTTGCCAATGGAAGAGATCTATCGGGTGGGCGGTGTAATCGCATTCGAATCGCTGGGAGAGGTTTATCTGATAGACGTCACCATCGTAGATGTAGCGTTTTATTTTCCTTAGGGCCTTGAAGTAGTAGTCCGTGCTCATATTGCAGCCGATTTGAGAGAAGTCGATGTTTTCGATGTCCGCAAGTGACGGCTGTTCGAGGGAGATTTTTTGCGCCCGCTCCAACAGCTTTTCGAGACCAGCGAGTTTCCCTTCGGGGGTTTCAGTATCGTCGGCAAGGCCGAGGGCGATTAGCCAAAACTGCTGTTTCTTATGGTCGTATGCAATCAGCCGGTCGTAGAAGCACAGACGAATCAGGGGCATCTTCAGGTCATCAACGGTTGTTTCAGGCAGCTTCTCTATGTACCTGCCAAGCTCATAGCTGAAGAAACCGATCCATCCACCGGTGAATATCCCCTTGGGAAAACAGAGATTTCCGTTTGCTTCAAACGTGTACTTGCCAAGTGCTTCCTGAAGTTTTGGAAATGGGTCGCTCTGTCCTGCTCGCAATTCCAGGACCTCTCTTGGCTCTGCTGCCCAGTAAGTGAGGCCGTCACCGTCGGTCTTTGCTGAATTGCCGCCCAGGATTGATGGATGCTTGAGCTGGGAGAATGTTTCACTCAGAGCAGGCAGACTTGTCGAGATGCGGACCTTTTTAGCGTGGAGTTTGCAGGCCATGGTTTCGGGCTGTGTTGTGGTTGTAGCCGTAGTCACTGCAGTTGTCCCGCCTTGAACTGCTCTATTATTTGTACTCCCAACGATGTCCCGATTCTTTCTGCTCCTGCTTCGAGCATATCGAGGGCCTGTTGTGCGGTTTTGATTCCGCCTGCCGCCTTTACCTTGCAGTGTGGGGCGTATTCTTTCATCAGTTTTATGTCTTCGACGGTCGCGCCGCCCGCGGGGTGCATGCCGGTACTGGTCTTTACGAAATCGACGCGGCATCTATCGGCGATCCGGCAAGCGAATATCTTCTGCTCGCGCGTCAGTGCCGCCGATTCGATTATGACCTTGAGACAAACAGCCGGCCTCATCGAGCGGCAGACCTTCAAAACCGCCAGGAGCTCGTTGGCGAGATACTTTTCATTGCCTTCGATTATCGCCGCCAAATCAGCAACCATATCAATCTCGTCGGCGCCGGAAAGAATTGCTTCTTTGGCCTGGGCGACTTTGATTTTTGTAAAATCGGCGCCGAACGGCAGGGATACTACTCCGCCAACGGCAACCTTCGAGTCGTGTAATAAATCAGCGGCAAGAGGAACCCAGCGTGGATTTACCGAGATCGCTGCAAAACCGAAGCTCTGCGCTTCAGCGCAGAGCTGTTTGATTTGCTCACTTGTTGTCTCGGGCTTGAGCAATGTGTGATCGATGAGAGCCGCCAACTGTTTCTCGTCTGAGATGGTCATGTCCCTATGTATCCTTTCTCTCTGAAAAATTCCATGGCCATGTCAACATCTTCGAATACTTTTGTTGCGGTTTGGCTGACGAATACCGAGGGGGTTTGTTTTGCGGGCCAGATGACATAGACTTCCTTTGCGGCTTCGTGGGCGTGCTGGAGCTCTCTTTCGACGCCGCTTGATATCGCGGCCCTGCCATCCGCCATGGTCGGGATAAAACTGATAATCATATCCGACTGGTCTATCAGCATAAAATCCCGCGCGTATGTCTGGCTATTGATGTCGCGCTCGATTTGCCGCACCTGTTCCAAATCCAGCCGAACTGTCTGCCCGCAAATCGCCACCTCGATGAAGTCCTGGCCCTTCTGTGCCGCGTGCTCGGCGTACTTAGGAAGGTATGCCTCTTCAAGGTCGCCCGGGTCAAAGCAGGTGAAAAACTCCTTCACCCTGCTGCGGAACCCGTTGATTTTTATTTTCACGTCCTCCATCTCGGCAACAGCGGTCATCGGAAAGCTCAGATATGCCCGCTTTCTTTTCGGCTCGAAGAGGAGTCGGTAAAATGTTTCGATTGTTTGCTCGGCGGCGCCGCGTGCGAGGCAATAGAACGGGACAGTATCGTCGATGCCTTTGCAGAGCATTTCAGTGCCGATGATTTCTTCCTCGCGCCATACGATGAGGTCTTTAAGGGTATGGTCGGTGGAATGCCCGTCAAGCAGACGGTTGTGTAGAGCGGCGACGCCGTCGATCATACAGATGTACATATCCGCGTCGAGCTGGCGCATCTGGTCGAAATCAACGGCTGGGAACAGCCCATGCCGCCAGCGGAAGGTCGCATGAGTGTTTACAATCAGATTTGGCGCTTTCCTTGCCTTTGCAATGATGTCCTTAAAAATGCTGCGACGCAGAGAGTGAAGCCTTTTGATCGGTATATCCAGAATTTTGCCGGGCGCTATGTCGGGGGCTTCTGCGTACATCATATCGCCTACGCTGCACAGCAGGACTTCCCTGCCATTGTCCTGCGCCAGTTGACAGACGTTCTGCAGGTAGCTTTTCTTATCAAGTCCGACCATTCCAGTGACAACTATCACCATCGCTCACAGCTCCAGGGCAAGATTGGCTTAGAGATTCTGGAGTCGCTGCTGTCTGTCAGAATCTTTCAGTGCTGCGACAAGCTCGCTCATATCGCCGGCCATTATGCGGTCGAGCGAGTAGAGGGACAAGTTAATTCTGTGGTCGGTGACGCGGTTCTGAGGGAAGTTGTATGTCCTGATTTTCTGTGACCTGTCGCCAGAGCCAATCATTGTCTTTCTCTTTGCGTCGCGTTCGGTGCGTTTCTGTCTTTGGTAATGTTCGTAAATTCTGGTTCTCAGGATACGCCATGCTTTTGCGCGGTTCTTATGCTGGCTCTTCTCGTCCTGCATACTGACGGTGATACCAGTAGGGACATGTTTGAGCTTTATTGCGCTGCTTACCTTGTTGACGTTCTGGCCTCCGGGCCCTCCGGCTCGGCTGACATGCTCTGTTACATCATTCGGGTCTATTTGCACATCGATCTGGTCGGGCTCGGGCAAAACGGCGACGGTGGCGGCGGAGGTGTGTATTCTGCCCTGCGATTCGGTTTCGGGAACCCTTTGAACGCGATGTCCGCCCCCTTCATAGCCGAGCTCGGACCAGACGCCGGGTCCTTTGACGGAAAAGATGACTTCTCGAAAGCCGCCCATTTCGGAAGGACTGAAATCGAGCTGCTCAAGCTTCCACCGCCGGCTGTCGGCGTAACGGACATACATATTGTACAGGTCGTGCGCGAAAAGGGCCGCCTCCTCACCGCCTGTGCCTGCTCGTATTTCTACAATGATTGAGTCAATCGCTTCATCGTCGGCCATTACCAGTGTGTTTGTGATATCTTCGAGCAAGGCATTTTTCTTTTGAGTGAGCTGCTGCTTTTCTTCCCGGGCCAGCGACTTCAGTTCGTCATCCGTTTCATTACT
The DNA here is from genome assembly GCA_030602885.1 of Phycisphaerales bacterium. Taxonomy (GTDB): domain Bacteria; phylum Planctomycetota; class Phycisphaerae; order Sedimentisphaerales; family Anaerobacaceae; genus JAUVYV01. The sequence continues at coordinate 80,878 of JAUVYV010000003.1, forward strand.
TGCGATTATTTGCTCGGCTTCTTCCATTGCAGCTACTGTTTTTTTGTAGTCGCGGTATTTGGTAACTATAGGTCTGAGCCGGCCCTGGTCTTTGGATAAGGCGATTAGCTTCGCCGGGTCGCGATTAGCGGCCGGGTCGGCAATTTGCCTGCCCAGCTCATCGAAACGCTCATCAAGCTCAATGAGCTTGGTCAACAAGGTATCCCTGGCATCAGCCATAAGTATGTTTCCGCATTACGTGACGTGTTTGTAGGGCCATAGAAAAATCAAAGGCCCCAATTTTGCATCGAACGAACAAAAAGGGAGCCCCAATTATCAGCGAACATCTGAGCTAATTCTTCTGGTTTTTCTTCTGTTTTTTGAAATAATCCGTGCCGTATTTCTTCTGAAACCGCTCGACGCGTCCTGCCGTATCGACGAATTTTTGCTTGCCGGTGTAGAAGGGGTGGCAGACGGAGCAGATTTCGGCGTGTATTTCGCCGATGGTGCTGCGGGTTTCGAAGGTATTTCCGCAGCCGCAGTGAACCACAACTTTCTCATATTTTGGATGTATGCCTTCTTTCATAACGGTTCTCCCAAATGCCAAAAAACGAATTATATCAATAATTCGGGGGACTTCAACAAAAATTTTCTATATTTGACGCGATATGAAGGCCTTTCAACAATGGTGGGCCCGCATATTTTATGAGACACAGCACAGTAAGACGGCGAGCTCCGGGCGGGAGCACCGCAGGCGACGGGCCGAAAAAACAGGCTTTTTTTCTGGAAACGTTGAAGCTTTATCGGTTTTTAATCGATAAGACTACTATCTATACTTTAGGTAGGAGGCCACATCTTATATGTTGGATATGGAGATGCCGTAATGCAGATTCGCTATGTTGTTTCATCAATGGTGTTTTGGGGACGTCAGAGCAGGCTCAGTCTCGAACAGGAGTGCCAGCTTTTAAAGTCCCTTGGCTTTGGTGTGGAGCTGTGGCCCAACACCGGGGGACTTGACGAGTGCCGTTATGACAGGATCAACTGGCCCCGGCTCATCGCCGCTACTGAGGGTATGCTCGTATCCATGCGGTCTCGCAATGATAATCCCACTTTGGAGCAGTGGGCCGAACAAATCGAATGTGCGAAGCTGCTCAACGCCAATATCGTGGCTGACCTGCAGAGCCTCGGCATCCGTCAGGGCAGCGAAATCCACGGGTGGGATTTTGTCGGTGAAGTGGTCAAGATCGCCGGCGAGAATGGTGTGAAGCTGTGCCTGGAGACGGGTTCGCTTGATAAAGTGAGACAGGTCGGTGAGAAATTCGACTCTGTGTCGTATTGCCTGGACACCGGTTTTGCGAATATCGACCCGCAGTTCAGATTCAGAGAGTATGTGGACGGCCTTGCGGAGAGAGTGGCTCATCTGCACTTGAGCGATAATTTCGGGACATCGGATGACCACGAGCCGTTGGGCTGCTGTGCCAGCATTTTACGCGAGGATTGGGACTATCTGCTGAATGCTTTGAACAGGTACGACAACGATATTACCGGCGCGCTGGAAATGTCCCCGTGTCCGCCGATTGTGATGATACGCCAGGCGAGCGAATTTCTGTTCGATGATCTCAAATGGCCCAATCGTCCACACGAATAGCCTACCCGCAACCAGCCGATATACGACCCGGACAGCAAGATCTGAAACCTGTGACAGCACGGTGAGCTTGCCCCAAACGAGTACGCATATCCAAAAGCAACGTGAAACGTTCGCCTTTCTCTGCCTTTCGAGTCTCGGCGTTACCGAAGAATTTTGCCTCAAGATTAGTCGGCTTGTGAGAAAAACAGTTGACGAGGAAGCGTCAATGTTGGATGCTGAATACGGTGTTGCTGTTTCTGTCAAGGAGTTTTGTTGGAGGTACGACTTATGAGAACGGGATGTTTGTGTGCGTTGTTGGTTTCAGCTCTGGTCTTCTCCGGCTGTGCTGCGGGTGAGGGCGAGAGCCAGGCGAGAGCTGACTTTGACTTTGGCAAGCTGGACAAGGTGGCGGTTGTGGATGTTTCCGGTGCCGTGGTGGGCGATGCAGCCAAGAATCAGATTGGCGACTTCTTTGTGATGGAGCTGCTAAAGAAAGGATTTGCGCCGGTGGAGCGGGCACAGGTCCAGACGCTGCTCAAAGAGCAGAAGTTCCAGGTATCGGAGATAACTTCCACTGAGGACGCTGCGCGAGCCGGCAAGATCCTGAATGTTCCGGCGGTACTGCTGGTCAACATACCGAACTACGATGAAGAGATGTCGATGACGGCAAAGATGATAGACGTCGAGGACGGCAGCATTTTGTGGCTCGGGACCGGTTCGGGCAGGACGGGCAAGACCCTGGCGACGATATTTGGAGCCGCTGCGGGCGCAGGTGCCGGCGCTGCGGTGGCCGGGGGCGACAGCGGTGACAGAGTTTTGGGAGGCATCGCAGGCGGTGTATTGGGCGGCGTTGCAGGCAGGGCCTTGACGCCTCAGCAGGCGGAGCAAACCCAGAAGATAATCAAGATGATTTGCAAGACCTTGCCGTCGAGACTCCAACCCGGCAGATGAACTGTTTTGCTATAGTTATCAAGCGGCCGCTAAAAGCCGTATACAGGTCTTAACTCGTCCTGGGTCGGCAGGTGGTCGTAGTATTCGCCTCTGGGGCCGACATAACCGGTGCCCTGCCTTTTGAGTTTGACCGGAGTCACCGAACCATTGCTGTTGGTAATGTTGACCGTGACGGTGTCCGCCTGCTGAGAATACGTACCGGACTGGGCTTCAGCTTCCTTCTTGTCCTGTTCGTTTCCGATGATGTAGCCTGCCCCGCCACCAACAGCAGCACCGATAAGTGTTCCTTCGGTATCTCCGCCTATGGCCTGGCCCGCCAGGGCACCAACACCGGCCCCGATGAGACCGCCTGTTTTTGCGTCGCTTTCACAACCCGCCGAAAACACCAGGATAGTGCCGGCAAGAAGTGCGGCAGGAATTGTCATCCAACTTCTGTACATAGCTAACCTCCATCAAATAATCATTGTCAAATGTCTCACACTCACATCATATATCGGCGTATCTGTGTCTTGCTCATCATTCTTGTTTCCAGAAGGCGGCGACGAACCATCTGCTGTTCTTACGTCTGGCGAAAGCGGCAGGTTCGCCGATTCTGCCGCCCTGCAATACGCTTGTTTCATCACACACAGACGGAATTCGCTTTATTATCTCGATCACAGGGCTTGAGCCGGTCGGTGCCAAAACCATTCGGGAAGAGCTTCCTGCCGGGCGGCGGGAAGATGCGCGAACGGCATTATGACGCCCTTGTAATGATTGACGGCTTCGGATTTTACCGCCGCAGGGGATGTCGTTCCTTTCGGTTTCGATATGCCTTTGGCACCCTCTGTGCAAAGGCGCAGGAGGAGACAAGCCAATCAAATAAGCTGTGTTTTCCCGGGCACGGCTACGGGTCTAACGGGCAGGTCACCAAATTCATATTTAGGCGGTGTCAAATCCAGTTTCGATGCCTTCATCACCCAGTCCCACTTGAGTTCTCTTCCTGTATAGGCACTCATCCGTCCTAATATTCCGGCCATCGTGCTTTCGGCGACTCGCTTGCCCTCGTTGAGGCCCTTGCCGTCCTGAATGCTCTTGATCAGGTCGATGTGTTCGAGTACGTACGGGTTTGCATTGTTGCCCTCACACTTATATGCATTCTCTCCTTCTATCCAGCCATTTGTCTCGTCGGTATAGCATGTCCCCTTCGTGCCGATGAGGAACTCGGAGACCCTGTCGCTGCAGCCGTTGATTTGCCTGGCCATGCTGGTGACGCGAACTCCGTTGGCATATTCGTACTCTACAGCAAAGTGGTCCCATATATTGCCCTCCTTGCGGACGGCCCTGCCGCCCATACCGAGTGCCTTGACCGGATTGGCGCCGAGCGCCCATTTCATAATATCGAGGTTGTGAACATGCTGTTCAACGTAATGGTCGCCGCTGGTCCATACATACCAGGGCCAGTTGCGGCACTGACCCTCCATCTCGTTGCTATACTCGCTCGGCTCATACCACTTCCAGTACCCCTTCATGTCTCCGCCGCACCAGTACGCATAGGCGCTCTTAATCTCGCCGATGGCGCCGTCGCGCACTCTCTTCATAATCTCGATGTAATGCTTCTGGTGTCTTCTTTGAGTACCTGCCACTATCGCCAGGCCTTTTTGTCTGGCCAGTTCCGATGTTTCTATCAGCGAACGGATGCCGATCGGGTCAACGCCAGCGGGCTTTTCCATGAAGACATGTTTGCCCGCCTCGATTGCCGCCTTTATATGCTGCCCCCGCCAGTGGGGCGGTGTTGCATGGATAATCATATCGACATCCGATGCTATTACCTTCTTATATGCATCGAAGCCAACAAAAATCGTATCCCTAGTGGCCTTGAATCGGTCGCCAAGGACCTGTCTTAGTTTGTCACCGGAATCGCGCATTCGGTCCTTAAACAAATCTCCCATGGCAACCAGCTCAACATCTTTTACGCCCTTGGCGCAGTCTTCCATAGCGCCGGTGCCTCTGCCGCCACAGCCAATCAAACCGATGCGTATCTTGCCCGAACCCGATGCAAAGACCCTGCTTGCGCCTGAGCCCAGAGCCGCCAGGGACACTGCTGTGGATGTCTTGATAAAGTCTCTGCGGGAAAGCTCGTCACTTCTGCGGTTGTCTTTGGTACCCATTACTATCACCTTTCAATTACTTGCTGTTATCTACTGCCACAGTTGAGTGAACGTACTAAAAGTCGTCGCACCAGCGATAGGCCTTGATAAGCGCCTTTTCACCTTCTTTACCCGGCTTGCTTTTGCCGTGCTCCATACACAATACGCCCTTGTAGCCTTTCTTGTGCAGGTGCTTAAAGATGTTGCGATAGTTGATTTCGCCGGTGGTCGGCTCTTTTCTGCCGGGGTTGTCGCCGACGTGGAAAGCACCAATTTTGTCGTACGCCATGTCGATATTCGGAATCAGGTTGCCCTCGGTAATCTGTTGATGATAGAGGTCATTGACCATCTTGCAGTAATCGCTGCCCACCGCTTTGCATATCTGGTATGCCTGAGCTATTTTATGCAGGAACATTTGCGGATGGTCGGTCCAGTTGTTTAGCGGCTCGACCAGAACAGTGAAGCCCGCTGGCTCAGCTACCTCGCAGCAGTACTTGAGGTTATCAACCATGTTGGCTGTCTGGTATCCCCATTCCAGATTCGTCGCATATACCCCGGGTGCATATACTGCGTACATACAGCCGGTTCGCTTGCCCACGTCGATGGCCGCTTTCGTCCTTCTGATAAACATCTCACGCAGGGACTTGTCCTTGAGAACAAAAGTCGGCTTGCTGAACTCGGCATAGGCGACGAAAGGCCCCATTGCCAGGCCCAACCTTTTGCACTCAGCCGCAATTTTGTCCTGCAGCTCTTTGGGTTTGTTAGGCAGCCCGTTATCGAACATCGCCGTAAAACCCGTATCCGCCATAAACTTCAATTGGTCGATCAGGTCCTTGCCTGCGTGACCCTCGAACATGCCGAAATAGGGGCCATAGCCGAGTTTGAACTTGCCGCCTGAAGATGCGGCTTGGGTTTTCGAAGCAGCCACCGACGAAATCGCCACCGCACCGGCTGCCAATGATGTGGAGATGAATGTTCTGCGATCCATTGAGTTACCTCCTTATGTCAAAAATGCCGGAATTGTTTTGTTAAATGACACATAACTTTAGACGGTCTTTTACCACTTGGGAGGCGCCATATCAAGAGGGGACGAGATTTTTCTTTTGGACTTTTCACGCTTTTTCCGTATTATCATTCTCGGGAAAGAAGACGTATGTTCCGAGGTTCTGGTATGATACGGCTTGTCGAACAGAATATTGAAGCGGTCAGGGAACTCAGGAGCGACCTGGATTTTCTGGTTGAATTTAAGCCGCTTAAGGAAGGTGAATATGCCAACGCCTATTTTGGCTTGCTCGAAGCGATTGAGGATCTGTTTGACAGACACGTTGATTTGGTGATGCCCCGTGCTGTAACGAACCGCTATTTTCTTGAGGCAATCAACAGCAGTCGAGAGGTACTGTATGCGGCTTGAGAGCAAAAAACTTCCGGAGGATATTCGGCAGTCAGCTCAACAGACACTTAAATTCACTGCAAACAAGACACTAAGCGGATACTGTGACGATCCTATGCTGAAAAGCGCTGTCGAGAGGCAGTTTGAGATAGTCGGCGAAGCATTGAAACGACTCGCAAAAACAGAGCCTGAAGTGGTGGAGCAAATTAGCCGCTATAAACGTATCATCTCTTTTCGTAACATTCTGATTCACGGATATGATGTTGTTGAAGACATCGTGGTCTGGGATGTTATAAGAAAAGACTTGCCGGTGCTGTTCGAGCAGGTAAATGCGCTGCTGGGCGGCAGCAACTGAGACGACACGCCGCGACTATGTACTGCTTCTGACAAGAAGCGAATAAATAACCATTCAGTGAACCAGCGGACTCCGTGTTGACTACTCTTCGTGAGACGTGCAATTATGAATAAGGTCTTTTTTGAAAACAAGAGCGTACTGGTGATGGGTCTGGGTAGGTTCGGCGGGGGTGCGGATGTTGTAAGCTTTTTGTGCCGGGCCGGCGCGAAGGTGACAGTTACCGATTTGTCTGCCCCTGAGCGGCTTGCAGATTCGATGAGTCGGCTTGAGGAGCTTGCAGGCGTTGAATACCGTTTGGACTCGCATAACAGGGACGATTTTGAGCGAACAGACGTTCTGGTGGTCAATCCTGCGGTTAAGCCCAACAATGAGTATGTTCAGATTGCGCGTAGTGCCGGCGCGCTCGTCACTTCGCAGATAGAGATATTCTTCGAGCTTTGCCCCGCAAGAATCATCGGCATCACGGGAGCCAACGGCAAGAGTACGACAGCGGCGTTGACGGCACACCTTTTGAGGGGCAGATACCAGCAGCCAGCCACGGGTCACGAGTCACGAGTCACGAGTCACGAGAGTGTTTGGCTGAGCGGCAACATCGGCAATGAGCCGCTGCTGACCATACTCGACGAAATCAAAGGCGGCGACCTGGTTGTGCTCGAGCTGTCGAGTTTTCAGATTGAGCAATTGGCTCCAACCAACAAGGTGCCGCACGTAGCGCTGCTTACGAATCTTACGCCCAATCATCTGGACCGGTACGGGACATTCGAGGCATATTGCCGGTCGAAAGAGCCCCTTTTTCAATACCAGAAACTCGATGAGCGTAACCCTGCCGTTTCAATATTCAATGCGGAGGACGAGATTGGCTGTGAGTGGTTTGACAGGTACAGCAGGGAACGTGGCAGGAGTTGCATGAAATTCTCAGCGGATGAGTTGAGCGGCGGGATTCGCAGCAGGTTTGCTTTGCCGGGAAAGGCGAATCTATCCAACTTGGCTGCTGCTGTCTGCATTGCGGGTTATTTTGGGGTAGATGAGGGACACATAAGCGATTGTTTGCCGAGCTTTAAGGCACTGCCGCATCGGCTTGAACCGGTTGGAGAGACTGAGGGCGTGCGGTGGTACAACGATTCGAAGGCGACGACGCCGCTAAGCGCGATTGCGGCGCTGGAGGCGTTTGAGCAGCCGGTGATTATTATTGCAGGCGGGTATGACAAGGGGATTTCGTTCGATGAGCTGGGCAAAAGGATAGCGCAGCGGGCCAGGGCCGCCGTTCTGATAGGGCAAACCGCCGAAAAAATTGCAGGTGCGATTGAAAAGAAGTTAGCCACAAAGGACACAGAGAGGGTCATAAAAGTTGAGGTTGTCGGTTCACTTAATGATGCGGTTGATTCAGCCGGCAAGCTTGCTGTCAGGGGTGATGTCGTTTTGCTCAGTCCTGCCTGTGCAAGCTATGATATGTTTGACAATTTCGAACAGCGTGGACAGGAGTTTGCGGAGTTGGTGCGGGCGAAGCAGCGGCCGTTATAAGGACGTTGGGCCGTGGGGCGGAGAAAATCACAATAAATTTTTCATTATCATTTCCTATAAAGATCGGCCTCTGTGAATAGGGGGCTTTGGTCTTTTCATCTCGCTGGCGGCGTTTACCGGGTGTTGAGAGAGGTATCGCGGTCTAATCGGGCAGGGCCGGAGCCGGCGACGGTCTCTAAAGCGGGGCTTTGAAGCGGTCGATTCTGAGGGTGTGAATGTGTGAAGATTTTGAGGGGCCGGCAAATGGAAAACACGCTCGAGCGAAGAAGGGAAAAACGGCTGAGGTATCACTGGCCCATCTGGTTTGCCGAGGACTTTAACGCAGTGCTCTCTCAGGGTCAAATGGTCGATGTCTGCAGTGAAGGAGCGGCGTTTACGTGTCGTGCCGACAGTAGCTGCCCGTATCCCGGTCAACAGTTGACGGCCCGATTCAACGTGCCGCGTTACGGGCCCGACGAATCGTTTGACGTGGCTGATTTTATCCGCTCCGGTCACATCTGCCGGGTGGAGCATGTCAACGGCCATTTGCGGCGAGTTGCGATACGATTCTTCGAGCCGCTGCCTTTCAAGCCGGGTGAGCAGGAAGAGAATCAATTCGAAACGCAGGAAGACCTTGATGCAATGGCGGTCTGCTGATTGCACGTCCTGCGGTTTTTTGAGTATTTGAACACCCTGCCACTTTCGCTATCAGCGTTTTGCGCACCGCGCTGAAGGTCCATCTCTCTGTTTTAAGGTTGGCCCGAGCGATTTTTGATTTTCAATTTTGGGTTTTGGCCTTAATATAGCTGCATGCTTGAGAAGGGATTAGTACAGATTTATACCGGCGACGGCAAGGGCAAGACCACGGCAGCGTTCGGGCTTGCGCTGCGGGCGGCAGGACAGGGAAACAAGGTTCTTATCTATCAGTTCCTAAAACCACCATCACTCGATATCGGTGAGCGCTTCGCCCTGCAGTTAGGCGCGGTCCGCATCAGGGTAGAGGCCCTCGACGTGCCCTGGGACATGTCAAAGTCGCCCGGCGACGAAAAGGCGGTTGCCCGGACTCGAGTTGCAGTCAGCAAGGTTCTTGAGCGGCTCGCCGAAACCGCCGAGAAGAGGTTCTACGACGTCATAATCCTGGATGAGATTGTCTATTGCCTTTCGAAAGGACTGACGACCATCGACGAAATCAAACGCCTCATCAGCAGAAGAGACAGCCGTGTTGAGATTGTCATGACCGGAAGAGACGCTCCGCAGGAGCTCATCGCGCTTGCGGACCTCGTGACCGAGATGAACAGCATCAAGCATCCCTTCGACTCCGGATTCAGCGCCCGCCGAGGCATCGACTATTGACATTTTTCTCTCGTCGGATATCCTGTCTATATGAAACACCTAAGCTCAATGGGCTTTTAAAACGAAAGGACCAAATATGCCAGCACGATTTGAAATCTCCCGACGTCGAGTCTTGACCGGCGCTGCAGGTGTCGCCGCTACCGGCGTCTTCAATCTGCCAAGAGCTGGCGGCGCCGAAATCCAGCGAGTCGTCAGGAGCGACCGAATCAATCAGTCCGTCAGCAGATGGTGCTACAGCAAGATTCCGCTCGAAAAGTTCTGCGAAATCTGTAAGACAATGGGCCTGGTCGGCATCGACCTGCTCGAACCTGGGGAGCTGCCTGTAGTCAAGAAGCACGACCTGGTGTGCACAATGCTGTTCTCGCACAGCCTGACCGAAGGCCTTGCCCATAAGAAAAACCACGCCGAATGCCTCAGCAAGATTCGCAGGAGCATCGACGCCGCCTCCGAATTCGGCTTCAAGAACGTTATTACTCTCTCCGGCAACCGCTACGGCATCAGCACCGACGAAGGCATCGCAAATATCGTCGAGGCACACAAGGAAATCATCGGTTATGCCGAGAAGAAGAAAGTTACGCTTTGTATGGAGTATCTGAACAGCAAGGTGGACCACAAAGACTATATGTTCGACAACATTGCGTTCGGCGTTGAGGTTTGCAGGCAGGTCGGCTCGGACAACTGCAAAATCCTCTATGACATCTACCACGCGCAGATTATGGAAGGCGACATCATCCGAACTATCCGCGATTTCCATCAGTACATCGGCCATTACCATACCGGCGGCAATCCCGGCAGGAACGAAATCGACGACACGCAGGAGCTCTACTATCCCGCCATTATGCGGGCAATTGTCGCCACAGGTTTTTCCGGCTACGTCGCCCACGAGTTTGTTCCCAAGCGCGACCCGTTGAAGTCTCTGGCCGAAGCGATAAAGATCTGCGATGTGTGACGGAGCGTAGTTGCAATGTCGAAAAAGGTTGCAGCGATAATATGTGCTGCGGGGCCCGGCAGACGGTTCGGCGGTAAGAGAAAAAAGCAGCTCGTCGATGTGGCCGGCAGGGCGGTCTTTCTGCGAAGCGTCGAGCTCTTCGCCAATCGCGATGACGTCAAACAAGTTCTTCTCGGGATCGCGCCGGACGATGAGGAGCTCGTAAAGGTAAGATGGGGCGCGAACCTGTCGCTTTTCAATATAAAGATATTCTTCGGCGGTGCAACGCGATTCGAGACCATCAACATCGCCCTGGGCCTGGTTAAAGACGACATCGACCTTGTTGCCGTTCACGACGCGGCCAGGTGCTGTGTAACGGAAAAGTGGGTCAGTGACGTAATCGCCGCCGCCGCCAAGACGGGCGCCGCCATACTCGCCGCCCCCATCTCAGCCACCGTCAAAGAGGTCAAGGACGGTATGATAGTCAAGACCGTGGACCGGTCATGTCTGTACGAAGCCCAGACGCCTCAGGTCTTCGAGACAGCACTTTTGAAAAAGGCGCACAAAGAAGCCGATACCGGCGATTGTGAAAAGATAAGCGATGACTCTCTGCTGGTCGAGGCCCTCGGCCATGAAGTCGCCATAGTCGAGACAGACTCCTCCAACATCAAGATAACCTTCGGCAGCGATATCGCCATCGCCGAGGCCATCCTCAAGACCCGCTCCAAACGCAAACCGAAAGGCCCCATCGGCCCATACGCCGACGCACAGTGGTGATTCTCGTCGCGCGTATTTCGTACTGCCTTCGGCGGGTAAAATTGCGTACTACGTGAAGGAAAGGATTTAACCGGCTCGCCCCTCAATCCGAATACAATCAGGGCTTGTGGACGTTTTTTCTTTTTTACTTTCCTGCTATATGCTAAAATCCGCTCGATGGAACCACAATCATTATCAGGGATGGACGTATGCCCAAGCCGAAAATAGAAACCTGTCAGTACAGGATAAGGGCGGCACATCGATATGAAGTGGTCGAGACGGTTTCGAGGCCGAGCGTGGTAGGCAAGAGATTGCATTTTATAGGTGCAGGCGGCGTGGGTATGAGCGGGCTGGCAGAGCTTCTCATCAAACACAAGGCCATTGTCAGCGGCTCGGACCAGATGCCGGGCGAGGTGGTCAATCGGCTGCGCAGCTCGGGAGCCGATATAAAAATCGGCCATAGCGCCGCGAACCTAAGCCCGCAAACAGATGCGGTTGTTGTATCGGCAGCCGTAAAGGAAGACAATCCCGAGCTTAGACTTGCTCGTGAGCTGGGGCTGAAGGTCTATAAATATGCTGAGATGTTAGGCTGGGTCTTCAATCGCTACCGCGGCATAGCGGTCGCGGGTACACACGGCAAGAGCACCACCAGCGGCTGGTTGGTGTATTGTCTCAAAGAAGCAGGGGTGGATCCCAACTTCATCGTCGGGGCAGATATCACTCAGCTTGGCTACTCCTCGGGCATTGGCGATGGTGACTGTTTTGTCGCCGAGGCGTGCGAATATGACCGCAGTTTTCTGAACCTAAAACCGCAGTTTGCCTGCATCCTTAACATCGAGCCCGACCATCTCGACTATTATAAAGACATCGACGACATTATCGACGCATACACGGATTTCGCCTGCAATACAATTCCAGGCGGCACTGCAATAATGAACGGCGACGACAACAACACAGCTAAGCTCATAGCAAACCTGCCCCACGAGATATCCTGTCAGACGTTCGGCCTCAACGATACCTGCACCTGGCGCGCCGCCAATGTCACCGAAAAAGACGGCTTGTACGAATACGACATTTACCGCAACGGCGACAGACTCGGCAAAACACGAAACTCCCTGCCGGGCATTCACAACGTATATAACGGCTTGGCTGTGATCGCTATGGCCATCAACGCCGGAGTCGAACCCAAGGTCATTCTGCAGGTCCTGACTGAATTTACCGGCGTGGACCGTCGGCTGATGTCCAAAGCCGTCGTCGATGGTGTAACCATACTTGACGACTATGCCCATCACCCGACGGAAATCAGGGCGTCGCTGCGGGCGATACGCGAAAGGTTCAGGCCCAAACGGCTGTGGTGCATCTTCCAGCCGCACCAGTACAGCAGAACAAGGTTTTTGCTTGATGATTTTGCCGAAAGCTTTACCCTTGCCGATATAACCATTGTGCCCGAAATCTACTTCGTTCGGGACTCCGAGGCAGCCAGAGAAAAGGTCAACTCGCAGATACTCGTTGACAAGATGCGTGCCGGGGGAGCCGATGCGATTTTTATCGACGGCTTCAGTACGATTTGTAATTATCTGAAGGACAATGTAAGCGCCGGCGATGTGGTCGTCACGATGGGCGCCGGCGACGTTTGGAAGGTGGCAGATGAATATATTCAGTGGCTTGGAAAAAATCGTTAAGGAAAAGCGCCCTCTGGCGAAGGAGACGTGGTACGGCCTGGGCGGGCCTGCGGACTATTTTGTCAGGCCTGAAAGCGTAGAGCAGCTCAGGGAGGTTGTCGTACGCTGCAACGAGAACAACGTGCCGATATACGTGCTCGGGTTCGGCTCTAATCTGTTGATAAGTGACGAGGGTGTCCGCGGTGCGGTGGTGCAGCTTAAGGCCGATGAGTTTGCGAAGGTGGAATTTGAAGATGAACGTGTCCGGGCATGGGCAGGAGTGGAGCTGAGCAAGCTGGTACTGGATTGCGTCAAGAAGGGACTTTCGGGTATTGAGACACTGACGGGCATTCCCGGTTCGGTGGGCGGGGCCGTTCGGATGAACGCGGGGGGCAATTTCGGTGATATCGGGGCGGTTGTCGAGTCGGTGACATTGATGGACAGGCAGGGCAACGTTTTTGATAAGAGCAAGCCGGAGCTGGAATTTGATTATCGGCGCACGAATATCACGGCCAAGTTTATTCTTAACGCTCAGATGAAGCTTAGCAGCGGTGACCCCGAGCAGATTATGCGTACGGTCAAGGAGATATGGGTTTATAAGAAGAACAACCAGCCGTTGAATACGACAAATTCCGGTTGTATCTTCAAGAACCCGCGAGGCGAATCAGCCGGGGCGATAATAGACAGAGCGCAACTGAAGGCCCTGCAGGCCGGCGGGGCGGTGGTCAGTGAAAAGCACGCGAATTTCATCATTGCTCAAAAGGGATGCACCAGCAAGGATGTGATGCAACTGATAAAACTCGTCAGAGAGCGCGTCAAGAAACGGTTCGATATCGAGCTGGAGCTTGAGATTGAGATCTGGAAATGACGATGGGTGTTGCATCTTCTGCAAATGTGGAATCTTCTGATATCGGCAACGATGTGAAGGTTGCTGTATTGATGGGGGGCGTGAGCCGGGAGCGGGACGTAAGTCTGGCGAGCGGCAGGTTCGTGGCCCAGGCCCTGCGTGAGGCGACAGTAGAGGTTGTCACGTCGGACATCGGGCCTGACAATCCTGGCATACTGGAGGACGACGGTATCGATGTATTTTTTATTGCGCTTCACGGCAGGTTTGGCGAGGACGGCCGGCTTCAGCAGATACTTGGGAGCAGGGGGCTTGTCTATACGGGCAGCGGGCCTGAGGCGAGCAGACTGGCGTTCGACAAGATGGCGACCAAGAAGGTCTTTACCAACTCGGGCGTTGTCACTCCTGTTGCTGTCGAGTTCACTCCCGACATCCCTAAGTCGGACATTCGACGTCGGCTCGATGACCTTGGTGGCAGGTACGTCATCAAACCAATCCGCGAGGGTAGTACTATCGGTGTTTCAATTGTGGATGACGCCGGCTTGGCGATGGAGGCGGCACACAACTGTTACGATGAATTCGGCGATTGCATGATCGAGCAATACATCGCGGGCAGGGAGCTGACCGTCAGCATATTGGGCAATACCCCGTTGCCAATTATCGAAGTCAGGCCAAAGGGCGGATTTTATGACTACGATGCCAAGTACATTGCCGATGATACCGAGTACCTCTTTGACACGGTGGACAGCGACAAGCTTGCAGAGGACATCCAAAAATCCGCCGTTGCATGTTTTAATGCGCTCGGATGTCGGCACTTTGGGCGGGTTGATTTTATTCTGGGCAATGACGGGGCAGCTTACGCCCTCGAGGTCAATACAATTCCGGGTCTTACCAGCCATTCGCTTTTGCCGAAGGCGGCGGCGAAGGTCGGTCTGTCGATGAGTGATTTGTGCGTCAGAATCGTCAAGTTAGCATTGGCGGGCCGAAGGGCGGAACATCCGGTTAATCCTGCGATGGGCGATACAGGTTAGCGATGGCCAGAGGAAGAACAAAAAAGGGCAAGGCGAAACGGATATCGTTCACGTCCGGGGTATCGAAGAGAAAGAAAAAAGCCCGGACGGCAGGTGGTCCGTCTCTGAGAGGGTTTCTGAAAGCGCTGGCCGTCGTCTTTGTGCTGGCCGCTCTGGTGGTCGGCCTTATCTATCTTGATAAATACCTAAAGCAGGACCTTGGCATCGGCGCCAGGGCCGGAGTGATTGAATTTGCAGGCGAGATGCCGGACTGGGTGTCAGAAGAGCTCAGCAAGCGAGTTTATGCGGCAGCGACCGCAGGCGGTGAGGATTTGCGACTCGATGAAGATGCAGCGGCCTCGGTGCAGCAGAGCATCGAAACACGCGTCCCCTGGCTTGCCGAGGTCAGAGTGGAGGTGACGGGCGAGAAGATACGGGTGTACGGACGGTGGCGCAGGCCGACAGCGCTTGTCAAGTGGGGTTTGGAAAAGTTCTACGTTGACGACGAGCTTGTTGTGCTCGATTATGTACCGGTCTCGAATCTGCCCATAGTGACAATAACGGGGCTGACGGTCGGGGCAAATGCACCGGTCGTCGGGGACATTTGGTCGGGTGAGGACCTGAATGCCGCTTTGGCCGTGCTGACCCGGCTGGAGCGGATGGATGCCGTTGTGACGCCGGACAAACCGCTGCTTGCCGAAATCGAAACCATCGACGTCGCCAACTTCGAGGGCCGGCGGGACGCACGGGATGCACATATTGTGCTTTACGCCAAGGACCGTACGCAGATTATCTGGGGCGCTGAGGTCGGGATGTGGCAGCGATATCTCGAGGCCACCGACGAGCAAAAGCTGGCGAAGCTGTACACGTATTACGAAGAGTATGGCACACTGTCCGGCGTCAAGTACATCAACCTCCGCGACCCGCAGCAGACTATCCACCTGCCGATTGATAAGTATTAACCCGCATTTCTCACAGCCCTGTGATTTCAGGCGTTTTTTTTGTGGCAAACGGAGGTTGAATTGTCCCGAATCTTTTTCCGGGCATCGATTTTCAGATGCGGTGCGGGTTCTGCGCGGCCCTGCCGGGTCGGTTGAAAATTGGTCCCCGGTTTGAGGTCTGAACTGGGCCCCGCACCACGATGGGTGCGGGGTTCTGCGCTGCCCTCGACAGGCTCCGGCAGCTTGAAAAATTGGGTTCGTTTTGGGTTTGATTGGGTTCGTTTTTTCATTGTCGCAACTCGCGATTTTCGTCTTAACTCTTTCTTGAATAGAGGGTTAGGTCTATTTCTTGCATTTTTTGAATTGGGTTTGAATTGGGTTTGTTTGGGTTTGTTTTTCCGCAGTCCGAAGGTCGCGTATTTTCCGTAATTCCTTTTCTTATAGAGAGTTAGGTTCATTTTTGTTTTTTGGAAATTGGGTTCGTTTTGCATAATTACACTGTTTGGCGGATGATGTTTAGCCGTTGGATTTCGAGTATTGTTTTGTAGAGACTGTGCTCGATTCTGCGTTCGTACATGAGGAGTCGTTCGAGGACCCTTGCATTTGACAGGTCGTTTATGGCGGCCCGGCCGAGGGCTAAGGAATCGTCTGAGGGGTTTTGGCCGGGGTTTGAGCGGTCGGGGAGGTTCAAGTGGAGCGATTGGGCGAGTTTTGCCAGTGGGTTAGAGCTATTACGCTGGAGCATGGCGTCGATGGCCTGGTTCTGGAAGCGGACGGAGCGTTTTAGCCGCCAGGAGAGGGAGATAACGCGGTCTGCGAGCATTGATTCCATTGGGCTGGTGGGGTTTAGCTCGGTGAGCATCTGGTCTCGGTAGAGGTCGAAGTCGGCCTGTGATTCGCCGGCGATTACGGGCTGGCGGGCTAAGAGGCCGTGTTTGAGGGAGTTTTGCGCGGCGACGGCCTTGCCCCTGGGGGTGCGTGGGCCGGTTGATTTTAGAGCGTTAAGACGGTTTGCTTTGTTTTGAGCCGTTGTAGCCATGATTTGGTCCTCCGAATTTTTGATACTGTATTAAGTTTTTAATTGTTAGATGGGTATTATACAACATAGGAAGTTAGATGTCAAGTTAATTTTTTTTAATTTAGCCACCCTTCGACAAGCTCAGGGCAGGCAGAGTTCACAGAGATTCATTTTTTAGACAGGATTGACAGGATTAGCAAGATTTCTGTTCGCTGTGGACAGAGGGGAGGTTTACCACGAAGGACACGAAGGGACACGAAGATTACAGCGGGCAGATTGGCTTTGTGTACTCGGCAGGTTACTCTCTGAAAGCGAGCTTTCTCCGAGTAACCATACCTTCGTCCACGGAATCGCTACGCGTTTCTCTTTGGGAGCCAATCTGTCCTATGGGTGGGTAGATGGAGTTGGGGCAAAGGGGGCTTGAAACCGCTAAATATTAACAGCGAAAAAGACTTGCTTTCTCGGGCTATCTCTATAGGATGTGGTTATGGAAAGTTGTGGATTGTTTGGACAGATTGGCAGTTAAGGGAGAGGCATCCTCTGTCAATTCGGCAGGTGAGTCGCTTTTTTGTAAAGATGTTTTTAAGATGACACGCCGATTTCTTGTCGAAAAACGACATATTTTTCATAATACCAAGAAAACAGGTAGCTTGGCACGCGTTTTGCGGGAGAGTAAGTAAATATTTGGAATAGTCAGTTGCCGAAGGGTCGGCGGCTGGACAAGGTTAGCATCGTACGGATTTAAAGCATCACACACCGCCTACCGTTTCTTCTGGCTTCCGGATGACAATATAAACACAGAGCCAATTAGCTTGAAAGGGAAAAACATGGCAGGGAAATGCCCACATTGTGGCAAAATTATAACGTCGTTGCGATTCAAGTCAGTGGATGCCTCTGAGCCGTTTGGATTGTCCTGGAAGGCGATCACATATAACTGTCCATTCTGCAATTCTGTCCTTGGCTGTCAAATCGATCCTATCGCGGTTAAAACTGATATCGTCAATGCAATAGCCAAGAAGTTATCGATCTGATGCGACGTTAGCCATGGCACAAAAGATTGCAACAAATAAGCTAAGCATCTATCTTATCAAGAACGAATATACCGAGCATGGGGATATTTTAAAAGATTCCTCTTCGTCCCTGAAGCATAAGAAAGTGGCGGGGATAGGGACTTTCTATTATGGGGAATCTCATTCTTTTCCGCCTTCTTGGATATCTAAGTTTTTTGGCTCAGCGCTGGGCGATGATGTCAATATCTTCAGCGCGAGCGCAAAAGGGTTATTGCTAATGGAGGTTAAGGAAAGAATCTTTGCTCTTGCATTCGGTTATGGATGGCAATTCTTGAGGCCCGGCATCTATGAAGAGCGGTTTGGTTTGAAAACGGCATTGAGCATCATTGACTCCGAAAACCTGAGGAAGATTGAGAAGAAAAACATGGTTACAGTTCCCAAGGATACGAGCGAGCAGTTGAGCAAGGCGGGCATCGCTGCTGATTTTGGGATAGACATAGAACAGGATTTAATCCGTGCGATTACTGGCAAAACCATAGACGAAAAGCGATATGGCAAAAGCGTAACGGGAAAAGACTCGTTAAGTGTATCAGTAAAGGTCGAACTTGGTTCGGTCAGGGATTTCCTCAAGTTGTGCTACGAGTGTTATTTGAGCAATGGTTACAAAAAGAATTTCGACTGGATCGACCAAATTTCGGAGATCAAAGACCCCAATCTCACTGAGGCGCTTAATGAAGGATTGGTGGATAACCTCAAAAACGGTGATCTGAAAAAGACGTGGATGGCGGTGCCCGAATTATTGGATTGGGAGAAAGTTTCGGGTTTCAAGTACTCGACGGCTCGCAAGGAACAAGTGAAGGACGACATTGATATTCCAACATTCCTGAGTTCTCTTACCACGGATCAAAGGGACAACCTCGACATCGACCTTCTTAAAAGAAAATCAGCTTATTGCATCGGGACACAAAATGACGAGATAATGCATCATTGGAACGCTTTTAGTTGCTTGTACTGCGAAGAGCATGACGCCAGCAAGATGAAAACGTACCTACTAAGTAATGGCAAATGGTATGAAATCGAATCGAATTTTGCAGCGGAAGTGAATGAGGATTTCCAAAATCTAAGAAATACTGGTTCGTCAATAATCCTTCCGCCTTTCAACCATAAAAACGAAAATGAGTACAATAGAGCAGTCGCACAAAGCAACGGCACATTCTGTTGCATGGATTGCAACCTTATTAATCATGGTGGAGCGCACAGCAAGATTGAATTCTGCGATTTGATGACCAATGACAAGAAGTTTATACATGTTAAGCGCTACGGCGCATCTCGTGTGTTAAGCCACCTATTCTTCCAAGGGTTGATATCTGGAGAATTGTTCTTGGGGGATCAAGCATTCAGAGAGAAAGTGAACGCAATACTTCCGGATCGTTTCAAAATAAGTGATCCAACAGCAAAGCCAATACCTGCCAGTTACGAGATCATATATGGAATTATTAGCACTTATCCCGGTGATTTGGAAATTCCGTTCTTCAGCAAAGTTAGCATAAGAACGGCAAGAAGACGATTAGAGACTTTTGGATACAAGGTCTCTCTGCTAAAAATTGCAACAATTTGATTCAACCGATACCGCCCACCTTTGAATCCGATGTCGAAGAATTTTTAATTGAGTTTCTGCAAGCGCAGAGTTCCGGTAATTTGGTTTGATTCCCGTTTCAGTCCTTTTGTGATAATCATTTCACAGCTCAAAGCAGCATAAAATGCTGGCATAGACCTCAACGACAACTCTCTCGCGCTGAGCTGCGACCAAGCCAACAGAAAAACGTGGCGGAAAAAATGCCAGAAAGCTATCATAGCCGGAAAATGCAGGTTTTGAGGATATTGGAATGGATGAGCAATACGGCCTGATATTCGACCTTGACGGCGTCATCGCCGATACCGAATCGGTCAACGTCCGCGCAACGGCAAAGGCATTCGATGAGCTTTTCGAAATTGCGGACGTAAAACCGGAAGATTTCGAGGCCGGGCTCGGCAGGGGGGCTGAAGAATACGTCAAGGCCGGTGCCCGAGCACACGGCATTGAGCTGACCGACGAGCAGGCAAGGCAAGCCGCGAAACTGCGACAGCAATGCTTTCTGCAAATCCTCACAGCCGAACCGCTCCCGCCTTACCCCGGCGTTATGGCCCTTATTGATGCAGCCCTCGTATCGGAAAATGTTAAGGTTGGTATCGCTACATCGGGCACACTCGAAAAATCCCGTGCCGCACTCGAAGCCGCTAAAATACCTTACCGGAAGATGGTCTATGTCAACGGCGGCGACGTCAAAAACAAAAAGCCCGACCCCGAATTATTTTTGACCGCTGCTAAGCGTATGAATCTTACCCCCGAACGATGCGTCGTCATCGAAGACGCCCCCAACGGAGTCGAAGCCGCCAAAGCCGCCGGCGCAAAATGCATTGCCGTCACCAACACCACTTCTGCGGACAAGCTTGCACAGGCAGAGATTATCGTAGAGTCTCTGGAAGATATCGATTTGAACAGAATCATCGGTTTGATAGACGGGTGAATGGGGGGATTTACATGTGTGGCGACAGGTCAATAATCCGGGCGTGGGCAAGTCTTTGTTTGATGATTTCCGCCGCAAGGTTCACCCACTTCTTACAGCCGTCAAGAACAACACTATCGCTGCTGGCGACAATATGTTCTGATTTAATCAAGCGGGCATCGGGACTGATTGTAAGTTCGATTTCCCAATCCCATTCGTTGTCGCGTGCGAGTTCTCCGATTAGAGTTTTCAGCCGTCCGCTGTTGGAAACGGGACTATCCAAAAGCCACAATACCCGGCCTGGTTTCGCCTCTTCCAGGAAGCTTCCTATCAGCTCAATCGCGGGTATAGTCTCGGTGACTTTGCGATATGTCCCGTGTATGCCCGCTAAATCCCGAAAGCAGCCGTCCCGTCCTTTGAAAATCAGACCCCCGCTCATTGCCGCTTCGACGGTGATGAGACAATTATATCCGTCAATGGCAATATCCCGCCCGTTTATAGCGTCGGGCTTAACCAGTTTTTGCGTTCTTAATTCAAGCTGCTCATCCGAACACGCGCTTCGCATAACCGCCAATCGCTGCCGCTGTGTCAGTGCAAACCGGTCACCCACTAATTTCAAAGCGCTCTTTTCCGCATACCCCTTCGAAAGCAAAAGCGAATAGTCAGCCAGCGCAGACCGCAGCTCACACATCATCTCCGGCGCAAAAAGCTTCGCATCCGCCGGATGTTGTCCTCTATGTGTCCTTTTGTCGGGCATGGCACTGGCCCTTTGTCTCTTTGCCTTCGAGCCTATCCTAAAACAGGCTCTTACTTGTGGACACGATAACACATCATTTTCGTGCGGACAACTCAATTCCGTTCGCTACTGCCCGAACAGATAGAATCGAATTGACACCGCTCGTTTCTATGCCTACCATTAGTTCTTCGCAGGTTCGCTTTTGCAGGAATTACAGATGCCCAGTCATAACCTGGCACAGGTAAAGATTGATGATTTGGAAATCATCGGTTACTCGGTCGCAGGCGAAGAAACCGTGGTCGCTGTGCCGCGGCTCGACGTCTGCTTCGACATCGGCAAGGCCCCAAACCAGGTCATCTCCATAAATCACGTCCTGCTCACCCACGGCCACATGGACCACGCCGCCGGAATTGCTTATTACCTTTCCCACCGTAAATTCTGCGGCCAGTCACCCGGCACCATCCTTGCCCCGACAAATCTGCTGCCCTGGATAGAGCAGCTCATCAACGTCTGGTCTCGCCTCGACGGCAATAAGGTCCCTGCAAATCTCGTCGGTGTAAAACCCGGCGACGAATATCAGATAAAGCCAAATCTCTTCACCAGGGTCTTCCCCACAAAGCACACCCGCGGCTCCGTCGGCTATACCGTCCTCGAAAAGCGAAAAAAACTTAAACCCGAATACACAAAGCTCACCGGCGGACAGATTGTCGAGCTCAAAAAGCAGGGCGTCACCATCGATTATCCCCTCGAAATACCTATCGTTACCTACCTCGGTGACACACAGCGCGTTGATTTCTCACAGCTAAAGTACATCGCCCAGAGTAAAATCCTTATCGCCGAATGTACCTTCTACGTCGATGAGCACATCAGAAGGGCCGAAGCCGGCAGGCACATGCACATCAACGAGTTCGTTTCACTTGTAGAATCACTAAATAACGAGCACATCATAATCACGCACGCTACACAGCGAACCCCTCTGCGAGAAATACGCAGGATTCTAAAAGAAAACCTGCCCCCCGAAAAATACAAGCGAGTAACGCTGCTTATGGCCGACAGACAAAACCCCCGCCGCCGTCACTCGCCCCAGTGAGCTGCCGTTGCTGCTCTCTTTTTAGCAAAAGGCCTCTTATCGGTCCGGCATATCTTTGAGCTTGCCCTGCTTTCTCAACACATTCGCAAGATTGCCCCGTGCTACCGGGTAGTCGGGCTTCAGATTTCATGCAAGACAAATCCCAAATCAGCTCAAACCGTGAGCCGCTCAAAGTGGAACTTCTTTAGACACAGATTAACACTGATTTACACGGATTTATATTTTTATGTCTCTGTGTTCTCTCCTGGGGAGTCCTACCGGACTGTGACCTCTGTGGCTAATACAAATTCCTATACCATCAAGCTGACGCTTCATTATCGCTTAGCTGGCCCTGCCTTTCGCTTTTTCGGCCTCTCTGCGAAATATCTCCGCATATACCTTCTCGTAGCCCGCCGCCATCTTATCTATCGTAAAATTCGCCTCAACGTGCTCTCTGCAGCGCTTGCGACTTATCTTCTCGATTTTCCCAGCCGCTTCAACCGCCTCATCCACGTTGTTCACCAGATACCCCGTTTCTTTATCGGCGATTACTTCACGACACGACCCCAGATCCATCGCAATAACCGGCACTCCCGCCGCCATCGATTCAGCCATCACCAGACCGAAACGCTCCGGGATTGTATTGAGATGAATAACCGCATAAGCTTCCTTGAGAAGTGCGTCACGCTGTACAGGGTTCACCGGCCCGATATACCGAATCGAGCTGTCATTGACATACGGTTTGATGAAATTATCGAAGTAGCTCTCGTCCTGAATTATCCCTGCTATTATCAAATCCATCCCACACTTCCGGGCGACCTCTATCGCCAGATGTGCCCCTTTGTCCGGATGTATCCGCCCGAAGAAGACCAGATTGTCCCCGGGCTTGTCTCTGAACGTCAGATTCGAAAGGTCAATCCCGTTATATACCGTCGCCACATAAGGCAGCTCCGCATCTCTGTCCGAATCGCTTATCGATACGTAATATGTCTCTTTGTGGTCGCGATAAACCCGAAGTATGTCCGGGTCTGAAAAGCCGTGGATGGTTGTCAGCATAGGCGTTTTTATCAACGGCAGATACGTCAGCGGGATATAATCGAAATTACTGTGAATCAAATCGAACTCGCCCGCACGCTTCATCACCTTGCCGATGTGCAGAACCGTCGAGACCAGCGGGATTTGGCTTTTGTCCTCTTCGTAGCCGCGCTCGACAAAACCAACGAGCTTCGCCTTCGTCTGCGATTCCTTTGTGGCAAAGAGCGTTACATTCTTCCAGCCGCGGGCCACGAGCCCTTCGGTTATGTTGCTTGCCACCGTCTCCCACGCACCGTACGCTCTTGGCGGTGTTCGCCACGCAACCGGCGCCAAAATCGCTATCCGTTTGTCCTTGATATCCATTCTTGTTATTCCTCCAGCCGGCACCAATCTCTTATCTGCTGCTCTTGCGAACCTCTTCCTTGATGCGCTGAATATGGCCCCGGCCGAGACCTTTCACCTCACAGCCCAGCTTGAAATAACGTAGTATCTTATCGTCACCGAGTATCCCGAAGCAGTCAATCACGGCAATCGGCCCGCCTGCCCACTCTACTATCTTTTCCGGCTCCAGCTCCAGATACGGCTCGTGTGGAACCGCCAGAATCAACGCCGAAACTCCCTTTATCGCCGAGTCGATATCCTTCTGAACCCTGACGTTCACCAAATCATCCTGATTCCGGAAGAATCTGGCCCACGAATGACCCGGCGCCGGATAGACGTCCTGCTTCTCAAGCTCGTACCAGTGCTCCACATAAGGGTCGTGAACCGTCATCTCTGCCCCCATCTCCGTGAGCTTTCGCACCACTATCTCAGAGCCGCTGTAACGCGTATCCCCTACATCTTGTCGGTAGCTCGCTCCGCAAAGCAGTATTTTCGCTCCCGCAATCTGACTGCCCATATTCCGAAGCGCATCACGAGTCAGCTCCGCCACGTGCAGGCCCCGCGTGTCATTGATATCAATCGCCATCGGTGTAATCTTGAATATGTCATCCTGGAACCCGAGAATATGCTTATATGCCCAGTAGCCCAGCCCTCCATCCTTCGGCAGACAATATCCACCTATACCCGGCCCCGGGAATATCATATTGCTGTGGGTCGGCCGAATCTTTATCGCCTTGATAACCTTAGTCAAATCAACGCCGTTGCGCTCGGCGAACAAACTCCACTCATCCAGAAATGCCAGTGTTGTTGCTCGATAGGAATTTTCCACGATTTTCGTCGTCTCCGACTCAATCGGCCGGTCCATCACAGTCAACGGATACTCTTCAGTGTTCAATACCTCGTGCAGGAACTTCTCAACTCGCTGCCGCGCCTCCTGATTACATCCGGAACAAACCCGCCAGAAGTCCCGTATCGATGAAACGTAATGTCTGCCCGGCATAACACGCTCAAAACTGTGTGCAAGAAGCGGCTCGGTCTCTATCCCGCGGGCTGCAAACGCCTTCTTCATTATCGGCCACGCCACAAATTCCGTCGTTCCCGGCGCCACCGTCGTCTCTATCAGCGTCAGGCACTTCGCCGGCACTTTCTCGCTGATAGTCTTCATCGTCGCCTCGAGCGCCCCCATCTCGACCTCGCCCGTCCGCATATTTCCAAGGTCGTTCTTCGTATAATCGCACTGAACGTCAACCACGACGCAGTCCGCCAATTTGAGACAGTCATTGTTATATGTCGCTACCAGTGTCTTCTTATCAAGAACACAACGACGTATCATCGGGTCTACTTCAGGGTCTTCTGCCTTTACCGGACTGTTGCCCTCGTTCAGCATCGGTATCTTCCAGTAGCTCCGCGTGCTCGGCCGCTGGCAGCCAATAACGAGCTTGCTCGGCTCACCCGTCTTCTTATCCACCGTATCTGCGACGATTGCCGCCATCACCGCACCGACAAACCCCACCCCCATCACAACAACAATCTCCCTGCCCTCGCTGCGGGCCGCACCAGCTAACGAGGTAATTCGTTCAAATTCCGCAGCATACTCCTGCTCCTGTGGAATAGCGTATTTTTCGCCCTCAGGACTGATTGAATAATCTGACATCTTCGGTTCCTCTTCTGATAATTAAACGAAATTTAATTCAGACAGCATAGGTTGTCTCGCATCTTCAAAAATGCGCCCTGTCCACCTCTTTGTCCTGTCGATGATTGTTACACCTTATCCGCCCGTGCGAGGCAGGCCGACACCGAAAGTGTATCAACAACCCGCCGTATTTCAACAGTTTTCATGAACAATAGGGCATGTACAAGTTCATATGGCGCCGACGCGAGCTTTTTATGTCTCTGCCTTTTGTCGCTTGAGTGGACCGGCGTGCAATTGAGTTGAAAAAAACCTGCCATGATTGAAAGGCGGCTATTCGCCTGACGCTGCCTTTGTCGCCTTGCATCCAAACGTTGTTCCGTACTCAGCCGCCCTTCGCATTGTTGGCGCCCTGAGCAAGCGGCTGCGGCTCGACTACCTTGCGATAGCCGAGTGCTTTTATTACCTCAAGAACCTCTGTCCATGTTGGAAATGGTCGCGTGTTCCGACGCTTATATTCGTCGATTGCCATCAGAAATTCAAACTGCTCGTCCGACATTTGTCCTTCTTCGGCACTGCGTCGCTCATCGCTTCTCCGTCTGCCAGGCCCGCGGCGCCTGTCAAGACCCAAATGTTGATTGTCGGCATTCCGGCGGCGGTCCAGCCCTGAACGCCTGTCCACAACGCTTTGCCGCCGGTCACTGCCGCTTCTATGCTCTACAAAATCGTCCTGGTCCATTTATGACTATTACCCCCTTTGGTATTCCATTTGCACTCACAGACGGTTCGGCCTACGCCCGCATACCATCGCATCGGCGAACGCTCTGAGTACCTGATCCCTGTCTTATACGTTCTAAAAATCGTCATCGAAGAACTCTGCGCCAAGGTCACTGTCGTCCTGCTCATCTAATGCAAAGTCATAAAAGTCATCGTATGCGTCCTGAGATTCAATGACCACATGCGCTTCGTCCACAAATTCTTCCGGCACGAGCACAGCCACTCGTTCTTTGTCTGAAGAATCGTCTCTCTGTTCCCGTATTATTGCCGGTATGTCATTGTTTTTCAGAAGCGTTTCATAGTCTCGCGCCTGTTCCATGTCATCGGCAAAGGCAACAACGACCAGCTCCTGAACTCGTGCCTGACCTTTCTGGCTTCTCGGACTATGCTTTACCATTTCTTCTCTCCGAAACAGATGGATTATTTCGGCCCTTTTTCAGAAAAACCTTCGTCGAAATCTTGTCGTCAAAATAAGTCCGTGGAATTATCAAAAATTTGAATGTTTTTTGCAGAAAGCCGGCTCCTCGCCCCATCTTGTATGTCGGCTGACAGGCGATTTTGGACCCTATAAAAATTTAGCGATACGCCCGATTTTTTTGTTGCAAATAGACACCGGTTCGGCAATAACAATCCTCTGAGTCGCGTTGTGGACTATTAGAATGTCACTTTTTAACTTGTTATGGAGGTTTATCGCAAATGGCAAAGAAAAGAGAATCGTTGATTGTTGCGAGCAAGGTAAAGGCCTACATCAAGGCCAAGAAGATGATGACCTCATCCGAAGCGCTTGGGACTATTAGTGATGCGGTCTATGCAATGCTTGATGTTGCGGCGACGAGAGCAAAGGCAAATCGTCGCAGTACCATAAAAGCGCAGGACATCTGAGACCCAATTGCTGTAACAACTGCTGAGGCAGTATCTTATAGTTAAGCGCGTGACTATGTTGACCGAGCCGTTCCGCACTGCGGGTGCGGAACGGCGTTTTTTTGCGTCTATGGGCTTCTGCCATCCGGCGGCCTGACGGCTAATCTCAGTTATCAGTCCTTGTCCGAAATCCCGGAAACTATTCCGCGTGTTTGGTTTATCGAAGACCCGCCTGCGTTCTTTTTGACTCACACGCCGCACCGCCCTTCGCTGACCGGTAAAATCCGCCTTACCGCCACAAAAACGCCGCTTTTTAGAAAATTTACTGGATTTGGCAATGTGAAAAACCCGATTAGTACAACAGGAACTGTGATTATAAGAGTGTTTTTCTATCTGTGCCCGATTAAGGCCATATTACTTCGTGCCGATAACCTGCTTACCAGCAGAGTGCAGTCGGGCTGTGCAAGTCCCCAACTGCACTGATTGCTTACCTGAGGTGGACTGTAAGCTGCTGGTGGATAGGCAGTTACAAAAGAGAAGCAGCGAGGAGTTAAATGAGAGTCTTCATGTTGGGTTGGGAGTTTCCGCCGTTTATCAGTGGGGGGCTGGGGACGGCTTGTTACGGTCTGACCAAGGCGCTGGACCAGCTCGGCACGGAGGTCATCTTCGTCCTGCCAACCATGGTCCAAAGCAGGTACACTACCCACGTAAAGCTTCTTACCCCCGATTTGGCGATGTCCGAAGCCCCCTTCAAGGTTCACCAGCTCAAGAACGTGTTGTTTCGGACAATCACTTCTCCCCTTCAGCCATATCTGACATCAAGCGATTATCAGCAGCATATCGAACAATCCCTGGCGCATATCCAGAGGCAGCGAGGACAAACCTATGACCTCTGCGGCGGTCTCGACTACAGCGGTGATATGTTTACCGAGGTCGCCCGTTATGCCCAGATTGCCGTCAAACTCGCCGAAAATGAGCATTTTGACGTCATACACGCCCACGACTGGATGACCTATCCCGCCGCCGTCGCCGTCGCCGCAGGGCTGCACAAGCCGTTGGTCGTGCACATCCATTCCACTGAGTTTGACCGAAGCGGAGAGCACGTTAACCAGCCCATATACGATATTGAGCGGGAAGGCATGCATGCTGCCGACAAGGTTATCACCGTCAGCCACTACACCCGCAGCATATTAATCAGTCGCTACGGAATCCCCGGTGAAAAAGTTGAAGTTGTTCATAATGGCGTCGAACGCAATGGAAATCAGAACTGGTCATTGGCCGACGGCGAGATCAGCAAGGACGAGAAAATTGTGCTCTTCCTCGGCCGAATCACGATGCAGAAGGGCCCCGAATACTTTCTGAGAGCGGCCAAAAAGGTCCTTGAAAAAATGGATAATGTCAAATTTGTCATGGTCGGCTCCGGTGACCTTATGCATCGAGCTGTTGAAATCGCAGCCGAGCTCGGAATCGGAAGCAAAGTCCTCTTTACCGGATTTCTGCGAGGTGACGATGTTCACAAGATATACAAAATGGCCGATTTGTATGTCATGCCATCGGTTTCTGAGCCCTTCGGAATCACCCCGCTTGAGGCCCTTGAAAATGACGTGCCCGTCATCATAAGCAAGCAGAGCGGAGTATCAGAAGTCTTACAGCACGCGCTCAAAGTCGATTTCTGGGACGTCGATGAGATGGCCAACAAAATTATCGCCGTTCTCAAGTACGCACCACTCGAAATAACGCTGCGAAACCACGGCAATTTTGAAGTCAGAAGACTGCGATGGATCGATTCCGCCGAAAAGTGTCTGAGAATTTACGACGATGCTTTAGCCGCAGTCGCATACGCATAACACCACCATCGACGGTTAGGCATAAAGCAGGGAGTAACGGATATGGCTTCGGTATGTTTCTACTTTCAGGTACATCAGCCCGCGCGGCTTAGACACTATACCGTCTTTGACAACAAAGCCGATTATTTTGATGACTACAAAAACGCCGAAATCTGCAGAAAGGTCGCCAACAAATGCTATCTACCTGCCAATCGATTGATCCTTGATATCATACGCAGATGCGACGGCAGGTTTAAGGTTGCCTACTCGCTCACAGGCATTCTCCTCGAGCAGCTCTTTTCATTCTCCCCGGAAGTGATGAGCACTTTCGATGCGCTTGCCCAGACCGGCTGCGTCGAGTTCCTTGCCGAAACATATTATCACAGCTTGAGTTTCCTGTATTCGCACGACGAGTTTGTTGAGCAGATAAATAAGCACGCTGAAACCATTGAGAAGCTCTTTGGCCAAAAACCACGTATCTTCAGAAATACTGAGCTTATTTATAACAATGACCTTGCTGCACTGATTGAATCCACCGGTGCCTTCGATGCGATCATAACCGAAGGAGCCGACCACATCCTTGGCTACCGCAGCCCAAATTTCATCTACAGGCCAAAAGGATCTGAAAAGCTGAAGTTGTTGCTCAAAAATTATTCGCTCAGCGACGATATTGCCTTCAGATTCTCAAATCGCCACTGGACGCAGTGGCCCCTGACCGCCGAAAAGTTTGCCCGCTGGGTCAACGACGTCAACGGCAACGGCTTTGTCGTGAACCTCTTCATGGATTACGAAACATTTGGCGAGCATCAGTGGGCCGATACCGGTATCTTCGAATTCATGCGACACTTGCCGGAAGAGGTGCTCAAATACCCGGATAATGGCTTCAAAACACCTTCCGAGGTCATCAAAGCGTACGAGGCCGTAGATACTGTCGATGTCCCGCATTTGATTAGCTGGGCCGACACCGAAAGAGACCTCTCCGCCTGGCTCGGAAATGCCATGCAGTCAAATGCCATACATGAGCTCTACCGAATGGAGAAGAATATCAAAAGCAGCGGCGATCAGGATTTGATCGCGGACTGGAGGCGACTGCAGAGTTCCGACCATTTCTACTATATGTGCACCAAGTACTTCGCCGATGGCGACGTCCATAAGTATTTTAATCCATATGATTCGCCTTATGACTCATACATCAACTTCATGAACGTGCTGGGCAACCTGCAAAGTCGCTGTGCTAAAAAAACTTCCGGGCCGAATCTCCGCGAAATCACCCGGAACGAAATACCGCCTGACCTCCGCACGCAGGCAGTCCATTGAACGTTGCAGATCGCTGCCGAACCATACAGACTTCTGACATCGGAGCGCAGCCGTGTTGGCATTGCAGAAGCAAACGAAAAACCTCGCTATCTCGGTCCCGACAGATTCCAGGCCGCTTGACGAGCTGCTCGCTAAGGAATGGCTTCTCTCCAACAGCAGGGGCGGCTACGCCTCTTCAACCGTCGTCGGCTGTAATACCAGACGTTATCACGGCCTGCTCGTCGGCGCCCTCAACCCGCCTGCCAACAGGATTATGGCCCTGGCAAACTGCCTCGAGATGCTCGTACTGAACGGCCGTAGCTACAATCTCGCCACTTTTCAATTCCCCGACACATTCGCTCCTGATGGCTATAAATACTTAAACGCGTTTCGCAGGGACACGGGCGCTCACTTCGATTATCAATGCGACGACATTGCAATTACAAAATCCGTCTATCTGCTGCCTGACTCTGACACAGTTGTTTTGGCCTACCAGTTCCACTCACTTCCCGAGTCCTGTGAATTTATCATCAGGCCTTTCATAGGCCTGCGGGACTTCCACTCGCTCCAGAAATCCTATGCTTCTCTGCATTGCACACCCATTGAGGATGGACTGCTTATCAGACATGATGTCCCCCAAAGCTGTGAGCTTTTCCTGACCTGCCCTGATTCAAACTTCGAAAAAGACCCCCAGTGGTGGTTCAATTTCACCTACTCTGTGGACAAAGAAAGAGGCCAGGAGTTCGCAGAAGACCTCTGGACACCCGGCTTCTTCAGGGCAGCCATTAATTCTCCCGGTACAATTGTGCTGTATGCAAATCTAAGCACAAAATATACTCATGATCAGGCAAAAACACCCGACATCGATGCGGTTCGCTCCACGCTTGATAGGCACCAAAGGACAATAAGCGCACCTGCCAACGCCGACAAGACACTGGCTGCTTTGTACTTAGCCGCCGACCAGTTCATTGTACACCGTTGCTCTCAGGGCCGCGACCATACTACCATACTGGCCGGCTACCCGTGGTTTGACGATTGGGGCAGAGATGCCTTTATTGCTTTACCAGGCCTGCTGCTCGCCACAGAACGTCTCGACCAGGCAAAATCCGTCCTGACTACCTTTGCAAACGCCGCCGATAACGGAATGATTCCAAATCGCTTCGATGATTATAGCTGCGCTGCTCACTTCAACAGTATCGACGCATCGCTTTGGTTCATCAACGCCGCGTTCCAGTATCTCGATGCCTCGCGCGACCGGCGGACCTTCACCGAGCTTCTGCTGCCGATGATTCTCGCAATCACCGATGCATATCGCAATGGCACCGGATTCGGCATTCACGCCGACGATGACGGTCTTATAACCGCCGGTGACCGTGACACTCAGCTTACTTGGATGGATGCGAAATATGCCGGAATCGCCTTTACGCCGCGATATGGAAAAGCGGTTGAGGTCAATGCCCTCTGGTATAACGCCCTTATGCTCCTCGCAGAGTTCTACGAAAACAGCGATGCAACTGACACGGAGCATTCGCATGATACTTTCCTCTCGACAGCCGAAAAGGTCAGGCAGAGTTTCTCCGCGATATTCTGGAATCACCCGCTCGGTCACCTCAATGATTGTGTGCTACCCGACGGCTCGGTTGACAACACACTGCGCCCGAATCAGATATTCGCCGTCTCTCTACCCTTCTCGCCTTTGTCCCGCGAAAAGCAAAAGTGCGTCGTTGACACAGTCCGCCGAAAACTGCTCACTCCCTGTGGTCTGCGGACCTTGCCCCGGGATGACCCTCGCTACCAGGGCGCCTATACAGGCCCGCGGCAGCAGCGAGACCGGGCCTATCACCAGGGAACGGTGTGGCCCTGGCTCATCGGCCCCTTCGTCGAGGCGTATCTTAAGGTCAATAACTTTAGCCGAAAAAGTAAGACAAAAGCCGCCGAGTTCATCGAGCCGTTGCTTACGCATCTCACTGAGCGGGGCTGTATCGGCCAGGTCTGCGAAATCTGCGACGGCGACCACACACACGAACCAAAAGGCTGCTTCGCACAGGCCTGGAGCGTAGCCGAGCTGATCAGGGCATATCTCCTGATTAACCGCTGAAAGCCGACATCTGTCGTATCGCCAATGCCACTCTTTCCTCACAAAGTCTCACAACCGCCGCACTTTTTAACCCTTCTCTACGTACACTATCTTGTGGTATAATTATCTCAAACCGACCGTTTTGTTCCAAAACGGTCAGTTTTCGCGTCGCTAGTCGCTCGTGACTCGTCGCTCGTTTTGTTGAAGCCGACTTCGTCGGCAGTGATTTATCCGCCTAATGATATAAAAGCCAAAGTGAACAACTTATTTGGGAGAACACAAAATGAAGAAGCTCCTGCTCATCACACTTATATCCCTGTTTGCTTCCGCCCTCGCCGTCACCACGCTCCTTGCTCAACAGGCCGACAGCTCATCCACATCCGAGACGCAAACCTCTTCCCGTTCCGATTCTCTTTACAGAAGGGCAAAACCCAGAATCGACTTCGTAACAATAGCGGAATTTTACCTTCCCGATGGACAGGCAGTCTCCGGCAGGCTGATTTCAGAAGACAAAAACCAAATCGTCATAGAAGAATTCGTTGAAAGCACCCTCACTACACGTTCCTACAGCAAAAGAGAGATTGACTCGCGAAGTCTCAGTAAACGCAAGATTCCCGAATCAAAGCACTATACCCAGATCGCCGACTATTTTGCCGCAAGAACCTGGGACTTCCGCGACGACCCGGACGACTTCATCCAGGCCATCCGAGCATACGAAAAAGCCAGGCAAATCCTCCAGGATTCCGACAGGGCTGAAGACCAGCAAATCGCCCAAGTCGACAGGGCAATCGCAAAGCTTAACGAAGACCGCCGGGTCTGGACGAGAGAAGTCGAATCACGCGCAAAACTCAAAGACCTCGAATTCGAAGCCGAGCTTCCAAAACGACTCAAGCAGATTGAACGCCTGCTGGCGGAAAACGCTGTCCGTCTCGATGAAAGCATCAAATTCGTCGAGAGAACCGTCGCAGACCTCAAAGCCGACAACCGGGCAATTCAGGAAAATCTCGCACGCATGAACAAGGAATTCACACAACAGATACGCATCCTCGACACTCGAATCCTCGAAAACAGAGCATCCATAAACAACCTCTGGTACCGCGGATTCATTGTGCCGGGCTCCGGTGGTAGCACCAACTAAACGATGCCCTGCCGCATCCCTCCGCCACCGCCGCGGGCGAGTTTCTAAAAGCTACTGGCTGTCTGCCGCACCTTCTCAATCGCTGCACCCCGTTTTTCCTTCGCAACCTCGCCACCGCCCGCCAGTGTCGGCTCAACAACAATCGCTCTGATATCCGTAAAACCGATAAAGCCTAATATAAGCTCGATATACTTCTTCTGCATATCGAACGCTGCACCTGCCGAACCCTCGGCGTATTCACCGCCCCTCGCGTAAACCGCAAGTATCGGTTTGCCCGTCACTAATCCCTTGTAGTTGCCGCTCTCATCGACGGTAAACGTCTGGCCGGGCTGAACGATGATATCGATATACTGCTTCAGCCGATACGGTATCCCGAAATTCCACATCGGCGCCGCAAGCACATACTTATCCGCCGATTTGAAATGCTCGATTAAAGCCGTTACCTTCGCCCACGCCTGCTTCTCCTCTGCCGAATGCTCCTTGCCGTGCATTATCTTGTACTTGCCCGATACCGCCGCACCGTCAAACGCAGGTAGCTGCGACTTGAACAAATCCAGCACCTCCACCTCGTCACCCGGATTTGCCTTTTTATACGCCTCGACAAAAGCATCCGTCACCGCTACCGAATGCGACCTCTCACCCCGCGGCGACCCTTTAATATAAAGCACCTTGCTCATTTGATTGCCTCCTTATATCGTACTTGCCATACTCCCACACTACAGAGCATGATTCTACAACCAGATTCCTGGCCGTCAACTTCTAAGGGCTATACCGGCGCAAAACAGGCCATGTGCGCAAAAAAAAGATGTAGGAGCAGTAAAGGTAGGATGCAGTTTACTGCGTCGGTCCTTCCGCCAGTGCCTGCTTCACAGTTGCTATGAATTCCGATATCTCCGCCACCGCCTTGTCCTTATCGTCTAAGTTCTCTTCAATCAGCCCAACTATCTTCGAACCGATTATCACGCCGTCCGCTCCTGCGGCGGCGACCGTCTTTGCGTGTTCGGGTTTGCTTATCCCAAAGCCGACGCACACCGGAACGTCCGTTACGCCCTTTATCTTTTTGACTAATCCCTCGACCGCGCCGCTAAGCTCGTTCCTGCTGCCGGTAACCCCTAATACCGACACCGTGTAAATAAAACCCGTTGTCTTCGATGCAATCAGCTTCATCCGCTCGGCATCCGTATTCGGCGTCACCATAAAAACCGTATCGAGCCCCGCACCTCTTGCAGGGTCCGCCACCTCATCGGCATCATCGATACTCAAATCGGCAATCAGGACGCTGTTGACGCCCGCCTTATGAAAATCACTGAAAAATTTCTCCGTCCCGTATTGATACACAAGGTTATAGTACATCAGCAGACCAATGGGGATATCCCTGTGGACTTTTATTTGCTTGATGAATTCGAGAGCTTTCTTGACCGTCATGCCATTGCTGAGTGAGCGAATATCCGCCTTTTGTATCGTAGGCCCGTCCGCAATCGGGTCCGAAAACGGTATCCCAAGTTCAAGTATGTCCGCCCCGGCATCAATTGCAGCTTTGACTATCTCTATGCTCGTCTCGAAATCAGGGTCACCAATTACAAAAAAAGGTATCAACGCCGCCCCGTCCACTTCCGAAAAAACCTGGCTGTACGTCTTCATCCCTTAGAACCTCATCCTCAACTTCTCAATAATCAATCATCAATACTCAGTCCTTCACCGGCCGATACTTTTCCACAATCCCCACGTCCTTATCGCCTCTGCCCGATAGATTCACAACAACAACCGTTTCCGGATCGAGCTTACCCTTCAGGCCGACTAAATGCGCCAGTGCATGTGCGCTCTCCAGCGCCGGCAGTATCCCCTCGGTCTTGCTCAGAAGCTCGAACGCATCCAGCACCTCCTTGTCCTCAGCAGCCACATACTCGACCCTGCCCGAATCTTTCAGCATACAGTGCTCAGGCCCGACCGCCGGGTAATCCAGACCCGCGCTTACCGATTCGGTTTCATACACCTGTCCCTCGTCATCCTGTAAAAGGTAGGCCTTCGCACCGTGAAGAACACCCACACGACCGGCCACTAAAGTCGCCGCGTGCCGACCGCTGCTCAAACTCCGCCCGCCTGCCTCGATGCCTATGAGCTTGACGTCCTTATCATCGATAAACTCGTTGAATATCCCTATAGCATTGCTGCCTCCGCCCACGCACGCCAAAACCATATCGGGCAGTCTTCCGATTTCGTCCAGACACTGCTGCCTGGCTTCGATGCCGATACATATCTGAAAGTGCTTTACTATCGTCGGATACGGATGTGGCCCGCACGCCGAGCCGAACAGGTAAAACGTATCTGTCACATGTGCCGTCCAGTACCGAAGCGCATCATTTATCGCGTCCTTTAATGTCCCCGTCCCGCCTTCCACGTCGATAACCTCAGCCCCGCATAACTTCATCTTGTGGACGTTGACGCTCTGCCGTTCAATATCCACCACCCCCATGAAAATCTTCGTCTCCATCCCGAACAGAGCACCAATCATCGCCGTCGCTAATCCATGCTGGCCGGCGCCGGTCTCCGCTATCAGTTTTGTCTTACCCATATATTTGGCGAGCAATCCCTGCCCTAAAGTGTTGTTCACTTTATGTGCTCCGCCGTGCAGCAAATCTTCCCGTTTTAAATAGACCTTGCAGCCAACATGCTCGCTGAAGCGCTTCGCATAATAAAGAGGCGAGGGCCGACCCGCATAGTGCCGCGAAAGGTCCTCGAGCTCCGACACAAACTCATCGTCCTCATAGAATCGATAAAACGCCTCCTCCAATTCCTCCAGTGCCGGTATAAGAACCTCGGGAACATAAAACCCGCCGTAATCACCAAATCTGCCTTTCTGCTTCATGCCTTTAACTCATCCTCTCAAATGTTCTATGTTATCGAACAACGCTTTCATCTTCTTATGGTCCTTCTTGCCCGGCTCGACCTCTATCCCGCTGCATACATCTATCCCGTAAACGCCGAGCTTAACCGCCTTCACAACATTATCAGGGTTTATACCACCAGCTAAAAAAACACGCTTGGTTATGTGACCTATTATATTCCAGTCAAACGTAAGACCTGTGCCTCCGTATTTCTCCGGATCGTACGCATCCAGCAAAATCGCATCCGTAAAATACTCCTCCGCTCGTTCGATATCGTTCTCATCTTTCACCCGTATCGCCTTCATTGTCCGCACGTTTACCGTCCGAAACTGCTCGCAGAACTCCGGCGTCTCGTCTCCGTGAAGCTGCACCCAATCGAAACTATATCTCCCAAGCGGCTCCTGAATCTCTTCCAATGACGAATTAACAAAAAGCCCCACAGTATCCACAAAACCCGGCAGCTTTCCTATGATCTCCGCCGCTTGCTCGGTCGTCACATACCTCGGGCTTTTCGGGTAAAAATTAAAACCCAGCAGGTCCGCGCCCATATCCACCGCTGCCATCGCATCTTTGTAGTTCGTAAGACCGCAAATTTTGACCTTTACTATCAACATCCCTGCTAATTCTCACTACTGCCGACCGTTCGAAATCTCAATCAACCTCTCCAGACACCGATTTGCCTTCCCCTCATCGACCGACGCCCCTGCCAGCTCCAGTGCCGACTTGAAATCATCTGCAAGCCCCCCCACGATGATTCCCGCCGCAGCATTCAGCAGCACAATATCACGCCTCGGCCCCTTCCCCGAGCCGCTCAAAATCTCTCGTATCACCTGTGCATTTGCAATCGCGTCGCCCGTCTCAAGCTCCTCTATCGCCGTGCTCGATATCCCCAGCTCTGACGGGTCAAGCTCCGACGAAACAATCTGACCGTCCCGGACCTCCCGAATCTGCGTCGTCCCGAGTATGCTTATCTCATCCATACCCTGGCCGTGAACGACCATCGCACGTTCTGCCCCGAGTATCTTCAGTGTCTCGGCTATTCTGTCCAAAAGTGCCGCATCCGCTACACCCATCACCTGCCGCTTTACCCCCGCCGGGTTCGCCAGCGGCCCTAAGATATTAAACGCCGTTCGAAAATCTAAGCTCTTGCGTATCGGCTGAACGAACTTCATTGCCGGATGAAACTTCGGCGCAAACATAAAACCGATATGCGCCTCTTCTATGCACTCTGCCACTACCTCAGGCCCCGGCTCGATATTCACGCCAAGCTCCGCAAGAACATCCGCAGAACCGCAACGGCTCGTAATTCCTCTATTGCCGTGTTTCGCCACATACACCCCTGCTCCCGCTGCTACCACCGCTGCCGCCGTCGATATATTGAACGTCTTAACCGTCGCTCCTCCCGTTCCGCACGTATCTATCAGCGGCTCGGCGTTCACCTTGACCGACACCGCATGCTCACGCAGCGACTTGGCCAGACCGGCGATCTCACCGCTCGTCGCACGCTTCATCCGCATCATCGCCAGAAAAGCCGCAATCTGAACCTCGCTCACCTCGCCGGTGAATATCCTGTCCTGCAGAGATTTGGCCTGCTCGAACGTCAAATCCCTGCCCTCAAGAATTATCTCAAGAAACTCCGTTATCGTCGCCATTACTCACTGCTCCTGTTATCCTTTTTTTGAAAGCGCAATCCCCAGCACATTCTCGATAATCTTGCCGCCCGCAGGCGTCAATATGCTCTCCGGGTGAAACTGTACGCCGAATATCGGCAGCTCCCTGTGTCTGATACCCATATTTATCCCTTCAAACTCCGCCGTCTCCTCCAGGCACTCCGGCAGTTCCACGCTGCACAAACTGTGGTATCGGCCTGCCTGCAGCGGATTCTCGATACCGGTAAATATGCCCTTACCGTTGTGCGTAACACGCGACGGCTTACCGTGCACCGGCTCCGGGGCATAACCTATCCTGCCGCCGAAATACTCCACTATAACCTGATGGCCAAGGCAAACCCCGAATATCGGCACCTTATCCTTAAAATACTCCACCGCCGAAAGTGACACTCCTGCGCTGCTCGGATTGCCGGGCCCGGGGCTAATCAGGAGCAAATCCGGCTCGAACTTCTCGGCCACTCGCCTCAAATCCTCAAGCGACGTATCTGCCCGATAAACCTTCGCTTCGCAGTTGCGCTTGCAGAAATCATCCACCAGATTATAGGTGAACGAATCGAAATTGTCGATGAACAAAACCTTCCTCGGCTTACCTTCCATACTATTCTCCTTGCATTACTACTTTTCCCTTATTGCCCGCATGCACGAGCCGGCCTTGTGCTCGGTCTCTTCGAACTCCGTCTTCGGAACACTGTCGTGAACAATCCCCGCGCCTACACGAATGTACGCCGCATGGTCCTTAATCTGTAAGCTCCGTATCGTAATACAACTGTCGAACTGACCGTCAACCGTCAGATACATCACCGCTCCGCCGTAATAGCCCCGCTTCGTCTTCTCTAACCGGCGGATTATCTTCATCGCCTCTATCTTCGGAGCCCCCGTCAATGTCCCCATATTCATCGTCGCAAGATACGCGCTCAGCGCATCAAGATTATCGGCTAATGTCCCCTTCACATTGCTGACTAAATGCTGAACCGACTCATACTTCTCCACCGTCAAAAGCTCGGTAACCATTCGGCTGCCCGGCTCAGCCACCCTCGCAATATCGTTTCGAGCCAAATCGACTAACATCATATGCTCGGCTAATTCCTTGCGGTCTATCTTCAGCTCCGCCTCATACCTGAAATCAATATCCGCATCAATCTTCCCGCCTGTCTTACCTCTCGGCTTTGTACCGGCAATAGGCCGAATCTCCACACTCCGCTCCTCCGTCCCTCTTACCCGAAGGTTCAGCTCCGGGCTTGAACCCAGCAGAACCGTATTCGGCGTATGCAGATAGAACATGTACGGCGACGGATTCAGCTCTCGAAGCCGCTTATAGACATCTAACGGCTCATCTACGCACGGCTCCATCTTGGTCCTGCTCAGAACCACCTGACAAATATCGCTGTCCAGAATATGCTGCTTCGCCTCTTTCACCATCGCTTCATATTCCGGCTGCTCCGTATCGGTCGAGCTGTCCGCCGGCTCGCCCGTGTATATCTCCCCGGTTGGCGTCTCGAATCTCGCGATATTCGCGTAATAGTCAAAACAATCCTGCGCTTCGCTTATCGCTGCCTCGCGGTCACCGTTCGTTATTATTACGTTCACGACCACATACCCCTGGCTGTGCTCGTGGTCCACAAGGAAGATGTTGTCCGCAAAGTAAAGCTCATAATCCGGGTTGCCTAATATGTCCTCCTTGTTGACGGGAAGCTTCTCGAACTGGTCTATGAAATCGTAGCTCAGTGCCCCCAACAGTCCGCACGTAACTCGAAACGGCTTGCTCGCTAACTGAAATCCAAACGCCACCGCACGAAGAACATCCATCTGATTTGTGCACCCAAGCCGCGTCTGCTCGTCAACCAGCTCCTCAGTGTGTTTGATTCTTCCCTTTATCAGGTCGGTTTCGAAATCAACCTCTTCACAGAAGTCGAATCTCTCGGCATTTGATGTCAGGTACGCTATCATTCGCATCCCCGTCTTGTTCAGCGCCTTTATGGTAAATTTCCTGCCGGTCCCCATAAGGTACAGCGCCGGCCTGGCCGTCCCGAAGCTCAGCGCACCGGCCCCCTTCATGTACTCGCGCGACTCGAACAGGCAGCAGTTCTTCGCTCGGCCGTAGTCGCTTATCTTCGCAAAGAAGTCCATCGGGTCAGCCATTGCGACCTGTTTGACAATCGGCACTATCTGCCCGGGCTTGGCATTCAATATGATTTGTCTGTAATCTTCCATTTCTTTCATATCCTTATTATAAATCTTTGTGTTCTCTGTGTCCTCTGTAGCCAATAAAAAAAACGACCTGCTGTTGTCCAACAGGCCGCGTTTCATACGCTTAACGGATTTTCCTATCTATAGCAGTCGTCCGCTCGCCTGCCGGCTATCCAACAGGCCACCACCATACCCAACTGGTTGTGCGGACTATCTGACTCATAATACCGCATTGTATCACAATTCTGAGAATCTGTCAATACCCCTGACACAAATTTAAAATAAAATTTCCCTTCCTGTAAAGCTGCTCCTGCTTCGGTCTTTTTATCGGTCCAATACCCAAAATTTCTCAGTCAAACCACTCATCGGCCGGGTCAAAAGCCGGTATCGGCACGTTGACTACCCGCATCTTCCCCACCGCCCGATGCCGGCAGCCAGGCCGAATAAACACCGCCGTCATCGGCCTCACCGCCACCAGCTCACCGTCTAATTCCATATGTCCTTCACCTTCGAGTATCAGATAAAGCTCTGTGAGTCTCTTGTGATAATGAACCTTTGCATCCTCGATAATATCGACCATGTGCATAGTGGCCGTCTGGTTGTCGTCCGCCACAAAGGCCCGCCGTGA
Source organism: Phycisphaerales bacterium (assembly GCA_030602885.1). Lineage (GTDB taxonomy): Bacteria > Planctomycetota > Phycisphaerae > Sedimentisphaerales > Anaerobacaceae > JAUVYV01. Next base: position 121,069 of record JAUVYV010000003.1, read on the forward strand.
AAACCCGCACGGGCACCTCGCTGGCTCAATCTCATCCAACTGCGCAACCATATAATTCGCCATCGTGTACCTCAGTCCTGTCGCCGATGTCATTGCTCTAACTCAGGACAGGTGTTACACACTTTGTCGATAATAGCCTGGGCCTTCGCTATAGCGAGTTCTGCATCACTCCGTGAAACCTGTATCAGTCCCCCGTAGTCGCCGGTTTCTCGCAGGTCCATCAAAAAATCAAACGCCTTACCGAGATCAATAGGCCATTGGCTCGTTTTAATAAGGTCACGGTGCAGCGCTGCACGCAGTGCAGAATGCTTTGAGAAGCTTTGGCCTCGAAACGCAAACAGTGTAGTAAGTGCATGAAAGGCCGCATAGTAAGCACGGGAAGCAGCCGAGTCAGGGTCGGTCTCAATAAGCTGCCTTGCCGAAGACAGTGTGCGTAGAGCACGTTCCCATTGCGTCATGGCAAATTCATTCATAGCACTATCCCTTCGCGCCGAGCGGCTCGAAAGAGGGGACAATCAAGCCGTTCATAATCGGACGCGAGAATCGGCTTGGCGCTAATGCGACGACCAAGCTGCAGGGACACAGGATAAAGAGCGTCAAGGTTAGTCTGCAAATCACGACCATAATCTAATGGCCCATCAAGCAAAACGAGGATATCCACGTCACTGTCTTCTCCGGTTTCGCCACGGGCCTCAGAACCGTACAGAACTACCGCTCGAAGACGGTCGTGGTATGCAGCTATCAAACGGGACCTGATTTGCCGCATTAAGTCTTCTCTGGTCATTAGTCGTGCTCACAAATACGATATTTTTGCCGCCACGTACGATTATATCTGTTTTTTCTCCCGCGGTCAACAGAGCAAAGTCAGCAGTAAAAGCAACCGGTTGTCGCAAATACACTCTATTATAGTGCCGGCACTCGGATTTCGGATTTCAGCTCTTGAGCTGCTTATAGCTGTCTTCGCCGCCGTTTATCAGATGAATCAACGGCTGAGGCCGGTCAACCCCCTCGATAAACCTCGGCCTTGCCGCCCACGGTGTCACGCTGAGTACGTTTGTCATGTCCATCCAGTACTGAAGCCGCGCCACAGGCAGATTCCACGTCATATGGAAATGATTGGCAGGGGGGTACTGCTTGTACTCAACCATCGTCGCATACCTCGGTACCACAAACGTATGAGGCCACGTCGGCGTCGTCAGCTTGCACATCGCCTGCCCCAACTTCTCCGGCACTTCCGTAGTAGACGCCTCATCCCATATCATACTAAACAGGCCATTGACTTTACTGAAAGCCATTCGTGCCGCAACGCCCTCGATTCCGCCGGGCGTCATGAATGTCACGCTGTTGCCCCCGCCCGGAAAATAACCCGCATCCGCCAAAGGCATGCTCACTCCGTCCATAATCTTTTTAACGCTCGCCCCCGGCTTCGCCGCCCAGTCAAACGACGCACTGCCCGAATTGTCACCGTCAACCAATCCCTTCTGATACCAGGCCGCCTTCTTGTCTAACCGCTTCAAGCCGATCTTCTTCGCCAACTCCCGTATCTCCCACGCCTCCCAAACCTTCCGAAAATCCATAAACAAAGGCGGATTACCACCGCTAAGATACGTCATAAACAGCATCGTAAGTAATCCTTGCACATCCGCTTCGGTTGCGTATGGCAGGGGGGCTTTACGACCTTGATGGTCAAATGTACTGTTAAAAAGCGACTCCATCGCATCCGCTACCGGCAGGGGGGTCCCTCGCAAATCACTGCCCCACTCAAGCTGACTCATGAAACCGCCCCCGACCGCATTCAGCTCCGCCATCAAATCCCGCACAATCAGGTACATCCCCAAGCTCTGATTGAACCGCTCACTGTCCGCTTCATCCCGAAGCTCCAAACGCTTCCCCACGTACTTATCAATCCATCTCCGCAGGGCCTTCAACTCCTTCCCGTCGTATGCTCCCTTGCTGAGCATATCGCTAAGCAGTTTCATATCTAATCGCGTAATCTCTAAGCCGAACGTGTTCCTCGTCGGTATCACATGCGCCAGCGCCGTCTCCATCCCCATCGAGTCATGTCCGAATATCACAACCCGCCGACCACGCAGGCCTACTGCCGTCACTGCCGCATAGCACCAGTCGATAAGCCAATTCGCCGTCTGCTCGCTCATTTTTGGATTTGCACCCGTATCAGGCCAGTTGCCGACGTTCAAAGTCGCCGGCCGTCCGTATTGAGCCAGCGCACCATTCAGCGCATGCGCATAGACAACGCCGGGCTTCGGCCCGCTGTTACCGCACGTAATGTTGATTGGCGTCTCCTTCGGAAACTGCTGCAGCAGTGATATCGTCGTAAGCTGTGGAAATGCCCACGTATCCGGCACGCAAACAAGAATATCCACTCCCGCCTTTCGGAACTGCTGCGCGACAGTATCTGCCTGCCGCTCGCCGTCCACAAGGACCGTCGAATACACCACCGGCACCGGCGTGCCGTCCGGCAGCACCACCGCACCATTGATAGTATCTGCCGCCATCTTCACGATATTCCGGCACCGCTTCCTGCTCGCCTCATCAATCCGCGGGTCGCTCGTCGCAAATACAGCAATCACCGGCTCCTTCGGCTCCGCCCTGCGAATATTCGACAATCGCACCGCTCCGCTTTTCTTAACCATCGCTATTACTCCTGACTCATAACCACGCCAAACTAACTGCCCGTACTCTGCAATTCTTTTCCCTTCGAACGCGCCAGTTGGTCAACTGAGACCGCGATAACGATAATCAGACCAATCACTATCAACTGAGCATTCGTCGATATCCCTAACAGCGTACACCCGTTCCGCAGGAAACTTATCAGCAGCGTCCCTATAATCGTCCCGACTATCGTCCCCTGCCCGCCCGCCAGGCTCGCCCCGCCTATCACCACCGCCGCAATAACATCCAGCTCCGTCCCAAGTCCCGCGGTCGGCTGGGCCGACACCGTCCGGCTTACCTGTATCATCGACGCTATACCGACCAGCACACCTATAAACATATAAATGCAGATCAGATTCAAATCGACATTAACGCCCGCATGAAATGCCGCCTCACGGTTCGACCCTATCGCGTATGTGTATCGCCCTAACTTCATATATCGAAGGATGAATATTGCCGCTGCTGTGATAACCGCAAAAATAATAATCGAAACCGGCACAGCTAAAATAGAACCCTCACCAAGATACTTGTAATCAGCAATGTTAATCGGCTGACCGTCCCGCATCACCAGCGCTATCCCGCGATAAAAGCTCATCGCCCCCAGCGTCACTATAAACGGCTGCAGCCGAAGCTTCGTTATCAAAACCCCATTCAGGAACCCGCATACGACCCCGACACCAATCCCTGCGATTGTCCCATACACTAATGACGCACCCTGTGGATTAGCCCCGCCCATCGCCTCCATCACCGCCGCTCCCGCCATCCCGCAAAGAGCCAGCATACTCCCCACCGATAAATCAATCCCCGCCGATATAATCACAAAAGTCATCCCTATCGCAATTATCCCATAGACGCTTGACCGCCGCAGAACGTTAAGGAAATTATCCATCGTCAAAAACGTATCGGGCCGAAACGCCGACAGAATACATATTATCAGCACTAAACTGCCGAACGGCAGCAACTGCCTCACGAACTTACTCATTTGCTTCCTCCACTGCCGCCAGGTGCATTATCTCTTCCTGACTCGTTTCGCTCGTCTTCAGGTTGCCCACTAACTTGCCTCGCCGCATCACAAGTATCCTGTCCGTCACACCTAAAAGCTCACCTAACTCCGACGAAATAAACAAAATTGCCTTGCCCTCTTTCGCCAATTTGTTGAGCAGACCATAGACCTCCTTCTTCGCCCCGACGTCAATCCCGCGTGTCGGCTCGTCAAAAATCATAAATCGCGACTCTGTTAGAAGCCACCTCGCAATCACGAGTTTCTGCTGATTACCCCCGCTAAGCGATTCTGCCGGCGCATCAGCCCCAGCCCATTTGATAGCCAACTGCCTGCCCAGCTTCTCGGCGATACCGTTCTCCTTAGCCGGGCTGATTGTTCTGCTCATCCCAATCAAGTCCAGACCAGCCAGCGTTATGTTCCACGAGCACGCCAGATTCAAACACAACCCCGTTCGCTTCCGGTCCTCCGTCAAAAAAGCAATCCCGTTTGCTATTCCCTCGCCAGGGCTCTTAATCGTCACCGCCTTGCCGTCCAGCGAAACCTTCCCCGTCGCCTTCTTGTCAATACCGAAAATCGCCCTCGCTACCTCCGTCCGCCCCGCGCCGACAAGACCCGCCATCCCCACAATCTCACCGGCCCCGACCTCAAAACTAACGTCCCTTATCTTCGCGCCTGAATTCAGCCCCTCAATCTTCACCCTCGTCTCGCCGATTCTTACGTCACGCGCAGGGAAAAACTCCGTCAGCTCACGACCTACCATGTGACGTACAATCGTCGCAATATCCAGCTTGCTCATCGGCTCGCTGTGTACCACCTGCCCGTCCCGAAGCACCGTCACTTCATCAGCTAATCCAACTATCTCCTCCAGGCGATGCGATATATAAATCACCGAAATCCCGTTGCTTCGCAGCCGCCTCACTATCTCGAACAGCCGCTCAACCTCGCTCTCCGAAAGCGAGCTCGTCGGCTCATCCATCACGATAATCGATGCCTTCCGCGCAAGCGCCTTGAGTATCTCCGCGACCTGGCAGTCACCCGTCGAAAGCTCCGCCACCACCGCCCCCGGCTCAATATCAAAATGAAAATTCTCAGCCAATTCCGCCGTGTTGTTCACCATTACATTGTTGTCAATCATAAACGGCAGTGCTCCCCTCGGCTCATTCCCCAAAAAAACATTCTCCGCCACCGTCAGATGCTCGGCTAAGTCCGGGTCCTGATAAATCATCGAAACCCCCGCCTCTATCGCCTTCTCAGGCCCGGTGAAACTACGAACCTTACCGTCAATCTCAATCCTCCCCCTATCAGCCCCGTACACACCCGCCAATATCTTCATCAGCGTCGATTTGCCCGCTCCGTTCTCGCCTACCAGCGCATGGACCGTCCCCTCATGCACCGTCAGATTCACATCCTGCAGCGCCTGCACCGGCCCGAATCGCTTGCTTATCCCCTCCATCCGTAGCCCAATACGCCCCTCGCCCTCTTTCTCTTGTGCGGTCTCTATCATTTCAATAATGCCTGTATCTCTGCTGTCTCAAGGTTCTCTTTCGTAATCAGCTTCACCCCCGTATCTATTCGCCTCGCCACCTCCTTGCCCTCGAGCCTTGCAACCAATGTCTTCACACCCTCATAGCCCATCTTCGTCGGGTTCTGCACTACGAGCGAATCGATGTCCCCGCTCTTTACACCCTCTATCAGCAGCTTGCCCGCATCAAAGCCAATCATTTTCACTTCGCCCGCCCGACCCTGGCTCTGCAGCGCACGAAGCGCACCCACCGACGTCGATTCATTGCACGCAAAAAGCCCGTCAAGCTCGGCGTTCTTCGTGAGCAAATCCTCCGTCGCCTGAAGTGACGTCTCCACCGTATCCATCCCGTACTTGGCATCGACAATCTCAATGCCCGCAAATTCCTCCTCTATCGTCCCGAGGAACCCGTTCTCTCGCTTCGTCGTCGAAGCCGACCCAGGCGCATACTTGACCACAATCACCTTCCCCTTGCCGCCTAAAATCTCTGCCATCCGCCTCGCCGCAATCACCCCGCCCTGATAATTGTCCGTCGCCACGAACGAAACGTATTTGTCCGTATCGATTGCGGAATCGATTATCACACACGGTATTCCCTTCGATGCGATTCTTTCCACTATCGGCACCAGCGCCTTGCTGTCGTTCGGCGCAAGCACTATCCCCGATACCTTTTGCGTAATGAAGTCCTCAATGATTTGTATCTGCTTCTCCCTGTCACCCTCCCTGTCGGGCCCGTTCCAGAATATCTCCACCCCCGCTTCTTCGCCTGCCTTCAGCGCACCGCGATGTATCGATTGCCAGAATACGTGCGTCGTCCCCTTCGGTATCACCGCTATCTGAATCTTACCACTGCCCTTACCCTTGTTCGCAATCCCTATCACGACAAACATAACCGCAACCACAACGAGTACAGCGATAGCCAATACCTTCTTCATATCCAACTCTCCTTAGCATTTTCTTCTCAAGTCACACGACTATTGTTCATTCGCCCGCTGATTTGTAAAGCATTTTTCCCCGCCCCTCACCCGTCTCTCGTAGCTTGCCCGCCATTCGTGTGGCAGGTTCATTTGGCGGGCTGGCGAAGCTTGTCCCCAAAGGATCGCCGAATCCATCAATAATCAATCGAAAGGGTTGTTCCCGAATAAGCTTTTGTATAAGGCCACATTTCTTCCATCAAGTATATGGCTGTATCTTCTGAAGTACTCCGCCGCCTTATCAGCCCGTCCTTCTTTCTTACAAAGCCTGAAGATATTGTTAAACATCGCCTGTGGTTTTCGACCTCTCCTAATCGTTACTCTGCTAAGAAACTTATCGAACCTGTTAAAACAATCAGCCGCCCTTCCCAATTTGCCATAGACACGGATAAGCTCTGCAATTGCATAGCAGCTTTGACGGTTAATCCTTAGCAACTCAAGCAGTACTTGCTCAGCCTCTTTGTATTTGCCTTCATGCTGGTAGATCTTCGATAATTCGGTACGAGCCTGTAGGTTATCACGGTCAATCCTTAGCAACTCAAGCAGTACTTGCTCAGCC
>JAUVYV010000107.1 GCA_030602885.1 Phycisphaerales bacterium
TTTTTTTGTTCTTTGACATGAACGAGCTATCTGCTCATGAACCCTCCAGCGGATGAGCAGCTCACCAATGCGGACTCGGCCGAGTACGAGTCCGCACTTTTTTTTAACTTCTTTTAGGAGATAGTGACATGGGACTTGTAAGGTTTGGTGGCGGAATCATTCAGATATCCGGCTCGATCGCCGGGACGGTCCACGCCAGGAACCGGTTCGGCAACTACATCCGGCCCAGGACCAAGCCGGTCAACCCACACAGCACACGACAGGAAAAGATCAGGGCAATCCTCAGTTACCTTGCAGAGTACTGGCACACCGGGCTGACCGATACCCAGCGCGGACTCTGGAACGTCTACGCCGCTGCAGTCGCGATGAAGAACCGGCTTGGTGAGACCATTCACCTGACCGGCTACAACCACTTCATCCGGAGCAACTGCGCACAGAAGACGATGGGCGAAACGGAAGTTGACGCAGCCCCAACGATTCTCAGCTTGCCCGAAAAGGACCCCGCCCTCGTTTGCAGCGAGGAGGACATCGCAGCGCAGACGTTCACTTTCACCTGCGACACTTCTGGATGGGTGGCCAACGGCGATCCGAAATTCGGTATCATGATCGCCCAGGGACAACCACAGCTCGCATCGAGGAACTTCTTCGCAACTCCCTGGCGGTACATGGACTTCATCGACTCGACCGAAGGTGCTGCCGGCACGGCAACGCTCGCAGCGGCTTTCCCATTCGCCCTGGGACAGCGAGTCTGGTTCAGAGCAAGGATCATAACCGATTCCCTACGTCTCTCGGAACCCTGGCAGGTTGACCCGCGAGACGTGGTGGCCGATGTGTAGCCCCCGTTCTGCTTTTGTGGAGCGGGGGCTACACTTGCTGACGACCAAAAATATGAAGTGACGGGGACACTAGTCCCCGACGTTACTGGCACATACAACCCGATCGGGCCATACAACGACAAGCCATCCTACGAAATCGTAGGAACCGGCTGGTACATCTGGTGGGATGGAATTGACACCTGGAACATCAGCACTTTGCGCGGAACCCAGGGTACCGACTACTGGACCCGGACAGATCCTGCCATCGAGGGCCTTTACAGTCCAGGTGGGACCGCAACGGGAGACGCTACGGTAGCTGTGATCCCTTAACAACGGTCTGAGCAAGTGGTGAAGCCCTCCGTTGTTAGTCGAACGGGGGCTGCACAGGTAACTGACCAAAAATACGAAGTCACAGGGGAACTGACCCCTGATGCGACTGGAACATACCTGCCGATTGGTCCCTGGAACGACAAGCCGGCCTACGAGCTCGCCAGCAACGGCTGGTACATCTGGTGGGACGGTGTGGACGCGTGGATGATAACCGCCACGCTCGGTGTAGTGGCTGGTCCTATCTGGGATAGGACTGACCCAAATATCGTAGGTAACTATGTCCCCCTCGGCGGTGCTGTTGGAATCGCCACAGTTACCGAAATTTAGGTGGTGACATGATTGAACCACCGTATCGAGTAAAAAATATGATGCCAGGAATGATAATGGGTTGGCCGTGGAGCATCGCGAGTATCCCCTCCGGTTGGCATCTCTGCGACGGCACTATGGGGACCCCCGACTACCGTAACTGCTACCTTGCCGGTGCTGGCGATACTTACAATCCTGGTGATAGCTTTGGCAGCGATAGTCAAGTCCACACGTTCACCGGAGACGGTCACACTCACGACCCTATTGGCCCGGCAATCATCGCACTGGGTACTGATACCATAGTAGATATCTCTACCGACCCTGCAGTTGGGACCACCGACACTGCCGACAATCGCCCGCAATCCAAAGCTATAAATTGGATTATGAAACTTTAACGAGATAGTGACATGCAGTTAGTAATCACTTTACGCAAAGACGTGGCTGACCAGGCCGAGGGTCAACAAGTCTGCGAGCTCGTAAAGCAGAAGCTCGAGGACCATCCCGACATCAAGGTCGACGGTCACATCACTAACCACTTTACAGAAAGCGAGGAACCACAATGAAATTTGGAAGTGACCTATGGAGTTGGCTCAAATTCATCATTGGGCTGATCCGACTACTCAAGGAGATTTTCGGAGATGACGAAGACAAAGATGACATCAAAAACAACGGCATCCAAATCTAAGCCGAAAGCTGAACCCAAACCAGTGGGTTGGGGAATCGACCAGGCAAAATACGATGCTGCACGTAGAGCTCCGGTAAAAAACCCCGCAAGGTAGCCCCACACATTCAGTACCGTAAGGCTACCGAATCTGATTTGCCGGCAATCGTCACGTTCGTTGACTTCTGGCTGGCCGGCAGAGGCCTGGCGGACCAGGTCCACGGCTCAGCACACGATTACTTCGTGCCGGCCGGCCGTCACCTCAAGTATGTCACCAAGTACGTGACACTCATCGCCCTGGTCGAAAACTGCATAATCGGATGGGCAGTCAAAACACACAAGGGAGTACTCATCCATCTGCTCGTCGCCGGCACGTTCAGAGACCGGGGAATCGGGTCTGCGCTCCTGGAGCGCATGGACCCACAGCACATCCGATCCAAGATGGACCAGGCAGCCGGTAATCCGGCTGAGTTCTACGCGGACCGCGGCTACGTCAAATCCTCAACTCCCCTGCAGGGCAAAAAGCAAAACATCGAAATGTTCACCCGTAAATAATTTTGAGAGTTGAAACATCCTCTTTACTTCGAACCCGCTGAGCTGCCGGCAACGTTCTCCGATATCGAACCCCCTGTACCTCGTTTCTGAGCCAAAAAGCGAATGTCCCCATCTCCAGCTAAAAAACGATCGTTTTTCCATTACACACCTTTGACGTTCCCAGGTGACATGCCCGCAACTTCGAAATCGCGGAAAAAAACAGGTGAAATCTCCGATATA
>JAUVYV010000009.1 GCA_030602885.1 Phycisphaerales bacterium
GCCGATTTGCGTAAGTGCTTATGCAAACAAGAGTAAAAAAAAAATTGGAATTTGGAATTTAAGGCGCAGAGCGTTGCGCATTTGCGCCAAACGGTCGTTTCAACCGTTCGTACGAATTTCGCTTTTTCGGGGGCCAGCTCCTTCGACTTCGGCCCTTGGGGCCGACACAGAAAATGCTCCTGACCCCTTTTCCCCTCCAGAAAATGCTCCTGACCCCTTTTCCCCTCTGACCCCTTTTCCCCTCCCAAAAATCGGTCAGTATGAGAAATAAAATTTGTTAGAATAGAGCTTATAGAAGGCGTTTGATTTCACCCTGTTAGGGTTTTATAATGTATTATGTTTATGTTTTAAAGAGCGGTTTTGGGTATAATGTCGGGATATGAGAAAGTCGTTAGCACATCTGCCGGAATACGTCCAAAAACTACACGAGGTGACTGAAAAGATATGCGTAGCGAAAATCGAAAGTTTCATTTGAGCGAAGTCCCGCACTCAGGGTAGTGCGAGGTAAAGAGAAGATTGAAAGTTTCATATGGTCCTTGCAAGCCATGCGGCGACGAATCAATCTCTCAATGCCTAAAAGGTAGGTTGGAATAATGCAATACTCGCATTGGCACTACTATAAAAGTATATTGGGCGATTTGGAAACTCTCTCCCGTTATATCGAGATATCTAAAGATAACTATTCGACCTATAGCATAGAACTCACTAGGCTTTTACTCTCCATCGGTTCCGAAATTGATGTTGTAGCAAAATTGCTTTGCAAGGCCGCAAATCCCGAAGCTCCCGCTACTAATATTATAAATTACCGCAAAACTATTACATCCGAATTCCCACATCTTCCTAAGACGGAAGTTTTGATTGCTAAACATTCTATTTCTTTAACGCCGTGGAAGAGCTGGTTTGAAGAAAAAACGCCAGAATGGTGGGCTTGTTACAATAATGTCAAGCATGAACGATCAAACTACTTTCGAGAAGCTAACTTAGAGAATGTACTACTTGCCTCAGCAGGATTATGTATCTTAGTTTCTTATTTGTATAAAGACTCTATATCCAGGCTGTCAGGCATTATTCCGTTGTTTATGTTTCTCGACCCAAAATATAGATCAGGCTGTAAAGTGCTAACAAAAAGTGATTACATCCTACCTGATTTCCGAGGAGAAAAAATATAGCCGGGTAGAGTGTGCAACTTGTTTGCACACGCGGAATCATTTAATAAAAGAGATTAGGCGAGTCCGCCATCCCGCCAAACGAGCGGCGGGTAAAAGGCAGGTAAAATTGTATAATTATTGGTAGGAGTATATAAATGAATGTTCGAACTCTTATAAGAGAGATGGAAGCAGATATTCAAGCTGCCGAAGATAAGGGCATAACAGAAATTCAATTGAAGAACTTCAAAGCATATCTTGAAGAAATCAAAGAGATCGTAAAAGAGCAGAAAGAAAAAGATGCTTTGCAAACTCAACGTGACTTAGCTTTCTATGCTGCTAAAAACACAACTAGAATTGAGTACTATAAAGCTAGAATAAAAAGAATCTCTGATGGATTCCATGCGGTTATAACTATTGGGCAAGGTGCGCTCAAAAGTGGTGCATTAATCAATGGAGGTGCATGTGTTGCGATACTCGCTTTTATAGGAAATATCCTCACAAAAGACACTTCCATGATATCCGGCCTTTCCACAGCCCTGTTGATATTTGGATGTGGAGTGTTTTTAGCGGCAGCAGCATCAGGAACTACTTATTTAGCCCAAGGAAATTATGAAAGGAAAAAAAGGAAGGAAGCATTTTTTTTTCAGTATTTGACTATTGCCTTTGTAAGCTTATCCTATCTCGCGTTTTTACTTGGCGGCCTACAATCGTGGCGGACAATATATAACTGGGAATCACAAAAGCCTGCTGCTACTGCTGCGCAGCAACAGGGGAAAATTAAGGATTCCGATGAATTCCGGGAAACTAACAACGAGCTCTCTGAGCAAGAAGCCCTCGACGAACCGGTAGCGAGGTAATTGATTATTGATTCCTTTGACTGCGTTCGCAATGACGGAGAGAATATCGAATTATGAAGTGGATTCCCGCTCCCCGCCTGCGCGGGGACAAGCTTCGCGGGAATGACAGGTGGGGATTCCTCACGTTTGCAACCCCCGAACGCCCCCGTCAAACGGAGCGCCGGGCCTTCGGCTTCGGGGTTCGAGGGCTAAACATTTGAGGCCTTCGGCCTCATTTGGGTAAGTGTTCCTCACAACTGCAACCCGCCTGTGAAACCGGGGGTTATATACGTCGCCTGTAAACAGGCGAATTGGGGTAAGGGATCCTTGCCTGTGCAACCCCCTTACACCATCGGCGTTGCCTCAGGCGTGAGGGGGCGAAACAACAACCACGGCCTGGAAGGCCGTGATACGCATGGGCTGGAAGCCCATGGCACGAAGGGGAAAAACGGGGATTTTGGGAAGTTGGTTGACGTGCGTTGCGTTAGGGAGTAAAAGTGCGGTGGAATTATAAGCGTTTGGTTAAGGATATGTCGGTAAGGTGCAGCGGCCGGAATGGGCCGTGTCTTTTGAGGAGAAAGATATGGGCGTTTTTAATAAGCTATTTGCGCAATCGCCTTTTGTGTCGCTCCAAGAGCATTCGAAGAAGGTTCATGAGTGCGTAGAGCTGCTAAAGCCGTTAGCAAATGCTCTGTTAGCGGAAGATTACGACAAGCTGGAAGATTTGCACAATCTGATGAGCAAGACGGAGCACGAGGCGGACCAGATAAAGAATGAGCTTCGTGGCAAGATCCATCAGATGTATTTTCTTTCGGTAGGGCGGTCGGAGCTGAGCAGGTTCTTAGCGTATCAGGACGACGTGGCGGATGCGGCGGAGGATTTTGCGGTGCTGCTGCTGCTTCGCAAGACGAAGATACCGGAAGAGCTTAAAGGCGATTTTATGTTGCTGGTGGAGCAGGTAATAAGCATGGGCGAGCATCTGATGAGTCTGACGGATAAGCTTTCAACTGTTGCTGAAGCGGCGTTTACCGGTGAGGAGGCCAGGGAGATGCTGGAAGCGATAGACAGAATCGGCGAAGAGGAATGGCAGACGGACCGGCTTGAAAGGAAATTCGCTCGCCGTTTCTACAGTATGGAAAAGAAGCTTGACCCGATTACAATTATGTTTCTGGACAAGTACTGTCAGGCACTGAGCGCAGTATCGAACGCGGCGGAGAAGGCGGCGAAATATCTGCGACTGATCATTCGAAAGAAATAGGGCATCTCGGGGAAGCTTAGCCGGAATGGAAGCACTGGTAATCGTAGCCATCGTAATCGCGGTCTATATGGCGTGGAACGTCGGTGCGAACGATGTGGCCAATTCGATGGCTGATGCGGTCGGTTCGAAGGCGCTGACGGTATTCTGGGCGGTGATATTGGCGGGGATATGCGAGTTTGCGGGGGCGGTCCTCGTAGGCAGCCATGTCACCAATACGATACGCAAGGGGATAATCGAGTCGCAGGTATTCGAACACGAGCCAATTATTCTTGCTCGTGGGATGGTGTGCGCGATGCTGGCGGCGGCGGTGTGGCTGAATGCTGCGTCGTTTTTTGGGATGCCGGTGTCGACGACTCACTCGATAGTAGGGGCGGTAGTGGGGTTCGGGATTTTAGAGGCGGGTCTTGCGTACATTCACTGGAGCAAGCTGGGGCTGATTGTAGCAAGCTGGTTTATATCACCGGTGGTGGGGGGGGTATTGGCGTTTTTGATATTCAAGCTGATATCGCGTTATATTCTGTCGGTTGACAAGCCGGCGATGGCGGCGAGGAAGGGGATACCGATCTGTGCGTTCTTTACGTTTGCGATTTTGATATTAGCGACGATATACAAGGGTCTGAAGAACATTCATCTGGATATGAGCGGGTCTGCTGCGATTGGGATAAGTGCAGCAGGTGGGCTGGCTGCCGCAGCAGTATCGACATTGCTTATGCGGAGAAAGCGGACGTACAACGGGCTGCAGACGCTTGAAGAGCAGCTCGCAGGGGTGGAAAAGATATTTGCGGTGTTAGTAATAATAACGTCGTGTACGGTGGCGTTTGCGCACGGTGCGAATGACGTTGCGAATGCAATCGGTCCTTTGGCGGCGGTGGTTGAGATAGTCAAAACGAATGCGGTGCCGACGGAAGTAACGGTGGAGCTTTGGGTGCTGCTGATCGGAGGCGGGGGGATAGTGCTGGGGCTGGCGATGTTCGGGTATCGTGTGATGCGTTTAGTGGGAACGAAAGTGACGGAGATAACGCCTTCGCGTGGAGTAGCGGCGGATTTGGCTGCGATGGCAACGGTGCTTACGTGCTCGAAGATGGGCCTTCCGATATCGACTACGCATACGCTTGTCGGGGCTATTCTGGGTGTCGGGCTGGCGCGAGGGATTACGGCAATCAACCGGAAGGTGGTGGCGCAGATATTTACGTCGTGGTTTGCGACGATACCGATAGCAGCGGCGCTGACGATAGTTTTCTACCTGATTGGTAAATGGTTAGTGTGGTAGAAGCGAAATTGCCGATTTCCGATTGTCGATTTTTCACCACGAAGACACGAAGGCACGAAGATGAAAAATAGACACGAATTTGCACGAATTTGTATTGATGGATTCCCGCTTGCGCGGGAATGACAAGGGAAGCGGGAATGACAAGGGAAGCGGGAAGAACAAGGGAAGCGGGAAGAACAAATGGAGGTGGAACGACAGGACAACCCCCGGTAAAACCGGGGGCTAAATATGACGGGTGAACCCCAGGTGAAACATCGCCAGAGGCGGGCAAGCCTGGGGCTAAATATGGGGGGCAAAACTGGTTTCGCGGGGGTGGTTTGAGAAAATGGATGCAAGAAAATGTTGCGGGTCGTGCGATATGAAAGTACAATTGCAAATATGAGAAAGCATATCTCGATAATCAAGCTGTTTGTGCTGGTGGTTTGGTGCTCCTGTGCGATTGGGGCGAATGAGCCGAACGAGGTTTCTGTAGAGAAGCAGGGCGTACAGGCGGCGGTGATAGTATGCAAGGGGCTGATAGACGACGGTCTTTATAAGTCGATTCAGCGGAGGACGGCGCTTGCGGCGGCAGGGGGGGTGGACTACCTGATATACCAGATCGAGACATACGGTGGGTTTGTCGAATCGGGCGATAACATTGCCAAATACTTCATATTCGAGGCGGCGGACGATGCTCATACGGTTGCGTATGTGACGAGCGAGGCGATTTCGGCGGGCGCGATGATAGCGGTATCGTGCCAGGACATCATAATGCTTGAGAACACGACGATAGGTGATTGTGCACCAATCGAATTAGGCGGGAAACTCGAAGGAGTAGAGCGAGAAAAAGTCGAGTCGTTTATTCGTGCAGCATTTAGTCGTGCGGCGGAGGCCAACAACTACCCGAAGCCACTGCTGAAAGCGATGGTGACAATGCAGACGGAGGTCTATCGGGTCACGAATCTTGAGACGGGAGAATACGAGTTTTACGAGGCGAATTATCTACCGAAGGACCCGAACAAGTACGACCTTGAGAACAAGCAGCTTATTGTAAAGAACGATGAGCTACTGACATTGACGGCGTCGGAGGCGGAGGAATATGGGATTGCGCGTGTTCAGGTAAAGGGCCTGGATGGTGTGCTTGAGTTTTTGGCGCAGCGTGACGATGTTGAGTTTGTGGGTCAGCCGATGCTGTTAGAGACGAGCTGGTCGGAGGAGATGGTACGGTGGCTCAATTCGCCGGCGGTGATGGCGATACTGCTGACGGTGGCGTTTCTGGGTGTTTATGTCGAGCTGAATACGCCGGGCATAGGGCTTGCGGGTCTGATTGCGGCGATATGTTTTGTCGTAATCGTCGGGAGCAAGTACCTTGTTGACATGGCGAACTGGGTCGAGGTTGCGCTGTTTGTCACGGGGATTCTGCTGTTGCTTGTGGAGGTATTGCTGATTCCGGGATTCGGGCTTGCGGGCCTGACGGGGATTGTTTGCATCCTGACAGGGCTCTTCGGGATGCTGGTCAAGAACCCGCCTGATACGATTCCATGGCCTGAGGGGCCTGAGAGCTGGTACTTTTTTGTTCACGGCATCTGGGCGGTGGCTCTCGGATTTACCGGCTTTGTCGTCCTTGCTTGTATTGCGACAAAGTACCTACCTAAACTCTCATTTTTAAGCGGATTGGTGCTGGCGCCGGCGGCGGCGAAGGCAGGGACGGAGGTGGAGGTGAGCATGACGGCACCACCGGAAGGCGAGGGTTTGAGCATTCGATGCGGCCAGGTCGGTGAGGTAACGAGCAAGCTGAGACCTGCGGGGAAGGCGCGGTTCGGCCATGCGGTGGTGGACGTGGTGGCGGAAGGGGGCTTCCTTGACAGTGGGACGGCGGTGGAGATAATAGAGATTCGCGGCAACAGAGTGGTCGTGAAGAAAGCAAATGATTAAAATAAGGTATTCAAACTGACCGAGGGTCAGTTTGAAAACGCAAAAATCAAAGTGTAAAATGCAAAATTGTCGAATCCGCGGCGGTGTAGAACCCCCGGCATAAAGCCGGGGGCTTTCGGCGGCGGATGGCTGATTTGAGCGTATTTTTTGTAACGCAGAACATATTAGCGAATAAAAGGTTACGTTAATTTTTGTCTGCAAAGCGGTCAGTTTGAGTAAGGTAAACTTTGAGGACTGTATTATGGACTGGTGGCTTGTGTTTGCTGTTTTTCTTTATTTCGCTTGTGCCGGCCTGATCATAGCAGAGGTATTCGTTCCAAGCGGCGGTGTGATTACGCTTTGTGCGATTGGCTGTCTGGCAGGGGGGGTGGTGATATTTTTCCGACATAGTGCGATGGTCGGCTGGATTGGCATTGTGATCGCGGCGGTGATGATTCCGGCGGTGATTGTAATTGCATACAAGCTTTTCCCGAAGACATCGTTCGGCAAGAGTGTGACGCTGACGCCGTCGGAGCGGGAACACGGGGACGCCGTGCCGGATACGTCGGAGCTTAAGGAGCTTCTCGGCGAGGCAGGGACGGTGATTACGCCCCTGCGGCCTGTGGGCATGTGCGATTTTGCGGGTCGGCGGATAGAGTGTGTGGCGGAGAGCGGGTTCGTGGAAAAGGACAAGAAGGTAAAAGTCATACGCGTTCAGAGTACGCAATTGACAGTACGTATAGTAGAATAAACTTAGTGAAAGGGCGGAAAGATGTATAACTCAATCAGTACAATCCTCGGAGCGGCGGATCTGGGGAGAATCGTTGCAGTGGCGCTACTTTTGGTAATCATCCTTGTAGCACTGACATTCTTCCTGCTGATGGTGAAGTTCTTCAGACTATGGCTTCAGGCGAGATTATCACGTGCGGACGTTAAGTTCAGCGAGCTGATAGGGATGTGGCTGCGGCGAGTGGATACGAGAGTAATCGTATTGAGCAAGATAACGGCGATTCAGGCGGGTCTTACGGTGACGACGCGTGATCTGGAGAGCCATTTTCTGGCGGGGGGGCGTGTTCCGAACGTGGTGCGTGCCCTGATTGCCGCGAACCGGGCAAATATCGATTTAACGCTGAAGGTAGCAACGGCTATTGACCTGGCGGGGCGTGATATTCTGGATGCGGTGCAGACTTCGGTCAATCCGAAGGTTATTGATTGTCCCGACCCGGCGAAGGGCAGGCAGACGGTCGATGCGGTTGCGCAGGACGGTATTCAGCTGAAGGCAAAGGCGCGAGTGACGGTGCGTGCGAACATCGAGCGGCTCATCGGCGGTGCGACGGAAGAGACTATCATTGCACGTGTGGGCGAAGGTATTGTGACAACAATCGGCAGTGCGATAACATACAAGGGCGTATTAGAGAACCCTGATAAGATATCGAAGTCGGTGCTGGCGAAGGGGCTCGATGCGGGTACGGCGTTCGAGATACTGTCGATTGACATTGCTGATGTGGACGTCGGTGAGAACGTTGGCGCCCAGCTTCAGGCGGCGCAGGCGGAGGCGGACATGCGTCGTGCGAAGGCGGAGGCGGAGAAGCGACGTGCGATGGCCGTCGCCCGGGAGCAGGAGATGAAGGCGCTGGTGGTGGAAAACGAGGCAAAAGTGCCGCTGGCGATAGCTGATGCGTTTGAGAAAGGCAACATGGGGATTATGGACTTTTATCGGCTGCGTAACATCAGCGCGGATACGTCGATGCGCGAGTCGATTGCCAAGCCCGAGAAGAAAAAGGAATAAAGTGACGAGTGAAGATGATTGATTGGGTTTTACAGACTGTTCTGGCGGCGAAAGACACCGATTCGAGAGAGTGGCTTGAATTTCTGCCGATTATAATCATTGCAGCTCTGTGGGCCCTCGGTGCAATCTTGAAGGTAATACGCAAGCAGCCGGGCCAGCAAGCACAGGCAACGAAAGACGAACGAGGCAGTGAGCAGAGGCTGGACCTGAGCAAATTAGTGCGGCTTGCCCGCGAGCGGTATATGGCTGCGCAACGCCCAGCGGAGCAGGCGGAGCCAAAGGAGCCGGCAGGGGCGCCGGCGGTCATACCTAAGGTGGCACCGACGGGGCGAGAGATGCCGCCGCCCGTTCCGGGGACGGGGCGAGCCAGAAAGGTCACTGAACGGTCGCCTTTGCTACGCCCCGCAGCTCGTCCCGTTACACAGTCGAAGCAGCCGGCACTTCGTGTCGAGATGCCGTCGGTCGAACCCGACCTTGAGGTGCTGCCCGAGTTTGCGATGCCTATGACGAAAAAGCTCGCGCGGCCGGCGCCACAGCCCGCGGGCGAGGAATTAAAGGAGCCACGTCTAACTCAGATATTGTCTGAGTACTCCGCGCCGGAATCGCTTAAGCGAGCTATCCTTCACTACGAAATCCTCGGTAAGTGCGCGGCTATGCGCCAAGGGAATGGTACCGGGATGTGGTCGTAGGTTTAGAGCCTATCCTAAAAACCCGCTCTATTACGGCCTGCTGCAAAGCCCGATGCCTGCGTTGTCGGGCCAAAATCGTCCTCGACGTAGCTTTAGCTACGCCTGTGGCAATTTTGCCCCTGCCGCCTTGGCCTCAGGCTTTTCGCTCGGCCTCATAACGAGCCGATTATCAGGATAGGCTCTTGGTGTAAAACAGTCCTCGGGATAGTTCCATATTGGCGCAGAATTGAGCCGAAGTCGAAGGGCTGAAAAAAACCCGGTATCGAACGTCTCATAATGAGTGTTATGTTTCATTCGGTTTTTTAAGAAACATAACCGCTGCCATCCTGTGGCGACGCAATCGGAACTTATGGTGTTATCGGCTGTCCGTCAAGTCTTTTTTCTGCTTTTTTTGAAATTATTGATTTTGGTGATTTTTTCAGGGCCGTCTTTAGCTGGGTGCGGATAGGTTTTTTCGAGTGGATCGGGGTGTTTGGAGCGGTTTTTGCTCCGCTCCACTGAACCGCAGAGCGAAGCGACCAGCCAAAATCCTTCGGATTTTTTTGGTCGTGACCGATTCGTCGGTGATAAGGCCTGATTGTGGCTTGCCTTAGAGGAGTGTCGGCGCCGTCGCTTTTTGCGACGCCGACTCCGCTAAAGGGTATCCCTATTTTACGTAGTAAATAGGGATACCCGCCTCCCGCCCTGTCAGCGTAACATCTGTTTTCCGCCCGTCAAGAAAAAAAAGGGGGTAAAAAAAACGCCCTAAAACGCCTCAGATTGATTTTTGGGGGGTTCTTACCGGACCGGGTTAAGAAAGTCGCTCTCTGGCCGTGTGAGCGTGCTTAATTGAGCTCCTAAAGAGAGCTCTGTCGGCGGGACGCAGCCCTGTTTTACGGCAAGGGCTGTGACCTGCCGTTCGAGAGATCGCATACGGCCGTCAAGCTGAGAGAGTCGGCTGTCTATCTGGAACCACCCCGCCCCTAAGACGGCGATGATCACAGTAACGATCACACTTACATATCGACCGTTACTGCTGTGGGAATAGTCCTGCGATTTTCTTCGCGAACTCCTCATAAGTGAACTCCGCCACTTGTGCCTCTTGATAAATCCGAACCTTGCCCTGTGGCTCGTCGATCTCGATCCGAAAATCACCGAGCATACCGAGTACGGATTTTAACGCTATTTGCAAAAGCGGATTAGCCATATCAGCCGTGCACTGCCCGCCGCAAATCTTTGCCCATTTCGGGATCGGATTCAGCCGCCTTGTCATTCAGGACGTTCTCAAAGCGATTAAGTCGGCGTTTGGTCACGATCGCATAAATAAGTGCTGCGATTCCGCCGAAGATGCCCCCGGCCTCTTGAGGATCGTCAAAGTCAATCCCGAATAACTCCTTGCCGCTCTCGACGCCCTGCCGTGCGTAACCTGTATATCGCAGGTCCCGCTCAATCTTATCGAGGGCCTCTTGCTCGATGCCGAGCTCAACCGCTCGCTGGTACTTAGCCACGAGCTCCGTTTCCCTGCGCTCGAGATCGGCATCAATTCCCCGGATCGTTTCCGAGAGGGCGAACCCCCCTACCGCCCCGCCGCCCGTCGCCGTCATTGCCGAACCACAACCGACGCAGCTGAGGATTAGCACCGCACTTAAGACTATAGAGATTAAAAAACGTTTCATTACAGACTCCCTTCCACTTGAAAAAATTGTTCGTTTTTCTTTATGGGTATTTCCCGATACATCATTCTTTCACTTTACGGCCGTCGATGGGCCAAAAAAGGGATCTAAAACCGTTTCTGCGATACCGGCCTAAAAACGCAGTTTCAGGTTCCGATATCCGGAGCTGCCGGCGGGATTCGAGGGAGCTGCCGGCCAGGCCCTGGCCGGCCCGCCCGAACATCGATTTTCCGACTCTGCTTTCCACTATGAAACTCCTAAATCCGCCGGTTTTCCCCGATCCGGCAAAAATCGCCTCTCTCACCCTGCCCACAATCGACGATCTCGACCCGACCCGATGCTGACTACCCTTACCGACGTCTTTTCCGCTGCCTGCTGATTCGCCAGCCGCCTTTGACTTTGTAAACGCCTTGGCCTTTTCTGCGTGCCTTCTTTGCACTCGACTTTTTGCGATACGTTTTGCGTTTCATTTTTAGTCCCCTTAGGGTTCTGCGTTCCATGTACCTATACGATCCACCACGTCCCACCGACCGGCTACAAAGCAGGCAAGCTCCACGATGTGGCCGATAGTTGACGATTGAATATAATTGCCCGCCCCTTGCCCTGCTGCGTCGATGTAGATTTGCTCCGTTCCGTTCGGATCGAGCCGAAATTCCTGAGCCGCCTGCACCGTTGCCCTGTACGACAGCCCTGCTATTGCAGGCGGTAGTGATAGTGTGATCGTTCCGGACGCCCCTGTGTTGGTGTAAGTCTGGCCGTTGTCGAACTCGGCGATAGTCCCATCACCCGTACACGGCTTTGGTGCACCGTGATTGGCTTCGCAGACACCGGCGAAGCCGCCGCCCGGCGGATAAGCTAAAGAGATCCCCGCCGCGTGTTGAGCAACCGTACCTACCCTGCATCGCTTGACAATACCTTTTATCGCTCCCCTGGCGTTATTCGTCATTCCAAAGCATGTACCCGACAACGCAACACAATCCTTCAGCTCCGCCTCCGCCCCAATATAGCCGTAATTACCCGCCACTGCAGTACCGCCGAAGCAATTCTCTCCCCCTGTCGATCCTATCGCCCGGCCCATAAAGCCACAGCCCAAAGCGAAGCTGTAGCGACCGGCTTCGCAAAAGAGGATATCGCCGGTGATAAAACAGCCCCATGATCCGCAACCGCCGAAGCAATAGTCCGCACCCTTGCACCTAAAGCACACCCCCCCCCCTGCTCTGCACATATCGCCGAAGAACGAATAATCACTTCCCGTGCAGAATCTCATCACCGCCATACAGTCGGCGACATAAACAGTCACCACCTCATCACCATCGAACGTTTCCGCCACAAACGGGGCTTCGATATTGATCTGATTAACTGCGACGCCTGCAATGATATATCGCTTGTTTACGTAGTTGACCGTATCGTCGAGCTGCACAACGTCGCCGATTGCCAGATCGTGACCTGTGATCGGGATCCCGACAAGCCCGCCGCCGACATTCACCGCCGCCGCATTATCGATGGTCAAAGTCGCTATACCGTCCGGATTCTTAACCCTGAAAGTATTGAGCCCGCCGACACAGTTCTCCCATACGCCGCCCATGTGTCCTTTGGCCAATACCGGGGCCCAATTATCGCTGTTACTCGCAACGCCGCCGTCGATCTGATAGAGAGAGAAGAACCGCATATTTCGATAGCGGCTTTGCATCGGGCAGATTGAGTAATTGACGTCGCCGCTCGATGATACAAGGGACTCCATCAACGTGATCTCATTGTCATTATTGACAACCTTGACTGTGTACCAGCCATGCGTCACTGATCCGCCCCACAAAAAGATCTTATCCGGTATGCCCGTTTCGCCTCGCGGACAGATACCCAATCCGATCCCGGTTTTTTGGACACGCGTTCCCATGCTCGTGGTCGTAGCTCCTGTGCCCCGAACTTCGTTTTCGATCACAAAGGCGTTGCTGGTGCTGCCGTTGTAGCCATAGGCCGTAAATCCTTCGAGCGTCACTGTCTTTGCCGTTTGCCTGATTGTAATTCCCGCCGCCGTGCGCTCGAGTATCGTTTCGGCTGGATTAACCGACAGGGCAAGGATATTGACGAAGTCCGTATCCAACGTCAATTCGCCGGTGTACTGATAGAGGCCCGGCATTAAGAACAGCGTTCGGTGATTACGCCGGGAGAGGGTCCCCATCTTCGCGTCGCGGGCCGAGGACTTAAGCCAATTATACGCCTCGGCAACGCTGTGTCGCGGGTCGATGATTAAAGAGTTTCTTTGCCCTCTATAGCCAAGCAAGCCGACACACTCTGAATTGAGATCGATCACGTCACCCCCTCCCTTTGAGCAAGCCGAACGCCAACAAGAGGACTATGACAAGAACGCCGATCCCCATAGCACCCGCCCCGACAAGTGCGACCTGCCCTGCAGGTGAATCGACGATCTGATAAACCTTATCCAGCGAAAGCCAGACAAAAATCCCCCCACCAATGACGGCCGCCGCCACAATCGCCGCCGTCAACACCCCGGCTTGCTGCGGATCGTCGGTTGTAGGGGCGGGGACGGCCGTGACTCTAAACGTGATCACAAAGCCGCTCTCAACATTCTTGGACGATATGACCTCAAGCTCCGGGAACTGACGTTTGAGTGCCATTTCGATAATGACATATTGCGTTGCCTGAAGTATTGTCCACGATGTCGGGCCAAACGTGTTGAAGTGCATCTCGATCACGTCGCCAACCACAAACGCTGCGTCCGGTGATATCTCGATTTTCTCCACTACACCGCTCCATCAACAAAATCGGGCGGCAACTTGCCTTCCGACTTTAACGTCTCAATCGCGATCTCTCGCGTTTTTTGCATGATTAACTTCTCATCTTGTTGTTGCTGCAACATTTTCGGATCAATCCATAGCTCTATCAGTTCAAGTGCTTGTTTATCCGCAACTTCGACGTAAGTGAAACCATCCTGCAGGGGGTGCTCGCCAGGCGGTAACTCCGCCTTTGCGATCTTGTGGCCCGCCTGATCAACAAAGTAACCGAATCCGGTTGTTACCTGTATTTTCTGCATCACGGCTCCAAGGGAATCCAAAAAACTGCATAAAATGCATTAGTTGTTATTATTTCCCAATAATCACCCTTGCGAACAAACATCGAGACAGCCCCCTTTGCACCATCGCTGCTGCTATCAAATTCCCAAGCCCTTACAATGGTTGGTGGCGTCGATGAATCGGTCAACGCTTTTAAATCAAAGCCATTTATTTCTGCATAAGCAGCTACATAACCATCAGTCGCCGCCTGGTAAATCGTATTTTTTTCTCGAACCAACCAAGCTCCTAATCGTTTCCGAGATTTTGCAACGCCAGCCCCCATCACCACTCCCCCCAGCCGACAAGCTGGCCTACCGCATCCGCCCTTGCGAAAAGATCGCCGCGATAATCGTCTATGGTAAAGGCGTCACCGGGCAAAAGCTCTGCGATCCACTTGTTTGTTGCAACGGTGTTGTCGAAGCCGATATAGACCTTGCCGGTGTTGACGGCCTTGCTCTGGATGATCGCACCTTTGCGATCGGCGTTCAACGCGATCATCTCGACCGCCGCCGCATTGCCCACTGTTTTTTCCGTACCCCAATTTTCCGGGGCGGTGTCACCCTGTAATTCGTCGAGGATATTATGGAAGACGGCCGATGCGGTGAGAACAAGTCGATTATCATATATCCGCCCATCGCTGATCGCAACAGTGATCGCCATAGCGACGCCGGTGGGATTGCGGAATAAAATCGTGGAATACTTCTTGTCCTGCGGCAACTCCACTGCAAGGCCCTTCGGCATTTCACCGGACGGTCCACCGGGGCCGATCTTTACTTGGACGTTCGTCGCCTGATCGTTCTCCAACAACGCCAAAAAACGTGCGTAGTGATACAGCACTCGCTGGCCGTTCGCAGGCACGATTAAGTTGTAAGGTTTAAACAATGTCCCCCGCATTAAATTACTTCCTTATCAGATATATGAAAGCAAGAAAAGCGATGATTACATACGGCAGATATTTTACAAACGCCGACGTTTCCTCGCCGAGCATAGCTTGCTCCGTCACCGCCGCTGCCTGTTCTGACGCCGATGCCGCCTGTTCTGACGCCGTCTCCTGAGCCGCAAAAATCCCTTCCACCGCTGCTGTCGTTATACCCAAAAGTCCCGCTGTGGTTTCGCTGATCAAAGCTGCAAGCTCCGGTGTGTATTCGTAGGTGATATCTATATCACCTCCGCCCGAATGCTGTCGCTCACCTATAATAATGCCGGTGGGCATTGCCAACATCCCCTCGGGAGCGACGACAAGACCGGCCCCTTCTGTTATGGTCCGCAAATCCTGCTGCACTGTCGAAGAAAACCCCATTATTTACCTTTGAAAAAAAACAATAACAACAATATTACCCCGATGATTATAAGCCACGTTGCAACGCCCGGCTTATTCACCGAAAAATCCCCCGACGTAAAGGGACCGCCGGAAATCGCATAATCGATATCAGGGGCAGAACTAAACATACCCGAAGCTCCTAACGTTGCCACCGCCATTCCCGCAGGCCCGGCCAGACCACCTAACCCGCCCAAAAAACCGGCCCCACCTAATGCTGTTAGCGGATTCGATGCGCTCGGCTGACTTAACCAGCCGCTCGCCAAGTTTTGTGCCTGTGTAATGTCCATATCATTTCTTCAGTACCGCCGCCAATATCAACAGGCCCGCACCGAATGCGATCAAGTACCAGTTCGGGGAAAAGGTGAAATCGCCCAGCGTGATGTTTGGATTGTATGGTACCGGAGTCGGCAATACGGGTTGCGGGTCTGGATTCGAACCGGCGTTCGTGACATCATCGAATATCCCGGTCCCCGTTGCTACCGCACCCGCGAGCCCTTCGAGCCAGTCCTGCGTTCCTGTCCAATCCCAATTTTCGAACATCCTTTGCCCCTTTCTAATATCAGAAACAAGAACGCCCGATCAGACGATGGGTTTGGACAAGCCGCGTACTTCTTCGGTGTGGATCACGTAGTTACCCGGTGCACCACCAGCCACTTCCCAATCGATTTTATAACGCAGCGAACGCATCGGCCCGGACGGCAAATACCCGGCCTTATCGTTAATCTGCGAAAAATCGGCATGGTAGTAGTCCGTCTGTCCTGTTCGGCCCGCCTTCGTCAAGATGTGGTTGTTCATCTCCATCGGTAACTGGTCAATGATGACCTGCGTTCGGCTGGGATACCCGGCCTGCACTGAGACGTTGTCGATGTCGGCTGTCGATTCGCCGATGTGCGCGACCAGCACGCCAACGTCGGGGTCCCCATACGGCAAAGTTGTCAATTCCTGAACGCCCGTTGCCGCATGAGATTGACCATGATAGCCGATGCAAAGGTGACGGCCGAGGTTCCGGTTGCCGTCCTCGATCTCACACCACGGCTCGATCGATACCAGCGTGACGACTGCCGTGACAACGACCTCAAGCTGGTAGCTGATTACGTCTTTCATGCCCCATGCGACTAAGGATCGGTCGAGGGCAGGTATCAGGTTGGGCCGCCAAAGCGGGATCGGGATCACACCGGCGACGGTGTGAGCGCCGTTCTTGTCGAACCAGTATTTGTAAAGATCAAGCAACGTCTGTGCCGTCGCCTCGATCTTCGTGTCGCCGTTGACGCGAAGGATAATCCTGCCGATATCGGCTATGATCTCGGTCCGGCTCATCGGTGCCTTTGCCGCCTTGCGGCACATAAGATACAGCCCGTGATGGATACCCTTGCGCGGCAGGCCGAGGGTACATTCCGCCCCCGCCGCAATGCCCGGCACGTTCGCTTGCTTCTCCAAAATCGGTATCATTTTTTCCTCATCCTAAATGTGAGTGAAAAAATTAGTTCAGATCCCAGCATCAGACAGGCTGAAACCACTGCTTGATTCCCCATGTCGCAGGTGACAACCTGACGAGCAGGAATACGATCAGCATAGCGATCGCTACCTTGACAATCAGGTTCGCGGAGGGGATTGACACCTTCAACGTCGTCGCCATAACTACGCTCCTAAAATTTGTTTCCGTATTCACGCCCGCACAAAAAAAACGGCCCAACCGCTTTTTTTGCAGCCGGGCCGTTTTTTGAATCTTCCGTGATCATGGTTAACCCCATCGATCCGTCAAGAAGGGCAATAAAAAAATTTCATTGCCCTGTTACTTTTGGCCTTCTACGCCGGTTTTTGACCATTCCCCAAAGGATTTTTCCCAACTCAACTATCGAATTGCAGTCGAAGTGCTGCGTCAATGCCATGATTTCCGGGATCGAGAGGTGGTTAAGGTGTGCAATCACTCCTGTTAGAGTTTCGCAAACCGGATCGTTTAAGTGCCACTCAATTCTCGTATCTGTGATCTCGTACATGGTTCACAACTAATCCTTAATTCCAATATAACGAGGTCCTTTACTTCCATTTTCGTATTGCAGATTTTGTAATTTTGTCACCATTTCTAAATTTCGACGGCGATTATCCATCCCATTATCGTCTCCATGATGCACCTCTTTGTTTTTGGGAACCGCCCTGCCGAGTTTCTTCGCCATGATCTCCCGGTGCATCCGAACGATCTTAGTCCTGCATCCATCCCACACACCCCGGACGGCATACCAGTTGGTCGCCGACTTCTTTGCACACCATTTGTGTTTTTTCAGCCATGCGTAGTCCTGATTATCGACTATCGCCGTGAAACCCTGAGTTAGCTTGATACGCTTTGACAATATTCATCCCTTCCGGTTGTCAGTTCCTTGCCGTGATCTGCCCAGTGCACGTATTCGTACTCCTGCAGGCCGTCTAATTTTCCGACGATCTCCGAGCCGAGCCGCTCGGATAAATACTGGCGATCGCGTGGCTCATCCGTTTTGAAAACATAGACCTCGGACGCCATAGCTGTAAAGATTCGGTCGATTCCGAACGGCCTTTGAGTAACGCCTATGAAGTGGATATCTTCGTGACGCCCACGCGTGACGATCTGCCTGAATTGTGTGCTGAGTTTTTGCGGGGCCGCGAACAAGTCGAGCTCCTCGGCGACGAAGTACAAGTCACCGCATTTGTAAACAAGCTCGCAAACTTCCTCAAACTCGCTCACCGGATCGAGCGGTCTGTAAATCAGTCGAAAGTTTTGGCGATAGACCTTGGCCCAAAATCGTTTGAGCTCGGCCAAATCGTAAAAGATTACGCCGTCACCGTAATCGTGGCCGAGGGTATCGAAGATCACGACACGCTCTGCATCACGAATCAGATTGAGGGCCTTGACCGTCTTGCCCGTCCCCGACTTGCCTATGATTATTTTGATGTCCGGTTTCTGCATTTTCTGCTTTCTTTTCTCTCGCTGCTTTTATGATCCTGATTCGAGAGTCCACTACGGAATAGAACGCTGTCGCGGCTGCGATCCATACCCAAGCTATCTCCGGTATGCCGCCCGGCCAGTAATGCTCCTGTAGTTGTGTGATGGGCAAGGCAAGCTGTCGGGCCTCGTCCCCGGTAACGGCAACCTCTGGAACGCGGACGCGGTGTGCCCATATCGAGAAAATCATTTCGACCGTCTTGACGATTGTTTCGTTCGGCTGCTGCGGTAGATTTTTAACCACCGCTTTGTCGGCAGTCATACCGAGCGGCCTGCCCGCACCCGGACGCGGACCACCTCGTGTCTCTTTGACCGGCTCAAATCCCTGTCCCCCCCCTACCGCCTCCTCAAACGCCTCACTTTTCGGCCTTTGCCCTTCCGGCTTATCGGGTTTTTCCGGGGTGTCACCCCCCTGCTGCTCCTCCGGGGGCTTGTTGAGCTCGTAGAGCTCGCGTTTGTAGATCGCTTCGGCTATCTGTGGACCACGCCATGACGTCTTGTATTCGACCGGGGGATCGAATTCCTTGCATAGCTTAACCAGCGTTCGCCGTTGCATGGCCTGTAAGGTTCGCAGCTTCTTATCAATCTTCTGAGTCATCGATGCTTATCTCTAAAAGCGGTTCGTTTTCGTCGTCATTGTTTTCGAGGGCGGAGTCGGGGGACGGTCCCGGCAGTGTACCCGTCCCCGACCCGCGTTGCGCAGAATCCGCCTCGGATCCTGCTGTCGGTGCACCTGTGGCATTGATTTTTAGATCGCCAACCGCCTTCGCCTCACCCGCCGAGTCGATCTCGAGCGTTCCACAATCATCACACTCGATATACCTTTTGCCCTTGTACTCAAAGCGGTTTGCGATCCCGCTGCAATTCGGACATTTTGTTTCGTTTTCTACGCCCATAATTCGCCTTTCAAAAAGCGGCGGGGCTCGGCCCCGCCGCTTCGGAGGAGGGTGATGAAAAACTGTTAACTCTTAGCTATTGAAAGCTGTGCCAACGCGATGTCCTTCAAGCTGTCCGCAATGCCACGGAGCAACTCAACCGTGTCCTGACGATACTTGATTACTGTGCTTTCAAACCCTTTTATGTTAATTTCTTCCTCGGCTTCGACCGCTTTTTGCCGTTCCTCGATGTCCTCTACTCTGCGCTCGAGCCTGTTAACCTTTGCTATAAGTTCCTTTGCGAGCTTTTCTTCATGTGATACCGGGGCATGTAATACCGGGGGCGGACTGATTTTTGCCGGTTCCTGCTTCCCTGCTTGCCCGTTTCCCGCCCCCGGTTCTTCGGACGGCGACGCACCGTCCGTAGTTTCTTTGAGAGGGTTCCAACCTAACTCGGCCCGGCACGCCTCACATGTCACTGCGTTCGGGTCACGTGTGCCGGTGACACCGTTTTTGCCGCTCAGGAGCACCCCGCACGGCAACTTAAACGGCAGCGATCGTGGAGCGAATGTCTCTGGAATAAAGTGCAGCAGGCTAAGCGACGGCTGCTGCGGCTGACCTGCGGACTGGTTTTTTTGCTCTGAATTTTCTGGATTTTTTCCCATCGATTTGTACCCTTTCAAACGATTCAGTGATTGCTTCGTGTTTGTCGTATTCGACTAAGTAAATTTTGGTCGCGTATTGCAGATGTTTTTCCCGCTTCGAACCCTTGTACGTGATCCTGACCCATCGACCAAACAGATCGTCTGCATTGACCGCCTGCCAGAGCATCTTCGACAGCCGGATCGCAACGCCCTGCTCCTTGCTGTTTGGAACCGGCCACCATAACTCGGCGGTCTTGGCACGGTCCCCGCGATCCCACGATCGGCACGGCCTGAGCCGCCCCTCAAGCTGCTCGCCGGGGATACGGAATGTGTAGATAGACAGACCGCATCCGCATTTTTCTTTGTGGATAAAATCGTCGCTCTCGATCGCCTCCGCTACCTGGGCGGCGTTCGACGCCGTCATTACGTGATCCATGACCCCCTGAACCGCCCCGCCGAGCTTTTCTGCCATGTTTCCGCCCCTAAATGAGCGGAAGGACAGCTTCCGGCAGGGATAAAAAAACGACCGAAAACAGGGTTTTACCTTGCTTTACGGCCTCAGATTTTTTACTCTGCACTCGTTGCATGGAAGACTGTTCCTTCCGTGTCAACGGCCCGGCAGGTTGCTAATTAACCTATCGGGCCACTTTTTTGGTTATACCCTCAAAAAAACAGCCGGGTAACTCTCACCTTCATAAGCCAAAGAGCCGAACAATTACGTTGTGCCGCCGTATATATTCTGGACGTACTTGGTTTTTATATACAACTGTACGGTAATATATGTTATGTTTCATTCGGCGACAGGGGGGCAAAAGCCGCGATTTCACCGTTGCTGCTTGTGGTGACGACGTATGGAGTTTTTAGCTTTTTAAAGGTGCGGCATCGCTCAAGCAGGATGTTGTGCCTGTTGGGCGAGGTCGAGGAGATTGTGCCAGGCGGTCGCGGCGCGGTCGAGCAGACCGAGGTTCTGAAGGACGATAGAGATGTTTTGGGTGGGGTCGGCATTAGCGACGTTGTCGTCGATGGTCTGTGTGAGATTCAGCAGGGAGGATGCGAACTTGGGCTTGTTGCAATAGAGAAGAGCAACTTCGTAGTGCAGAGAGAGCAAGTCGGGTGTGAGATATTCCGGAGCGGCGAGTTGCTCAATTGCAAGTGCGTCTTCGTCTGTTTCGAGGAGGCAGATTGCAAGTTTGCAGGCGGCGCGCGTGAATGTAGGGTTGATGGTAAGTGCGGTTTTGAGCAGGCCGATTGCCTCACTTGTACGGCCGAAGCGCATGAGGAGCGTGGCGAGGCGATAGTAAAGGTCGGGGTTGTGAGGCCTGGTCTCGATCTGTTTCTTGTGGGCGTTTAGAGCGGTATTGAGCAGGACGGTGTCGGTTTGGGAGGAGCGGCTTTTTGGGTGTGAGGGCTGGAACTGGAGGATTGCTGTTTCGGCAAAAAGGAACGAAGCGTTGGTGTCGATAGCGGCTGCCAAAGCGAGCGTGGTAAGGGCGTCGGTGCGTTTTCCGGCGAGCTTTTGGGCGAGGGCGAGGCCAATATATGCATCGACTATTCTGTCGTTGACTTCGACGGCCCTGTTGAACTGTTGTGCGGCCCGGCGGGGCCTGTCCATGCGAAGGTACTGGGTACCGAGCTTGATGTTTGCTTCGAGGAAGTCGGGTGAGGTTTGAATGGCCTGCTGATACTGGTCAAGGGCATCGTCGTGTGCGCCGAGTGCGCTGAGGATGTCGCCGCGGCGGAGCATGATGTCGGGTCTTTGCGGTTCGTCCTGGGCCATATACTCGACGATGTCGAGTGCCTCCTGGAGCTGGCCCTGCTCGGCGAAGAGGTCTATTTCGTTAGTGTCGGGTTGGAAGTTGTCGGGGTGTATGAGGATGGCGGTACTGAATGTCTCGGCGGCGCAGTCGTAGTTTGCGGCGGCGATGTAGAGGTATCCGAGGATGAGCAGAGTGGCCATTTCGTCGGGGTATTCGTCTCTTAGCAGCTCATATTGCTGAATTGTTTTTTCGAGCCGGCCGTTCTTGAAGCAGATTGCTGCGATTCGCTGTCGCGGGAGCTGCAGATAGCTTTTGAACTTGAGGCAATCCTGATAGAAGGCGAGCGCCTGTGCTTCTTTTCCCTGTCTCTCGCAGCAGTGGCCGAGTGCGTAGAGGGCCATAACATTGCCGGCACAATGCCGATAGATGTGGTTGAGCTGCGAGACTGCCTCGTCGAGGCGGTTGTCGGCGAGTGCGAGGGCAGCCGCCGCCAATCGACCGCAGATGCATGCGGGGTGGGCGGAGAGATAGTCTCTTAGCGTTGCGGCGGCGGTATCGGGCTTTTTGGCGTCAACAAGCCGAATGACCTCGTCCAGACGCTGCTGGTCGGGCAGGTCAATGTGTGATTCGCTTGCGTTGGCGGCTTTAAGCCATTGCCATATCAGCTCAGAGACATCGAGCTCGATACCCCTGCCGATAACCTGGAGCAGCTGACTCATAGTACCTCAGATAGAGAATCAGGGACTCGTTGCCCCCATGTATAGAAACAAGTGCTGCCGTGCACCTTTATCTCAGGATTCCTCCAGTTTTAGTATCGGCAGAGACGGCGATGGGGTTAACCGGCGTGGCGGACGGGGCTGTGCTGGGCGGCTGATTTGGGATTTTTCTGTGGTGGTTGTGCGGAGTGTATCGATTGTTGGGGTGACAGGGGGCGGTTATCGGGTTTTTCGAGGTGTCACCCCCCTGCCGCCCTACCGTCAGCCGGATTTGGGGATGTGGGCCTGTTTTTCGATTTCGGCCAAGTAGGCGAGTGTTCTTTCGAGCTTGTCGGAGAGGTGTTTTAGCTTTAGCATTGTTTTGACGCGTGTGAGCAGCTCGAGCTTGTTGACGGGCTTTGAGATGAAGTCGTCGGTTCCTGAGCCGATGCCTCTTTCGACGTCGCCGAAGTCTGTGAGGGCGGTGACCATGATGATGGGAATGTCCATTGTTTCAGGGTCGTTCTTTATCCTTCTGCAGACTTCAAAGCCGCTCATTTTGGGCATCATGATATCGAGAAGGACGAGATCGGGTTTTCGCTTCTTGACGATTTGAAGGGCTTCGGGGCCGTCGTAGGCGGCGATTGTTTCGCAGTCTATGTCCTCGAGGTATGCTTCCAGCAGCTCAAGGTTTTCTCTGTTGTCATCAACGACGAGAATGAGGGGTGTTTTTTCTTCGTCTTTGCGAATTTTCTTTGCACTCATGGACGTATCACTCCTTATCGGCTCAGATTCATAAAGCGAGGGCCTTGAGTATGGCGGTACAGAAGGCAGGGAGGTCGTCGGGCTTGCGTGAAGTAATCAGGCTGCCGTCGACGACACACTCGGCATCGAGGTATTTGGCGCCGGCGTTTTTGATGTCGTCGCGTATAGCCATAAAGCAGGTTGCTTTTTTCCCTTTGTAGATATTAGTGCTGCAGAGCAGCCAGCCGCCGTGACATATTGCGGCGATGACCTTGCCCGCATCGACCATATCATTTGCGAATCTAATCATGTCTTCGTTTCTTCTCATAAAGTCCGGCGCAAAGCCGCCGGGGACAATCATGGCGTCGTATTCATCAGCCCGGGCGTCTTTGGCGGCGACAGTCGAGACGCATGGGTATCCTTCCTTAGAAGGATACGCTTTATTGACCTCGGCTGCAACGAAATCCGCGTCGATTCCGGCTTCTTTGAGCCGATAGTATGGATACCAGAGCTCAAGGACCTGATACTGCTCGTCAACCATTATCGCTACCTTCTTACGTGCCATTTTAACCATCCTTTTCAATTGGGCTGTGGTTTTCGATGAGTTGTCTGACCTCGGGTCGAATGTATATGCTTTCGATGTCTATAAGCTTTGGGATGATTTCTGCAGCGAGGGCGGCGGTTTCAGCGGCAGTTGACTGTGTATCGACGAAGAAGATGTTCTGTCCTTTTACGGAGCAGAACCCCCCTGCCCCGCCGCCGAGCGGTTCGCTTCTGATTGTGATGCCGCCGGCTTCCAGCAGTGCCAGGAGCTCATCGAGTATTTGTTGGTCGTTCATGTGTCGTATCTCGTATTGCGTATCTCGTATTGCATAACTGACGGTTTTATCCGTACTTTGCCGTCGATTTCATGGCGCAAGCTATGTTCAAGAAAAAACCTGCAACACGTCGATAACATCTTTACAGGGCAATAGTTTACAGATGACAAAGACCCAACCCGCAGCACCAGCGGCTGACGGGCCATGGTGAGATTTTATAGGCGGAGAAGACGATTGACAAGTGTAATTGAGAAACGGCAGTCTCTTCACAGGGAGCTGGCGGAGGAGCAGTGTCGCAACCGCAAGCTCGCCGAGGCGATTGAGCGGCTGGAGCCGCTGGCCAATTTAGGTTCGGCGACGGCGATGATAGCGCACGAGATAAATAACCTTCTTACCCCCCTATCGAACTATGCAAAGCTGGCATTGGCGAGCCCGGAGGACAAGGTGCTGAGGGAGAAGGCTCTTGCGAAGACGGCACAGAACTGCGAGCGGGCAGGTAAGATTATGGAGAGCATCCTGGCTCTTGCCAATGGACAGGAGCAGGAAAGGCAAGAGGCCCCCCTGCCGGGGCTTCTGGACGAGCTGTTCTTGTGCCTGAGCCGCGATTTCAAAAAGGACGGGATTACCGTGCAGATTGAGATACCGGCAGGATTGACGGTATATTGCGTTGCGGTCCAGATCCAGCAGGTGCTGATGAATCTGATTTTGAACGCACGGGATGCGATGGTCGGCAGGGGCGGTCACCTGACGATAAAGGCAGAGCAGACGTCGGATGCGGTGCAGATACGGGTCAGTGACACAGGTCACGGGATTGCGTCCGGGGACTTGAAGGACATTTTCGATTCATTTTTCACGACGAAAAAGGACGGGGATTCATCATCTCGACCCGGCCGAGGGGTCGGACTTTCTTTTTGCAGAAAGGTGATAGAGGCGCATAACGGAACGATATCTGCCGAATCGCGCCCGAATGAGGGGACGACATTTCTCATTACCCTGCCGAGACAGCACTGATATAATAAGGGGATGGTGCAAAACCTCGGTCACATTGTTCTGATGGTTATCCTGCTTGCATTTTCGGCATTTTTCTCGGGGAGTGAGACGGCATTTTTTAATTTGTCGCGGAGGCAAATCAATCTTTTCAGAAAATCAGAGCACCGGCTGCAGAGGATGGCTGCAGGTCTTCTTGAGAACCCGAGCCGTTTGCTGGGCTGTCTGCTATTCGGAAACATGAGCGTAAACGTGCTGTTTTTTGCGGTTTCGAGTGTTTTAACGGTTCGAGCCGGCCAGGCAGCGGGAGTAACGGCTGCGACGGCAGTAGCGGTGGTGAACTTTACGTGCCTTGTGCTGTTCGGTGAGGTCATACCGAAATCAGTTGCGTATGCGAACTCGAAGCCGCTTAGTGCGCTTGCTGCAGCTCCTGCCTACGCGTGCGTGAAGGTGTTCGGCCCGGTAGTAGCGGTATTTCGGTTTTTGATAGAGGGGCCGGTACTTCGCTTAGTGCTTGGGCCGGTAAAGCATCCCAAGCCGATCGGGACAAGAGAGTTCAGAACTCTGATCGAGCACATAAGGAAACAGGGGCTGATTACGCTGCACGAGAATAAACTGCTGCGCGAGACGATCGAATTGGCGCACTTGAGAGTTCGCGATGCGATGTGTCCTCGCGTGGATATGACTGCGTGTGATGTCACTGAGTCGCCGGAGAAGGCGCAGCATCTGATGCTCGAGAGCAGCCATACGAAGCTGTGCGTATATCGCGGTTCGATAGATAACATAATCGGGGTGGTACACCTTCGCGAGCTGGTGTTGAGGGCGGGGAGAGGTCTGGATAAGCTTGTGCGCCAGGTGCATTATGTGCCCGAGCAAAAGACGGTCGAGTCCCTTCTGGAGTTTTTTCGCAGGGCACACACAGACATGGCTGTTGTTGTGGACGAGTACGGGGGCATAGCGGGCTCTATTCGGTTGGAGGACATTGCGGAGGAGCTTCTTGGTCCAATAGAGCAGGGTGAGGCGGGTGTGCAAATCGAACCGATAGGGCCTCTGCGATATCGGCTGAGTGGGAATGTTGCGATACACGACTGGGCTGATGTTTTCAACATAGACCCGTCGCAGATGAAGATTTCGACGCTGGCAGGGCTGGTAACCGCCCTTCTGGACAAGATACCCAAGCCGGGCGACACCGTCGTAATCAACAACGTCAAATTCGTGGTAGAGAAAGTAAGAAGGAACCGAATCGAAAGCGTTATTTTGACTCTTGAGCCGATCCGTGAAGATAGACAGTAGCTTGATATTCGTTGTTTTGTTTGTGCTTTTCACAGTCCTTGCGGGCCTTTTCGGAGGGGCAGAGACGGGGATGTATCAGTTGAGCCGGCTTCGGCTGCGTCTGGGTATAGAGAAAAAAGAGCTTGGTTTTGTTCTGCTCGGCAAGATTATGCGTGATACCGGGGCGCTTCTTCTTTCGATGCTTGTGGGAACAAACCTCGCACAGTACTTTGCCACGAGCACGGTGACAATTCTGCTTCTGACGAGAATGGGCAGCGAGCACGCGGTGGAGCTGGCGGCGACGCTTATAACGGTACCTTTGCTGTTCGTTTTTTCTGAACTAATACCGAAGCACATCTTCTACTATCGCGCGGATGCATTGATGCCATACGTAGCCGGCGTTCTTCTCGTGTTCCACCGGCTGTTCAGCATTATCGGTGTTGTAGGTGTGCTTGCGAAGCTGTCGCGTGTTTTTGCGCGTCTGTCGGGGTCGCGAGCCGCCGCACCGCCGTCGGGCTCTGCAGTGCGGCACCCGCATATCGAGGCAATCATCCGACACACACGAGAAGAGGGGATACTGAGCCCAACACAGATCGATATTCTGAATCGCCTGGCAGCGATTTCAAACATAAGTATTCGAGCGGTTATGACCGCGTTGAACAAGGTATGGACAGTTGATATCAACTCCGGCAGAGAGGCGCTGTTAAATATGCTTGAGAGCTGTCCTTATACGCGTTTGCTTGTGCGTCAGGGCCTGGGCGGAGAAATCATCGGTTTTGTAAACATATACGAGCCACTATGCTCGCCGGAGGCGTTTTCAGATTTGAGAGGTTTTCTAAAGCCGATAAGAAAGGTATCCGGTGACACGACGGTGTCCGAGGCAATCAGCATTATGCAAAGTGAAAGCTATAAGATAGTGCTTGTCACGAAATCGGGCCGATCAGGCGAACAAAAGCCGGTCGGCGTTATAACAATGAAGGACCTTGCCGAAGAGCTGCTTGGCGAGCTAACGGAGTGGTAAAATGTCCCTCGTAAGGAGAGCAGGAGTTGGCTTGGGCTTACTGTTATTCACTGTCGATGACGGCCTTTGCGATATCGTTGACAGCGCCGCGAGTTTTTGCATTGGCATTACTTGTCAGGATTGAGAATATATAATCGCCTTTTGAGGTGCAGCAAACACCGGAGAACGACTTGACCGAGTCGATGTAGCCGGTCTTGCCGAGAACCTTCGCTTTGTATTTGCTCTCTTTGAAATACCTTCGAACTGTCCCATCGACCCCCCCTACCGCCAGCGATTCCTTGTACAACTGCCAATCGCCGGTTCTATAAATGTCGAGCAGCACAGTAGTGATGGCATTGGCGCTGAGCTTGTTTTGCCTGCTCAGACCGCTTCCATCGTCGATATAGAACTGGTCGTTGGGTATGCCAAGGCCGGAGAGATGTTTAGAGATGGTGTTGCGTCCGTGTTGCCAACTGCCCTGCTCGCCGGCATGTGCGGCAATGGTCTTTAGCAGTGCTTCTGCGGCGAGGCCGAGACTGTCCTTGTTGCATCTGCGCAGGACGTCCGATAATAGAGTTGTATATGTAACCAGAGGCGTAATTTTCTCGTCAGGTGTGACTTTTCTTTCTATGAATCGGCCCCGGACGGCGATACCCCGGGCAGCAAGGTGCTCGGCAAGGAGATATGCAAGAAAAGCGGGCGGTCGTTCGACGGTGACTCGAACGGGCCGGCACTTTTTGTGGCATTTACCCATTACCGTTATGGTATTGGTTCCTGCGGGGCGGGCGCACCAGAGGGTATCCGGGCCTTTTGAGGCGGGCTTTGCATTATTAATGAGCCGAACATAAGCGGTTTGGGGATCGAGGGTAATATTGACTTTTCCGGCGATGGTTTCGGCGATGACCTCAATGCAGTTCGCGTTGTAGTTGAGGCCGCTGACCTGGCAGGCATACCAGCGGTTCAGCTCCTTTTTCGACCAACCAGGGTGGGTGCGCTCGTCGTCGAAAATCGTGCTGTCGATGACAATATCATTGATGGCAGTTACGCGCCTATCCCTGAGCTTGTCGGTAATGTCGTTCAGGAGCCAGCCGGGCTCGCGGCCCTTGTTCCGGTCGGTGACGTTGTCGCCGAGGAGCGGGTCGCCGCTGCCGATAACGACGAGTGTGTCGTCGATGAGACCGACGGTGGTTTGGTATTTGAAGTCGGCACCGAGGAGCCGCAGCGCTGCGGCGGTAACAACGATTTTCATGTTCGAGGCGGGTATCATTGCTGCAGTGGCGTTACGGCTATGGACCGCCCTGCCGGTTTCAGCTTCCACTATTGAGACGCCGAACCGGACTTTCTTTTGCGACGGCCGGCTGATGATGGCGTCAACGCGTTTTGCCAGGTCAGGCGGTGCTGCACGAACCAGCGTCGCCGCGAGCAGCAACGAGAATATGAATCCTTTCATCACAAGTCTCATAGCGATTTGCTTTTACCACATAGCCGGGTGAAATTCAAGGGCAATAACAGACGGTGGTGAAGGACTTTGAAGACAGCAGGTGCTTTGAAGCAGCCATTTTGCTTGCATAACGGAGGGTGACAGTGGATAATGGCCGGGGCTTTTCGATGTTGGCAGTTAGGGGTGCTGGTATGCGTATAGGATATTTCGACTGTTTTGCGGGGGCTGCGGGGGATATGATTGCGGCGGCGATGGTGGATGCGGGTCTGGATTTGGAGTTTTTGAAGGGCCGGCTCGCCACGCTCAAATTAGATAAGGTTAAGGTTGAGGTTGAAGAAGTTCGCCGGGGGGGGCTGCGTGCCAGGCGGTTTGTTCCGAGCGGCGTCGGGGGACATGAGCATCATCACCGGAATATCGATGATATAAAGGCAATTATCAGAGCCGGCGAGATAGGCGACAAAGCCAGGGAGACGGCGATTGGGATATTTGACCGGCTGGCGGATGCGGAGGCGGCTGTTCACGGTACCGATAGGGAGCAGGTTCACTTTCACGAGGTCGGTGCGGTGGATTCGATTGTGGATATTGTATCGGCGGCGATTGGTTTTGATGCACTCGGGATTGAAAAGGTGTATTGCTCGACGCTTCGGCTGGGGGGCGGGACGGTGAAGGCCGCTCACGGCGTGCTGCCGGTTCCGGCTCCTGCGACGGCGGAATTGGTCAGGGGCGTGCCCTGTGCCGGCGGGCCGATAGATACCGAGCTGCTGACGCCTACGGGGGCGGCGATTTTGACGACGGTGGCCGACGGGTTCGGCCCGGTGCCTGAGATGAAGATTGAGTCAATCGGATACGGAGCGGGGACGCTTGAGGCGAAGGATTTTCCGAATGTGCTTCGGCTGATTATCGGCCTGGCCGAGGAGGAGACGGAGGCAAATACCGATACTGTATATCTGCTTGAGACGAATATCGACGATGTGAGCGGCGAGTTAGTCGGAGCGACAGCGGATAAGCTGTTTGAAGACGGTGCGCTGGATGTTTTTACTACGGCGATAACAATGAAACAGAACCGCCCTGCCGTCAAGCTGAGCGTCATATGTGAGACGGGCAATGCTCAAAAGCTGGAGCGGATTATTTTCGAGGGGGGGCTTACTTTCGGCATCAGAAGGCAGACTTTGGAGAGGAGCAAGTTATCCAGAGAGTTTGTGACGGTGACAACGGAGTTCGGCGATATCAGGGTGAAGATTGGCCGGCTTGGGGAAGAAATAGTTAACATCAAGCCGGAGTTTGGGGATTGCCGGCGTGCAGCGAAAGAACACGACGTGGCTGTGAAGACGGTTACGGAGACGGCCATGAAGGCATACGATAGCGAAAGATGACCAAAGGTCAGCTTTCGCGTGGCTCGTCTCTCGTGACTCGTGGCTCGTTTTGTTGAAGCCGACTTCGTCGGCAATGATTAAAATACCGCGTGTGCAAGCAAGTTGCACACCCTACATAATCGAAATCGGTTAGTTCTCGGAGTGCTTTGCTTCGAGGAAGGCGTTTAGGATTTCGGCGGCGGCGATGGCGTCTCGGAGTTTTTTCTTTTTGCTGAAGGGTAATTGTGCGGCGGTGAGCTTTTCGTCGGCGGCGAAGGAGCTGAGCCGTTCATCCTGGAAGTGGACAGGGATGTTCAGGGCGGCCTTGAGTTTTTGACCAAAGTCAAGGACGAGTTTTGCCTGGGGCCCCTGCGAGTTATCCATATTCAGAGGCAGACCGACGACAATGGCCCCAACATTTTCCTCGCGGATGACTTCTGCAATCTTTTCAACGAGCTTGCTGTGGCCACTTATTACAGTCAGCGGGGAGGCGACGGTCTCATTTTGGTCGCAGATCGCCAGTCCTGTTCTTTTATTGCCGTAATCTATCGCGAGGTATCGCATTTGTCAGTATGGTATTGTCGGTTACAAGAAGTCCTCTCGTCCGTGCTGCTCAATGAGCTTGAGCAGCTCCTTTAGTCGGTGGGCCTGGTCGATGGGACAAACGAATGTTGCGTCGGGGCTGTGGGCGACGACCATATTCGTCAGGCCGATGCCTGCGATAAGATGGTCGGCGTCTTCGGTGATGAGGATGCTGTCTTCGCAATCGAGCAATTCGCTTTGGCCTGCGACGACGATGTTGTTATTTTCGTCGGATTTAATGATGTCGGCCAGCGCCGCAAATGAGCCGAGGTCAAGCCATCGGCAGTCGAGCCGTATTGCGTGTACGTTCTTTGCCTTTTCCATGACGGCGAAATCTATGCTGATTTTCGGAAGTTTTGGAAACGATTCTTCGAGTGCTTTTTGCTGGTTTGGCCCGTCCCAGGCATATCTTATTTTTTTGAGCGGTCCGGTAGCATCAGGGAGGAAATTGTTGAGGTTTTCAAGAATCGTCCTGGCTTTCCAGACGAACATTCCGGAGTTCCAGAAGTATTTGCCGCTGTCGAGATAATTCTTAGCAGTTTCGGCGTCGGGTTTTTCCCTGAATGCTTCG
The DNA here is from genome assembly GCA_030602885.1 of Phycisphaerales bacterium. Classification (GTDB taxonomy): domain Bacteria; phylum Planctomycetota; class Phycisphaerae; order Sedimentisphaerales; family Anaerobacaceae; genus JAUVYV01. The sequence goes on from JAUVYV010000009.1 coordinate 30,640, forward strand.
ACGGTATAGACTTCATTTTCGCAGTCCGGGCATTTTTGGGGGCGGATGCACTTTATGTACCCGAGCTGTGTACTTGCAAAGCCGGGTTTTATTCCAAAGGTAATCATGCACTCGGGATTGTGATTTACGAAGGCAAGGGCGTCTTTGATGGCCTGCCGGAGGACATGGGCGGGCTCTATTATCTGGTCTGCGGTGACGACGGCGATTGTCGCGTCGGGGTCGGACTTTGTGAGGATGGTGGCGGCGAGGCCTACGGCCCCGGCGGTGTCACGGACGGCGGGCTCTGCGATGACGTTGTTAAAGGGCAGGCCGGTGATATTCTCTCTGACGATGTCGGCATAGCCGGCGTTCGTGAGGACGAGGATGTTTCTTGCGTCGAAAATCGGGCTCAACCGCTCGAAGCAGAGTCGCAGGAGGGTCTGGCCGTGGAATAGTTTCAATACCTGTTTGGGGCGGTTTTTTCTGCTAAGCGGCCAGAGCCGTTTGCCTGTCCCCCCCGCCATTATCATTGCATAATCCATAGCGTAATCCCCGTTTACACGATAAAGTGCCGGTCGGTTTTGGTTTTTTCCCGGATTTTCTGAGCAAACTGTTCGTATGTCATGCCCTTTTTGTAAGGGCCGGTTTTTCCCATCAATGCAAAGGTGGCTTCCTTGCCAAGCTCGACTGCGGGCTGGTTATACGTGTCGATGTTGAACAGTGCGCCGGCGAATGACGTGGTGACTTCGAAGAGGAAGATGAACTGCCCGACCGTATAGGCGTTGACCTCCGGGAATATGACGCTGAGGCATGGTCGCTGGTCTTTAAGGAGGGCATATTCGGTGGCCTTTTTTTCTTTGTTCAGCAGCTCACCCAGCTCTTTACCTGACAGGTAGTCGAGCTCGGGTGCGCTATCAGGATGGGGGCCGATGTCGATTTTCCTGTTGAAGTTTTCAACATCGAGGAAGGTGAAGACCTTGTCGTTCGGGCCTTCGCGGTAAAGCTGGACCTGGCTGTGCTGGTCGGTGGCGCCGAGGGCCTTTACCGGTGTTGGGCCGACGTGGACTTTGCCGCCTTCGAGTGAGTCTGCCTTTCCGAGACTCTCGGCCCAGAGCTGTCGATACCAGTCGGCGAAGTCCTTGAGTGCATAGCTGTAAGGCATCATAACAGAGATGGGTTTGCCGCTGTTGTAGTAGTGGTATTGAATAGCGGCGTTAACGGCGGCAGGGTTCTGTTTGAAATCGAGGCCGCTTGTCCTGGCGTGCATATCCCGAGCGCCTGCGAGCAGTGCGTCGATATCAATGCCGCACATAGCTGCGCTGAAAAGACCGACAGCAGACAGGACGCTGAATCGTCCACCGATATCGTCGGGAACTTCGAGGCATTTTATACCGGCATTGGTCGCGATTTTACGAAGCGTTCCTTTTTGCGGGTCGGTGGTTGCAACGATATGTTTTTTGAGGGCGTCCGGCCCCAGCTTGTCGAGGAGCAATTTCCTTATGGTCAAAAACTGAGCGGCGGTTTCGGGGGTTTTTCCTGATTTGCTTATGACGTTAAAGACCGTTTTGTCGAGCCGGTTGTCAATCCAGTCGAGGAATGAGCCGAGCTGCATCGGATCAACGTTATCGAAGACAAACAGGCGGGGACCTTTTCTCTGCGCAGGGTCGAGGTTGTACATATAGGGATTGAGAGCGGTCTGGACCGCGATGTTGCCGAGTGCGGAGCCGCCTATGCCGAGAATGACGAGGTTTTCACAGTGTTCTTTGAACTCAACGATAAGCTCCATAACGCTTTCGGCTATGGTTTTGTCGGCGTGCAACAGGCCGAATTTTGTCTTCGTCTTGTCTGGCCAAATTTGGGCGCCCTGTATTTCTTGGTTGATTTTGGGAATCATGGGGGTGACTATTTCGGCAAGCTCGTCGAACTGCTTTTGTGAGATTCCATGTTCGGGCCCGATTGCCTCGGCCATTACGTTCTTGTAGTAGAGTTGGATTTGATTCTGGGGCACAGTGAAGCTCCTTTCAAGATCATTAGTATTGCGAACGAGAAACGGTTCTACCGCAAACCGTAATTTATAACGATTCGGCGAACGTTTTCAATGACAGATTTAGAAATCCTGTTCGGTTGGCGATTATTTAAGCAGCGTTTGCAATCGCCCGGCGAGGGCTTTAATCAACCTGGAATCCCTGTGTTCTTTTGTGATATTGACGTTGCCGTGAGGGTCGTTCTGGAGGTCATATAATTCGACGCCGGCGATACTATCGTCTTTGAGCCGGCGCCATTGGGCGTAGCGGTAGCGTTCGGTGCGTATTGAATAGCACATCATAGCTGCCTGCGGACCGCCCTTGTACTGGCTTAGGGCGATGTCGGTCCATTGATGTTTTGGATCGGCGAGAAGTTTCTTTAGTGACTTTCCCTGGCAGTGACTGGGAACAAAGAGACCTGCCATATCGGCGAGTGTCGGATACATGTCGAGGAATTCGACGATTGCGGGGCAGGAATCTTTTTCGATGCCGGGGCCGGCGAAGATAAGCGGCAGGCGGTTTGTAAACTCCCAGTTGACGTGTTTTGCCCAGATGCCGTTTTCGCCGAGGTGAAAGCCGTTGTCGCCCCAGAGGCAGATGAGGGTATTGTCCGCCAGGCCGAGTTCATCGAGCGTTTCGAGCAGCCGGCCTATCTGGGCATCGATGTATGAGACACAGGCGTAGTAGCCGTGGGTGAGCTGGCGTTTCTTTTTTTCGCTGAGGGGCCCTTCTTCGGGGATGTCGCCGTAGGCGCGTAACTCGAAAAAATCGGTTGCCATGAATTTTTTGATGTTTTTTGGTAAGAACTGGTTGTCGGGGAGCTTGAGTTTTTCGGGGTCGTACATATCCCAGTACTTCTTCGGAGCGGCAAGAGGCAGGTGCGGTTTTATAAAGCCGGCGCCGACGAAGAAAGGGCGGTCTTTATTGTCTTTTATGAACCGGATGGTTTCATTAGTTATCCAGCCGTCGGGGTAGGCGTTGTCGGGCACGTCGGTCATTTCGATTGATGGTGGTGCGGGGATGGTCTTATCGGCCCTGGTCTGTCGGGTGGCGGCACCTTTGTTTTGCTTTGCAGATGCTTCTTTCAAGTCCTTGTTTTTTTTCAGGGCATAAGCATTGGAGTGCCAGGTGTAGCCGTCGGGGGTTGGAAATAAAGGTTTCTCGTCCCAGGATTTGGGAAAGTCCATTGGGTTGTTGAAGATTTTTCCGAATCGGGCGGTGCGGTAGCCGTTGTCTTTGAAGTGTTGACTCATAACCAGACAGTGAGGCACTTTTGAGTCGGCGTTCTCGAACCAATATACCTTCGATGTATCCGGGCGCAGACCTGTCATAACGCTTGCGCGTGACGGTCCGCAAACGGGGAATTGACAGTAGGCCCTTTCGAAAAGCATACCTCGGGCGGCGAGGCGGTCAATGTTCGGCGTAATTGCCTGTTTGTCGCCGTAGCAGCCGAGGGCACAGCGCAGGTCGTCGACGGGAATAAAGAGAATGTTCGGTTTTCTGCCGGATTGTGCCGCAAAAGTACCGGCGAAAGGCAGCACCGTCAGGGCCAACCCCCCTGCCGCTTTCTGCAGGAATTGCCTTCTGTCGATTCGATTTGTGCTATTGTTTTTCATTGTCTTGTCTCCTTTCACCACTTGCTTTGTACCGGGGATTGGGGCCGGGCATTTTGGCGTTGACGGATTTTAGCCAATTGTGGAGCATCTGCTGTAGGCTGGCGGCTTTTTCGGGCATCTGGTCGGCAAGGTCGTGCTGCTCGGCGATGTCGTCTTTGAGGTTGTAAAGTTCAACGCGGTTGTCTTCATACCATTCGATGAGTTTGTAGTCAGCGAGGCGGAGGGCACCGGCGGGTCTGTGGCCGCTTGGGTGGTAATGTGGATAGTGCCAGTAAATCGCTTCTCGAACCAGGGACTGCTCACCTTTTAGCAGCGGGATAATGCTAACGCCATCCGCATGCTGGTCCGGGATGAGTGGTAAGCCAGCCATTTGGAGCATAGTCGGGTAGAAGTCGGTGCTGGTAACAGGCTCATCACAGGTCGAGCCCGGTCTTGTGATACCGGGCCATTTGATAATCATCGGTTCGCGAATACCGCCTTCGTAGAGCCAGCCCTTACCTTCTCTCAGCGGCAGGTTAGCTGTCGGAACAAGCCCTGCTGTTGCCCTTGGTTTAGCGATTGTCCCTATCTGCGTGGAAAGGCCGCCGTTGTCGGACATGAAGATGACTATCGTGTTTTCAGTCAGACCCAGTCCTGCAAGCCGCTTTATCACACGGCCAACACTATCGTCCACACTTTCGACCATACCGGCGTAGGGCGGGTAGTCCTGTATCTGCCTGGTGACGACATTGTCGTCCTGGACAAATCTCGGACGGTCGGGTGATGGCAGCTTTGCGGCCTTTTGCTTGTATTTTGCTGTGAGAACTTTTTTCGACTGGATAGGTTTGTGGACTGCGTAGTGAGACAGGTACAAAAAGAACGGTCTGTTCCTGTTTTTTTCGATGAATTTCAGTGCTTCATCGGTAAGCCGGTCGGTAAGATACTCGCCTTTCTTGCCGCCGGCGAGGTTTTCGAGTTTTTGGTTTCTCCTTCTGTACGGGTAGAAGTAACTGGGGGGCTGGCCGCGATGGTTTCCAGCTATGTTGATATCAAATCCCTGATGTTCGGGATAGTAGGGTTTGTCGCCGAGGTGCCATTTTCCGATAGAGGCGGTGGCATAGCCGGCCTGGGCGAGGACTTCGGCGATGGTAAGCTCAGCGAGGACAAGCTGCTGATTGAATTGTGGTGGGATTAGCTTTCGGGAGCCTGGGGCGTCGATGCTCTGCAGGCCCGGGATCCAGTCGGTAAGGTTGAGACGGGCGGGGTATTTGCCGGTAAGGATACTGGCGCGGGTTGGCGAGCAGACGGGGCAGGCGGCGTAGGCGCTGGTGAATTTCATCGCTTGTGCTGCGAGCCGGTCAATGTTCGGTGTCTCGTAGAAACTGCTGCCGTAACAGCCGAGGTCGGTGTAGCCGAGGTCGTCGACAAGAAAGAATACAAAATTGGGTTTACCGCTAAGCCGGCCCGGCCTTTGGGTGAAGCTTGCACAACCCTGAATAGCCAATGAGCCAATGACGGAGCCGGCGGTTTTCAGGAAATCGCGGCGGTTCATAGGTGTTTCCCTGCCTGGAAGTTGAGTTTTTCTATTACAATTTGGTTATACGGCCTCGTTGACGAATTTGATATTCTTGAATTTGCAGAAGAACTCGAGTTCTCTGGTGATATCTCCGTAGCAGGTTTGTCGGTGCAGGCCGCTCGACCAGTTTCGCCACAGCTTAGTGATGTCGCCATCGACCTTGACGGCAATCTTGGTGCGGCAGCCCCTGTCGTGCTCGAGAGAGACCATCCGTTCGGTTATCTCACCGGTAAAGTAGAGCATCAGGTCGGTCCCAATCAGTATAGACTGGGTGACTTTCTGACCGGTGCGCATCTCGACCTGGCAGACGGCGCCTTCCTGGCGTTCCATAATGGTGCGAATCTTGAATGGAGCGGATGGACCGTTGGGGCCATCCATCTTGTTGGTGCCGAGGCAGTGAGCAAGGATTATCGTGTCTTTTGATTCATCGACTGTCGGGTCAGAGATAAACCCGGGTCTGCCGCAAAGACCCTGCAATATAATATGGGTCATTGCGCATCGCAGGTCGGACTCACAGATACCGCCCAATCCCATATTGTTGAGCCGGGTAAATCCGATGCAGGGGAATGCGTGTGCCTTGCAGAGCGGCTTGTACATAGAGCCGTAGCAATCGGCGGTCATTACGGTCGCATTTTCCTCATCGAGCATTTTTTCAAAGGCGAGTGCAAGCCGGCACGACTTGACGATTTCTTCCTCGGATGGTTCGACCACTCTATCGGCGGCTTTTATCCAGCGGTCGGCCTCTGCCTTTGCGTCGGCGTCCGGGATGGAATTATAGACATCGAGCACTTCTTTGAGATCGACCTTCTTTATTTCAGTTCCGAATTTATCCTTTATTTCGCTGGTATAATCGACAGGCATGCTTCTGGTGATGTTGAGGATTTTGGCTTCTCTCAGGTGGTGGATGGCGCGGAATGGCCTTATTGCAACGGCAAGCTGCTTGTAATCGGTTGTGAGCATGCAGTCAACGTTAGCGACCCGTTTTCGCAGGTCCCCGAAGCTTACCCAATCATGCCCGGAATAGGGAATCGCAAAAATCATCGTGGGTTTTCCCAGGCGGACGAGCTGCTCGATAATGCGCATAACACCGATATTGAGCTGAATCACGAGGATGCCGTCGACATCCTCGAATTTGCCTTTGAGCCGGGCGAGCTGCTCACTTGAAGTAACAAGCTCATCGACCACAAAATCCACGTCGGCCAGCTCGTCGGCCAGCTTCGCAAACTCGGCTTTGTAAGAACGGATTTCAGCGTCCAAATCCATGTTCGCTTTGGGCCACAGAGCGCCTGGTCCTATGCTGCCCAGGAAAATCCGTGCGACCTTTACTTTCGACCCTCTGCATCCGGGGCTTATTATCTTCGAGCCGGCTGAATTCGCGGCAAAGCCGAGGATGCCGGAAGAGGCAAGAACAACGCTCCCCGCAGCCGTGGCCTGCATGAATTCTCTTCGATTAAGTTCACTTTCCATATCAATCTCCTTTATTTTGAGTCGGTTATCGAGTGCGGCATTTCACGTTCCTGTCATCGTTCAAGCACGGCCAACTGGGCCTTTGCCCAGAGATGGTTGGGGTTCAGCTCGACTGCCTTTTGGAATTCTGTCTTTGCGTTTTCATACCGGCGTTTGCCCTGATAACCGAGGCCGAGTGTAAAGTGGGCCTGGGCCAGCCGCATCTCTCCGGTCTCCTTTTCACCAAATTTTGCGAAGAAGTCCATACGCGCATCGCCGCTGAGTTCCTTTTGTCCTGTTTCAATAAGCTCATCGAAAATCTGCCGCGCATCATCAGCCTGATCCGTTTTCTGCAGAGCGAGCGCTCTAAACCACCGCGTCTGCGGCCATCTTCCTGCACCCTCATGTTCGGCGGCCAGCTTGTAATGGTGCTGTGCCTTGTCACTGTCTGACATTGCTTCGTACGCCGCGCCGATGCTGTAGTTAATCCGCGAGAGGTGCTTGTCCTCTTCGAGCCGGCCAATCTCGATATTGTCCGGCGTTTCGTTGGCGGCGAGCATATCCTCGAGGGCTGCGTTGTAATTGCCTGCGTCAAATTTGCGACGGCTTCTGAGCAGATGTGCATCGACATAAACGTCGCGAATCCGCCCGCTGCCTTCCCATGCGTTGAAGTGATTCGTTTTGAGATGCTCGATGGCCTCGTCATATCTGCCCATCAGGACCAGTACCGAGATAAACTGCAGGTAGCTGTCGTCGCGTTGTTTCACCGTCTCAACATCTTTCTCAAGCAGGGCAAGTCGTCTCTCGGGCTGCCGGCCTCCTATCTCATAGAGCATATCAAGCTCGGCCAGAACGCGAGCGTCTCTGCTGTTACATTCGATGGACTTTTCGTAGCTCTTGATCGCCTTGGCGATGTCGTTTTGTGAGCGGTAGTAGGCCCAGCCGAGGTTGCGATGGACGGTTGCGAAGGCCCCGTCGAGGTCTCTGGATTTTTCCCAGGCGGTGATTGCCTTTTCGGGCTGCTTGTCGTAGAGCAGATTGCCCAGGTAATAGTATGCTCGTGCATCACCTGGATTGCGGCGTATAGCAGCATCAAGCACCTGTATAGACTCGCTGCGGAAGGGGAAGCAGAAGTCGGGCGGCATCTTCGCGGCTTCGGCATAGTACCTGGCAGCGTTGGCCTTGTCGGTTTTGTTCTGATAGAGATAGCCAAGATAGTAGTAAACCATCGGGTATGTGCTCAAAGGTTTTTTATTCGCAGCGACGGCCCGCTGGAGGATATCAATCGCGTTATCGTATAGGCCGCAGTTGAGATAATCGACGGCGAGCTCGAGATAAGCCTGCGTTTCGTCTCGCATTTTGGTTTTGAGGTCGCTGAGGGTTTTGTCTGCCTTACTCTTTTCGCTCATTGCCGTCTCAATCAGGTACATTTCATTGGCTGCGAGGAAATCGAGAGGGTCTGTGGCAAGACTTTTAAGGGCAAACTGTTTTGCCTCATCGAGCCGGCCGAGGTTTCGCAGTATGGCGACCTTAAGGCCCATTACTCTTGTGTTGCGTACATCGGTGGAGAGGGAATTGTCAATTTGCTCGAGCGCAAGGGCGAAGCTGGCTTTATTACAGGACAATTCCGCAAGCTGGTAATAAGCGGGCGAATGAAATGCATGGTCCCAGCTCGCTTTGTAGAAGTTGTCGTATGCTTCGTCGAGTTTTCCCTGTGCCCGCAGGGCAAGGGCCAGTTGGTAATAGGCCTCGCAGTTGCGTGGTCGGGTGTAGTTTTTGCTGATTCGCGCAACTGCGGTTCGCAGTTTCTCTTCCGCCTCGGCGAACATTGCGCGTTTACTGTAATCAATGCCGAGTGCCGTGTTGACTCGCGAATCGCCCGGGTCCCTTTTGAGAGCTTCTTCGTAATAAGGATACGGGTCAACGGTCGGGTTGTAGAACTGCTGGATTCTCCGGCCTATCAGGTAAAGCTCTTCGATAGTCTTGACGTCGGCGGCTTCGGGTGGTGGTTCGACGACGGGCGGCAGTTCGGGGTTGAATTTCTTCTCGACGGGTCTGTAGGAGATGATTACGTCCTTCTCGGACGAATATAGTATGGCCTCGAGGTCGCTTTCTTTCGTGCCTTCGGGGATGGAAACCTCCTTGCCGAACGCCTTGTCGGGGCCGATGTATATTTTTTCGGCATAGAGGATTTTGTCGCCGGCCTTGAGGACGGCTTGTGCGCCCGTGAACTGAGATGTGGCGTTGAAGCCGAATTTTGCGGTATTGTCGTTGACTAATTCAAGGTTGACGGCGGCGTTGAGGTTTGCGTTTTTGAAGCCGCCTATTTCACGGACCGGGTACCAGAACATCGTCCAGGTCTTGACCTCGTAGGGGCCTATCCAGCTATAGTCGGGCTGATTGTCGCTGAAGGCGCCGACCATCAGCTCAGTGTATGGGTCGGCGTTGTCGGCGAGTATTTTGTCCCACATTCTGCCGCGAGGGCCGGGGCCCCACTGCCATAGTTTTCCGTTTGGGCTTATGTGATGGTTGACTATGCTGACGACGCCGGCCTGTTTGCCGTGGTCGTATCCGCCGGAAAAATTCTCCCTCATATCCCAGGCGAAGAACGAGACAGGGTTGGGGTGATTCTGCCACCGTGAAAGGTCAACGCCCGTGTAATCAACGCCGCGGTAGCTGCTGTGCCCGATGGGCCAGTGAATGAACTCGTTCTTGGCGTGATAGACCGCATAGTCAACCGAAGGCGGGAAAATCACCTGGTAGTCACTGTTGGCGTGGACTGCGACGTTGGCCCAGAAGAGCAGCGAATGAGTATATGGGCTTCGGTTGAAGATTTTGCCGGTGATTTGCATGTAGGATTTTCCCGGATAGACCGTCGCACCGAGTAGCCATTTCATACGGTGGCGCAGTTCCGTTTCGCCGAACCAGAGGGTCTTGCTGCCGTCCGGGTTTTCAACAATTGTATAATCGACGGGCATCAGGGTTGTGTTTCTGTGGTGGTGCAGGACACACCATTCGATGCCGCCGGATACCCAGGCGCCTAACATACCGATAAGAGCCGGTTTTATTACTTCCTGACGGTAGAAGAAGTCGTAGTTGTTCGTCTTATCGAGCGCGGTAAACAGCCGGCCGCCTATCTCAGGCAGAAACGAGACCTTTATGTATTCATTTTCGAGATAGACGGCATTGTAGGTTTTGTCCTGAAGTTCGTCGGTGAGGTTATCGAGGAATGGGTAGGGATAGATGACTTTCGATGCGCCCTGATAGACCTCGCCCTTGAAGAACATCGGGTTCGAGTCCGGCTCAGCCACCTTGTACGTGGGCAGAATGAGCGGCTCAGTCCAGATTTTAACCGCTGATTCCGCCTGCACTGTGCCGCCAAGGGCAACGAGAAGGACTGTAAACAGGGTTGCTGCTGTGGAAAGCGTCCTGCCGGCCATTTCGGTCCTCCTATAAAGATTCTACATTTTTGAAAGCCGGGCGTATTTTACCCTGAGCGACGTCGTTTGTCCGCTGTTAAATTCGACGACAACTATGCTGTTTTCGCCCATATCGGTAAATTCCTTTACAGTTCCAGGGCCGAATTTTTTGTGGGCGACCAAATCGCCCCGACGGAATCGGGGCGATAATTGATTATTGATGACTGATGATTGATTATTAAGAATTGCGGATTGAAAAGCAGCTTCAGAGAAGTCGAGGCCTAATTCGAAGAGGAACTGCGAGGGAATGGTCCGCAGGAACTGGCCTCGAATCGTTCGGTATCGGGCACAGCTTATATTAAGATTATTTTTTGCACGGGTTATGCCGACGAAAAAGAGCCGCCTTTCCTCTTCAGTCTCATCACCGTTATCTGCGCTTCTCTCATGCGGAAGCAGCCCTTCCTCGACGCCGACGATAAAGACGTTGTCAAATTCGAGTCCTTTCGCGGTGTGGAGTGTCATAAGCGCCACGCGGCCGCAGGCCGGGTCGTAAGCGTCGGCATCGCTGAAAAGCGATATCTGCTGGAGGTAATCGATAAGCGACGGCTCCTCCGCCTGCTCGTCGTACTGCACTGTTGCGCTTATTAGCTCATTGATATTCTCGATGGCGTTCTTTCCCTCGGCCCCCTGAGCCTTGAGCACGCCTTCAAGTCCCGATTCGACAAAGACCTCCTCTGCCAGCGGCGTAACTTTACCGCTCGAGTGCTTCGTAAGCCCTTCCATCATTTTGAGAAAGGCAGCGATCCTGCTTTTCGGCGCGTTGGAAAGGGAGGATATTTGCGGTGCTCTTTTTAGTGCGACGAAGCAGCCGATATTGTTACGCGCAGCGTAGTCACGCACCCTGTCGATAGTAGTCTTGCCGATACCCCGCGTGGGCGTATTGATTATTCGCAGCAGCGCGATTTCATCGCTGGGATTTGCGAGGACCTTGAGATAGGCGAGCATGTCGCGTATCTCTTTTCTCGAATAGAACTCGACGCCGCGTACAATCTGGTAAGGGATCTTACTCTTGATAAGCGATTCTTCGAGCGCACGGCTCTGGGCGTTGACGCGGTAGAAGACGGCGACGTCGCTGTGTGCCGTATCGGCCTTGAGCAATTCTCCGATTTTCTGCGCCACACCGTTTGCTTCCTGGTTTTCGTTTTCGAAGGCGTTAACGGTAACGTCTCGGCCTGTGTGTCTTGTTGCAATAAGCCGTTTTTGCTTTCTGTTTTCGTTGCGAGCAATGAGGTTGTCGGCAACCGCGAGAATATTGGGTGTGCTTCGGAAGTTTTCTTCGAGTTTTACGATTGTCGCATCGGGCCAGTCATGCTCGAAGGCAAGTATGTTTCGTATATCGGCGCCTCGCCAGCGGTAGATTGACTGGTCGGGGTCGCCGGTGGCGCAGATGTTGTTGTGCTGTGAGGCGAGGGCCTTTACGATTCTGTACTGGGCGTGGTTGGTGTCCTGGTATTCATCGATGAGCAGGAACTTGAAACGGCTGGAAAGCCGTGAGCACACATCGGCGCAGTTTTCGAGCAGCAGAGCTGCGTTCATCAGCAGGTCGTCAAAGTCCAGTGCATTGTTTTCTTTAAGGATGTGCTGATAGCGGGCGTATATCTTAGCCAATGTTTTTGAGAAGTAATCATCTGTCTGCTGAGCGAATGTATCGACATCGAGCAGCTTGTTCTTCAGCGTGGATATTGCTTCGAGCATTCGCACGGGCGCAAAGTTTGTGGTGTCGAGATCGCAGAGCTTGATTGCTTCTTTGATGCATCGGCTCTGGTCGGCGGCGTCGTAGATGCTGAAGTTGGAGCTGATGTCGGCGTGGGAGGCGTATTGCCTGAGGATTCGGACGCACAGCGAGTGAAAAGTGCTGATATGTGCACCGGCGGAGGCACCGAGCGCTGCGGCCCTTTGACGCATCTCCTCAGCAGCTTTATTGGTAAAGGTAATTGCGCAGATATTGTGCGGCCTGACGCCTGAATCAATAAGTGCTGCGATTCGATATGTAATGACGCGGGTTTTCCCGCTGCCCGGGCCTGCAATGACCAGCAAGGGCCCATCAACATGGAATACGGCTTTCTGCTGGGAAGGTGTGAGCTGACGAGCGAAGGCACGCGTGGTTGCTTTTTGGTCGGCTTTGGTCATTGTTGGTTTTGTTCTTCTTTGAGCATTTTTTCTTCAATCTGCTTGAATTGCTCAGCCAGCTTTGGCCTTTCATTTCTTATGCGGGCGAGAAGCGTTTGTCTCAGTTCGAGGGCATACTGCCGGTCATTGAAGAAATCGAGCAGAGCATTGTATCTTTGTACGGCAAATGGCGGCAATTCAACTCTCTCTTCGTCGGAGTATGCCTTTTGGTAGTCGTGCCATAATTGTTCGGCCATTTGCTCTCTGCCGAATGCCTCATCGTCGTCATGGACGGCATATCTGAAGTAGGCCTCGCGAAGCATCGTTTGTATGATTTCCACAGCGTTGCGTATGGTGATGGTTTCCAGCTCTTCGCTGAGGCGTTTTCTCACGTAGAGCTCGACGGAAGGATTCTTGAATTCGTCTCGAGAATATGTCCGGCGCAATTGACTGTAGATTACTTGCGCCTGGCCTCTATGACCGGCCTGATAAAATAACATAACAGCGTTCTTGAGCATGTTTCTGTGGCCGATTTGATGGGAGTTCTCAAAATCCGTGTTTGGCTCTGAATACTTTTCGATGATGTCAAGAATGGCTCGGTTGTATGATTCAAGCATTCTAAGATCCGGACGCAGATAGATTTGTTTGACGGGCGTTTCAGGTGTCCGGTCGGCGAACCGGCTTTGTGAAGCCGAGTCGGTACTCTGCCGAGATATAGTCTCATAGATGAATATCTTGCCGTAGCGGAAGAGGTTCTGGAGACTGTGCGCTACAATTCGGTCTGTGTTGACCTCGTCAGCAGAGTACTCTTTTCTGCCGGGTGTCTTGACTCCTTTCTTACCGGCGACTCTGAGGCCTTTTACAGCCCAGTAGATGGCATGGGCGTCGGGGTGTCGCCAGTCAAGAGGGACACGGGAATTGGGGTCGGACAGGTCGTTGAGGGGACCATAGGTCTGGTTTAGCTCGTGCATCAGGACGGGGTCGAGTTTCCATATATTGCGAAGGTAATAGGCCTTGGCGAAGATGTCGAAGTCGCGCAGGGCCTTGGCGCCTCTGAAATCATCAATCACCTGAAAGGCAGCAGGGTCGAACTTTGCCGGATTCTGCCTGAGAGCCAGATAGTTGTTGACAAACTCATCATCATTTTCGAAGGTCTTGTCGGCGGATTTCAGCGCCTTGATAAATGGGCTGATGTTCGGGTCGCCGGCAACGTCCTGCCGGCGTGTGGCCGCTTCGGAAAGGGCTTCGAAGTAAGCATTATCGACGCCATCGAGACCGGTGCTGTCCGAAGGTCTCAGCAGCGGCTCCATTGCCTGAGCAAGCTGAAGCTTATAGTATTTCTGGGCGTCATCGGCGATGCCTCCGATTTTGTGCTGGAATATTCTGGCCAATTCCCTGTAAAGCAACATCGCCCTGGGGTTCAGAGGAATTCCCTTGTCGCGGAGCAGCTCGTAGCCGTTCTTTATCCATCTCCATCTCTGGTCGGGTTGTTCCGCGGGGATGGCGACAGAGATGTTATAGGCCATGTTCCAGGCCTGGAACTCCCAGACCTGAGCGAACCTTGGCTGCAGGACGGATATCCACTCGGCGAGCTGCTTTGCGTCGAAGAACTGTCCCTGCTCTTTGAGTCGGTCGGCCCGCATCCACAGCACATCGACGAGAAGTCCTCTGAAAGCACCCATAGCAACGGTTGCAAAGGCCAGCGAGGGCGGCGCATTTTCCAGCGGCTCGTTGCTTATCAGCTTCATCTGCTGTCGCTGTGCATTTATGAAGTCTAACTGTGATCCTGCGGTGATAATGAGAGCAGCCGCAAGTGCGAGTGAAATGCCACAAATTAGTATGTCACGCAAACGCATGTTTCAGTGAACAGAATACAGCCATGGGCCGATATCAGCCCGGGATTTTCGGGACACCAGACGTTTCTCGGTAAACGAACAAATAGTAACGTCAGACCGTCGCTTTTGCAACCTCTCGACGGCTGAAAATGAACATCGCAAGAAGCACCAGCAGCACAGTTTTGACACAGACCGTGGACAGCGCAAGCTTTGCCAGCAACGACCAGCTCAACAGTCTGCCCGGGACCAGAAACGCCGAGGCGCTGAATTTGTCGAATTGCGGCATCAGCTCAATAAGTGATTTGAAGATATAATTGTAGAAGCCGCTGATGTTCTCACTTACATACTCGAACGATTCGAGTATGAAACCGCTGGTGTTTGCGATGAGAAAGACCGAGAGAGAAAGCAGTATGGCGACGGCAAAGGAGAGGAACGTTGCGGCCAGCAAACCCAGTGCGGCAAGGAATATCAACCGCAGGCCGATGAGTATAACCGCTCTGACGAAGTTTGCGGTGAACGTATCGGCTTTATACAGCAGCTCGAGGCCATCCTCAGGCGGGAATATCACGACGGTATCGTTGAGCGGCACATTCAGGAATGCAACGACCAGATAACCGTCATCGGCGACGGCATCGGCCGGCACCTCTATTTCGTAGAACGTGCGGATGAGGTCTTTTCTGTCGATGCTATAAATGGGTGTCTTTATTCCGGTGCCATATCTGATTTGGCGGTCGTCGCCGATGAGCCATCTGCTATAGATGGCCAGATCCGGAGGATTGACGGCGACATCGTATTTGAATCGTACAAAGAGGGGCTGGTTCGGGTCCTGGGGTTTTACGTTTTGGAATTGCCAAAGCAGCTCTGTGCCGACCGGTGCGGCGCGTTTACTGAGCTCGATTCGTCGGCGCAGCTCACCTTTATAGCCCCTTAATGCGCCAAGATTTTTTTCAAGGCCGTTTGGGAGCTGCCTGTTTTTCTTGAGTTTTTCGAACTCGCGCTCGACGTCCGCGGAGACGTCTTGTTCGGCAGGTTTTAGACTTGCTCTTGCGGTGTAGAATTCGTTCCTGACCTGTGTGAGCTGCTCTTCGTCTGCTTTGATGAAATTGGGCATGTTTACGGCGATGGCGTAAATGATGCCGCCGAACAGAGCCAGCAGGATGGTGTCGAGCAGAATGATTCCGAGCAGTTTTCCGAGGATGAGCTGATAACGGCGTATTGGTTTAGTCAGGACGGTGTATATCTGTCGCCGGCTCAGGTCGTTTGCCAGGGTATAGATGGATGCTATGATCGTAAAAAGGCAAAGCAGAAAGCTGGTCAGCGACAGGCCATAGCTTACGAACGTCTGGAGCCGGCCTTTGAGGGTGCCGTCGCCCGTCATCTTGAAGCCCATCACAGGCAGCAGGATAAGCAGCAGGACTGTAAAGACAGCGGCGATTTTCATTCGCAGGGCCTGCTTGATTGTGTTGACAGCGACAGCCCAGATTTTACGCATTGCTTGAATCTCCGCCGTTTTCGTCTTTTTGCTGCTGTTTTTCTTTTGGCTGTGAGGGGCCCGTGAGGCGATCCAGGATGTTGTCCCCGGCTGCTTGTTGTTCATCCTCCTGAGCTTGAACCGGCTCTTCTCGGTCGCTACTGACGGTCTCGGGCTGGGCGTCTTCGGTGAGCTTTCGCAACAGGTCGTCGGCAGGCATATCCTTCGAGGTTTTGACGGGATGAACCTGTTCGGTTTGCGGAGATGCGGCCGGTCCTGAGGGCTGCGACGATACGGATGTGGAGACAAGCTTATCGAGTATGGCAGCAGGACGAGCCTTTTCTGCGGCCTGGGCGGTAAGAAAGTCGCTGATCTGTGTTTTGCTCTCTGCTCCGCTGGTGGGCAGTGCCTGCTGTCTTGCCTTTTCGACGATGCTGATGAAAAAGGTTTCGAGCTTGTCCATAGGTGAAGTCACAGCGTACTCGGCGTGCTCTCCATCCATAATCTGCTCTATTTTTGACAGGGCGTTGTGGGTGAGATGACCTGTTGTAATCTCTGTCTTGTCCGTGCGCTGGAGCAGGTCGCGGACGTGGCCTTCGGCCTGGATTTTTCCGCCGTAGAGGATAGCGATGCGATCGCAAACATCTTCGACATCTGCGAGGAGGTGGCTGCACAAAAGGATGGTCTTACCGCGTTTTGCAAGCTCGATGATTAGGTCTTTTATCTGTCTTGTCCCGATGGGGTCGAGTCCGGTGGTTGGCTCATCGAGTATGAGCAGGTCCGGGTCGTTGATTAGGGCCTGTGCGAGTCCGATTCTTCTGGCCATGCCTTTTGAGAAGGCGCCGACTTGTCTGCTCGCGACGGCTTTGAGGCCCACCATATCGAGCAGCGCATCGGTCCTCATTTTGCGGACCTTTGTGGGCAGCTTGAAAAGTCGGCCGTAGAAATCGAGTGTTTCGGCGGCGGTAAGATATCTGTAGAGATATGACTCTTCAGGGAGGAACCCGATTCTCGTGTTGATTTTTGGGTCGGTGGCGTCTCCGCCGAGGCATAAGGCCTTGCCTTTTGTGGGATGCAGCAGGCCGAGCAGCATCTTGAGTGTGGTGGTTTTTCCTGAGCCGTTTGGCCCGAGCAGGCCGAAGACTTCGTTGGTTTGGACTTTGAAGTTGAGGTCGTCAACGGCGCAGACCTTGTTTCTGCCCCACCAGTCCGAGAATATTTTTGTCAGCGAAATGGTCTCGACGGCGTATTCCATAATTTCCGTTGGGTTATGCTGAATTTCAGTGAATGTGATGCTGCAGCTCTTCGCCGTGCCGGACAAGCCGAGCGCTGTTAAAGATGACGACCAATGAGCTGGCAAAATGCAGGAACGCAGCGAGCATCGGCATAATCAGAAAGAATAGTGAGATACCGGCAACAATGAAGGTAATACCGAAGGCGAGGTTCCAGTTGATAACGGACCTGGTTCTTCTGGAGAGCCGGACGAGTGCCGGCAGCCGGTTAAGGTCGTTGCTCATAAGAGCAATGGAGGCCGAGTTGATAGCGATGTCACTTCCTGCGGCACCCATTGCGATTCCGAGGTCGCCGGCGGTGAGTGCCGGTGCATCGTTTATTCCGTCACCGACAACGACAACGGTATGTCCCTGTCCTCTGATTTGCTCGACGATTGCGAGCTTGTCCTGGGGCAGGCAGTGTGCTTTGTAGTCTGTACACCCAAGCTCAGCAGCGACGCGGCCGGCGACTTCATCTCTGTCACCTGTGAGCATAGTGACTCTTTTGATGCCGAGCTCTGTGAGATTCTTGATGGCGTGCTGCGCTTCGGGTCTTGTTTTGTCCTGGAGTCCAATCCAGCCGATGCATCTGTTTCCTTTGGCAACGTAAAGTGTGCTGAAGCCCTGCTCTTCGTGAAGCTCAGGCCCGCTGACCCGGTTCATATCGACGCTGTTTTCTTTCAGAAAGGTGTCTCTGCCGACAAGAATTGGCGCCGAATCGACGGTTGCGGTGACACCTTTTCCGGGAGTTTC
The DNA here is from genome assembly GCA_030602885.1 of Phycisphaerales bacterium. Classification (GTDB taxonomy): domain Bacteria; phylum Planctomycetota; class Phycisphaerae; order Sedimentisphaerales; family Anaerobacaceae; genus JAUVYV01. Next base: position 48,178 of record JAUVYV010000009.1, read on the forward strand.
GCTGAAATCCTCGGAGCCGGGCAGAGTAAGGTTTGCCTCTTTGGCGACTTCCTGCAGGGCCCTTGCAGCCGGGTGTTTGCTCATTTTTTCAGCGGCGGCTGCGAAGGTGAGCAGCTCGGACGGTTCGGTGCCTTCGGCCGGCGTGAGCTTGGTGACGTAGAGTCGGCCGGTGGTGACTGTGCCGGTTTTGTCGAAGACCATGGCGGTCATTTTTCCGGCGACCTCGAGGTCGGCGACGTTTTTGACAAGGATGCCGAGACGTGCGGCAGCAGAGACAGCGGCAACCACGGCGGTCGGTGTCGCCAGAATCAGCGCACAGGGACATCCGATGACGAGTATTGTTATAGCGTAATCGATGTTCCTGGTAAAGAACAGGACGATGCCTGCTATCATCAGGATGGTGGGGGTGTACCATTTGACGTATCGGTCAATGATTCTCATGATGGGGATCTTGGTCTGCTCGGCCTGCATTATGAGCGACTGGACCTTTCCGAGGGTGGTGTCCTTTCCGGCTTTCGTGACGGTGATGTCGAGCATGCCGGTCAGATTGCTGGTGCCGGCGAAGACCTGCATACCCGGGACTTTGTCCACGGGAAGCGATTCACCCGTGATTGTAGCTTCGTTTACGGAGCTGAGTCCGTTTGTGACTTCGCCGTCAACGGGTATGTTGTCTCCGGGCCGGACTCTTACCTTGTCACCGGTTCGCAATTGGCTTACCTTGCTCTCTTTTTCAGAGCCGTCGGCCATGACTTTGTTCGCCATTTTGGGGGTTAGCTTGATGAGCGATTCGATAGAGGCGCGTGCGCCGAGGGCGGTTCTGCTTTCCATAAGCTCGCTGAGGAGCATAAAGAAGGCGACGATACCGGCTTCAACGTATCTCTGTGTTGCGATAGCGGCGACGATTGCCAGGGCCACCAGCTCATCCATATGAGCTTCTCTTCGGATGAAGCTCTTGACGGCGTGCAGGATGATTGGAGCACCGAGGAGGATGGCGCCGGCCATTGCAAGAATGTCGGCGTGAAAGCTGTCGGTGCCGTAGAGGAATTTTGCTTTTGCTATGATTCCGTTTAGCAACAGGACGCCGCCGGCGAGAGTCCCGAGCAGAGCGATGCTGACACGAATCTGTTTTCCGTGCGTGTGCTCGAGGTCGATATCCTGCTTAAAATGTAAATGCTGATGCGCCATAATAGTTCTTATTCGCTTTAGTGCTATTGTTGCTGTTCGGATTTTTTCTTCAATGTCGGGTCTCTGCTGATCTGTATTCTGATTTCGGCGCCTTTGGCCCCTTCGGTGGGCTGAATAATGACCGTTTCATCAACGTTCTCGAGTACCTGTTCGATTGCGTCCTGGTAGATTTTCTGGATGACGAGCCTGGGTCGTTTTCGGTATTCGGGCAGGATTTGTGCAACGTAGTCGGCGTTTGCCTTTGCATTTTCGACGACCTGTGTTCGGTAGGCCTGGGCCTGGGCGATTCTCTCCTGGGCTTCACCTGCAAGCCGGTCCCAGAGCAGCTCGAGCTGCTCGTTGCTTAGATTGTTGTTTTGCAGTGCGTCAACGAGCTTCTCGGCGACGAGACCTGCCGTTTCGCTGAGGGCTTTTTCGGCGTAAAGTTTTGCTTCGGAGATGGTTTTCTGTTTGGCATTGCTTGCCCTCAGTGCCGCTTCGAATGCCCTTGCAACCTGTCTTGGCCAGGTGAAGCTGGTTCGCTGCAGCGAGATGACCTTTATTCCACTTTGTGTTATGTCGAGCTTGTTCTGGATGAGGCGTCTGACGTGTTCGGTGACGGTAGCGGTCTTGTCGCTCATTGCGTCTTTGATGGTGTAGTTGACCATAGCGGTCACGACGGCGTCGGCGACGATATTTCGCAGCAGCGGTTTTGCACCGGCCTCGATGAGGTCGCCATAGTTTTGGCCTGCTTCGATTTTAGTCTCGTCAACGAATGTGTTTTTGTAGAATCGCTCGGGATTTGTTATCTGGTAAGTGAGGACCCATTTGCTGTGTGCGATGTTGTAGTCGCTTCCTTCTGAGCCGCCGGGGACGTTACTCTGTCGTTCGCCTCGGATAATACAGTAGCCGTCAATGAGCGGGTCAAGCTCGGCGTTGACATAGACCGGCCTGGTTGGGTCTTCGATCATCTCTTCGCCCGGTTTCTGGTAATACCAGAAGGTGTTAATGCCGAGGGCGAATTTCTTTTCCGTCGGGATTTTAATCACTTCGTGTACCGGATAGGGGAAGAGCAGCTTTTGTCCGGGGCTCAGGAGCCGGTCTTCGCCGACGCCTCGAATCTTTCCGAATCGCAGGACCAGGGCGCGCTCGTCGGACCCGATAACGCGAAAACCGGAGCCGACGAAGACGACGACAAGGATAATCATTATTATCTTCAGCAGGGAGAAACTGACTTTGAGTGCATTCGAGAAATACCTGTAACCCTCCTGCATCTCCTGCGCGTCAAAACCCTGTCCCCGAGGGCCTGCGTCGCTCGAATTCTGAGGGGGCTGGTTGTTATTCGGCTGTTCTGTCATATCTTCGAATTACCGAGTCCAAAGTTATGTGAGCTTTACTTCTTTGGCTCTATGTCCGGCACTTCCTTTAGCAGTTTGAACGGTTCGCTATCGGCACTAAAGACGACGGTGGACCTTTCCTGGAGTATTTTCTTCAGGGCCTCGATATTACGCAGGAATATCGCAAAGTCGGGGTCTTCTTCGAGCATTTCGTAGTATTTCGCGGCTTCAGCGTCGCCCTGTGCTCTGATGGCCTTTGCTCTGGCTTCGGCGGCAGCGAGCAGTATTTTCTTTTTGAGGTCGGCATCGCTTTTGATTTTCCGTGCCTGCGCTTGTCCTTCGGTAATGGTGGCCACGGTTTTCCGGTTTCTTTCGGCCCTCATTCTCTCGAAGACGTCCTTGCTGACGTCCTTGCTGACCTTCAACTGTTTGATTCCGAGGGTTCTTATCTCTATGCCGTAGGCGTTGCCGACGGCGTTCTGGAGCTCAGCGAGCATTTCGTTTTCGATCTGGTCGAATTTGACGTTGTTGGGGTCGCTGTTGACGAACTCGGAGAAATAGTGACGTCCTATTACATTGTTCTGTGCGTCACTGATATGGCTGAGGAGCTTGCTTTCGGCTTCTGTGGGGGTGCCGACGGCATTGAAGAACGCGAGCGGCTCGGCGACCCTCCAGACGATGTAGGTATTAACGATGATGGGGACAGCGCCCTTTGTCGGCGTTTCACCGAGGTCGGCTTCAAGGACCCTCATACGTGAATCGAACCTGTGTTCGGATTCGATTGGAGGGGGCCACTTGAAGTAGAGGCCGGGCTCGGTGATTTGGCGAACGGGCTTGCCGAACCTGGTCACGAGAGCGGATTCGGTTTCCCTGACCTGGAACGACACGAAGACAAGTGCCAGGACGACAAACAATATTACCAGAAAGATGACAACGGCTGCATTTCTCATTTTTACTGCTCCTCAAACCCACCGAGCTCATATAAACTTGGGGTCAATTTTTCCTTTGCGTCGAAAATAAATATCTGCTGGTCTCCGGGGTCGGCGACCACGACGATTTTTCTTCTGCTTTTGAGTGCATCCTCGAGGGCGGTGAGCTTTTGCTCGCGTTCATAGATTTTTGGCGCCGCTGAGTGTGCCTTCAACTGGCTGGCGAACCGCTCACCCGTGGCTCGTGCCAGAGTGGTCTTTTCAAAGGCATCGCCCTGAGATTTACTGAGTATCTCGAAGATATCGCCCTGCGCGGAGGCGAAAGCACTATCGAGCTGTCGGGCGAGCGTTTCAAGCTGTTGTTGGTCACCAGAGCTTTCGGCGATTTGGTATTTTACGGCGAGCTCGTAGATTTCGTCGGCGTTGCCAACGGAGCCGGCGAGGGCGCTTAGTGTTCTGTTTAGCTCGGCCTCTGCTTCGAGGATGCTCGCATGTTTTTTCTGTACCGCGCCGATTACTTTCTGATAGTCTTCGGCGACTTCCATGGGTGGATGGATACCCTGGAGACCGAGGAAGACAATTTCCACACCGAGCCCCGCCTTGTCGGCCTGCTCCTGAATTCTTTGAGTCAGGACGGTTTTTGCGGTTGCCCGGCCTGCGCCGAGCAAACTGCGTCGAATGGCTTCAGCGCTATCGACTTCAATGGTAGAACCGGCGGCAAACTTTGCAAGCTCGCGGTAGCAGATGTCCTCGAGGCGTTTTTCGGCGCCCGGTCTGGTCTTCTTGCTCGTATCCTGGTAGTCGCTGTAAGTGTACAAGAAGGCGTAGAGGTCATTTACTCTGTACTGAATGGGTATATTGGCTTTCAGGATGCTGACCGAAACCGCCCCTTCGGCGGCCTTTGCGACGATTTGGCCGCTGGCGACGAGGACGTCGTACTCCTCTTCGTAGTGCTGCTTTCCCCAGAGCAGCGGTTCAGGCAGGATTTGTCCTGTCTTGGGGTTTCTCCTGGGCTTGAATCCGATATAGAGGTCTTTAACCCTTTTGGTTCGGTATTTTCGCGCGATATCGATAGGCCAGGGATACTTTGCGTGTATTCCGGCCCCTACGAGCCGGACCTGGCCGTTGTGGTCTTTGGGATTTCCGAAGCGTTCGATGATTGCCTGCTCATCGGGATTGACGACTACGACGCAACTGAGCAGGTACAGAGTCAGTGCTCCGAACAGGCACAGCGGCAGGATTGCCTTTGCGAGCAGTTTATAGAACCATGTCTGGGAGACCTTGAAGCCGAATTGATAGTCGATTGCACCTGCGGCGGTGTGGAGTATTTCGCCGGGTTCGTTGATTATCCCGAGCAGCCGGCTGTCGAAGGCGCTTCTGCTGTACTGGCCCGCCAGGCGAGGCCTGTAGATGTCCAGAATGATATTGAGCACGGTTTCTATGCCGACGACAATAAGCAGTATTGCCAGAACATAATCGATGACTTTTATAACGATGAAATACTCGAACTGTGCCAGCGCCAAGCCGATAGCCATCGCGAATGACAGAATGGCAGTGGCAAAAAGGAAGCTGCCGCCGGCCCGCAGGGGTTTCCATTGTATCTGGGCGGACATTCCGGTCGCGTATCTTGAGATGAGGAAACTGATAAATGCCATAGCGGTCATGCAGACCGCGCAGAGCAGGGGCTGTTTTACCGCCTGCAAGCTTACTTGTTTGACTGTCCCCAGCAGATACAGTCCGATTGCCACCTGATAGGCAGCGACAGCAACCGAGAAGACGGGCAAGAACCACTTTTCGAGTATATCGAGGCGTCCCTGGGCGACGGCAAAGAGCTTAGCTCGCTCGCCCTGGGTTTGGAATATCGTCGAGGCGTCCCGGTCTCGCGCCAGTTGGCCCATCTCGAGCTTTTCCTGCTCGGCCAGCCCGCGCTGGTAAAACTGGATGAACAGGACCAGCCATATCAAGCCGGCCGACAGGAAGAACCAGCTCACCGCGTACACTGCGAAGAACCCACTCCACTTGCCCAGAAGTAAGGCAATGACAAAGAAGGCCACATTAACCGCCAGTGACGCTAAAGCAACCCGCTGGGCTGGTTTTGACGATATAGTCATTCGTTACCCTTTGTGTTTTCCTGCGAACAAAAAGTCCCAATTTGACATAACTATATTATTCCTTAACTGTTTACAAGGTCGAAACTGTGCACTATAACAATATATCGCCGATTGGAACAGGGGCAGTTGCGAAAAAATGCAGCCGCAAACTCAAGTGCGGCCGGTCCGACGACGCTGTACATGTCCCGACAACAGATGCCCGACAGAGCGGGTGAACTTGTGGCGAGCCATGAATAGACTATTTACGATAGCGAAAAATACGTTCACAGAAACCCTTCGACAGCCGGTGTACGCGATAATCATTATCGCTGCCCTGCTTCTACTGCTCATAAGCCCATCGTTTGCGATGTTCACGATGAGCGACGACAATAAGCTCTTGCGAGAATTGGGGTTATCTACGCTGTTTCTGGCGAGTTTGTTCATCGCAATATTTTCGGCGTCCGGGGCGGTCGCCGAGGAAATTGAGAACAAAACGATTATGACGGTTCTGAGCAAGCCGGTGCAACGTCCTATATTCGTGATTGCCAAGTTCTTAGGGGTAGCCGCAGCGGTTGTTTTGGCCCATTATATATGCACAATCGGGCTGCTTATGGCAATCAGACACGGCGTGCTGGAGAGTGTCAATGACACCCATGACTGGACGGTCTTGACCACGGCAGGGGTGGCTCTATTGTCTGCGTTTTTGCTAAGTGCTTTCTTCAACTACGCTTATGACTGGAAGTTCTCTTCGACAGCAATCCTGCTGCTGGCTTTGTTTGGCTCGTTGGGGATAGTATTCCTGGCGTTCATTGACCGCGACTGGCAGTTTGCTCCACAGAATAACGGGATAAACTCGCTTGATGTCTGGGGTTCGGTTCTGCTGCTTTTGGCTGCGCTGGTGATTGTTGCGCTGGCAGTGGCGCTTTCCACGAGATTCAACATAGTTGTGACGCTCTCTGCCTGCATCGGGCTCTTTCTGCTCGGCCTGGTGACGGACTGGGTTTTTGGGCGATTTGCAGAGACCCACCTTTGGGCTAAAATCTGCTATTTTGCAGTGCCGAATCTGCAGGTGTTTTGGATAAGTGACGCGATTTACGAGGAAAGTCAGATTCCTGTCAGATATATTGTCATCAGTGCAACATACGCCCTGTGCTATACCGCCGGGATACTTGCGATAGCAGTGGCACTTTTCCAGCGTCGGCAGGTAGGGTGATCCGTATTGCGTATTGCATATCGCGTATCGCGGGGGATACCCCACTGTTTCGCCTATAAATCCTTCACCAGTGCGACCTCGTCGCAGTTTTCCTGTTTGGGACATCGCGCGCAGTCACTCCAGACCTTCATGGGCAAAGTATTCTTCTCAATAAGCTTAAACCTCAGCTTCTCGAAGAACTCCGGCTTCAAGGTCAGAGCGAACAAACGCGGCAGACCGAGTCGCCGGGCCTGTTCAACGGCTGCCTCAACGAGCATTTTTCCGACACCTGTGCCTTTGCTTGCCTCCGCGACGGCTAATGACTTTATCTCACCCAAATCAGACCAGACCACCTCCATCGCGCAGCAGCCAACGGCGTCGCCGTTCGATTCGACGACAAGGAAGGTCTGAAGGTTTTTGTAGATATCAGCCATCGAGCGAAACAACATCTGGTCGCGCTCCGCGTAGAAGTTCACCAGAGCGTGAATCGCCTTGACATCCGAAACTTTCGCACCACGAACTTTCATAGTGAGCAAGTATAACCATACTGCACGGTTGTTTCCAGAGCCTGTTCTGAGCAAAAACGAGGGATCCGAGATATGCCCTGATCTGACTGTTAAAATGTTAGGCCAAGAACCGGAGTGTGAGGACTTTGCGAATCGACATCGATACTCTAATAGCAGTCGTCCAAAGTCATCGGTGGGATGCGGGTGCGTAAGAACTCTATCAGCTTCGGGATATCCGCATCGGCTGCTCTCCATATCTCCTGCAAGTCCACTCCTCGATAGTGATGTACGAGCTTGTCACGCATCCTCGCCATAGCCGACCAGGGTATGGACGCGTTTGCCTTCTTAAACTGCTCACTGAGAAGCTTGGCAACCTCACCGATAATGAGAAACTGGTGGATTATGGCCGATTGTGTCTTCGCATCCGACCTGAATTGTTCAAAACCAATATCGGCCTTAAAGCTGGCGATTTGCCTTGCCGCCTGATACATATCCACAAGCAGAGCTTTGTCACGCTGCATAAATCTGCCTCGCTGACTCAAGTATCCGGCGGCGACAAATGGGATTGGGATTTTCCTCTGCCGCCCTGCTGCTCACAAGGTCAACTTCTCGGCCAAGCAGGCCCGTCAGCTCCTCTTCCATTCGATAATGGTCGAACATACTCCACCCGGCATCCGGCGCAAAAGTTACAAGCAAATCTATGTCGCTGTCGGCCCGCAATTTGCCCGATGCCGCCGAGCCGAACACCGCCAGCCGCTTTATCTTCCACCGCCGGCAAAAATCGGCTATCTGCTCGCTCGTTGCCCCTATGTTTATCGCCGTCATCTTTGTTTCCTCATAATTTATACGCCTGTGGCGTACTTAGTCATTTGCCCTTATATTAACCGTTCCTATCCCGTGAGGCAAGGGCTGCAATATCCATCTTTTTCATCCTTCGCAGTAGCTTCGGCCTCAAATTCGCAGGTTTCAGTAGCGAAAAAAAGGTATCGGGTTCTTCTTTCCATTTCTGCGGATGTGGGAAACCAGTCGCTCCCTCTCGGCGTCTTATTGGAGTTTCTTCTCGTCGAAATCATTTTTGGAGCAAATCTCGACCTCCGCAATATTTCGGCAATAGGCCTTCGCTATTTTCAGTTTCGCCCTAAAGTTATTCATTTGTCTTATGCCCTTGTCGCTATAAACGATGAAAAGCAGGTTCGGTTTCGACTTTTGCTCGCATTTACCTACTGCATAGTCTGCAAGAATCGCAGCACCTACAAGTGCCTTCCTAACGGGGTCATTTTCCACTTCGATGATGTATCTGATAGTGCCAGTGTCGTTCTTGTCGCGTAATACGACGTCCGGTTGGTAGATGTGGGTTTCTTTGTTGGGAAGCCGGTTTTGTGCGTCTATCTCGGCGGCGACTTGGAACTTGGACGAGTAACGGCGTTTTATCTGTTCTTGGATTTTCCGATGTTCTTCTTTCATGATTTCACTCTTAATTTGAGCCTGTGTTTCAGTGTTCATAGAAAACTATGGGACGGTCTTTTTAATCACCATGTTTACCTACATTCCTTCCAACCAATGCTCCGCGATGAGCGAGAAGTCTGCAAAATTGACTTTGCCGTGGCTGGTTAGAACAATGGTTTCTTTTCCAGCAGCTTACGCATCCTGCGTCGCACAAGCCGGGCAAGTCTCACCGCCTCCTTTGCCTCGGACAGCCCAACCGGCTCGTAAGGACGTAGGACAGTCTCTGCCCATTTTCAATGTATGAACGGCGTTCTTCAGGTCGTTCTCGGCCTTGGCCGTCCATTCGTGCACGACGGTTAGAATCTTGTCATTGTCTGTCATAGAGGACCCGCCCTTCTCTCACAGCCGGCCACTCGATGGTGCCGACAACGTCCTTTCGCCACTCGAATTCATCCGGCGTGACGACAACCACATCTTTTGCGATGCGGAACTCGTGCAGTGCAACGCCGATTTTCACCGCCTTCTCGCGTCTTGAGCCGACCACCGGCATCACGATAAGCAGGTCAACATCGCTGTCGGGCGCAGCGTCGCCGCGGGCGTGCGAGCCGAAGAGGATTATCTTCTCGGGCCGAAACCGCTCGACGATGCGTTCAACCATCCTTTGAATCTGTTTTCGCACCTCGTTTTTCGCTACGGATACCATATCTGCTCCTGACAAAAGACATCCAACAGCATCGCGTCCGACGGTCGTTTCACCTCACTTTTCTTAGGATACAGCGTAGAGGGGGCGTTTGCAAGCCGAAAATACTTCTCTGCCCTGGCCCGTGCAGCGTCCGCCGAAGATGGTCAATCATTCCCCCGGAGGGATTTTCGCAGATTGTTCCCTGTTGCCGTATCTCTGAATCAAGAAAATCCCTATCTTTTTGTGCCTTTTCGTTTTTCGTCTCTTCCCTCGACTTTGTTCGGGGTAATGAAAGAATAAAAAAAACTGGAAAAAGCAGAGCGAATCGCTACAATTGCCGCAACTATGAGGTTCATACTGATTGACAGGATAGTTGAGTTGGACAGCGGCAGGCGGATAAAAGCGGTCAAGAGCGTCTCGCTTGCAGAGGAGTACTTAGCAGACCACTTTCCGACGTTTCCGGTTCTGCCGGGTGTGCTGCTTCTGGAAGGGCTTATTGAATCCGCATCATGGCTGGTCCGCGAGGCAGAGAGCTTTGCCCACAGTATGGTCTTGCTCGAGCAGGCCAGAAACGTAAAATACAAGTCTTTTCTTGCGCCGGGCGGACAAATAGAATACACGGTCAATGCCAGGACAATAGAAGAAAACGTCAGCAGTTTCGTCGGGGCAGGTGTCTCGGCTGGTGAGCAGATAGTAGAAGCCAAGTTTGCCCTGCGGCATTTCAACCTCGCCGACAAAGATTCGGCGATGGCTGCTGTAGATGCGCAAGTAATTGAGAATATGAAAACCAGATGGGCGTTGCTGCGGAACTGATAGCGACCGGCGAACGCACAAAACTAACGGAGTATTGTTATGGCAGCCGATGCAGGAAGAGCAAATATGACGATGAGTCGGGATGAGATATTCGGACAGGTTCAGGAAGTATTGGTGGATGCACTTGGCATTGACGACGACGAAGTTAGTGAAGAAGCTACTCTGATGGGAGACCTCGGAGCAGAGAGCATTGACTTTCTGGACATAGTGTTTCGGCTGGAAAAAACCTTCGGGATAAAGATACCGAGAGAAGAGCTGTTTCCTGCCGAGACGCTGATGAACAACCCTGAGTTTGTGAACAACGGCAAGCTGACAGAGAAAGGGCTGGCCGAGCTCAGGGACAAGATGTCGCACACCGACATTAGCGCGTTTGAAAGCGACCCGGATGTCAACAAGCTGGGAGACCTGTTCACGGTCAGAATGATTGTCAACTTCGTCCAGAGCAAGCTCGAGGCCGCATGAAGACGAGGAATTGTTTCAGCACGTTATCGGCAGGTACTTTAAGGGGCCTGCCGACAATTTTATAATGGCATAGCAATGCGATGGATCTGGATAGATAAGTTTGTTGAGTTCAAAAGCGGTGAAACGGCAGTCGCCGTCAAGAACGTCACTCTTGCCGAAGAGCACCTGCACGACCATTTCCCGGGCTTTGCGGTTATGCCGGAGTGCCTGATGATAGAGGGTATGGCTCAGACGGCCGGGATACTCGTCGGCGAGGCCAGGAGCTTCGAGCAGAAGGTGATTCTGGCCAAGATAAAAAAGGCGGTATTCTTCGACTATGTCCGCCCCGGTGACACGCTGCATATTCACGCCGAAATCGAATCCATCGCCGAAGAGGCGGCTGGCACCACCGGCCGGATTACCTGCGGCGACAAGCTCATAGCGGAAATAGACCTGATGTTCAGTCATATCGACCAGAACCTTGCCGGAAAGGAATTTCCCGAGGAGAACTTTGTGTTCACCGATACATTTAAATCGCTGTTGCAGGGGTCGGTTTTCCAGGCCGGTAAAGGTTAGGAGGCAAATCGGTGGAATCGGCCCGCATTGTGATTACCGGTCTTGGTGCTGTCAGCCCTTTGGGACTGAACGCCGCCGACATGTGGTCGGGCCTCTGCGCTGCTACAAGCGGCATAGGAACGATCACATCGTTCGACCCGGCAAAATTCCCCTGCAAGCTGGCCGGCGAGGTCACGGAGTACAAGATTCGCGACTATGTACCGAAGTCTCTGCGCAAATCGACAAAGCTGATGAGCAAAAACATTGAGCTTGCGATAATTGCTGCCGCCGAGGCGCTCGGTGACAGCGGACTGGTGACAAAGGGGATAGACCCGGACAATGTCAGCGTTGACCCGACCCGGATGGCTATTAACCTTGGTGCGGGCCTGATAAGCTGTGATGTGGAGGAGATAGCCCCTGCCGTAGCGCACAGCGTGACCGACGGCCAATTCGATATCCACAAATGGGGCAAAGAGGGGCTTGGACTGGTCACGCCGTTGTGGCTGCTCAAGTACCTGCCGAATATGCTCGCCTGTCACATCGGTATCATTCACGACATACAGGGGCCCAGCAATACCATAACCAGTGCCGAGGCCTCGGCGCTGGTGGCTATAGCGGAAGCTGCGGAGGTTATCGAGCGAGGCGATAGTGACATCGCCCTGGCCGGCGGCGCCGAAGCGAAGGTGCACCCGATTATTTTGCTGCGTCAGATATTGCTGCGAAGGGCCACCACTGAGAACAACGACGAGCCGCAGCGGGCGTGCAGGCCGTTCGATGCCGATGCGAAGGGCTCGGTCTTCGGCGACGGTGCGGGGATAGTCGTTTTGGAGAGTCTTCAGAACGCACGGAATCGAGACGCGAGGATTTACGCCGAGATTGCCGGTACAGCCCAGAGCATAAGTATAAATCCGCAATACGAGCGCCTGGAGCCGGACGGCAGAGGTGTTCAGATAGCAGTCACCAAGGCACTGTGCGATGCGCAGATAGAGCCCGACGAGCTTGATTTGATAATCCCGCATGGGACCGGGATACCGCAGGACGATATGGCTGAGGCAAAAGGTATCGAGGCAGCCCTTGGCCAGGCGGTGGCTGATGTTCCCGTCTGGCCGACCAAGAGCATGCTCAGCACCACCGGTGCTGCCTGCGGCGGGCTCGATGTCGTCGCTGCGGTCTGCGCAATGAGAGACGGCGTGATACCGGCCGCAAAAAACTGCGATAATAAAATTGGTGGTTGCAACCTGAATATAGTCACTGAATCGCAGAAAAAAGATATCAGTTATGTTTTGTGTTTCAGCTATACCTACGGCGGCCAGACCGCTGCGGTCGTGCTAAAGAAGATCGAGGATTAAACGGTAGGAGCGATGACGCACAAGGGAACAACTAAACGGGTGGTTATAACCGGCATGGGAATCGTATGTCCACTGGGGCACGATGTGGAAAGTGCCTGGGCGGCGATGATGGCCGGCAAGAGCGGAGTGGCAAAGACGACGATTTTCGATGCATCGACGTTCCCGACGACCTTCAGTGCAGAGGTTAAGGGCTATGATTTCAGGAAGTTTACGAAAAGACCCGAACTTCACAAGGACGGCAATCGCGGCACCGGTTTCGTTATAGGCGCCACGGCGCAGGCGTGCTGTCAGGCGGGAATTGATATTGAGACCGACACGCCTTCGGACGAAATCGACCGGCTGCGGATGGGGATATATCTGGGGGCCGGCGAGGGCTCGGCAAACAGCGATGCGTTTTTCAGTTCGATTGTCGCCGGATGGGACGATGAAAACCACCGGATGGACTGGGCGAAGTGGACTCTGGCGGCACAGTCGAAGATGCGTGCAATGCACGAGCTCGAGCAGGAATCGAATATGCCGCCCGCTCATATCGCGATGATGACCGGTGCGCGTGGGCCGGTGCGAGCGTGTCTTACGGCCTGTGCGGCCGGCACGCAGGCCGTTGGCGAGGCGATGATGATGATTCGCAGAGGCGATGCGGACGTCGTTATTGCAGGCGGTGCACATTCGATGATACACCCGCTGGGACAAACCGGATTTAACCGCCTGACCGCAATATCCACGCGCAACGACAGCCCCGAGACGGCGTCACGACCATTTACCGCGAGCAGGGACGGCTTTGTATTAGGCGAAGGCGCGGCTATACTGATCATGGAAAGCCTCGACTCAGCGAAAAACAGGGACGCAAAAATTCTTGCCGAGGTTATCGGCTACGGCAGCAGCAGCGACGCATTCCGGATTACCGATATGCACGAGGAAGGACGCGGTGCAATACAGGCGATTGAGGCGGCGCTGCGCGATTCGCAGATAACATACAAGGATGTGGACTATATCAATACGCACGGGACAAGCACCACAGAGAACGATTCTATTGAGACCAAGGCGATAAAGGCCGTGTTCAAGAAAAGAGCTAAGCAGGTCCCCGCCAGCAGTGTCAAGAGCATGCTCGGACACCTGATCGGTGCGGCAGGCGCTGCCGAGCTGATTACCTGCGTCCTGGCTATACGTGATAATATCGTGCCGCCGACTATGAACCTAAATGACCCGGACCCGGCACTTGACCTGGATTATGTGCCAAACGCACCGCGTAGATGTGAGGTCAATATCGCAATGAACGAATCGTTCGGATTCGGCGGGCAGAATAACGTTGTGATTATTAAAAGATATGAATAAAATCACGAGCTGAAAAAGTCATAACTATACGCAATACACAATACGGACGACGCAATACGAAATATGATTGATATAAAAGAAATCCGAGAGAATCCGGAGAGATTCAAAAAAGCTGCAAAGGACAAGAAGTTCGACATCAATATTGACCTATTGCTGAAGATTGATGCCGAGTTACTTGCTGCCAAGCAGAAACTACAAGATATAGCCACTGACAAAAATCGGATTGGCAAGGATATCCCGAACCTTGAGGGCGACAAGAAGGACGCGGCTATAGCGCAGCTTACTCAACTGAAGAAAGACGAGGCAAATTTAAGGGCAAAGACCGTACTTACTCTAGTACCGGAATTGGGCGATCTTGTGCTCAAGGTTGCTCAGCCGGCCGATGACGATGTCCCTTTAGGCAAAGACGATACCGAGAACGTCGAGTTAAGAAAAGAGGGCAAGATTCGCGAGTTTGATTTCGAGCCGAAAGACCACGTTCAGCTCGGCCTTGACCTCGATATTATCGATATCGAGCGCGGCGTTAAATTGGCAGGGACGCGCAACTACTTTCTAAAAGGCGACGGCGCCCGCCTGCACTGGGCTATTCTGCAGTTTGCGATGGACACGATGATCGCCAAAGGCTATGTCCCGATGTCTGTGCCGCTCTTGATGAGGGACAAGGTGATGCGGGGGACGGGCTATTACCCGGGCTCGGAAGAGCAGACCTACCGAACGGAAAAGGATGAGCTGAACCTGGCCGGAACTGCCGAGGTACCGCTCACTGCCTATCACATGGGCGAGATTCTAAAAGGCAAGGACCTGCCGTTAAAGTTCGTCGGGATGTCGAGCTGCTTTCGCCGTGAGGCCGGCGCCGCGGGCAAGGACACATACGGCCTATACCGTATCCACCAGTTCGACAAGGTCGAGCAGGTGGTGATTTGTGGCAATAGCATCGAAGAGAGCAATAAGTATCACGAGGAAATCCTCGCAAATGCCGAAGCCGTGATGCAGGCCCTCGAACTGCCCTACCGCGTTGTGGTCGTCTGCACCGGCGACCTTGGCAGAGGCCAGGCAAAGAAATACGACATCGAGGCCTGGATGCCTTCTCGCGGAAACTACTGCGAGACCCACAGCGCAAGCAAATTCTACGACTTCCAGGCAAGACGAATGAACCTGCGGTACAAAGATACCGCAACAAAGAAAAACCTCTTCTGCCACACGCTCAACAATACGGTTATCGCCTCACCAAGGATACTGATACCTATCCTCGAGTTGTATCAAAACGCTGACGGCTCGGTGACAATACCCACGGTCCTCCAGCCGTATATGGGCGACAGAGATAAAATCGCTAAGAGTTGAGAGCGGGCGGACAGGGATGGCTACGATGTGCCGGTTGTCTATTGCCTGAAAAACGCCAAAGCGACGACCTGGACGATGGAAACAAACTTCAATCCCAAGGAATACATCCAGCTTTAGAGGCTACCGCTCAGGCTGGGGACACAGTCACACGGTGGCAGATTTATTCTGCTGAAAACTGTTGAATCACCCCTCTAATCCCTTATAATCTCAGGGCAGATTGCCCAGGTTGACATCTCTGATGGAGGTTATCTGGTCTCGTTCGGTTATTAACGGCCCTTTTTTCAGGCCGGTGTCTGGTGATATGATATGCCTGTTCTCGAAGTAAACACTATCAGGAAGGAATTCGGCACGCTCGTTGCCGTCAACGATGTAACCTTCTCGTTAGAGCAGGGACAGGTACTGGGTCTGATAGGGCCCAACGGTGCCGGCAAGACTACACTGCTTCGGATACTGGCGACGGTGCTTCGGCCAACGAGCGGCTCGGTGTCGATGCTGGGCTACGACCTTAGAAAAGAATATCTGCAGATAAGAAAACACCTCGGATTTCTGCCCGATTTTTTCAACCTCTACAACGACCTTACCCTTCGCGAGTGTCTCGAGTTTTTCGCCGGGGCGTACAAAATGCCCGAGGATTCGATACCGAAACGCATAGACGAAGTCCTCGAGTACGTTGAGCTTGAGTACAAGCGAAACGACTTCGTTCGCCATCTCTCACGCGGGATGGTTCAGCGAATGGGGGTCGGCGTTCTGCTGGTACACGAGCCGGATGTCTTCCTGTTGGATGAGCCGGCGTCGGGACTCGACCCCAAGGCAAGAATTCAGCTTCGCAGAGTCCTCAAGAAGCTGGCCGGCGAGGGCAAGACGATTATCATCTCATCTCACATCCTGACCGAGCTGAGCGGTTTCTGTTCTCATATCGCCATAATGAACAAGGGCAATATCGTCCTGGATGGCGCGGTGGATGAGATTCAGCGAAAGGTCTTTGACACAAGGCGGCTGACCATATCTGTAGTGGACGGCAGCGACCGGGCCGTTTCGGTGATTAAGGAATTCGCCGGTGCCGACCCGGTCATAGTAGAGGGCAACAACATAACCGTTGACATCAACGCCGATGAGCGGCAGCTCGCCGAGCTCAATGCGCTGCTGGTATCGAAGGGAGTGAAGGTTTACAGCTTCTGCGAAGAAAAGACCGACCTTGAGGATTTGTTTATGGAGATTTCGACGAACGAGCAATATACGTCAGAGGAGAGCCGGCAGTGATGTTTGATAATCCACTGATACGTCGTTATCGCTACAGTCTGATGCGTCCGCGTCAGTTCTGGATATATATGGCCATATACATTGCCCTGTTGATAATGCTCTTCTTCATCAACTACACCGGCTTCAAGCACGAACTGATGTACAAGACCTTCGACGCCCTGTACAGGAGCATTTACTATCAGCTTCTGGTCATACAGGTCCTTGTGCTCTGGGTATGGGGCTCGTTTAATGCGAGCAGCGCGATAAAAGAAGAGGTCTTTGAGAAGACCTACGATTTCTTCCGTGTGCTGCCGATTCCTGCACGGGCAAAGGCGGTCGGCATCCTTGTGGGAAAAAATCTCGTTGTCCTTTTCCTGGCAGCAATCAATCTCGTACTGTTGCTGCTGTTCGGGCTTATAGGCGAAGTTAAGACAATCCTGCTGGGCCAGGTAGTGCTCGTACTGGCATGTGTGACGATACTGGCGAATTCGGTGGCCCTGCTGTCTTCCATTAATCCGAAGGGCAAACGCAAAAAAGGCAGCATAGTCGGTTTTATCCTGCTGGCGTTTTTCCTCGGGCCGATGATTATCAACGGACTGATAGAATTCGCGAAGGTTAAGAATGTAGAGACTACCATGGCCAGGTTCTTCGAGCTCAAGCTTCCCATCATGGTTCTCACCAGTCTGGTCGTGCTCTACTTTAGCTGCTGGAGCATCAAGGGGATACTTCGCAAGTTCACGCGCGAGGATGAGCCCCTGTTTACGCGGTTCGGCGCGCTTTTGTTTATGGTCGGCTACGAGTTTGTCCTGTTCGGTTTGTTTTACCCATACATCTCGGATATCTCATATTATCCCGAGCTTGGCGCCCATGCAGTCAACTGTACGTACTGGCTGATATCTCTCTTTGCCGTTCTGGCCGTGCCGCTGGCCTCGGTTCGCAGTTTCGATAGATATCTCGAGATGGGGGGCCTGGTTCGCAAGAGAACGGGCAGGCGAATGGGAATGCTGCGGCTGCTTACACATTCGAATCTGTTACTGGCTCTGGGGCTCTTTGCGATTTGGGCGGCTGTCGCAGCGGTAACGACGCATCTTGCAAAACTTGATATGGTCTATCATCTTCGTGTGATGGCTGTGTTTCTGTCTTTTTACTTGTTCTTGATTTTGTTCGTCGAGATTTACGTGGTGGTCAGCCCCTATGCGGCGAAGGTGCGTATCTTGCTCATTTTCATCGTCGGTGTGTATGCGATTTTCCCGTTGATCCTGGGCGGTCTTTTTGACAGCGACCAGTTGTATTTGCACAGTCCGTTTGGCTACGTGTTCGATATGTTCGGCCGGGCCGACCAGGACATTAACGCTCAGGTGACCGTAATCGCCGTGAATTTGCTGCTCTGTGCGGTTCCATTGGCTGTGGTGCTGAAGCGTTACCGGCAGGTGATAACTGCCCGACAGAAAATGTGAGGATGCAGGAACTCTTTGGTTAAACAGGAGTGAGCACTGGGGGAGGTTTTCGCGGATTGTCCCGGTGTTGCCGTTTATGGATGATATCAGACGAAGATTGGCTGCGATTGACCGGCAATTGGCAAGCCGGACCGCCGGCTACCATCAGCAACTCACAGCCACAACCCCCCTGCTGTTTTGCGCGACAGGTCTAATCCTCGGAATACTTGTCCAAAGTGCGACAGATGCGCCGGTCTGGATTTGGTTTTTACTGTTGGCTGCCTGCGCTATTTCCGCAGCGGCGTGTTTTGTTTTCCGAAAAGCCCCCGTGTTCGTGCGGATTGATTCTCTATACGTGGGCGCCTATTTGGCTTTAGTGTGCTTTGTGGCTGTCGGCGCCGTTCGGCTGACAAGCTTCTATCGACCCGCAGAAAACGACATTCGCAGACTCGTTGGCGACCAACGTACCCTGGCAACACTGCGCGGACAGATTACCACTGAGCCGTACACCAACTACCGGCAAAACTGGGCATTCAGCAAGTTCAAATTCACAGACCCATCAACCAGCTTCTACCTGGATGTGCGCGAAATAGATACGGTCGCCGGCTGGACAAACGCGAGCGGCCGGGTAAGGGTGCAGGTTGACGAACCAGTGATGGATTTGAGAGCCGGCGACTATGTGCAGCTTTACTGCTGGCTCGAACGATTCTCGCCGGCCACCAACCCGGGCCAGTTCGATATGGCAAAATACGCCGAACGCCGAGCTGTCTTCGTCGGTGCATCGGTCAAGATGCGCGAGAGTATCATCGTCCTAACCGATGGCAAAGGCCTTTGGAGCAGGATAAAGGGTGCAATCAGGGCAGCTGCCACCGAAGCGCTTGTCGGTGACATCTCAGAAGCTGAAACTTCCCGCGGCCTGGTTGAGGCCCTGTTGCTGGGCTATCGAGGCAATATCGACAGTGACACGTACCGGGCGTTCCGTGAGACGGGACTATTGCATTTCATTAGTCTGTCGGGAATGCATCTTGGCATTCTCATAGGCGTCGTGTGGTGGGTTTGTAAGACCGCGGGACTTATGAAACGCACGCGAGCAGCGGTTTGCATCGTTGCAATATGCCTCTTTATGTGTGTCGTGCCGCCCCGGGCCCCCACGGTCAGGGCGGCCATAATCGTTCTGGTTTACTGCGCTTCATTTTTCTTTCGCAGGCGCCCCAACCACTTCAACACCCTTTCGCTGGCGGCCATTACCTTGCTGTTAATGAGACCCACTAATCTGTTTGACGCCGGCTGGCAGTTGTCGTTCGCATCCGTGCTCGGCATACTGCTATTCTGCCGCCGTCTTCATTTCTTTCTATATGAGAAGATATTCGGCCATCTCTGGCTCACGGATGCTCTCAAGACCAGGCCATTTTTCTGGATTGTTTCGCGACCCGGGCCATATATCCTCCAAATGTTTTCCACAGGTCTTGCGGCCTGGCTGGGTGGTGCAGGTATCCTGCTGTACCACTTTTACACCATCAATCCTCTGACGAGCGTATGGACAGTGGTCTCATTTCCGTTTGTAGCCCTGATTCTGACGGTCGGTTTCTTGAAGATTCTGCTGTCATTCCTTCTGCCGAGTATTGCAGCAGGGCTCGGCCTGATAGTAACAGGATTGTCGAAGGCGCTGATTTGCGTTGTTGGCGTTCTTGCTCAACTCGACATTTCACAAATACTCATCGGCTGCGTGCCCCTGCTGCTCGTACTGCTGTACTACGCGCTCATCATGTGTGGAGCATTTGTTTATTTCAGGCGTCCCGTGATAAAGCAACTGCTTTGCGGCGCTCTGGCAGTAATCGTCGTCGCCTGGCTTGGAGCATTGAAGCTGCAAAGAACTCACCGCTCCGACCTCAGACTTACAGTACTCGACGTTGGCCACGGCCAGGCGATTTTCGCGCAGCTACCGGGGAAGGGAAATATCCTGTTTGATGCCGGCTCTCTTAACCGAGATGACATAGGCCGAAGGATTGTCGCGGCCTATCTGCGCTATTGCGGCGCGGCCCGGCTCGATGCGATTGTCGTAAGTCATAACGACATAGACCATATCAACGGCATACCCGAGATTGTCGGAAACTGCAAAGTGGGCGGTATCTATGCAAATGCCGCATTTTTCATAGATATGGAAACAGACCCGTGTAACACAGCAGGATTCCTCGATGACTGCCTGAATAAAAAAGGTCTTGAAATACATCGCTTAGACAAAGATTTTAATTTAGGCAGTAATGCCAATGTAAAAATCCTCTGGCCGAGTGAGGATGTATGTAAAAATGACGAACTGGGAGATAATGACAAGTCAGTTGTCTCATTGATTGAGTTCGGCGGCAGGAGAGTCCTTTTTTGTTCTGACATCGAGAGTTTTGCACAACAGGAGATGTTGCGGCTTTACCCCGACCTGTGTGCGGACGTTATCATTGCGCCTCACCACGGCTCGGCCCGGACAGCCGAACATGAGTTTTTGCAAAAGCTCGAGCCGAAGATTATTGTCTGTAGCTGCGGCACAACGGCTTATGAGAAAAAACGTGTGATTGAGCCGAGAGGCCCAGTCAGAACATTTTACACGGCCAGGGACGATGCAGTGACAATCCGTATCACCAGCCTCGGCCGAGTAACCATCGAGAGATTTGTCGAACCATAAAAAAAGCCCTTACCGTATAAGGGCTCGTGTTCAAAGACTAACATTGAATGCGGTGTACTGTATCAACACCGGCTTACATCACCTCATGTGGACGACGATTTCAACCCTTCGGTTCTTTGCCTTGCCGCTGGTGCTCCTGTTCGAAGCAATGGGCCTGGCAGCGCCACAGCCGACCGCTCTGACCTTTTCATCGGGGATACCGCGTGCAATAAGGTATCTGGCAACAGTCAGCGCACGCTGAGCAGAGAGTTCCCAGTTGTCTTTCCATTTCGATTTCTTGATGGGGTCGGAGTCGGTGTGCCCAACCACGTCAATCTTCCTGTTGGCGTATCTCTGTCGCAAAACAGATCGTATATGGTCGAGTTCTGTGCTTGTTGCCTTTTTGAGGGCGGCCTTTCCGGAGTCGAAGAGTATGGCATTGGGCAGCGTAACGGTAATCGTCCCAGCGGCAGGGTCGAAAGCAACGTCGTAACCCTTACCGAATCCCGTTGCCTCGGCCGGGGTCTTCTTGCGCTCGGCAATCTGTTTCTGCAGTTCGGTGATTGTCTGCTGGTCCTTGGCCATCTGGTCCGTCAGTATGCCTTTCTCCGACCTTTCACGCTCCAGCAGCCCTTTCAGGTTCTGATGCTCAACATTGAGCGCTTCATATTTCTTCTGCCAGTCGGTGCAGCCGGAAACAAACAACACGGAAATTATGCCAATCAGCACGATTGACTTCTTGGTAGCGGCTTGCATTCGATACCTCCTTTAAACAGAAATCCATTCTTATTTCTTTAAGGGTACAGTATTGAAATCAGGTATCTTAAAATCTCATCATGTAGAATGATACCAACAAGAATACCCAATGACAAGAAAGGACCATAAGGAATTTGCCTTGTTTTTTTGAAAAACATCTGCATCCCCGCCCACGCTAAGCCAAAAAATGGCGCTACAAAAAACGCCACAACGACAAAAACAGGCCCTACTATGGCCCCGGCGCCGCCCATCAGGTGCACATCGCCTAAGCCCATCGCCTCCTTGCCAAAGGCCAGTGTACCGAAGATGCGGGTCGCCCAGACCACCCCACAGCCCACAAAGTAACCCCACAGAGCACCCAGCAGCCCGGAAATCGGCGGTTTCTGCGAGAAATCGAGCCACCAATCGCCGACAGTGGGAACGCCCCTGACAATCCAATAAGCGGCCACGGAACAGACTACAACAGGCAGCAGGAAAACGATTTCCCTGCAGACTTCCGCCCGGTCGTTGAGCTCCTGTACATCCTCGGCCTGAGCGGCTTTGTCCGCTGTGTCCTTAAGCTGCCTGAGGTCGTAACTCCTCTTTATTAGCCCTGTCGCCAACAGCAGGTTTGCTATTCCAAGGCCGATGGTGGCCCCGGCCGCCAATGAAGCGACTGTGGCCTCTCTTAAAAAAAGGTCTGTTGTGCTCGGCAAAAGGAAATATTGCCGAATCACCGCAGGGTCAATGATATAGACTCCGACTGCCGAAGCTATCAGCCCGACACCTGTTACGAACCAGCATATCGAAAGAGGTATCACCCAAAGCTCCATATCAATCGCCGAGGCCGCTATCAGAGCTGCCAGCAGGATGATAGAAACGAGATAGATTAGCCAGCCGCCGTCAATCGGCCCAATTCCCGCCCGCAGACCTGAGCGGAAATACAGGATGAACACCCCGACAAACATCAGGCCGGTAAGCAATTCGATTATGAAGTACCGTGGTGAGATTGGTGCTTTGCAATACCTGCACTTTCTGCCTAAAACCAGCCACGAGACAAGTGGTATGTTGTCGAACCATTGGATGCGCTTGTTGCACGCCGGGCAGGCCGAAGGCGGTCTGACTATCGATTTTTCCCGCGGCAGGCGATAAATGACAACGTTCAGAAAGCTTCCGATACAGCAGCCAAACGCAAAGAGAAAAGCGAACCAAATCCAATCGGGTATTACCACCGTGCATCCCTGCATTTATTCATTCCTGGGCGATGAATGACAATCAAAAGCCAACATACTCAGTTGCTCCTACTTCTTCTTTTTTCGGCTGACCGCACCGGCTACCTTCATCGGCAGACCGAACAATCGTATGAAGCCCGTCGCATCGGTCGGGTTGTATTCGGCGCCCATCGTAAAGCTGGCTAAGCTCGTACTGTATAAGCTGTTCGGGCTCTTTACGCCGGCAGCAGTGCAGTGTCCCTTGAAAAGCTTGAGCCGCACCGAACCGCTGACGTTCTGCTGTGTGACGTTCACAAACGCATCCAGCGCCTTGCGCAAAGTGCAGAACCACTGGCCGTAATAGACCAGCTCCGCATATTTCAGCGCGATGATTTGTTTGTAGTGCATCGTTTCGCGGTCGAGCGTCAGCGCCTCAAGGGCCTTATGCGCCGTCATAAGTATCGTCCCGCCGGGCGTCTCATATACCCCGCGCGATTTCATACCCACAAGGCGATTCTCCACGATATCTACCTGCCCGACACCATGCTTGCCGCCTATCTTGTTGAGTGTCTCGATCAGCTTAACGCCGCCTATTCTCTTGCCGTTCAGCTTGACCGGCGTACCCTGCTCGAACCCAATCTCCACGTAATCGGCTTTATTGGGCGTTTTCGAGAGCGGCCGCGATATCACAAACAGCTCGTCCTTCGGCTCATTGGCAGGGTCTTCGAGGTCTGCCCCTTCGTGGCTGATGTGCCACAGATTCCGGTCACGCGAATAAATCTTCTTCTTGCTCTGCTCAATGGGAATCTTGTGTTTTTTGGCGTAATCGACCGCCGCCTCTCTGCTGGTCAGGTCGAACTTCGGGTCCTTCCACGGTGCGATTATCTTCAGCGACGGGTCCAGCGCCATATACGTAAGCTCGAAACGCACCTGGTCGTTGCCTTTGCCGGTCGCTCCGTGTGCCACGCCGGTGGCGCCTTCCACATGGGCGACATCCACCTGATGCTTGGCAATCAAAGGCCGGGCGATACTCGTACCCAACAGATACCCGTTCTCATACACCGCCCCGCTTTTCAGCATAGGCCAAAGGTAATCCTCCACGAACTCTTTGCGCAGGTCCTTCACCACGCACTTGACCGCACCACTGGCCATCGCCTTTTTCTTTATACCGCTAAGCTCATCGCCCTGGCCTAATTCGGCCGCGAACGCAATCACATCGTACCCGTACACCTCCTTCAGCCACGGCAGGATTACACTCGTATCCAGCCCGCCGCTATACGCCAACACGACCTTTTCAGATTTCGCCATTTTCATCCTCAGCAATTCAGTCTGGTTTCGACACGCGGATTATATGGGACAGCGACAAGAAAAACAACAGCACGCCCGCAACGATCCGATATTTGGCCTTAGAACAAACCGCTTGTTTCTGACTCAAGCCCCAAAGCGCTGCGTGCTGCCTGTCGAAACCGTCTGCCTCGCTTCTTGGCGTCAGTCGCCGCCGATTTGTCAGCCGACTCGCCGGGGTAGCGAAAACTCACTGCAAAGTCGGACAGGTAAGCAAGGTCTTCGCGGAATTTCTCCCACACCAGTTCAACAGCAAGCGCCTGATCAAGCAGAGCAACAAGGTCATGCACTTTGCCAAAGGCAGCATCTGCTTCACATAAGCGGGCCTTGAGATATTTCTTTGCGCACTGCTGAGCATGAAAGCATACGGCATCATAGTTGGGATTCTTCCTTACGCGAGACTCACGCTCCATTGTAGCGAAATCCGCCTCTGCCTTGTCAACCCACTCAGCCGTTATCGGCTTCATACAGCACCTTGCCCTGCTCAAGAATATCGCGGATAAAATTGTCGCCCATGTCCAGTCGTTGGCGTACCTTCTCAGGTGTCCGCACCAGCAAATCCACAGGAAAACCCGGCCTCAGTTTGAGTCGGATTTCCACCGATTTATCGACGCTTCTGCCCTTGAAGGGAATGACCACAAGCAGATCGACATCGGAATCTTCGCCGGCCTTGCCTTCGGCGTACGAGCCGAAAAGAACCACCTTCTCAGCCCCGAACTCATCGCCGATCCGCCGACCAAAACGCTCTATTTCGTTTATCGCCACCATTGTAATTCAAATATACCAATAATCATCCCTGCTCGGCAACAACTAAATCAGATACAGGTGCTAACTCCAGTTACAAACATAGGAGCTTGGGACTTCATCAATGCTCACAAAGATGTCCTTGTCAGGAAACGCTGCTTCGGCCAAATCAAAATGAGATAATGATTCCGAGCAAAACCTTTTAGTCTTTCAGTCGCGATTGACTGAAACACACTCTTGTCAATTATGAGCCTTTCAGGTAATGCACTCATTTCTGTAGATAAGTTAGGATGGTTTTACGCATAAATTCCACATCCGGACTTCGCCCGGTGAAGAGCTTGAACTGCGCCGCGGCCTGGTTGATGAACATATCCAACCCCGATATGGTCTTTGCGCCGGCTGCTTTGGCCTGCTTGAGAAGCAGCGTCTCAGCAGGGTTGTAAACAGTATCAAACACAGCCATATCCTGTTTCAGCACCTCTGTCGAAACAGGCGAGACATCAACGTTCGGGTGCATACCGATACTCGTGCAGTTTATCAGCAGCTTTGCGTCGAGATCCGGCAAATGGTCCAGCCCGGCATAGTCACAGGCGAACTCTGCGGCGAGTTTCTCCGCCTTTGCGACGGTTCGGTTGTAGATTTTAATTTTGGCGCCGATGTCGCTTAGTCCTGCGACGATTGCGCGTGCCACCCCCCCTGCCCCGACGACGGCAACGGGCAGTTCCTTGAGGCCGCTTTGCCGGATGCCGAGTGCCGAGCTAATTGCATCGAGGGCGCCGGCGTAGTCGGTGTTGTAGGCGGTGATTCGTCGCTCGTCGCTCGTCGCTCGCGGCTCGAATACAATCGTGTTGACCGCGCCGATTTTCTCAGCCAACGACTCTACGAAACCGCCCTTCTGCCTGACGTACTCAAGGGCATTTCGCTTATGCGGTATGGTGATGCTAAACCCCCGAAAACCCAGCCAGGGCCTTGATAGACAGTTATCAACGAACACACTGAAATCCGCCCGATCCCCTTCCATCAGCAAAGGCAGGTAAAGCTTGTTCAATTTCGCATCTGCGAAACATGCGTTGTGGATAGCCGGACTTAGCGAATGCGCGATGGGTGAACCGATGACACCATACAGCTCGGTATCAGTCTTTATTGCGTCCCATCGATAAAGATTCTTCAGCTCCTTGATAGTCAACTGCCCCGGCGCCGTCGCCGTGTCCTCGTCGATACTCGCAAAGGTAAGAAACGCACCGAGCTTCTTCGCAAGGATTCTGCTGATAAGCCCCGCCTGGCCCATACAAAAAACAATCAAATCACCTCTCCCGCGGCCAAGCAAATCAAACGCCTCGAAACAATCGTTTATATGGTTCGCCGTATAGACTAACTTGATGACATCCGCCCTCTGCTGGCCAATCTCCTGGCGAAGCGCCTCCAGACCGCTGCTGAACGGCCCGTCGAAACTGTGGGCCGAGAGCATGAGCTTGACGTTGGGGTTATCTGCAACGGCCGTGTCCAACTTCGCGTTTGCCTCCGTGCTCAGGTAACTCTCCCACTCACAATCGATGAAATCCGCACCGCTGTTGCACGCCAGCTCCAGCACGTCGCTCCGCAATTCGAGGGGCCAGTCGTTTGCACCCCCCCGCTGCTTGTCCCTGCACGTGACGATAATCGCCACACCCGCCGCGGCCTTTGTCTCGGCAATCAGCTGTTCAACCAGATCGACGCTCAGACCCTCAAGGTAATCCATGCGCAGCTCAAGTATTTGCGCACCGGCGGCGAGTGCAGCCTTGACCTGCTGCTTGGCCTGTTCCAGATTTCTTGCGGCAATGGGAACGGCTAAATAAGTCATCTTGTTACTCGCATCTGATTTACATTAAGTGATACCGCCCTGTATGATAGGCGATAGAGGCCAATGTTGCAACGAGGCATAGATAATTGTGCCGGCGGGGTTTTTTGCTTGCGTTTCGAGCCCTGTTCGCTAAATTTACAGGGGAATTCTGTTTGGAGATATGGCAATGATAGGAAAAAAGATTCGGCTGGAAAGAATAATAGACCGCAACAGCGGTAAAACCGTCATCATTCCTATGGACCACGGCGTCACCGTCGGGCCCATAGCGGGTCTCGAAGACATGCGCGAAACCATCGGCAAGGTCGTTCGCGGCGGGGCAAATGCCATCTTGATGCATAAGGGGATAGTGCAGGCCGGACACAGAGGCACTGGCAGAGATGTCGGCCTGATAATCCATCTTTCCGGCGGAACCTCGCTTAGTCCCGACCCGAACGCAAAGGAGCTGGTCTGTACCGTCGCCGAAGCAATCAAATTGGGGGCCGATGCCGTCTCGGTGCATATCAACCTGGGAGCCGAGACGGATAAGGAAATGCTCGGGCAGCTTGGCGCGGTGAGCGAGAGGTGTCTCGAATGGCAGATGCCGCTCGTGGCGATGATGTACACGCGCGGCCCGAAAATCAAGAACGAATACGATGTCGCCAACGTCAAGCATGCCGCCAGAGTCGGCGCTGAGTTAGGCGCAGATATTGTGAAGGTAGTCTATACCGGCAGTGTGGATAGTTTCCGCGAGGTAGTTGAAGGCTGTCCAGTGCCGGTGGTTATAGCCGGCGGGGAGAAGATGGACAGCGACAAGGATATATTCGAAATGGTTGAAGGTGCACTGAAGGCCGGTGCTGCGGGTGTATCGATTGGCCGAAACGCATTTCAGCACAAAAACCCGGAAAAAATCATACAGGCCCTCTGCAAAATGGTCCACGAAGGCGCAAGTGTACAGGATGCAACTGCTGCCTTGAAGGACTGAGACCGCAAACAAAAAGGAATAAGAATGAAGAAACTTTGGGTAAATGCTGTCCCCTACAACAAGGATGTCGTGATAGCAGCGCTCGAGAGCGGGGCTGAGGCGGTGGTCCTGCCTGATGGCAAGAGTGAGACAGTACGCCAATTCGGCAAAATCAAGACTGTCGAAAAAACCGGCGACATCAGGCCGGGCGTCGATGTGGAGTTTATCGATATCGCAGGAAAAGGCGACGAGGACAAGGCCGCCGCAGTACCCACCGACAGAATCGTCGTCCTGCGAATGCTCGACTGGACCATTATTCCCATCGAAAACCTGCTGGCGCGGCGAGGCAGGAACATTATGGTGCAGGTTGCCAACAGCGACCAGGCCAGGTTGATGGTGGAGATATTAGAGAAAGGCGTTGACGGGGTCGTCCTCAGCACAACCGACATCAACGAGATAAAAAAGACCGCTGAGCTAATTACAGGCATCGCCGAAAAGGTCGAGCTTGTCACCGCAACGATAACGGCAACAAAACAGTTGGGAATGGGCGACCGAAGCTGTCTCGATACCTGCACCCAGATGGGCCTGGGTGAAGGGATGCTCATCGGCAATACGGCATCGGGGTTTTTCCTGGTGCATTCGGAGTCGATAGACAACCCGTATGTAGCATCTCGGCCTTTCAGAGTAAATGCAGGAGCGGTGCACGCATATACGTTAACGCCCGACGGCAAAACAAAATATCTTGCCGACCTCAAGGCCGGCGATGAGGTCATGGTGGTCAACTATCAGGGCAAAAGCCAGGTCGCCTATCTCGGCAGAAACAAAATCGAGAAACGCCCGATGATGCTCATCGAAGCCCAAGCCGAAGGTGCGGCGGTAAGTCTTGTGATGCAGAACGCCGAGACAATTCGGCTGGTTGACCCCGATGGCAACGCCATTTCGGTTACAAAACTCAAACCAGCCGACAAAGTTCTTGCGCATATCGAAAAGGCAGGCAGACATTTTGGAATGCAGGTGGATGAGACGTTGATTGAAAGGTGAGCTATGTCCTGGCCGATTGACACAATCAGTATCGTTTTGGCAATTGTATATGGTTCGGTAATCGGGTTTGAGCGGGAGCTGAGCGGCAAGGTCGCGGGGCTGCGCACCAACGCGCTGATATGTCTCGGTGCGGCGGTGTTCACTATAATATCGAAAGAAATGAGCGGTGGGCAGGACTCGGTTACAAGGATAGCGGCTCAGATAGTAACGGGCGTCGGTTTTATCGGGGCCGGTGCCATAATTCGCGACAGAGGCGGCGTTCACGGACTAACTACTGCTGCGACAATATGGCTGGTGGCAAGCATTGGGATGGCCTGCGGGGCAAGATACTACTGGCTGGCGACTGTTTCAACTGTTCTTGCGCTTGTGGTGCTGTTCGGGTTAAAACGCCTGGAGAGAGTTATTGCCGGAATGGCTGGGACAGAAGAACGAAAGCATAAAATCGTCGAGCCCGGCAGCGGCGATAAGGGCCTATCCGAATAACCGGGTTGTTATGAGGCCGAGCGAAAAGTTCGAGGCCAAGGCGGCAGGGGCAAAATTGCCGCAGGCGTAGCCAAAGCTACGTCGAGGACGATTTTGGCCCGACAACGCAGGCATCGGGCTTTGCTCACAGGCCGTAATAGAGCCGGTTTCAGGATAGGTTCTAAGGAAGGTGAAATCGGCCAATAGTAAACGCCCTTAGCTGCCGAAGGCCGCAAGCTGAGGAAAAATTATGAAAAGAGCATTGTTTGGCGCTGCGCTTGTCACCTGGATTTGTGTTCTGCCAACGGCAATTGGGCAAAATACCGGAAAGACAGGTGCCGCCTTCGTGGATTACTGCGGATACTCCAACTGCATAAGACTTGAAAATGACAACACACGGGTAATTCTGTCCCCGCATTGCGGCGGGCGCGTCCTCGAATACTCCCTCAACGGCAAAAATTCTCTGTACATAAATCCCAACCAGAACGGCTGGGTTTATCACCCGGGAAAAGAAACGATTGACCCGAGCGGAGGAAGACTCGATATCGGGCCCGAAAAAACGATACCCGCCCATCCGAACCTCTGGCTTGGTAAGTGGGCCGCGGAGATTACCGGCCCGCGAGCTGCACGGATGATAAGCTGCATGGACTCAGATACAGGGACACAGCTCACCAGAGAATTCACGCTCGACGAATCCTCTTCGAAACTCACGGTGACACAGACAATCAAGAACATATCGAAAGAGACGAAGCACTTCTGTCACTGGAGCAGGACACTTGCCGTGGGCGGCGGTATTTGCATTATTCCACTCACGCCAAACAGCAGGTTTCCCAACAACTACATAATGTATGAATCTGGTTCGTTCATTAACTACCAGCCCCGGGACCCGAACATCCTCGTAAGCGATGATTACATAAAGATACTGGGGACGCCCAGGTTTCCGAAACTGGGCATGGACTCATATGCCGGCTGGCTCTGCTATCTTACACGCGACGACCTGATGTTTGTCAAGCGATTCGAGACTTATCCTGACCGCGTTTACAATGAGATAGCGGGCCTGACGATATCAATCTGGTACTACAAGGACGTTATGTGCGAGCTTGAGCCGATAGGCCCCCGTGAGGACATCCAGCCGGAACAGTCCGTCTCGTTTACCGAGCAATGGTGGCTCATCCCATACGAGTTTCCGAAAAAGCCGGCCGATATCAATCCGCAGCAGGTGGCACAAGCGGTGCAAAAGTACACGCATTGATCTACGCCCGGAAATCAGGAGGATGCTTTGAAGCTGAAAATCTCGACACAGATTTTTATCGCAATTATTCTTGGTATCATCGCCGGTCTCGTTCTTGGGCAAAGTGTTGTGCATCTGAAGATTGTGGGGGACATGTTCATTCGGCTGTTACGGATGATCATCATCCCTCTGATTTTTGCGTCGATGGTGTCGGGCATTGCAAGCATCGGGAATGTGCGCAACCTCGGACGGATAGGGCTGCGGACATTTGTTTATTACCTTGCGACAACGCTGCTGGCAGTTGGTGTGGGGCTTATCCTGGTGAACCTGTTAAAGCCGGGAGTGGGAGTAGCGCTTGCCGTTGAGGCCGGGGTGGAGCAGGCCGGGCGCGAAGTCCCTTCGGTGGTTTCGATCCTGACAGGAATCGTACCGGAGAACCTGTTTGCGGCGATGGCGGAAGACAAAGTTCTGCCTGTAATATTCTTTTCACTGATGCTTGGCGCAGCCATCAGCACTGTTGGAGAACGAGCACGGCCTCTGATTGGTCTGTTTGATGCGTTCAACGGCGTGATAATGAAGATTACCGACTGGATAATGCGGCTGGCGCCGTTAGGGGTATTTGCGCTGATGGCGGTCATGATAGGCCAGATGGGATTGGCGGTTATAAAGCCACTGGCGGTGTATATGGCGGCGGTTCTTGTGGGGCTGGGAATCCACGCGTGCCTGACACTACCGCTGCTGTTAATTGTGTTTGGGAAATACTCGCCGGTGAAATTTATCAGAGATGTGTTTAGTGCGGTTGCGACGGCGTTCAGCACGGCCAGCAGCGCCGCGACACTGCCGATAACGAAGGATTGTCTTGAGACAAATACCGGTGTATCGAACAAGGTGAGCAGCTTCGTGCTGCCGCTGGGTGCGACGATGAATATGGATGGAACGGCTCTGTACGAAGCCGTCGCAGCGATGTTTATCGCTCAGGCGTACGGAATTGATATGACTTTGGGCCAGCAGTTGGTCGTTATGTTGACGGCCACCCTTGCCTCGATAGGGGCAGCAGCAATCCCAGGCGCTGCCTTGATAACAATGGTTATTGTTCTTCGAGCCGTCAATCTTCCGCTGGAAGGGATTGGAATGATTCTCGCGGTCGACAGGATTCTGGATATGTTCAGAACGGCCGTGAACGTCTGGGGAGACTCCTGCGGAGCTGCAATTGTGGCTCGCATGGAGGGTGAGCACCTCGGCAGTGTCGAAGGTCGTTAGCTCAATTGCATAGCCGCTCCTTTACATACCTGGTGTCGGCGTTGTTGCCTGCCAGTTGTTGGGGTCGTTGGCGTAGAGGTTCACGTCGTCTCGGATAAGTGAGCTTCCGAGGCCGTCCGGTTCGGTAGGCCAGGGGTCGGTGTCGCCCGGTTCGTCGTCGGGATGCGAGCCGTCACTGTAGTTGACCCGCTCGACGCGTATATAGTAGCGTGTGCTATGAATAGAAGCACTCCCACCGTATTTGTCGGAAAACTCTGCGCTTTGCGAGATAGCTGAAAATAGAGCCCTTCGACTTGCTATGCTTGCTCAGGACAGGCAGTTGAGTAGCAGAAATAAAATCCGCGCAAACTGTGAAATCCGTGGTTTATAAAAGGCAAGGGCCTGCTCTCACCCGTAAGGACTACCATCGGCCAGACGGGCTTAGCTATCGAGCAATGTTTTAATAAAGCTTTTGAGCACAGGGACATCATTTTTGCAGGTATTCCAAACAACCTTTGTGTTAACACCAAAATACTCATGGATAAGGAAGTTTCTCATATCTTTCATCCGACGCCATTGAATCTTTGGATTTCCCTGCTTGAATTGTGGGCTGAGGTTATTTGAGGCTTCACCAATTATCTCCAGCTCCCTTACTACAGCATCAATGATCATCTTGCTGGAGGTAAACTGCTCATAGGTAACACCCTGGAGATACTCCTCAATGGTCTCAATTGCATCCTGGATATGAGTCAAATAAATTCTGTCATTTCTCATAGACATACTCAGCCTGCTGTAAAACCTCGTCCCGGAAATACTTGCTTATCGCCTGTGGAGTGAGCAGATCAACTGTTCTCTGGAGGAACGCCTCAAAATTGTCTTTGATGTCAGACAATGCAAAGAAACCAATGACCGCCGTTGGCTCGAAATCTATAAGAACGTCAACATCACTGTCTTCAGTTGCCATACCGTTTACATAAGAACCAAATATAGCCACCGACTTTATATCTGATATATGTGGATCTTTTTTAACAGCCTCAAGCAACTTCTTTTTTATTTCTTCTTTACCCATAGATATTCAGTGTAAGACGGCCTTAACACGTTGTCAAACCTTAAATTGCAAAAAGCAGAGCCCCGTTTATAAATCCCGCCCGTCTTGAGCTTGCCCGCACTGAGCACGGCCGAAGTGTCGAAGAAACCTACTCTCGCCTGAAGTCTGCCCTGAGCCCATTCGGCTATGCTCAGGGTAAACTTTGCCGAAGGAACTACCATTGGCCGGACCGGCTTTGGCGTCAACTTCAAAAAATTGGTGTTCCATGACCTTGAAAATTGGGTTCGTTTTGGGTTTGAATTGGGTTTGTTTGGGTTCGTTTTTTGCCGTCTGGAGGGGTGAATAATTTTCGTAATTCCTTTTCAGATATGGAGTTAAGTTCATTGTGGGCCTTGCCAAAATTGGGTTTGTTTTGCATAAAAAGGTTGTAAATTGCCAGCAAGTTAAGTTGGGCAATATAGGCGGTTTGTTTTTAGACACAGATTGACACTGATTCTTGAAAAAGTTCAAGGGCTGAGAAACAAAATATAACATCTTGTAAATGGGCGGCCATGGTTGAACCCTCCGAGTTTAGGATACCGTATTCACTTTCTATTCGTTAGATGGGTATTATACTCCATAGCAAGTTAGATGTCAAGTAAAATTTTAACCACGGATTACACAGATTTTTGGAAATAACGTGGGGCGAGCAAAGGGCAGAGAGAGTTTCATTTCTTAGATAGGGGGAAAAGGGGAAAAAGAAAAGAGGCAAATAACAAGAATGTCCCCTTTATCAGACCCTTGGCATGATGGCAAAAAGATAACAGAATCCCCCACCAAGTCAACAAAAAAATCAGAATGCCCCCCCCCCGACAATTATTTTCTTGCCTCTGCCGGTCGTTTTACTTTGCACTCCGGCAAGTCTAATTCGTTGCGGATAGATTCTTCTGCCTCCCTGGCAAGACTGTCACAAAAGCTCGCGAGATTCCCAAGCTCCTCAATTACTTGATTTCTCTTCTCTCCCTCTTCCATTTTGCTCTGCGCTTTATCCTTCCGAATTGCAGATTTCAGATTCAACCTTATCGATCGCCAGTTCTCCACAAAAGTGTGCGGCAACAAAATCAAGTTGTCCGCAAACCATTCCCCATGCTTATAAAGAAACTCGAGCGCATCCTTTTCTGTCCCTTGGATTAAGACGGACTGTACCTGTCCGATCAATTCCAGTCCCTTCCCATATGCCGCGACTTTTCGCTCTCCTATAGTCTCTTGCAACTTAATCTTCTGCGCTTTCTTCGCCCGATACCAAGCAGCAAGAAAACCCCCGAAAGCCGAGCAGATTCCACCTATCAACACCAACAGCAGTTCTTTCATTTCCAATGCCCGCCAAAATGCAACACTCTCACGACTTCAAAAGGCAAGGGCCGGTGGTTTTCGCCACCGGCCCCCATAAATTCCTGGCGATGACCTACTCTCACCCCGAGGGACTACCATCGGCCAGACGGGCTTAGCTTCTGAGTTCGGAATGGGATCAGGCGTTTCCCCGCCGGTATAGTCACCAGGAAACTCGTTAGTTCTGGGCTTATCGCCCAGCTCTATTCAATTATCAACAACGCAATACACAATACGAAAATATGCGGATGCAAGCAAGCACAAACTTAGAACTCGACTCACAAACAACCAAAGATTGATATGGTCAAGTATTCGAGCGTTAGTACCGGTTAGCTGAACGCATTTCTGCGCTTACACACCCGGCCTATCAACCTGGTAGTCTTCCAGGGCTCTATTGCCGTCCGAAGACGGCATGGAATCCTAATCTTGGAGTGGGCTTCCCGCTTAGATGCTTTCAGCGGTTATCCTTTCCCGACTTAGCTACCCGGCCGTGCCCCTAGCGGGACAACCGGTACACCAGCGGTCAGTGCTTCCCAATCCTCTCGTACTAGGGAAACATCTCCTCAAGATTCCTGCGCCCACGGCAGATAGGGACCGACCTGGCTCACGCCGGTCTGAACCCAGCTCGCGTACCACTTTAATGGGCGAACAGCCCAACCCTTGGGACCGCCTTCAGCCCCAGGATGTGATGAGCCGACATCGAGGTGCCAAACGACTCCGCCGCTATGAACGCTCGGGAGTCATCAGCCTGTTATCCCCGGAGTACCTTTTATCTGTTGAGCGACGACCCTTCCACACGGGATCGCCGGATCACTAAGTCCTGCTTTCGCATCTGCTCGACATAGAAGTCTCGCAGTCAGGCACACTTATACCTTTGCGCTCTAAACGCGATTGCCAACCGCGCCGAGTGTACCTTTGAACTCCTCCGTTACTCTTTAGGAGGAGACCGCCCCAGTCAAACTGCCCACCTGGCACTGTCCGGTGCCCGGATTCACGGGTCACGGTTAGGTGACT
The DNA here is from genome assembly GCA_030602885.1 of Phycisphaerales bacterium. Taxonomy (GTDB): domain Bacteria; phylum Planctomycetota; class Phycisphaerae; order Sedimentisphaerales; family Anaerobacaceae; genus JAUVYV01. The sequence goes on from JAUVYV010000009.1 coordinate 82,900, forward strand.
GACATAGCAAGGGTGGTATTTCAAGGGTGGCTCCACAGCCCCCTAAAGAGCTGTCTCAACGCCTCCCACCTATCCTACGCATGGTATACCAGGCATCAATACCAGGATACAGTAAAGGTTCACGGGGTCTTTCCGTCTTGCCGCGGGTATGTGGTATCTTCACCACATCTACAATTTCACCGAGTCCGTCCTTGAGACAGTGCTCCAGTCGTTACGCCGTTCATGCACGTCGGAACTTACCCGACAAGGAACTTCGCTACCTTAGGACCGTCATAGTTACGGCCGCCGTTTACCGGGGCTTCAGTCGCCAGCTTCTCCCCGAAGGGATAACCGCCTTCCTTAACCTTCCGGCACCGAGCAGGCGTCATTCTCTATACATCCACTTTAAGTGTTAGCAGAGAACTGTGTTTTTGATAAACAGTCGCCAGAGCCACTTCACTGCGCCCTCAGCATGTACTCAATCGAAACCAAATACATCTGGAGGGACCCCTTATCGCAAACTTACGGGGTCAATTTGCCGAGTTCCTTAAGGACGGTTCTCTCGAGCGCCTTAGGATATTCTCCTTGCCTACCTGTGTCAGTTTTAGTACGGATATGCACCGTCGTCCTGTTTGAGGTTTTTCTCGGCAGAAACGCCAGCTGCTCAGGGATCACAAATTGCCCCTCGCCGTCCTTCGGAGTCTTTGTGCCGGCGGATTTGCCTACCGACGACTCCTCCGGCAGGATAGCCACGACTAATCAGCTTCCAGCCTTTGCCTCTGCGTTACCCCCACAGTTCAAACCTTCGGTACATAGTGCAGGAATATTAACCTGCTGTCCATCGTCTACGCCTTTCGGCCTCGACTAAGGGACCGACTAACCCTGGGCGGATCTACCTTCCCCAGGAAACCTTAGGCTTTCGGCGAACAGGATTCTCACCTGTTTTATCGTTACTCATGCCGGCATAATCACTTGCTGCCGCTCCACGGCTCGTTTCCGTACCGCTTCGACGCTGACAGCAACGCTCTCCTACCACTCATCGACGGGCGTACCCGTCAATAAATCCGCAGTTTCGGTGTTCGGCTTATTCCCGTTCATTATCGGCGCCAAACTGCTCGACCAGTAAGCTATTACGCACTTTTTAAATGGTGGCTGCTTCTAAGCCAACATCCTGGCTGTCAATGCAATTCAACTTCCTTATGAACTTAGCCCAACTTCGGGACCTTAACTGGCGGTCTGGGTTGTTTCCCTCTCGACCATGAAGCTTATCCCCCACAGTCTGACTCCTGAGATAGTCTTTACGGTATTCGGAGTTTGGTTGGGGTAGGTAGGCTGGTGGCCCCCAATCCCCATTCAGTAGCTCTACCCCCGTAAAGTAGTGCCTCAAGGCTAGCCCTAAAGCTATTTCGGAGAGAACGAGATATCTCCAGGTTTGGTTAGACTTTTACTCCTCCCCACAGGTCATCCCCTAACTTTTCAACGTTAGTGGGTTCGGTCCTCCAGGGATTTTTACATCCCCTTCAACCTGCCCATGGGTAGATCACCTGGTTTCGCGTCTACCACCTGCGACTCAATCGCCCTGTTCAGACTCGCTTTCGCTACGGCTGCTCCCCTTAAGGGATTAACCTTGCCACAGAAGGTAACTCGCCGGCTCATTATGCGAAAGGCACGCGGTCACTCATTAAAAACCCGAAGGTTAATCATAGAGCTCCCACAGCTTGTAGGTGTATGGTTTCAGGTACTTTTAACTGCCCTAATAGGGGTACTTTTCATCGTTCAGTCGCCTTACTTTTCACTATCGGTCGCCGAGTAGTACTTAGCCTTGGAGGGTGGTCCCCCCAGCTTCACACAGAGTTCCACGAGCTCCGTGCTACTCTGGTACACTGACCGTAACGGAGGGCTCTTGCATTCGCATACAGGGCTATCACCTGCTATGGCTCCACTTTCCAGAGGATTCTGCTTGCAATACCTTTGTAACTCCTAATCAGTGCCCGCAACCCCCAGCACCTATTTCAAAACTCAAAAATTAAAATGTAAAAATCAAAATTTTATTTTTAATATTTGATTTTTGATTTACCTATTTCAGAGCCCTGAAATAGGTGCTGGGTTTGGGCTTGTCCGCTTTCGCTCGCCGCTACTTACGGAGTCTCGGTTGATTTCCTTTCCTGCAGGTACTTAGATGTTTCAGTTCCCTGCGTTGACTTCACATGGCCTATGCATTCAGCCATGGATGACAGGATCTGGTTGCCCAGTCCTGACGGGTTTCCCCATTCGGAGATCCCGGGATTAACGGTTGCTAGACACCTGCCCCGGGCTTATCGCAGCCAGCCACGTCCTTCTTCGCCTCTCGACGCCTAGACATCCCCCATACACCCTTAGTAACTTGACCATATCAATCTTTGATTGGTCTGAGCCGAGTAACATATCCTAAGTTTGCACTCGTTTGGTGGGTGTCTTTCGTAACTTACAAAAGACATACCAACACATCCGCATATTCACTTGTCAAAGAACAACCTTACTTCGTAATTCTGAGTCCATTACACTCGCTCAAAACTACAGACGCACAAAACGTCAATTTCTTCAAAATTAGTCGTCGGTTTTTTAGCCCCTGGTTTCAACTATCCACCAGCGACCATCGACTAATCAATGGAGACGACCGGGCTCGAACCGGCAACCTCCGGCTTGCAAAGCCGGCGCTCTCCCAGTTGAGCTACGTCCCCGAACCCAAACTCGTAGCTTGTCGCTTGTCTCTTGTCGCTCGGACTACGAGTCACCAGCGACGGGGCACGAGCGACGAAATGGGCCCGGGAAGATTCGAACTTCCGACCTCACGCTTATCAGGCGTGCGCTCTAAACCAACTGAGCTACGAGCCCGTAAGTCCTGCAATAGTAACGCCATCGAGCGTTCGGTTACAACTATAAAGTTTCAAAAGAGCACAAAAAAACCGCTGTCCAAACTGCCAGCGGTCTATGTAATCCACCGATGTTGTCTGACGACAGTTTAGAGCAGAAACTCGTAAGTTATCAGATACCTTCTCAACGCCTTATTACACCCTTCCAATCTGGCTGACAATTACAGCCTTACACTTAACACTGCATTCTATACCCCTATCGGCCCCCCGTCAACCTTTTTTTAAAATTTTTTTGAAAAATTCTCGCATCGCCTGTCATTCCCGCAAAAGCGGGAATCCACAAATAAAAAAGGCCCCGCAAGGCGAGGCCATCTTTTCTGGTCTAATCTGAGCTGCTTACTGGGGGATTACGTTGACCGCACACGGGCCTTTTTTGCCCTGCCCCGTCTCGAACTCGACCTTCTGACCTTCGTCCAGATTCGCGTAACCGCTCGTCTTAATCTCCGAGTGGTGCACAAACAAATCTTCTCCTCCGTCGTCCGGAGCGATAAACCCGAACCCCTTACTGCCGTTAAACCACTTAACTATACCTGTACTCACTACTTTTCTCCTTGGCCTTCTACTTGGCCGTCAATCTACTATGTGTCTCTCACATTTCGTAAGAGGATATCCCTGAGAGACGAAAAGATATGCCCAACTGGCCAGCTATTATACCACATATCAACCCGCCCGCAACAAAAATAATTAAAAAATACTCAAAATTCGAAAGAAAACCACCCCATGCCAAATCCCCGAAGGCCTCAAATGTTTAGCCCTCGAACCCTGGAGAATCTGCTCCGAGCAGATTCGAAGGGCGTTCGGGGGTTGCCAGAGTTTACCCTCGCTTGTCCTCGGGAAGTCACTATTTTGGTCCCACAACAGAGGAACAGATTCTCCTTGGCCCTGCAGCAGAGGGTGAGGAACACTTACCCATCATCGCCTGCCCTGCAGACGACCTGTTTCGCCCCGCCTCATAGGATTTAGCCCCGCAATTTTATTGTGCAGGTTATTAAAAAAAACCGCAAGCTCTGCTTGCTTCCACATCTCGCCGAATCCTCGGGACCCATGCTCCCCTGGCCCCACTACAGAGGACCCATTCTTACTTGACTTCAGTAAATCACAAAACAAATCCGCCACCTCTCTTTCCTCGCTCCGTACCTCTTCCGGCAACCCCACTATCCTCTCTAAAAACCTCACCAACGGCTCCTGTATATCCGACCATGGCTCATGCATATTCTCATCACTCGCCGCCAACTTCAAACACCGTAGCACCAACACTTCATTCCCTTTACCCGAATTCCGTACTCCCTCCACAAAACTTTGCATGCTAATCACCATGCCCCTCGACATACCTGATTTTCGCCTTCAGATTCGCCTGGTCATAACAATACCGGACATCGTAACCCTTCGTCCAAACCTTGCCCGTCACTCCTTCCAGGCCAAGCGCAGCCCGTCCTGCGCTTTTATATCTCGCCACCATCACACCAATCGAAGCTTCAACGTATTCACACACCATATGAACATGGTTTGACTGCACTGCTATCCCAAATATACGTTGCCCGAATTTCTCTGACGCTGCAATGAGCGCCTCTCGAACAATTGCTTTCTTCCTGCGGTTCAACCGCATAGGCCGACTTTGCAACTTCTTTTCGCAATCCGCCTTCAGCGCGACATTCTCCCCGCGCACGACCCCATCCTTGACGAATCCTTTTTCGTTCCCCTGCAACCACGTCCCGTATGTCGTCAGTGTCAGCATATACCCAACCATTCTCAACATCAAAAACTCCCACAACTGAGGCCGAAGGCCTCATCATTTAGCCCCCGGTTCCACCGGGGGGTGCAAGCGTGAGGAATACTTACCTCAAGTCACCGGCCTTGCCGGTGATTATTTCACCCGGTTCCACCGGGGGGTGCCAGCGCAGGTCCACTTACCCTTCTTCGCCTGCCCCGCAGGCGATATATTTCATTCTCAAAAATCTAATCAGACTTCTTCCCCTCCCCCCACTCGTTATCACCAACATTTGTCGGAAACTTTCGCTTTTCGTTTCGGGATCGCCAGTAGCTAATTGTCTTTGTACTATCTTTGTCTTGTCCCATTTTCGAAAGACCTCCGAAAAGGCCTCTAAATTGCCCTTATCACATTATTGAACTATACGTTTGGCTACTATTTTCTCCACGCTGGTGGCTCGCCTCCCCTATAAGAAAACATCTGTACATTTCCACAGTGTGTGCAGGTGAATATTTTCATCAAACGGTCACCTGTCGGAGAGAGTCCAAAATTATGAGTTTGTGCAAAGTCCTCATCAGCTATTAGTGCGTAATCGCCCAGTCCGCACACCTCGCATTTTCTATTCACCGCCAGATCGAGGTGGTCTGCATTACTCTCAATCAGAGCAATTGTCCTTTCAACCTCCTCGAGTAACGCTCCGGCATTAGGCAGACAATGTTCAGGTTTCTCAACGATACACTTCTTAAATAGCGGATTCGCCCACTGTATATCTGCAGCTTTTGGAAACATGCTTTCCACATTAAATCGTTTGCGGTCGAAATACCACAATTGTAGAATCGGCATACCAGATGTCATTGACCATAAAACCTTCCCCAGGGAAAAAACATCAAACGTGGGTCTTACTTCGTCGAGTCGCATACCCATAGCCCATCCCGGCATCCAATCCCTGCTCCCGACATTTTCGAAAATGTCCGAAACCCTTGTATGTTGTGCATCTTCAAAATGAATAAGCCCGAAATCCCCGAGGACTAGTTCACCTTTTACTCCGATAAAGATGTTCGCTGGTTTTATGTCTCTGTGGACGAAACCTTCTTCGTGCAATTTGGCGACTCCCTCGATGATAGGCCGAGCCACCTTTAACACAGATAGAAAATCACCTTTGTAATTCTCAAGTCTCTGAGCAAGTGTTCCACCCGGATAGAATCTTGAGACAAACCATTCACCATCGGGGTCTGAATCCACGAGTTCAATAAGGTTTGGGTGCAGATTCCGCCTCATCGCGTCGATTTCACTTTTTATTCTTTCCTTGGCCAATTTTGGGTCTCTCGCATCTTGTGGTTTATGCAAGACCTTTAGCGCAAACTGGTTTTCAGGTTTTTCCATCTCCACCATCCTTGATAGCCATTTACTCAGCTCCACACTGTTTTCAAAATCCTTCATCTTCCCGTAGCTGATACCTCCTGTGACACTCCTTAAGGCGCTTCGCATCCCTTCCAAAACCTCTTCGAATTCATTTCTCTTGCACACCCTGTATACCTTACCCTGCCCTCCTCCATCATACGCCTCAATAGTCCACCAATCCTGCCGATTACCCATTTTCTTATATCCTTGATTTCGTCCTCTTTTGTGTAACTGTTTTGTTTCTCATTCGCTATCGTGTCTATTCTTATTCGCTTCTGGCGATTTTATCATTTCGCCAACCGCCCCTTCACTGTTGATCCCAGTTATCCTCACTTCCACAAGCTCATCCCTCTCCGCCCGTTCCCATGCCCAAACCCTATAGAAGCACTCCAAAAAAGCAAGTCCTTTTCACCCGTTAATATTTACTTATTTACCCGCCACGGGTAAACCCGCCAAACAAAACACGATTCATAACAACATTAAAGACCACATAAGACTATTAGACAACCAATCCCTCGTCTCTGTCAAACCCTATCTTTTTCCCACCATACCTTCTTATTTCCTTAGAGGCCTTGGGACCATCTTCCCCCCGCCTGCCCTCGAAATCCGCAGTCGGGGGTAAGATGGCCGCCTTTGCCTATCTCACCGGGGCCACCAAACCAATTTACCCGCTTTACCCCGCCTGCCCTCGAACTCAGTAATCGAGGGTGAGATGGCCGCCTTTGCCTATCTCACCGGGGCCGCCAACCCCCATTTTTAACCCAAAAAATCTCCCTGCTCTCTATGTGAAGCTGCTCTAAGCTTTGGGGCAAGGCCGACGCAGTCGGCCGCAACGCCGAAGGCAGAAGACGGCGAATAAGCTCGCTTAAAGAGCCGGCTCTGCCGAGGCGACCCTCGCCGCCAGGCAAACCCCAAAGCCACCCAATAATTATTCAGTCAGCTCATATTATGAGCGTAGCTCATGTGGACGAAGACGTAACATTCTGAAGAAGCTTGCTTCGTGAAGAATGTTTGTCGAGAACACCTGCTGACTGAATCTCTGTGGCCGGA
>JAUVYV010000106.1 GCA_030602885.1 Phycisphaerales bacterium
CAGAGCAAAGACGAGATGAAGCGCCTTGCCATCGGCGCGTTGCGCCGTATCCAGCGGTTGCCGGAACTGGTCAAATCTTTCTTCCGACAACCCGAGTGCGAATACGCGGCTATGTGACATTTCTTTTGAGAACGTTAGTAAAATAAAGTGGACGACTGGAACCCGGCATTGATTTCACTCATGATGTCGTCGCCTAATCTGGAAAGCTGAAGCGCACGCTATTGATTGGTCCAAGCGTTTTCTCAAAATAGCTGTCCCAACAATCTATAAGCCACTCCTTCTTGATGAGTGTGCCACCTGGCTTTTCAAGCGATTCAATGGGGAAGTATGCGATGTGTTTCCCCCTCGCTTCGCCGCAAAAACAATAGACCTCAGCGGCGACTCCTTGACGGAATGGGTTCAGGAGTATGGAAACGGACGAATCAATCCCGTCCGTTAGCGCCAAGGCACTGTCTGTCGCAAGAAACCTGACCCAGACTCCAGGATATAAGTCTCTCATTTGTTCGCTATCGACCGAGATCCAGTCATTCTTGCCGATCAACTCGGAGATTCCCTTCATGTTTCAATATCCATTTTGGGCTAATGTCATAAGCGCCGTGCCGAAAGTAAATATCTGCGGTATTTGTGTAACAGTCCAGCTTCTTGTACCAGTTACTTATTAGCCAATCTCCAGATACGCCGAAACTTTCATCACAGACGTCTTCCTCGAGGATGTAGCGCCCTGAACAGAGGCCGCAGTGGTATCCTGATATTTGAATAAGTTCATAACGAACTCCATTTTTAGACGGACGGATCATCAGGAAGTCAACGATGTGACTTAGGCTGTTTAGATATAAAGGAAGACGAAATATGTACCCCTCCGAAAAGATCATTTCAGGATGATCCGCAAGTTTTTTCCAGTATGCACGCATAACGATCAGAGATTCAGCCTGTACTCCGGTTTGATTGGCTTTGATGGATCACGGACAAGTTCAATGTTATATTCGCCAAGGTGGCGACCCCGATTATCGTGCTTTTCGAACCTTCCGTGCTGGGTATCAAACGCCCAGTAATTGCCGTCGCCATCACGATATATTGTACGACCACCGTTGCGCGCGGATAGGTTTGTTTTAGTCCAGCCGTTGTCTTTCGCAACCCACGTCAGTTGCATGATAATCATTGCGACTCTCTCTTCGGGGCTTGAGAATACGCCGCGTCGACCAATAAGCTCCTCAAACTCGGTAGCCGTGCGTGGTATGTTGCAATTATGCGCCCACAGCCCATGCTCCCCAACGTAGTAGTTGGGTGTGTTGTCGACGGAGAAGTTGTAGACCTCGACCGGTTCATCGATGCGGGTGTTGGCGAGCACGCGTGCGTCGCCGTTTCTGAGCACGAGCACATCGGAGTCGGTGATAAGATTGACTTCGGTCCAGCCTTTGCCCTGTACCCACAGGCGGTGCTCGTCGGTGACGCGGTAGGTTTCGAACTCGGTGCGCAGTTCGTGATAGTCGGGGGCGAGCCGTTCGAAGGTCATCGCCACGCGCTGCGGGGCGTCATCCCACAGGCGGTCGTCGCGCGCGAGCAGCCGATCACCGATGCGTACCTGCTCGATGGGTGCGAGTCCGCCGTCGGTCCAGATCAAGGTTCCGGCCACAAAACTTGCGCAACCCAGCTCGCGCTTGGTGTTGCGCACGGCGGTGACGACATCGTCGCCATAGCGCCCCAGGCGTGTGGCTACGCGCACCATCACCGCTGGGCTTACCCACTCGCCGATGACTCGTCCGAGGTCGTAGGGACCGCAGTCGGTGGCACGGATAATGAGATTGACGGCGCCTTGGCCGATCAACTCGGCCAAGGCGGTGGCCGTGCCCCTGGGATCGTCATAGAAGGCCTTGCCGAGTTCGATGAGGCCCATGACCACATCGCCGGCATTGGTGATCAGTTCGATGATGCCCTCGATCTGATCCTTCAAACCCTCGAACAAACCGCGCAGGAAGTTGTAGCCGTACTGGATGGAGGCGACCCCGCGATCCCACAAGCTGCCCCAGAAGCCGCGATCTTCGGCGCGCGCGCCGCCGTCGTCCCGTGGTGCCTCGGAACACACATCCTCCAGGAAATAGCAGTTGTTGCTACGTGCCCAGCTCTGGCGGGCCTCAACGCTGGCAAAGCATTGGGGTGGGCGCTCGCACTCGCGTGTGGCGACGTTGATTCCCCCTGTACCGTCGCCGATAGCGATGTCCTGAGCAACGGCCTTCGGAAGAGCGTGCACGAGCAGGCAAAACGCCACGAACCAAGCGATCAGGCATGCGCGAGCACGCGGGTGAGAAAGCGAACTGCTTAGTAGCATGTCGGGAGTCCTGTATCGTCATCCGATCCGTCACCGGGGTCGCTCCCGCCACCGGGGCCGCCCCCCGAGCCGTTTCCGGGCGGCGTGGTGCACGCCGGATCGGTGACGGGGCACACCGGCAAGGTCGGCCCTTCGGGCGGCGGCCCCGGGTCGGTGGGCGAACCGGCGTAGCCCGGTCCCGGAATCGAGGCGTTGCCGGCCTCGATGGCGGGCGAGTGCATGCGCATCACGGTGTGGGTGACCACCGGGATACGCCCCTGGGCGAGGAGGTTGGCGCGGAAGGCGTCGGCATCGGACGGATTCAGAAACGCCACCGCGCGGGTCATGAAAGGGCTGGCGAGCGGGATCTGCTTCTCGGGCGGGATGCCGTAGGTGATGCGCAGCTTGAGCAGGTTGGCGTCACTCAGCGTCTGGCCGCTCGCGTTGCTGGCCGGGTTGCGGTTGCAGCCCGGGCGATCGGTGGGGCATTCGAGGTGGGCGAGGTTGGCGTTGGGGATCACGCGCGAACCGACCCCCATGCGCGCGGCCAGTGCCGGGCTGTGGAAATCATCGAAGCTCTCC
>JAUVYV010000058.1 GCA_030602885.1 Phycisphaerales bacterium
ATGCAACATGCAATTACGTTTATGCAGGTGAATATCAGGGCAGAGGCTATCTGCGCAGGTTGGACGGTGCGTACCTCATCTGGTGGGAAGGGATAGAGTCCTGGTGTCTCAGTGACGAGCTCGGTATGGCAGAAGGCCCGCTCTGGATAGGCGAACACATGGAAGTCGAGGGAGATTACGGCCCTCAGTTTGGTGCCGTCGGAACCGCCACAGTTGCCGCCGGAGAGCATTAGCAGGAGTTTCGTATGCAAGGTATTGTCGTTTTTTGGCCCGGAGCAATCGAAGATATCCCCGCCGGCTGGCACCTCTGCGACGGTACTATGGGTACACCCGATTACCGTAATTGCTACCTCGCCGGTGCCGGCGACCTTTATAATCCTGGAGACTCTTTCGGTAGTGACATTCAAACGCACACTTTCACCACCAACGGCCACAAGCACAACACTATATCAGGAATGGATGTTGGTCCTGGTGATACCTGGGAGCCCTGGACAACCACAGATACTGATTCCGGTACCACAGACGAAGCCGACAACCGCCCGCAAACCAAAGCGGGCTGTTGGAGCATGAAACTTTAATCAAGAAAGTGAGGTAGTGACATGAAATTTGGAAAAGACCTATGGGATGCACTGCGATTCCTGATCGCACTGCTCAAAATGATCATCGAAATGTTCGGCGACAACGAGGACCAGGAGAACGCAAAAAAAAACAACATCAAAATCTAGCCCACGTGGACCAGATCCAATATCGCCTGGCCAACGAATCGGACATACCCGCAATAGTTGCGTTCGTCGACTTCTGGCTTGCCGGCAGAGGCCTAGCCGACGGTGTCCCTGGGTCAGCCCACGATTACTTCGTGCCGGCAGGACGTCATCTCAAATTCGTCACCAAGTACACCACCATCATTGCCCTGGTCGAAAACTGCATTGTCGGATGGTCCGTCAAAACCCACAAGGGAGTACTCATTCACCTGCTCGTCGCCGGCCCGTTCCGACACCAAGGCATCGGCTCGAAAATGCTCGAGCTGATGGACCCTAGTACCATCCGATCCAAGATGGACCAGGCAGCAGGGGACCCTGCCAAATTCTACGCAAAACGCGGCTACACCAAAGCCGCGAATCCCCCACAGGGCAAAAAGCACAACATCGAGCTTTTTGAGAAGGCCCGCGGCTGAACTCCGACGAGCTCGTCATCGGCCCATTCTCGTTCAGCCGCGGAAAAAGCCCACTTGCAAAACCCCGGTGAATCTGCTATAATTACCATAAACAGCTTTCTACACATGGCGGCCGGCGTTCAAGCCTTTTGCGAGGTGTGCTGCGCCGGCCAGCTTATTTTTTAGTTGCCTCCCCTGGTGAATCTGGTACAATTACCGTGATACTTCTTCCAAATTTGGCGGCCGGCACTCAGTCTCTCAACGTTATCTCACATGCCGGCCGTCTCTTTTTTCAACCACACACAGGGACATCGAGCGAAAAACCAGGAGAAAAACCCGATAAAGTACAAGATGAAAATAAAGTGAGAAAAACGTAAATCAAACCAAACGTCCTATCAACGACCAGGTAGTAAGATACAACCGGCCCAATCGTGGGGGGACAACGGCCTGGACGTAAAATACAACCGGCTCAAAAACGGCCTGAACGTAAAAGACAACCGGCCCACATACGGCCTTAGCGCAAAAGAGAAGAAGCCGCCGCCCGGCCTGATGGCCGTGCGTTAGCGGCTGTAAATCCGAAGGAACAATCGCTGGTGGGACATCGGTAGTAGCCGCCGTTCGGCCTAACGGCCAAACGGTAGCGGCTGTAAATCCGCAGGAACAATCGAAAAGTTCAGGAACATTCCATCCGAAGGAACAACACGACCGCCGCCACCACCCCCACCCAACGACATTGGGGCCGAAAAGACATCGGCCCCAACCCGCCCGTGGTGGCGGCGGTCGCTAATACACTGGAACGACACCAGCTTGTGAGTAGCTAAGACACTGTGCGGGGGGCAAAAAAAGCCCATCGCTCCATAGAGGCCGGAAACACGGCTCAGAGTGGAGCCCATCCATCCCGCCGGCCTTTGGCCGTCGGGTTGTGGCTTGGTTGCCGCCGGCCTCAATTTCGCTCCGTGGCTTTTTTGCCCCCCTCCGAGTTCGGAGCATCCATTCCATTCGTGGCGTTGATTAGCATTTCGGAACTGGCGAACGGGGTTCGCCAAGGGGATTCTCTTATTCGGGCCGGAACGGATAGCAATCGATTGGTAGCTTTACGATTAGTCGCTTATAACGGTTAGTAATCGGCCGCATTTTTAAACGGTTTGTGCTTGTCTTGTCTTCGATTGCTTCCTCCGAAATGGCCGGGCGATCGCATGGAGGCCGAGCCGACATCGGCGGTAAGAACGTTTGGCCATTTCGGTCCGGCCCTCTATCGGGCCTTCGCTTCGCTCGGCCCGACGCCCCTGGTAGCCTTTCGGCCAGGGGCGGACAACAACCGTTGTCCTCGTGTTGTTGCCTCGTAGTTCCCTCGTAGTCCGCGCAAAAGAATAGGGCAAGAAGCCCCCTAACCCTCTCCAGAATCGATTTGCCAGGGTAATCTTGCACCAAACCACCCCCGGATCTCAATCTCCAGCTGACTCCGACTTCGCTTTCTGGCTAAAAGGCGAAACCAAATCACAACCGCCCTGGAATAACTTCGCTTTTATAATTTCGTTTTTCCTGTTGACAGGACTTCGCTTTACCGATAGAATCAGTATGTATGAATTCGCTTTTGCTAACTTTGATCAAAAAACTGGCCTGGTACCTCCTGGTCCTGCTGATTATCCTGATCGGGATCTGGATCTGCGTTCTCAACTACCACGCCTGGCCAATCGCAATGGACAGCGTCGGCGAGCTCCCGAACTTGCCGTAATTCTGGAGGAATAAGATATGTTATGTTTCACTGGGACGTTACCATGAACCAATCAGCTCAGGAAGGTTGGCTTTGTGCCGACCCTGAAAAAATACTCGAAGCGATAACGCGAGCCATCCAACACCGCACGATCTCGAAAACGCTTTGCTGGTACATCATCTTTTACCACGATCGAATCTGCTGTGTCCCCACCAACGTAAAAGTCCCACCCGAGATCATCCTTGGACAATTCACCGAAGACCAGGCCAAGGCAGGATTCACTACCAGGGACCGTGACGGAATCAACGAATACGCCGTTCACTTTTTTAAGGAGCTTTACAAATGAAAACTCAACTACTCACACTAACGCCCGACGAGTGCGACAAACTCCTCAGCCATTTGCAGCATCCACCAAACAACACGGCGTCCCCCCGTCTCCATCATCGAAATTACACAATGGCCCTGCTTATGCTCGATGCCGGCTGCCGAGTCGGTGAGCTCGTGCAGCTCGAGCATGCCCAGCTCTATTACCTCGCCGCCCCTGTCAATGCGCTAACCATCCTCAAACACCAGGCAAAAAACAAACGCGAGCGCACGATCCCGATCTCAGACCGGCTCAATGTTGCGATCGACAAGATGAACCGCCAGTGGTGGATCACCGACCACAATCCCGGAACCCGCTACGCCTTTTACGCGAACCACTGTCAACACCCACTTACAGTCCGCCAGGTCCAGTACATCATCACGGCCGCCGGTGAAATATCACTACATCGTGACATCCACCCGCACCTTTTGCGCCACACCTTCGCAACCAGGCTAATGCGCAGCGCCCCGCTACCAGTTGTCCAAGAGCTGCTCGGTCACAAGAACCTCAGCTCAACGCAGATCTACACACACCCCAGCGACGAGGACCGCAGGAAAGCCATCGACTCACTGAACCCAACAAAGTAAGATTAATTCGCTGAAGGAACAGCGGTTATGACTAAACGCAAAAAAAGGCATCGTCTCCCCTACTGGATTCGATCTCAAGAATTCAGACTGCTGAACAACAGCGAAAAAGACTTCCTCGGATGGCTTTACTCAATGGGGCCCGATACATGCTGGCTTTGGAACTGGAGGTTGCAGAAAAAGTTTCATCGATGCAGACGCACCATCCAGTACTGGCTTACGAATCTCAAGGAGCTCGGCTTCATCTGGATCGAAAAACCATTCGGACCCGAGCGCAAAATACACACCAGGCTAATCCCTACCCCAGAGCATTGGGTCAAGCTGATCGGTGCGCTTGCCCTGGGCAAATCACTCCGCAAACACAGGCGCCCTCGAGGGCGCCGACGAGCTCCAACAGCAGCTCCTCACAAATGGAGCAGCACAGCCTTTATCGAGCAGACCAAACATGATATAATCAACGAACTCACAAGGCGCGGAGAGACCCTGGAAACGGCAGCAAAAGTCGCAGACATCGTCATCGCGAAAAAGCTCCATAAAGAAGACGAAAAAAAGGGTCTAGGGGGGTGCAAAAAATTGCACCCATAATCTTATTAAGAGAGAAAGACACTCTCTTACTGGAAAAGCGGAATTTTCAACACTGTCAAAGTAAAACTTTGACCCTGTCGAAAAGGTTATTTTTGCCTCAAACGCCGGCAGGCTTTCGGTTCAGTGGGGGGCTGTTCGTCGGAGACCTACGAAATGGGACAGAGACAGGACAAAGACGAGATCGAGTACGGTAACGATTGCCTGCTCGGCTATAACCTTGCAGCCCCTCTCTGGCTGCTCGGTAAAACCCCGAAATACGTTTACATTCGATTCTCACAGATCAAGAAATGCAACACGCCTGAGTGTGTCAACGTCGCCAGTCCTCCGAACGATCGCGTTTTCAAATTGACACAGGAGGATGAGAACCCCTGCAAGTGGTCTTATACAAACGACTGGATGGTTCACTGGCTGCTTCACCAAGTCCCACCCACGTGGGTCGAGTTCGAAGCGTATCACTATCCGAGCTCGCGCTATTATTTCTATGCCTTCTACAACGCCAACGAAAGAGACCCCCGGTTCACTGCAAACGAGTGGGACTGTGGCGTATATCGTATGTGCGGTTACGAAGGAATCGCTCGTGTGAGCTGGAAGCTCGAGTCCCTTAAAGTCATGGATCTGCTCAACATCAAACCACAAAAGGATCTGTTTATGGAAATGCGGCCAAAGGAAGATGGCTCACGGGTTTACAAATACTGCAAGCTCAGCCAATCAACGAACATCAAAATTCTTTACGCCCCGGGCTGAAATTCAGGGTTACTTGACTACCCCTCAGATCCATCCAACGCAGCACAGGATATCCTCGCAATCTTTTTTTCGAGATTCCGGCCTTCATCCTTGACTTTACCCGAAAAACGTCGTAGGATGCTCTGTCCAAACTGTTGGTTTTTTCAATGTGCCGACCTGGCAGCAAGCTGGTCGGCATTTTTTTTTTGCTCTTTAACATAAGCAGCGCATCGACCTTCTTCGTCGGGCGAGAGGTAGCGCGGACCTGGCCAGGTACGGGTCCGCGTTTTTTATTAATTTCTTTTAGGAGATCGTACTATGGCATTGGCAAAGTATGGTGGCGGAATCATTCAGTTGTCCGGCTCGATAGCCGGAAACGTTTTCGCCAGAAACAAAATGGGCAATTACGTTCGGCCCAGGACCAAGCCGGTGAATCCTCACAGCAGCCGACAGGAATCAGCCAGGACAATCATGAGTTACCTGGCTGAGTTGTGGCACACATCAGCAATGGCAGCCCACCGTGGCAATTGGGAAAACTACGCAGCAGCCATCGGGATGAAGAACCGCCTGGCTGAGGCCATTCACCTGACCGGCTACAATCACTTCATTCGCAGCAACTGTGCTCAGATGTGTATGGGCGAAACTGAGATTGTGGCTGCACCGACCATCCAGAGCTTGCCCGAAAAGGACCCACTGCTCGTTTGCACCGAAGAAGACATCGCCGGCCAGACTTTCACCTTCACCTGCGACGTGAACGGCTGGGTTCCCGACAACGATCCGAAGTTCGGAATCATGATCGCCCAGGGACAGCCGAAACTCGCAAGCCGCAACACCTTCCACGGCCCCTGGCGGTATATGGACTTCATCGATGCAATCGAAGGTGCTGCCGGCACAGGGACACTCGCCGCATCGTTCGATTTCGTCGTGGATCAGAAAGTCTGGTTCCTGGCAAGATTAATAACCGTCGCCGGCCGGCTGTCCGAACCCTGGCAGCTCGACCCGCGCGACATAGTGGCCGATGTGTAGCCCCCGTTCTGCTTTCGTGGAGCGGGGGCTACACTTGCTGACGACCAGAAATACGAAGTAACGGGGACATTGTCCCCGGATGTTACGGGCACATACAACCCGATCGGGCCATACAACGACAAGCCATCCTACGAAATTGTAGGAACCGGCTGGTACATCTGGTGGGATGGAGTTGACACCTGGAACATCAGCACTTTACGCGGGACCCAGGGTACCGACTACTGGACCCGGACAGACCCTGCCATCGAGGGCCTTTACAGTCCAGGTGGTACCGCAACGGGAGACGCCACGGTAACTGTAATCGCTTAACAACGGTCTGAGCAAGTTGTTCAGCCCTCCGCTGATCGTGGAACGGGGGCTACACAGGTAACTGACGGATTACATATAGTAACGGGGGACATAACCCCTGATGCAAAGGGCACATACGAGGACGCCGGCGATTACGGTGGTAAGCGTTACTACCGTCGAACCGACGGCGCCTACTTTATCTGGTGGGAAGGGGTAATATCCTGGTGTCTCAGTGACGAGCTTGGCATGGCAGAAAGTGCACATTGGATCGGGACGCATGACGACGTCGAGGGAGATTACGACCCTACTATGGGCGCCGTTGGAATCGCAACAGTTACCGAAATTTAGGATCTGAAATGGTAGATCCGCCTTATCGAGTAAAAAACATGATGCCAGGAATGGTAATGATTTGGCCTTACTCAATCGAGACTATACCGTCCGGATGGCATCTCTGCGATGGTACCGCAGGGACAGTCGACTATCGCAATTGCTTTATCGTCTGTGCCGGTGACATCTACGCCCCTGGTGACACCGCACTGACTAACGTCGTAACCGATACCGGCATGCCCTACAAGGCCGGATGTTTTATCCAGAAATTGCCGATACCTTAAATCCAGAAAGCGAGGAACCAGAATGTTATTCGGAAAAGACCTTTGGGCAGCGTTGCGATTCCTGATCGAATTGCTGAAGCTCATCATCCAGATGTTCGGCGACAACGAAGACAGGGAAAACGCAAAACAAAACAACGTCAAAATCTGAGAACTATGGACCAGGTCGAATATCGCCGGGCCCGCGAATCGGACTTGACCCTGATAATTCCGTTCGTGGATTTTTGGCTTCGTGGTGATGGACTGGCTGACGGAATCCCAGGGTCCGCCCACGACTTTTTCGTCCCACGTGGACGCCACGTGAAGTATCTCAGGAAGTACAACGTCTTACTGGCTTTCTATCAGGGAGGCCTGGTCGGGTGGGCGGTTACAACACACAAGGGCGTTCTGATTCATCTTCTCGTTGCAGGGACATTCCGCAACTGCGGAATCGGATCCAAAATGCTCAAACTTATGAACCCCGACACCATCCGGAGCAAAATGGATCAGTCTGCAGGGGACCCTGCCGACTTCTATCGCAAACGCGGCTACACCAGGTCCCCGATTCCCGCCCAGGGCAAAAAGCACAACATCGAGCTTTTCGAGAAGGTCCGCGGCTGAACTCCGACGAGCTCGTCATCGGCCCATTCTCGTTCAGCCGCGGATTAACCACAGCACACACCACACAGAATCCCCCTTGACTCCGCCCGCAAAATCTGGTACAAT
>JAUVYV010000088.1 GCA_030602885.1 Phycisphaerales bacterium
GCGAAGAGCCTGCGGACAAACCACGTTTGGAGCAAGGCCCTCGCCAAGTACACCTGCTGACTGAATCCCGAAGTTTACCCTCGAGTGCCTGCTACCTTGTTTTTTCAACAGAGGGCGTCCTCGGCGATAAAAAATCCGTGCAAACTTGTGCCTACCGAAGCTTGTCCCCAAGGGAGGGGTATCCGTCTCTATCCGTGGTTCCAATTTCTAACCCGCAACTCTCTCCGCCAAAGACCAAATCCATCCAAATCCTGTCATCCTGTCTAAAAACCCTTTCCCCCCACGACCCTCCGACCTGCTCCTACTATTAGCTCAGCTTATACTACGTGCTCTCAAAATTCTCTCAAAACCCCCTTTTTTTCGCGTTTTTTTGCCTTTTTACTGCTATTTTTCGCAGATTTTTTCAATTTTTTTCAAACTTTCGCACGTTTCGCTAAATTCCAAAACCCGCCCCGTTTGCCCCTCTCGACCCCGAATTCGCCCTTTCCGCCCATTCCCCCACCCCCCTTTTTGCCCTCTTCTAACCCCTTTCTCAACCCTACTATTAGCTATACTTATACTACCCCCCGACTCGAAGCGCACCCGTCCTGAGCTTGTCGAAGTGAGCGAACCTGTCCTGAGCGTAGTCGAAAGAGTCGAAGGAATCACTTATCAATCACCATGTCCGCTCCAACCCCGGCTTCCCACCCCACTCACCTCCGAACGGAAGTCGTAAGTCCCGGCAATTCAATGAATTACAAACTCCACACTCCACCTCTGCTCACGTACCGTCTCTACCGAGCCCGAAGAACGCGGAAATTTTGCTGCAATTGACCATCACAAGCCGAAAATACACTGTAAGCAACCGGTGTGATTTGCGCTGTTGCTGCTGCTCAAGGTGCGGTAACTCAAGTTGAACAAGAGAGATACGTATAATCTGCTCGCCGAGCGAATCGCGATGGTCGTGCTGCTGCTGATGGCCATCGGGACCGTATTTGTATTTTCAGCCGGCGCAAACCTCACCCAGGAGCTTGAGTGGACCCGCTTCTATAAGTCCCCTGTCCTGCGGCACTTGCTGTTCTTCCCCCTGGCCATCATCGTCATGTTCGCCGCTTCCCGCGTCAATTACCGGTGGGTGAGCCCTGAAAACGGCTGGTTGATATCCCCGCTGACCTACATGCTGCCCATCAGCATTATACTGCTTATAGTCGTGCTGCTGCCGCAGATCGGCATCGAAGTGAACTACGCCAGGCGCTGGCTGCGAATTCCGCTCGGCCCGGCGAGCATCAGCTTTCAGCCGTCCGAGCTGGCCAAGTGGGTGCTGGTGTTTTTTCTCGCCGCCTACTGCAGCAAGTACTCTGACACCCTCAAGGAGTTCTGGAGGAGGTTCGTTCCAATCTGCATTATCATAGCCGTCGTAGTCGGCCTGATTATAATAGAAGACTTCGGCACCGCTGCCCTTGTTGCGCTGCTGAGCTTTATTACGCTGCTTATAGGCGGGGCCAGCGTGTGGCATCTGTTCGCACCGCTGCCGTTTGCCGCATCCGCTTTTGTCCTGGCCATAATTACTTCGCCGGAGCGAAAGATGCGTATCGTAGCGTTTCTGCACCCCGATAAGTGGGCGGGCTCTGCCAATTACCAGGCCAATCAGTCGCTCATCGCCCTCGGTTCGGGCGGCCTGTGGGGCAAGGGGCTCGGCATGGGGATATGCAAGTACGGGCATCTGCCGGAAGATACAACCGACTTCATATTCGCTATCATAGGTGAGGAGCTTGGTTTCATCGGCACTGCTGCTGTAATTGGATTGTTCGTTGTGTTTGTCTGGCTGGGGCTGTTAGTAGTGATTCGCTGCAGGGACCGCTTTGGCCAGTTGTTGGCTGCGGCTATTGTCCTGACCATCGCCGTTCAGGCAGCGCTGAATATCGGCGTAGTGACCGTTATGCTGCCGACCAAGGGCCTGCCGCTGCCGTTTGTCAGTGCCGGCGGAACCAGCATACTTCTGTCGGCTGCCGCCGTGGGTGTGCTCTTGAATATCGCTTCGCAGTGTAATAATCGAGGTATTGAGGAGGCCAAGTGATGCCGGGCAGGAGCTTGTTTTTTGCCGGCGGAGGGACCGGCGGGCACATCTACCCTGCAATCGCAGTTGCGGGAAAGGTCGCCCAGCTCGATCCGACGGCACAGATACACTTCTTTATCAGCGGCAGGGATATCGACAGCCAGGTACTTGGCAAGACCGGTTTCGCATACACTGTGCTGCCCGCGGTCGGTTTTTCACTGCGCCCGGACAAGCTAATTGCGTTCTACAAGTCGTTTAGAAAAAGCTCCGCAATCGCCGGATACGAAATCATGGCGGCAAATGCCCCTGTTGTTGTCGGGGCAGGGGGGTATGTGGCCGCGCCGGCCTGCTGGGCCGGGCATAAACTGAAGGTACGTGTAGTCCTTCTAAATGTCGATATCACCCCCGGCAGGGCGAATAAGCTGATAGCCCGCTGGGCAGATGAGGTGTTTGTTCAGTTCGATGAAACAGCGCCGTACTTTTCGAAGCGAAACAAAAAGGTAAGCGTCGTCGGCTGTCCGCTTCGCAGCGGCTTTGAAAACCCCAATCCAGACAAGGCAAAGAGTACTCTCGGTCTTGACGAGGACAAAAAGGTGCTTCTGATAACCGGCGCATCGAGCGGCTCGCAGAATATCAATCGGACGATATGCGCACTTTTGCCGCAATTAGAGGCGTTTGCCGACGGCTGGCAGATAGTCCATCTGACCGGCAGGGCCAATTTTGAAGAGGTAAAAGCCAAATACGCCGGTGCTCAGATTGCGCATAAAATCGTGGATTATTACGACGATATGGCGGATTTACTGGCCGCGGCGGACCTGCTTGTCGGCAGGAGCGGGGCGGTCAGTGTAGCTGAGTACGCAAGTGCAGGCACACCAAGCATTTGCATGCCGTACCCGTATCACAAGGATATGCACCAGTATTTCAACGCCGGCAAACTCGTCCAAGCCGGGACTGCCGTTATCGTCGATGATGTTCCCGACGAGAAAGACCGGCGCGAGTGGCTGTGGGAGGAGCTGGAGCCGCTGCTAAAGGACGACGATAAACGGGCTGAAATGCGGGAGGGCTGTGCGAAAATCGCCCGAAAAGGGGCTTCGCGGGCGATTGCCGAGAGACTTTTGGGTGCCGGTTAGGGGCGGGTGATAAGGTGCGCTTCGAGTTGGGGGGTAGTATAAGGATAGCTTATAGTAGGTTTAAAAAGGGGTTAGAAGGGGTTAGGAAAGGAAGGTGGGGGAATGGGCGGAAAGGGCGAATTCGGGGTCGAGAGGGGCAAACGGGGCGGGTTTTGGCGTGCGGCGAAACGTGCGAAAGTTTGAAAAAAATTGAAAAAATTTGCGAAAAATGGCTGTGAAAAGGCAAAAAAAAGGGGGTTTTGAGAGAATTTTGAGAGCGCGTAGTATAAGCTGAGCTAATAGTAGGAGCAGGTCAGAGGGTCGTGGGGGAAAGGGTTTTTAGACAGGATTACAGGATTTGGATGGATTTTGTTTTTGGCGGAGAGAGTTGCGGGTTAGAAATTGGAACCACGAATAGAGACGGATACCCCTCCCTTGGGGACAAGCTTCGGTAGGCACAAGTTTGCACGGATTTTTTACCGCCGAGGACGCCCTCTGTTGAAAAAACAAGGTAGCAGGCACTCGAGGGTAAACTTCGAGCGCAGAGGGATTCAGTCAGCAGGTGTACTCGGCGCGGGCCTTGCTCCAAACGTGGTTTGTCCGCAGGCCCTTCGCCTTCGTCCACATGAGCTTCGCTCATCATGTTAGCTGGCTGAACAAACATTCACAGGCCCTCTGAGCCAAGCTCAAAACCTTCGATTTTTGATATTATATTTACTTTCTGTATCTGCGCTTCATCGGGGGCGTACAACGGCCCCCGTAATTAGCTTCAAGTTGCGCGTTTGATGCGAAAATTCGGTCTTTTCGGCGCAGCCGATTTGCGTAAGTGCTTATGCAAACAAGAGTAAAAAAAAATTGGAATTTGGATTTT
>JAUVYV010000074.1 GCA_030602885.1 Phycisphaerales bacterium
AAGAAACCGTTATGGAGCATACTCGAGGGCACGAACCAAGCCGGTCAACCCGAACACCGAATTGCAACAAGTTGTCAAAGCAGCAATGTCGTTCCTGGTTGCCCGCTGGGCTCAAACACTGACCGCCCTTCAACGTGCAGCTTGGAACCTCTACGGCTCCAACGTGGTTATGAACAACAAGCTCGGTGAATCAATCAACCTGACAGGGTTTAATCACTACATCAGGAGCAACATGATTCGTAAACAAATCGGCATTGCTTTGATTGATGATGGCCCTGTTGTTTTTGAGATCCCAGCAAGCGATCCAACTTATACAATCACAGGATCAGAAGCTACACAGCAAATCACCCACGCCTATGATGACACAATGGACTGGGCTGATGAAACCGGAGCTCATATATTCTTTTTCCAAGGACAGCCGCAAAACGCACAGCGTAACTTCTTTGCCGGACCATGGCGTGTAAAGGGCGGAGTCAATGGTATTGACGGAGCTCCAACCCCTAGCCCATATGTGGGACCCGTGGCTTTTGCAATCGCCGAAGGTCAACATCAGTGGTGTTACGCCAGAATCCTCCGAGCAGATGGCAGGCTTTCCGCACCCTTTCGGGATGATGTTTTCGTCGCCGCTTAGTATCGACGTCGGTGTGATTACTACGTTTGGCGGAGGTTTGGGAAACATCCCACCGGGATGGTTCCTGTGTGATGGTACGCACGGAACACCCGATCTACGCGATAAGTTCATCCCGGCGACTGGGCCGATTTTTTCTGTCGGCGATGAAGGAGGAGCCGTAACGCACGATCATGATTTTACAGGTGATGGCCACGATCACATCTACGATACCGGAATAAGCATTCAATCAGGCGTAAATGTTGGCAAAACAACCTCAAATGTTCTGATAACCGGAACAACCAACGCATCTTCCAACTTGCCGCAATATTACGCCTTAGCATATATCCAATATCAGGGGACTTAAAATGCCAGCACTTGAATCCGGTGTTATTGTTATGTGGGCCGGTGCAATAGTCGACATCCCGGGTGGTTTCGTCCTCTGTGATGGCACGCTCGGAACACCTGATCTTAGAAACCGGTTTGTCGTAGGTGCCGGTGCTGCTTATGCTGTCGGTGCAAACGGTGGGACCTCGGCTCATCTCCACCCTTTCACCAGCAATACACACTTTCACTCTCTTGCCCCCGGTCCCGACATCCAGGCAGGCACCGATCATAACTTCAATACCAGCGCTAACGCCGCAACCGGCACAACTAATCCAGCCGTCCATCTTCCACCATATTACGCACTTGCATTTATTATGAAAACCTGATATGAGGTGACTTATGCCAGACATGTACTTGGTAATGACAATCCGAAAAATGGTCGCAGATCGAGACCAGGGTGAGCTGATCTTCCGACTGGTCGAGCAGAAACTGTCCGATCGTCCGGACCTGGAACTCCAGGGACACGTGACAAACCATTTTGACCTGACCCCTGAGCCGCCCCCACCTTGAGATCTCTTAACCTGAACGATCGTGGAGTGTCCGGGGAATCCCCGAACACCCCATTTTTGACTTTTTACAAAAAAACGCAGCAGGAACCCCGTGACTGAAAGGACTTGACAATGAAAAAATTAATTGATATACTCCTCAATCATGAGAGGTATCAAACAATCAGCTTCCTTGTTGTTTTGGCATTACTGATATGGTTTCTAGGATGCGAACCGAAAACTCAAAGCCTAATCGACCCGACCCAGAAGGTGTCTCGGGCGCAACTCGACATCGAGATCGACACCATCATCAGCAAGTCAAACATCGCATACGCCTCTCTCGAAAAGCAGGAAAAGCTCCGCGAATTTTTATTCCAACAGGCAATCACCGCCGCTTCAACCGGGACGGTCAACCCCATAGCCTTGATGACCTCCGTCGGGGCGATTCTGGGTTTAGGTGCAACTGTAGACAACATTCGTAAACGTAAAACCGTCAAGGAACTAAAAAGTTTACTCGACCACTGACAAAAAAGGAAATTAAGCAATTGACCCAGTAGACGACAATATCGCTTTGATTCCATTGACCCACGGAAAGGTTGCTATAGTTGATAAAGATTATGTCCACGTTCTCCGCAAGTTTGCCTGGCGGGCAGTCAAAGCTAAACACAATTGGTACGCCAAAACAGAGATGGGCTACGGCAAAAACTGTAAATCCATCTCAATGCACCGATTTATCGCTCGAACACCATTCGGGCAAGTCTGTCACCATATCAACCGAAACTCCCTTGACAATCGCAGAGACAATCTCGTCAACATGGAAAAGTCTGGACACACCTCCGAACACCAAATGAACAGTATTCAAGTAAAATTCGAGACGACACCCACTATAAAATAGCCCCTATGTGTTCCGACACCCCGCTAAACACCTACACGCAGCAACGCACACACACACACACACATACACACACACACACAAAAAAAATCACCCCGCATCAAATCATCATTACAAATAAAATTATTACACATCATAAAATTATCACACATAAACTTTTTACACATACCAAAATCATCGCACATAAAATCTTTACACATCACAAAATCATACGGCACTTAAAGTCGTGGGTGTGGTTCCAGAAGCAAATAAAGTCGTGGGTGTGGTTCCAGAAGGCCGGAAGTAATCTAACAACACAATGAAAAAGACACAGGTATGGGTCGGTCAAAGAACAATGAAAAGACAAAAAAAAATCATCACACATAAAATTTTTACACATAACATCATTACACATCATAAAATTTTTACACATCGTACCTACGGGCCAACAACCCCACCCACCACCCCAAAGAATCAATCGCACATCATTTATTATTACGTAGCACATCGTCTATTAATACATAGTCGCATTTGCCGTTTTGGTCGTTTGGTCCGTGTTGTCGCGATACATTTTTCGAGTTTAACACACAAACTAACGTTTGGTGGACTTGTTTGTTAAACTCGAAAAATCGCGACAAGACTCCCCAAACGACCAAAACGACAAACCGCACGGCACGGTCCTCCCTTCGGTCGGTCCGTCGGCCGCCTAAGCACGTTCCAGTCTAAGGGTCCATTCGCTCTCTACAGTACGGCCGGCATTCGCTTAATACGTACAACGCTTTGCCGCGGGAAAAATAAAATGCCTTCGCTCGCTGCGCTCACCGGAAAAACGTCTTTACATTTTGAAGGTTTTTCCTCTCCGGCATTTTTTTTCCCCGCGGTCCAAAACGACTGGCCCGGCCTAAATATAAATCTTAACCGTTCGCGAGTTCAATCGGCGGCCTAATCGTCCCCGCAAAAGACGGCGGGTCCGAAGCCGTGCTTGCGACTTCGCTTGTTCGCTGCGCTCACAACTACCTCCGCTGGCTGGTTTGCAAATACACGATGTCCGTCAGGACCGCTCCGGGTAGGTTTCTCTGGCCGCGGGGCGGCCAGTTTCGGGCCGCGGGGCGGCCCGCGGTCCGGCTCCGCAAGGCTCCGCCCCAAGCAATCCACCGTTGTTTTGTCGAACCACCGGTGTTGTTTTGTTGACTCTTGGAAGCACCCGTGTATCTCCCGTGTACACCCATAACAATATTTTCGAGACCAATCCCCCCCATCCGCTCACGAGGGGGGATAATGGTCTCTCTAAGCCGTTTTTCTATCAAGGTTAGGGGGGTAAGAGGTCATTTTAGCTTGGCGGGCCGCTGAGGCGATTTCGCTTTCTGTATAGAATGCGAAGTTTCCGTTGATCGATAAATTTTTAATTTCGCTTTATTTATTTCGTTTTTGCTATTGACTTTCTTGCGTTTTAGCCGATAATATACATAGAGCAATTTCGCTTTTTATTGAAAGGACCAAAAATGAACCAAGTCCAACTCATTACCCTACTGGGCGAACGCCTGGCAAGCCATCCCAACCACGAAGATTGTGTCCTCCACCTGTGTCTCTTTGGAGGCCGGGTCGACTTCCGAATCCCCCGGCATTGCGGCAAAAACCATCCGGTCTTTGGCAGTGTTTCTATTCACCAACAAAAAAATGGTTTGTCCCCCGAGCAATGGACCTTACTTACAAACCGCATCATTATAATTTTAAAGGAGTACCCTGAATGCCTCGAACACCTGAAACACTTACAGAGTCCGAACAACAACTCCTGATCGGAAATCTTTGGCCCAGAAAGTACGGGACACCCCGGGACGCTGTCCCCTGCAGGAACTACACAATGACGGTCCTTATGCTGTACGCAGGCCTGCGAGTCGGCGAAGTTGTTAATCTGAGAGTTGACGATGTCTGGTTTGAGAACGAACCGAAAAAATCGCTTGTCGTCCGGGCCGAGATCTCAAAATGCAAGATGGACCGTACAATCCCCTTGTGTATGAAAATTCTAGACGCCATCCGGGAACTAAAGCATCTTTGGTTTTCAAACTCTATCCGTCTCGACCAACTCTACGCCTTTACCTCTGGCTATGGAACCACACCTATAACGAAACGGCGGGTCCAGCAAATTATTGCGGATGCATCTGAGAAATCTATCGGCCGGAGAATACATCCGCACATCCTGCGGCACACATTCGGATCTAAACTGATGAGGATCACAAACTCCCGGGTTGTTCAGCAATTACTCGGCCACAAAAACCTGAACTCAACACAGATCTACACGCATCCAAACCAGGAGGATCTAACCAACGCGATCAATGAACTTTAGACAGTACTCAAGGCTCTCTAAGATTTAACAGTTTATCCACAATCGTCGGCAGGAACTCACAGCCGAGGCATCAGCAACCTCCCACTTTGTGAGTTCCTGCCATAATCTCACAGCAAATCTCACAGGGCCTGTGAGTTTTAAGTCCCACCCCGACCGGTGTTTCTGAAAGAACTCACAGAATTACCCCCTGCATACTATTAATACTAAACTACTATGTGTTATAGTATTAACAGTATGGCCTGTGAAATGTGTGAAATTGTGAGATCTTGTGATTATGGGAGTCCGACCTGACATCGAATTCGGTCTTGATTGCC
>JAUVYV010000082.1 GCA_030602885.1 Phycisphaerales bacterium
CAGCCTAACAACTTCTCGCACTCTCAGGCCGGCATCGAGCATCAACAGGGTGATGCAGGTGTTTCGGATTGTCTTGGCGGTGATGAACGGCACTTTGTCCCTGCTGACAATGTGTTTGAGAAGCTCGCACTGTTCGGCAAGGGTTAAGACTTCGATTGGTTTTTGTCTCATTGTCAATCCTCCAGTGCGACTTTGATTGCTCTTGATAGGGTGCTACATTCTTGGATTTCTTCGTCGGTCATTTCGTTAATTATTGCCGCGCATTGGTGTTTGAAGCTGAGAAGCATTTGTCCGTCGACGTTAGGATCTGCTTTGCAGCGATTTTCAACGTCATTGATGATGCGGTTTTTTTTTCTGACAAGCTCGAGGATTTCGTGATTTTCCATGCTCAGATCTTCCTTTTAAGTATATTACTTTAAAGTATATGAGGCGCCCGGCTGGGGATGCACCGTGGCGCCCCGAGAGGAAATAAAATGGCCTAGTGAAAGGCCGATAAGACACAGGGGGAAAAGTGTTCGTGTGTGTTCGGCTTCTTTTTTGCTCATGAGCTTCCTTGCTCTTACAATATTGGGGAGCTTCAAGACGCAGCCTTCGAAGCTCCCCGGAGGAGGATACACGGACTTGATGAGTCTGCTCATCAAATCTGACCAAACCTCCAACCGTAAATATCGTAAAACGAAACATTTGTCAAGGGAAAAGTGAAATTTATTTTGCGAAACTTTTTGGCCGGCTGAAATGCCGGCGGCGCAAAAGTTGTCGCTCTTTCGTGATAAAGCGAAATTACCGGAAAATCCACAGGGCGTCCGTGAGGAAATATCAGGGTGGTATGGGTCGGGGCAGCGCCCGTTTGTGGCTACAGCGGTCTCCTGTGTGTCCAGTCTTGGAGAATAGCAGCTCAGACGGGGCTTTTATTGGGTTTTTTGGAAAAATTCCCGATCTCAAAAGAAAATGGAGCGGAAATTTTTTATTTGACAGGTCTACAAGGGGACTACGAGGCAGCTTCGAAAGAAATACCAGAGGTCTTCGCCGACGGACCGTGTTTTGTCCGTCGGCGATTTTTGCCGTCAACGGCAGCCGAATAGGCGGGCGTTGACGGTGGAGCCCCGACAGTAGCCATCGGGGCGATTCCCACGAGCGGGGCTTTAGCTAACCCGCTCGTGGGAGGTCAGGTAAAATCGACCGAAAATAAAAATGCGTCGATTCTTTGAATCGACCTCCGCGCCCGGGCCTCGGTCGATTTTAGAACAAACATTTGAAGCTGCCAGTGTTGAGCTGCTTAAACTTTAGCTTCACGACTGCCTTAACTTCGTTTGTACGGCCTGACCTCGTTGAAATCCAATTCACTGGAAAATAGATTTTTCCAGTGACATCAAATTGAAGTTTGTTAAAAAAACAAACAAAAGAGAAAGACGGGGGAACCCCCGTTTTTTTCTTGGTTTGTTTTTTTGTAGATTTGTTCTCCCGCAATCAGGGATTCGTTGACTCCCATCCACAAGCGAACCTCGGTTTAAATACAGCTGATTGCGGGAGCCAGGGGGTACGGGGGGCGGAGCTCTGCGTGAGGCCCCCGGAGACGTTCACAACAAAAAGGAAGTGCGGGTTTCAAATTATATTTTGCTTAAACTTATAGCTGTGATGTGGTTTCACTAACGGACTACGTGCGTTCACCTGCTGTGGTCTCACTAACGGACTACGTGCGTTCACCTGCTGTGGTCTCACTAACGCACTACGTGCGTTCACCTGCTGTGCGTTCTGGTTTGGATTGTGCGCTCATATGCGGAAAACGTATGTCAGTATATTGTGGGTGCACTCTTACACGTGCGTTCAGCTATTTACTAGCGATTTGGCGCGCACATCGCCTCTTTCTGCTCTTTGGCGCGCATATCGCCTCTTTCTTGCGTAAAGCTGGTCTTTGCGCCCTTTTACTGAGAAAAAACACCACAAAAACACGATAAAACCTCAAATTTTCATATATCCCCCCCCCAAATAACGCCGCCTTTATGTCGACGATTAGTGATCTAGATTTGATCGATGATCGAGGATCATGATCGGGGATCAGGAGGAGAAGGAGGCAGGAACAGGAGGAGAAGGACGAAGGAGGGGGAGACCGGCGGCGGTTTTTTAAATGGCCGGCGGCGGTTTCTTATAAGGGCGGCCCGAGGATCGGATTTGGGGCGCCGCGTCTCCCCTATAGTCTACGTCGCGGGTATTTCGTCTCGACGTTTGATTAAAATTCTATTGCTTGCGTGATACAGGGTGTGGCTGCTTTTGCTCATGTTTTTTAGATTTGCTCGGCGATTGTCAAGTGAATTGAAATTTTTATGGTGGGGAACTTGGCCACGTGGGGTCTGTGCTACAAAGCGGTGCATGCCAAGGTCGTATTGACTGTTTGCTCGGCGAATCGTGGTTTTGGCGTAATATGAGCTTTTGTGTTTGACTGCGCGCCAGTGGTATCGTTTGAGAGTCGATACCATATCGCAATCGACGATCGCAAACTTGCCCTGGGTGAGCTCGATTATTCCAAAAGGCTCGTCTTTAGTATGTGGCACTTTGGACATCTTCCAACAGTGGCGGGGTTTTCTTTGCCACAGGTTTTGCACTTCCAGTCTTTGACTTTTTTCTCTTTTGTCTTGGGTTTGTCCGTCTCGGTTTTTTCGTTTGTTTTTTGTTCTTCGGTCATGTCGTTAGCCTCTTAATTTCCTTTCTCTTGCGAACATTGTCAACAGTGGCCCCGATGCCCCAGATAGCGCCGAGGCTTTGTAAAAGTGCAAGGGGGTTGATTGCCCCTGTTGTTGCGTAGGTTAGTGATTGCTGCCAGAGCAGGTCCCGGAACTCTTCTTGCTGCTCTATGGTAGCGTAGCCGATGTTGGCCCGGGCAATGAAAGTATCGATCTCGATTTCAAGCTGGGGCCTGGTGATTCTTTGCGGTGGGTTGAGTATGCTGATGCACTTCGGAGCGCAGCCGTAAAAGTAGAGCAGTAAAAGGCCGGCAATGATAACAGCGATAGTCTGATATCGCTCGTGATTGAAAATGAGCTCGAGAAATTTTTTCATTGGTTACTCGGGCGGTTCGATGTTGGTGTTTGTTTTTGCTGACATTGTTACCTGTAGTTCCGGGGGGATAACTGCTTTGAGCTGCTCGCAGCGTTGCTCGGCCTCTTCGAGACTTTCGACTTCTTTTGTGAGTACGATGATCAATTTCATTTCGGTATTCTCCTAAGTTTTCATGATGTACGCAAGTGCGTAGTAGGGGGGCAACGATGATTCGGTGTCTGTAAGTCCGGACGCTGCGTCGCTGCTTGTGGTGTTCTGGAAGTTTGCACCGATAGCAACTTGAGTTCCTGCAGCAAGGGTGTGGCTGTGTCCATCGCCGGTGAAAGCGTGCTGGTGCACAAGAGCGCCGCCGATATCACCCGGGTTCGAACCTCCGCCGGCCGCAAGAATAAAGCGGTCTCTGAGATCGGGCGTGCCGGCAGTGCCATCGCACAGGGTCCAGCCGGCAGGGATGTCGACGATTGCCCCGGACCATAAACAAATTATTCCTGTCGGTAACATTTCAGATCGCAACTCCTGCGTACATAATATAAGCAAGTGCGTAAAAGGCCGGACGGCCGTCTTCGTTGCCGGTTGTTCCGGTTGCCGGTTGTGAGTCCGTGTTGAAATCAAGGTCGGTACCTGCGATAATCGGAACGCCGGCAAGCAGGTTATGAGTATGTCCATCGCCGGTGAAATCGTGAGTGTGCAATACGGAGCCTCCAACATCGGCCGGCGAATACGTTGTGCCGGCACCTACAATAAATCGATCTCTTAAGTCAGGCGTTCCGTGCGTACCATCGCAAAGTCTCCACGTGCTCGGTATGTCGACGATTGCGCCTGACCACGATTGAACAGTGCCAATCGGAAAATCACGCTGCACAAAAGGTATCGGCTCTGAACGCCTCGGATAATCTTCCGTCTGCTCTCAGGATTCTTGCGTAACACCATTGACGCTGGCCTTCAGCGATTGCGAAAGCCACGGGTCCCACATATGGGCTGGCGGTCGGAGCTCCGGTTACACCATTGACTCCGCCCTTTAAACGCCACGGGCCAGCAAAGAAGTTACGCTGTGCGTTTTGTGGCTGGCCTTGGAAGAAAAATATATGGGCTCCGGTTTCATCAGCCCAGTCCATTGTGTCATCGTAGGCGTAGGTGATTTGCTGTGTTGCCTCTGAACAGGTTATTGCGAAAAGCGGATCGGATGCCGGAATTTCAAAGACAACAGGGCCGTCATCGATAAGAGCGATGCCAACTTGTTTACGAATCGCGTTGCTTCGGATGTAGTGATTGAAGCCTGACAGCTTGATCGTTTCGCCAAGTTTGTTGAGCATGTTCACATTCGAAGCGTAAAGGTTCCATGCGGTGCGTTGTCCTGCTGT
>JAUVYV010000118.1 GCA_030602885.1 Phycisphaerales bacterium
GTCCCCACTTCGCACCCGCCTGGACATTGTGGAACTACCCACAGAGTTTCCTCATTTCATCAGCGAAATCAACGGTGCCCCTGATGAAAGTCATGTTTACGCAAACTGGCAAACTGGCTGTATATACCCCGCCGCCGCAAAGTTCGGAATCGCTACCGTCACCTGGGGGCTCGAATCGCTTGCACTGATGGCTGCCCTGAGCATGGAAACCGCCAAAGACCTCTTTATGGAAATGCGGCCGCGGGACGACGGCAAAAAAGTTTACAAGTACTGCAAACTCAAGGACGCAACCAACATCAAAATACTCTTCGAACCCTAAGTGCTGTAGTACCAAATCGATCCGTCCAGCTCAGCACAGCCCATCCTCGCAAACTTTTTTTTCGATTCTCAAGGATTTTTCTTGCCTCCGCCCGAAAAACTTCGTAGGATGCTCTCAAGTAAGTTTGTTTTCTTAGGCAGGCCGGACACGAGTAAAATCGTGTCCGGCTTTTTTTTGCGCTCTTTGACATAAGCGAGTAATCTGCTCTCACATTCCTCCGTGGATGAGCAGCTCACCAGCGCGGACACGAGCTCGTGCGTGTCCGCGTTTTTCATTAACCTCTTTTAGGAGACAGTGACATGGGACTTGTAAGGTTTGGTGCCGGAATCATACAGATATCCGGCTCAATCGCGGGCACCGTCCACGCCCGAAATCGTTTCGGTAACTACATCCGGCCCAGGACGAAGCCGGTCAACCCACACAGCGCGCGACAGGAATCAGCCAGGGCAATCGTCAGCTACCTTGCCGAATACTGGCACGCCGACCTCGATGCAACTCAGCGCGGACTCTGGAATGTTTATGCTGCTGCCGTTGCAATGAAGAACCGTCTCGGCGAGACCATTCACCTGACCGGATTCAACCACTTCATTCGCACCAACGCCACACGACTAAAGTTGGGTCAGCTGACTCTTCCTAATGCCCCATCAACTTTGTCCCTCCCTGAAAAAGACACGCAGCTTGTTTGCAGTGAGGAGGACATCGCAGGCCAGACGGTGACATTCTCCTGTGACATCACCGGCTGGGGTGCAAACCCTGACGACCAAATGTTCATCGCCCTTTACCAGGGACAACCACAGCTTATAAGCAGATTTTTCTTCGCAACCCCCTGGCGATATATGGGTTCTATTGGAGCTGCTGAAGGTCCCGGCGGCACAGTAACCAAGCCTGCCGCATTCTCGTTTGCCCTGAACCAGAAAGTCTGGTTCCAGGCCCGTCTCCTGACTCAGTCAGGCAGGCTATCTCAGCTCTGGACCCTGAACCCCCGGACAATAGTCGCCGACGTGTAGCCCCCGACTCTGGTGAGATCGTCGGGGGCAAAGGTAACTGACCCAGGTACATATGAAGTGACCGGCGAACTTACGCCGGATGTCACCGGCCTTTACCACGATGCCGGACTATACAATAGTCGACCGTCCTTCGAACTCGAAGGCGATGGATGGTTCATCTGGTGGGACGGGATCGAGACGTGGATTATCAGCCCCGGCCGTGGTTTTTTCGGTGACACGTACTGGACCCATCCATTCCTTGACATTGAGGGAGTGTATGTTCCGGAAGGGTTAGCAGTTGGTGGAGCAACGGTTACCGTGGTGTAAGTGACATGGCAAAAGACCCGCCATACAGGATTAAAAATATGATGCCAGGCATGATAATGGGTTGGAAGGGTACAGTCGCAACCATCCCATCCGGTTGGCACCTCTGCGATGGTGCTGCAGGAACAATCGACCTCCGCGATAAGTTCATTGTCGGTGCCGGTGGTGACCACCTCCCAGGTGCAACCGGTGGATCCAACCTTCAATCCCACACGTTCACAGGTGACGGCCATGCCCATGACCTCCCCTCAGACGATATCATTCTCGACAGCGTACCGGCCGGCAATTTCGCACATACAACCGGCATCAGCCCATCAACTGGAACCACAGACACAGCCGACAACCGTCCGGCCTTTTACGCATTCTGTTGGATCCAAAAACTTTAGCGAGGCAGTGACATGAAGCTAATCATTCACTTAACAAAAGACAATTTGACGGCCCAGGAAGCCGAGGACCTCTACGATGAGATCAAAGGCGAACTCCGTAAT
>JAUVYV010000067.1 GCA_030602885.1 Phycisphaerales bacterium
GCAGCTGCCGGCGACAAATCTGTGCCATACTGGTCAGTTGATTATGGCAGGCGATTCGCAAATGCCGGCAGCTGCAGGGAGACGGCTCGGTAGTCTGCAGACCGAGCCGCTGCGTGGCCGGTAGCCTGCAGGCCGGCCAAAAATATGCAAAGCACACCGTCAACATCTGGCTGGCAGGCGACGGCGTACTTTGCAGACGGCAGCCAGGCTGCGATAGGCAAACGAGAGCACAGCATACGCCCTGAGCCGTAAAGCCCTGGCCGGCGGCGTCATAGTACCCCCGAATCCAACACAGGGCAAATGACGAGCTCGGCCCCCGCCGGAGACGTGGCCAGGGGCCTTAATTTTTTAGACACTATTGGCGATTTGTGGCTGAATGAAACCGAACATCCCTTATCGGACCTGTTTTCGGTTCGCCGGCGAAAAAATGTCGCTTTACAAGGCCTTAAAACAGGTCGCTTTAGCCATAGTGAATTGGTCGGGATTGCCGAATGTGCGGTTCCGTTATGGTCGCTTCTCCAAAGCCCCCTCTTGACCTGCTGGAAGCCCCCTCTTGACCCCCTCGAGGAGCTTTTATAATTGCCCTGGCTCGTGTAGCCAGTTTTCGGCGAAGCTCCGCAGTGCACGGTACGAAAGTGGTGCCCTGGCCAGGATGGCGTAATCTACAAAATTCACTATGCCGTCGCCGTTAAAATCACCAAAGCCCGGGCTGTCGAGCCAGAAGATTCTGGCTGTGCCGCCGGCCCAAAAATTAACGAACGGCTCACACGAAAACGATTGAAGTTCGTTTGTGTAAACTGCCCTGCAGTCGGTGAGACCTCTCCTGAAAAAGTAAATCATGTCAGCTGGGGGATCATCAACCTTGTTTGCCAGGTAGACGTTGTACCCATAATAAGCCGTCAGGTCGAAACCGATCACCCAGATGTCACTGTCGGGTCCGCCTTCGCCGCCGACATCATCGAGATTGTAAGACCACGCGCAAGTATTACCGGTGAGCTCCTCCGAATTCCTCAATACAAATAATCTGTCGTTGGGCGGCGGCAGCATAACCCACCCAGGATCACAGCCTGTTCGCTCGATGTCTTGAAATACAATATACGCCAATGCCGGCGGGACACCTCCGCCCCAGTTCTCTGAACAACATTCGCAGGGTGGGTCACCATAAGGCGGGCTGCAGTCGGTGTACGCGTTCGCCACAACGCTGCAAAAAATCAATGTGGAAATCAGTATTCGCATTCTCTGATACTACCACGGCTGCGGTTCGAAGTCAATGTGTTTTTTCGTTCGCGATTTCAGAATGCGTCTAATCTGTTAGACTATCGTTTTGGCAGGCATTCTGAGCTATTGACCAGGCAGCTCTCGAACTCGCTGCCGGCGAGAACCAATCGGCAGCTGCAGTAGTAATCGAAACAAACCGGCCGTCGATGCGCAGATCTGAAAAAACGCAGGCCCCAGAATCGACGCCAGGGCTTGATTGACCAGACCTGGTAATTTTGGGGTGACTTCACCGATAAAAAGCGCACGAGGATTGACCGGGTTGCGATAACTCGACGCCGGCCGGACCAAACTACGACCCCAAATTCAGATCCAAAAGATGTCAAGGTGAGGACCTGATGTCACCACCTCCAAAAACAACAGAGCTTTACGCCGGCAGCTGCGCTGCGCAGGAAAAGTTCTGCAGGGGAGTCCGCGGGCCCGCCGATTCGCATTCGGCTGCGCTGCAGGCGGTCGAATTGGTGATCATTATTGTATCAGCGCCGGCGGATACTCCGGCGATCTGAACTTGTGGGCGCGCCGATGGCACAGGGTACACAGCCATGAAACGTCAAGCAAGTGTCCCTCGCAATATGACCAGTGATGCGCTTCGAGCTTGTAGATGTAGCTCCGTAAGCGAGGGTATCTTTGAGACCCGGGTTTGACTTTATGTCTGCGACTTCTTACAGGCCGGCAGCAGGCCTGACACCAGGTAGGTTTTTTTAGGCGGCCGTCACTGACTGCTTGCCTCACAACACGAACGGCATGACTGCAGATTCTTCGCCGGCGGGTAGCTTCTTCTGTGGGCTGCATATCAGATATCCGCTTCATCAATGTCCCCGCCGGCAGCCGGTGGAATCACCGCCGCCCTTGACCGCACAGATATTAACAACACGCTGCAGAGACCGTATCCCAAAATAAATAAAATCTCCGATTTCAGCCGAGAGAATTTCACAGATCGCCTGTGGGATGTTTACAAACAGCGCAGCCTTTCTGGCCTGGACCTTCCTGGCCGTCAGCCGTGCAGCTGCGCGGTCCGTATCCGTCATTGATTGATACTGCCTGTCAGACACCCTCACAACGCCGGCCACGCCGGGCCAAAGTGTAGCTCCAAATATAAGCCAGTCTCCGCGCTCAAGCGCAAGGAATCCGCGGACCTGCAGCGGCAATGTCACGCAGGTTTTGTCACCAGACCTGCGCAGCTTACGGATAGGATAGTCGTAGCCGGCCAGCTGCATACTGCGCAAAACGCCGGCAGCTATCCGGTCAGAGTTCGCCGCAACTTCCGGTCTCATTCGAGGACCACCAGGATATTTGCAGCTGCGTTTGGGACGCATAATCGCACCTCAACTGGTGTGGGGGGGGCGAGGGGAACGCCCAAAAGGAAATTATAAAGTAAAACCGGATCAATGGCAAGAATTGACTGAAATGTGTAGTTTCTGGCCTAATTTCGCATGTTTACGGCAGCTGTAGGACCTGCGGCGTGCAGCAGCAATCGCCGCCTGCAGGTACTCGTCCTCGGTCGATTTATCGCGGAATTGTGGGTTGTCGGCCGGAATCGCTGATTTGTCAGGGGTATGCGGTTTGACCAGGCAGGGCTTGAGCTCGTTCTCTGCGTACTTCTCAAGGCGTTTAAGCTCCGATTCTGTCGGCCGGCAGCCGGCAGCTGCACGAGCTCCGGCCGGGGCCCTGGCCTTTGCCACCCTGGTCAACTTGCTCGGCCCGACATCGTGACATTCGCGGTGAGCTCCGTTCAATGTGGCAGCGGTGTAGCCGGCAAGATTGAATCGCGGCGCCGGCAGGCCCAGCCGCTGCATTCGCCGGCAGTAATCGTCACCACGCAGCGCCGCGTTGACAGCCGCCTGCCTAACCGAATCATGGTCGTCCCGCCACTGAACTGCCATCGGCTTAGCTACCTTCCAGTGAACCCCGATGTTGCGCAGCACCTCGTACGGTTCCTGGTCGAGACGGCAGTCAAAAGACAAACCCAACTGAGGGTGTGCAAGGTCGTGGCGAGTGAAACGAGCATAAGGATAATCTCCCTTCCTACTAGTTTGTCCCAATGCGCTGCATTTTGGGCGCGCTGTTTTTGGGCCAAAAACGTAGGTTTCCAACCAGCTCTCCTCCGTCGAATAGTACTCATTTTTCGAGGATCGCCTCTCAGGCCGGTGTATTTTCCCGATGAAACCCAGGACTGCATCCGAGGCAGCTGCCCTGGCAATGGTGTGGTAAGAGACCCCCAGGGCTTCGGCAGCCTCCCGAATCTTTAGCCATGTGGCCAGGTTGTTCCCCTGCCGGAACTTGACATAACTCACGAAAACAGCCTGGCAGATACTAAGGTCATCGTCACGGACCAGGGCATGATTGACCCATGTCTTTGGCAGGTGCTTGACCCATTCGCAGACGTGGTATCGATTACATTTGCCGCGGCGGTCTACATCAAGATAGCCGGCTGCCTTCAACTTGTTGACCGCCCTGATTACAGTCGAGCGATTGCACCCGGCGGCCTGTGCTATCTTGTCCTCCGAAAGATACCCATGAGAATGAGCGCTCAAATAAGCGGCTATGATTCCAAGAATGTATCTGGCCGTCAGGCTGATCCCCCTATGCTCATACTTAGCATCGATGATTCCGATATCGAACTCCAGCACAAAACCATCATCAGCCCCCAGATCAGAGTCCTGCCCATCCTGCCCAGACTGGCTGCATTCACACAAACCGGCAGCCGGTTCGTTAAGCTGGGAAGACTGATGTGTAGAAAAATGTCGGTTTTCTTGTGATTTGGGCTTGACAAACGTCTGGGATTTAGTCGATGATGTATTCATTGTTTTAACCTTAGAGGTATTGTCGGCAGGATGAGACCGTTGTCAATAGTATTCTTTCAGGGTGGGCAGGTATCACAGCCGGCTGATGACCCGACGGCAGACGAGCCAATCCGGGACCTCCACACGAATCTATGAGACAACACACCATCTTGCCGGCTTGCCTCGACTCCGGATGTCACCATGTATGCAAAGCGAACAAAAGGTCAGAGAGCTCAAGGAAGAACTGGCAAAGTTGACCGGCTTCATAAGTCGCTTTGGCACAGAGCCGCAGGACAATGATAATTCCGTCCTGTTCTGCTGCATAGTATCCGTTACCCTTGATTGGATCCTCGGAAAGACGGCAACTGAAAAGTTCAAGGGCGACACCTACCTAAACCTCGATCGCGTCAAGCAAATCACCAGGGAGATTGAGATGAGAACAGGCAAAAAGTTCACCGGTAACAATTATTGAATCCGGCGCAGACGTGGCCCCTCGAAGCGCGTGACATTTGCCGAACACTTCACCATATCACCACACCCGCAGACACCACGCCGGCCAGACCTTAACCGGGGGCGCTGGCCTAACGACGAGGCCAGCTCAAAGACAAAGACAACGGCGGCTTCGCCGCCTTCACCGGCGAGCGTTAATGTAAAGACAACGGCGGCTTCGCCGCCTCCGGCGGCGAGCGTTAATGTAAAGACAGCGGCGCTGGCCTAACGGCGAGGCCAGCTTCAAAGACAAAATCAACGGCGGCTGCGCCGCCTCCGGCGGCGAGCCTGAAAGACAAGCCTGGCGTCGGCCGGCCAATGTCACCACCTTCTGCAGTCGAAACAAATCAGGCGACCGCCTGAGCCGGCGGTATTGTAAAAATAGCGCAGAGGAACGCAGCCGTTAGCTGCTGCCGGCTGCAAAAGAGAGTCAACGCTTGCCGTCAAAAACTACCAGGCCAAGAAAACGCCAGGCCTGGTATCGCCGCAAGGTTCGCCGCAGTTTTCCCCCCCTCAGTCTCCCCCCTGTCCTTGGCACTCCAAAATATTGATGAGGGTGTTGACGCCGAGGGGGGGAAACCAGCTCTAATAACCTTGCTGAATTTCGATTCACCACCGCAACGACCCGCTACTGCACTTCGCTACGCTGCGCGCATCGCTGCAGTCCCCCTCTCGAAATTCGCGATTTTTTCCGGCACTTATGTTCGTCCCAAAGGTTCCCGCCTTTGAACTCCTCCATAAGACGCTGGCAGCTGCCGGCGACAAATCTGTGCCATACTGGTCAGTTGATTATGGCAGGCGATTCGCAAATGCCGGCAGCTGCAGGGAGACGGCTCGGTAGTCTGCAGACCGAGCCGCTGCGTGGCCGGTAGCCTGCAGGCCGGCCAAA
>JAUVYV010000030.1 GCA_030602885.1 Phycisphaerales bacterium
GGTGGCGCCGGGCCAGTTCAGGTGGTTCGAAGAGAGAGCTCGGCAGGTGCGGCTGTAGTCTTAAAGACTAATCGAAAGGACTACGAACATGCTGGGCCGACAGGGAAGTTTTGGCTGGGAGGTTTGGAGGGGCCGGGGAGCGGGGAGATGGATGGGTATTCGGTGAGACCGCGGTGGAGGATTACACGGGGTTGGGGGCAGGGGCGGGCCGGGACTTCCATTTGGAGCCGACCCGGAGCAGACAATGAGTGGGTATGAAGACGGGTGGGATTTAGGCCCGATGAATCGGGGGCGAGCAAACGGATAATTCTTGCCATTGAGGCCTTGAAAATTGAGGGAGAAAGTAGTAGTAAGAAGAAAGAAGTAAGAAGCAAGAAGTAGAATTCTGCCGGGAAATTATAACGGACACATTTAATTTTGACGGAGAAGTGTGGGGAGGAAAAGAACCATGGCTAAGGACTTGGGAAAAACAGTGTACTTTTTTGGGGCAGGGTCTTCGGCGGCATCTACATACAATCTGCCGGTGATGGGCGCATTTTTTCTTGAAGAAGATTTCAAGGGAGATTCATACCCATTTCTTCACAGATTCATAAGCAACAAATTCCCGGGGGTAGAAACAGGCAGGTTGAATCTGGAAGAGGTTGTTACAACCATGGAGTTGAACTTGGATAAGTTTGCTTCATTCGGTGAACCTGCCGAGGCAGAAGTACAAAAGGCTCGCTCGGAGTTGGACCAATACGTGGCGGAGCGTTTGGCAATAGCTAATCGCCAAGGATGTAAACAAATTGGGAAGCTTATCAATGCTGAGTTGGCAGCCATTGAGTCTCGCGATTCAGTGATTACACTTAATTACGATTTAGTTGTAGACAACACCTTGTGGGAGCGCTCACTGAAAGGGCCTAGTAAGGAACTAAGGCCCGAATGTCTTTTAGATCGCACGTACAATATTTTGCAGAGGACACAACTCTTTCACGGAGAGCGACCGTCAATGTATCACAAGTCCAAAGGATTAGGATTTTATCTTAAGTTGCACGGTTCGATTGACTGGTTGTACTGCGTTAACACATCTTGCGGGAACCACCAAATATTCTTCGCAAATTGGATAGGGAGCGAACCGATACATAATGACCCGGGGGACCTGTGCAGTCTTTGTGGTATGCCATTAGTAAATGTGATTGTGCCACCGACAATGGCAAAGACATTTGAGAAGTATCCGAAGCTTGGTTTTTTGTGGAGTCTGGCATATCGGGAGTTACGGACTGCGGAGAGAATTGTCATATTCGGTATTTCATTTGCGCCTTCGGACTATTATCTAAGTTGGTTACTGAAGAAAGCGATTCTTGATCGAAAGGAAAGACCAAAAATTTTTAACATCGACATAAACAAAATGCCTCGAGAGAGGAT
This sequence comes from Phycisphaerales bacterium, assembly GCA_030602885.1. Lineage (GTDB taxonomy): Bacteria > Planctomycetota > Phycisphaerae > Sedimentisphaerales > Anaerobacaceae > JAUVYV01. The sequence goes on from JAUVYV010000030.1 coordinate 1,405, forward strand.
AAGGGAATTGACCGGGATAGATCCGGTTGTCGTGGAAAGTATAGATGAATATCTCGGTTGCAAGTGAAGACCAAGTATTGGGGATGAGAGCAACCTTTCTACGTAAGTATTTCTTGGGGAGATACAATGCACTGCGCTGCGAGAAGTGCTGGCTTGTCCAGTAAGTGAAGTGTAGAATGCCGGAATGGGAGTATATTATGTTTACATGATGGCGAGTGGGAAAAATGGGACGCTTTATGTGGGTATGGCGAAGAATCTGGCCAAGCGGGTTATCCAGCATAAGAACAGTACCGGAAGCGATTTTGTCGGTAAGCACGATGTTCGAAAACTGGTGTACTTTGAGAAATACGAAGGCAAAGAAGAAGCAGAGTTGCGTGAGAAGCAACTGAAGCATTGGCGGCGCGAGTGGAAGATCAAGCTAATTGAAAAGCAGAATCCGGAATGGAGGGATTTGCTTAGCACAGTATTAAAGTTAATTAAGAATGGGTACTCTGTAGCGAAGCCAAGGTAGCGGCTCTCGAGCATTCGGCGGGATGCGGAAGCGGGGTTAAATCATCAATAATCAATTACTACGAGCAGCCCATTGAGTTTCCGCAGTTGAAGCATTTATAGCACATGCCGTTGCGAACCGTTATCGCTCCACATACATCGCATGCAGGAGCATCGTCCTGGAAATGCTCGAACTGGGCGTTGAACTGCTGCATGACCTTCGCCTCGGCGCCGTCGGGATCATCCGAGAGGCCGACACCTACCAGGGCCTCTATCCGATTGGCCAGGCCGGTGAACCTGTTTTTAGCGGCGGCGGATATACGCTTGGCTGTCTGTTTAATGGGAATAGGCAGCTCATCGCGGCGTTTTGATTTGTCTTTTTCGTTTGCGCCGGTCTCGGCTCTGACCTCTGCGAGCTTATCAGCTAAATCCTTAGTCTTTTCCACTACCTCTTTTGCGGTGGTGACGTTTTTGCTGTCAGCGGGCGTCGAAGTCGCGCCTCTGTTGGGCGTATTGGCCTCAGCGTAGCCGGGTATGAACTGACAGCCGAGCCAGCAGAAGATGTAATCGATAAGACTCTTGGCAAAAGGAATATCCCTGTTGGAGGTCATTCCGGAAGGCTCGAAACGGGCGTGGCGGAACTTATCGACCAGAGTAATCAGCGGCACCCCGTACTGAAGCGCCATCGAGGTGCAGGTTCCGATGACATCCATAAGGCCGCCGACGGTGCTGCCCTCCTTGGCCATGGTGATGAATACCTCACCAGGCTGGCCGTCCTCGTATAGCCCCACCGTCAGGTAGCCCTCGTGTTGTCCGACAGAAAACTTGTGTGTTATGCTTTTTCGTGTATCCGGAAGCCGATGCCTGAACGGTTTGGCCGGACTTGCCGCCTCGGCGCCTTCCCTGGCCTTTGCATCTTTATGTTTGGCTGTGGAGACCGGCTGGAGGCGTTTGGAGCCGTCGCGATAAACCGCCACAGCCTTCAAACCCATCTTCCAGCCCTGTGTATAAGCCGCAGCGATCTCCTCAGTCGTCGTTTCTTTCGGCATGTTGATGGTTTTGCTTATCGCACCGGAGATAAACGGCTGGACCGCAGCCATCATCTTCAGATGGGCCAAATAGTGAATATGGCGCTTGCCGTTTTTCGGCTTGAAAGCACAATCGAAAATCGGCAGATGGTCGGCGTTTAGCTCCGGCGCCCCCTCAATCGTCTCCTGCTCGTCAATGTAGTCCGCAATTGCCTTTATCTCGTCCGCGCCGTATCCGAGCCGCTCGATCGCCATGGGGACGGTTTTGTTGACCAGTTTGAGCATACCTCCGCCGGCGAGCAGCTTGTACTTTACCAGAGCAATATCCGGCTCGATACCGGTAGTGCCGCAGTCCATCATAAAGCCAATCGTTCCGGTCGGCGCAAGCACGGTCGCCTGGGCATTGCGAAAGCCCGTTTTCGAGCCCGCATCAAATGCCTCGTCCCACGCATCCTTTGCGGCATTGCATAGATAGTCCGGGCAGTGCGACTCGGGAATATCGCAGGCATGCTGTCGGTGCATGTTTATTACCTTCAGCATCGCCTCTGAGTTCTTGCTGAACTGCTTGAACGGCCCCTTTATCGAGGCAATTTCGGCACTCACCGCGTATGCTGTGCCGGTGAGTATCGCGCTAATCGCCGCCGCCAGTGCCCTCGCCTGGTCCGAGTCGTAAGGCATCGCCAGGCTCATAGCCAAGGACCCCAGATTCGCATAGCCCAAGCCGAGCGGTCGGAAAAGATGGCTGTTTATCGCGATGGACTTGTCGGGGTAACTGCCGTTATCAACCAGAATCTCCTGGGCGATAATGAACAGCCGAATCGCCTTTTTGAAGCTCAAAACGTCAAACTTGCCGTCTTCGGCGCGGAATTTCATCAGGTTCAGCGAGGCCAGATTGCAGGCGGAGTCATCGACGAACATGTATTCGCTACATGGGTTCGAGGCGTTGATTGGGCCTGAACTGGGGCAGGTATGCCAGCGGTTGATTGTGCTGTCATACTGAAGGCCAGGGTCGCCGCAAATCCTCGTACCCTCTGCAATCAGGTCCATCAGCTCTCTTGCCGAGTGCTCACCGATTTTCTCACCGGTCGTTACCGTATAGGTGGTCCATGTATCATCCTTCTCGACCGCCTGCATAAACTCGTCGGTAACGCGAACCGAGAGATTGGAGTTCTGGAACATTACGCTGCTGTAGGCCTCGTTGTTGTAGTCGCCGCTGTAACCGGCCTCGATAAGGGCCCATGCCTTCTTCTCTTCTTCGGTCTTGCAGGTTATGAATTCCCTGATATCGGGGTGCGTGACCTTCAGCGACTGCATTTTCGCGGCACGCCGAGTCTTGCCGCCCGACTTTATCACTGCCGCTATCTGGTCATAAACCCTCATAAAGCTCAGCGGCCCCGATGGCTTGCCCCCTCCTGAGAGTTTCTCTTTGCTGCTTCGAAGCGTGGAAAGGTCGGTGCCGGTACCCGAGCCGTGCTTGAAAAGCATCGCCTCGCTTGTAGCCAGCCGCATTATGTCTTCCATCGAGTCTTTCACGGACTGAATGAAACAGGCAGAGGACTGCGGATACTCGTAACTGTTCTCACAGGGGACGGCCTGGGCCTTCCTGCTGTCCCAATGATAGTTGTGCTTACTGCCTTCTACTCCATACACATCGTACAGCCCGATATTGAACCACGCAGGCGAATTGAACGCCCCGCACTGGTTAACACAAAGCCACGTCAGCTCATTGTAGAATGTTTCGGCATCGGCTTCCGTCGCGAAATAACCGTCTTTCCTGCCGCGGTCGGCAATCGTCCTGCACACTCGGTGCACAAGCTGCTTGACCGAATTTTCCCGCCGGCCGATTTCAACATCACCGTAGAAGTACTTGCTCGCAACTACCTTCGTAGCCAGTTGGCTCCACGAGGTCGGCACCTCGATGTTGTCCTGCTCAAAAATTACCTCCCCCGTATCGCTCGTAATCTTTGCAACGCGTCTGTCCCACTCGAGCTGGTCGAATGGATGAAGCCCGGGCGTTGAGAAGAAATGCTCAACTCTCATACCCGCCGAATCAGGCCTGCTTACAGGCTTGTCACTGCCGTTTTGTCCTGCTTTGAAAGGGTTGTCGGGGTTGAATTTGCCAGACATTTACGCGCCTCCGTGCGAAAACAAGAACCACAACATATAGTAAGGCAAGCGGGAATTATAGCAGATATTGAGTAAAACCCGCAAAAATCAATATCGGCAAATTAACCTTATTTCGATTAGGTGTAAAGAGGTAAATCCGAAATTTTCTAACAAATTTTTCAAACCCCCCTCTTATGTCTTTACTGACACTGAATCTACGAACAGCACCCTGTGAAAAATTTTTTGCCCACCAAGGACAACTACCACAGTGCAGTTGTCTCCAGCCATCGATAAGCAATCCATGGATGCGCCCAGAGGAAGGGATGTACGGTGTCATCCGACCATTTGTCGGCAAGGACGGTTTTGATTTGTTCGTCAATGCAGTTTTGCAGAGGAACAAGAACGGCGCTGAACTCTTCGGCAATTCGATTTACTATCTCGATGTATTGACGAATTATCCTGAAGAGCGGATTTTCTGCGTTATCACTGAACATAAACGGCTCACATATCACAAACCGGCTGTTACATTTTTGTTTTACCTGTGTGAGCAGATGCTGATAGACTATAATCACTATTGGTTAGACACAGTTTGCCGGGGCCCCCGCGGCCTCGGTGGTCCTTGTTGCGAGGTTAAAATGCGAAAGATATTGAATCGACGGGATTGGATGAAGGGTGTGGGGGGCGGTTTGGCCACGCTGGCGGTGTCGCAAATTGCTTTTTCCGCAGAGAATCGTGAGAGGGTAAAGCTCACCGGTAAAAAACTGTTTCTGCTGCGGTATGATACCGAGACGTGGGAACCGGAGAAGATGAAAGGGTTTCTGGAAAAGGTTGTCGAAGTGCACCGAAAGCACGATATCGGCGCGACGTTCTTCTGCAAGGGTGCGACACTGGAACTGATGGAGGAGCGGTTCAGGGCATTCTATAAGGAGGTAAAGGGTGATGCGCTGTTCGATATTCAGGACCACAGCTATTCGCACATCGGGCTGGGTTATGAGCGAGGCAAACCTGTCGAAGTGCTCAGGGCCGATTACGAGAGGTCTTTCGCAGTGCACGAGCGTATTTTCGGAGTGCGCCCCGTGGGCATCAGCATTTGCGGGACCAGCGGCAAAGACGGGCCCAGTGTACACGGCTTTGATGCGACGGAGAAGTCCAGGGCGGAGCTGGATATGGTTGCGTCGCTGGGCGTAAGGATGATTAATGCGTTCCTCACGGGAGTGGACGGATCCACAACTTTTATCAATTACGGCACGCTCGGACATCCTGAGATGATGGGTTTTCCCAGCGCATACGGCGACACCGGCTGGATGTGGAGGCGAGAGTTCGGCGACCCGATGGAGTATATCCTGGCAGAGTTAAACAAACGGGCGGCACGAGGCGAGCACATGCCTTTGATGCTGCATGACTGGGTGGCGTGGATACATGCTCGCGACCAGGAATTGACTCATGTCAAAAGAATTGTCGATGCAGCCCGCAAGCTGGGATACAAGCCCGTCACCCATATTGCCTGTCTTCGGGACAAGGAGCTGTGGGCGTGAGCTGCTGTGGCCTATTGACTCGCATCGCGGAGATATCCGTGGGGAGCGAGAAAGGGCTTTGAGCGGGCAACTCGTAGAGCTAAAATGGGGGGAGTATGAGCGTCAAGAAGAACAGATTAGATGCGATACGCGAGCAGGTTCGGGGGTTTCCGGCTGGGCCGGGGCTGTATTTTATGAAGGGGGCGGGGGAGAAGGTGCTCTATATCGGCAAGGCGAAGAATCTCCGCAGCCGAGCGGCGAGCTACTTTCAGCCGGGCAGTGACTTGGCCGAGTCGCGCGGGCCTCGGATAGCAGAGATGATCAGCAAGGTCGAGACGGTCGATTATCTCGAAACCGAGACGGAAGTTGATGCGATGCTCAAAGAAGCCCGGCTGATAAAGGACATTCGGCCTGCCCACAATACCGACCTGCTGGACGACAAGACGTTTCCGTATTTAGAGATAACGACGAGCGAGGATTTTGCGGGTGTTTATATCACTCGTAAGCCGCAGAGCAAGGGGACTCGGCTGTTCGGGCCATTCGCGGGGGTGAAAGATTTGCGGGCGGTGTTCGTTGAGCTGCAGAAGATATTCAAGTTTCGCACGTGCAAGCTGGATATCCGCGCGGATGACGAAAAGCGCAGGTTCTTTCGGCCTTGTCTGCTTTACAGTATAAGGCAGTGCAGCGGGCCTTGCGGGGACAAGATAAGCAAGGCGGATTACAAGCAGATTATCAGGGACATGGTGAAGTTCCTGCGGTCGAAGCGGGCGACAATCCTTCGGCAACTTAAAAAACAGATGGCCGAGGCGGCAGAGGCGCTTCAATATGAGAAGGCGGGGATGTATCGGGACCGGATTCGGTTGATTGAGCGGTTAGATGAGCGAGGCAGGCCGGATGAGGACGTCCAGCCGGAGGTGTTTGCGGCGGACCCGACGGAGGCATTAGTGAAGCTGCAGAAGATACTCGACACGCCCGGCCCGGTGCGAATCATCGAGGGAATCGACGTTGCGAATATCGGCGGGGCGGAGGCGGTCGGCTCATTGGTCAAGTTCATCGACGGGCGGCCCTTCAAGAGCGGGTATCGGCGGTTCAAGATAAAAACCGTCAAGGGCATTGATGATTACGCGATGATAGCCGAGGTGGTCAAACGCAGATACAAGTATGCCCTGCGCGGTGAGGAGCTTTGGCCCGATTTAATTTTGATTGACGGCGGGCTGGGACATCTGCACGCGGCTCAAAAGGCGTTCAGGCAAATGAAAACGCCCGTGCCGAGAATTGCGTCGATAGCAAAGAGAGAGGAAGAAATCTTTCTACAGGGAACCAACAAGCCCCTGAAGCTGCCCGCGAATTCACCTGTTCGCAAGCTGCTGCAATACGTGCGGGACGAGGCGCACAGGTTCGCCCAGCATTATCACCATATCCTGCGGTCAAAGAAAACGCTCAATAACTCAAGCTGACCGTTTTGTTCCAAAACGGTCAGCTTTCGCGTCGATAGTCGCTCGTGTCTAGTCGCTCGTTTTATTGAGGCCGACTTCGTCGTCACTGATTAAGATTCCGCGTGTGCAAACAAGTTGCACACCCTACAGCTAGGATTTCGAGTTCAGCCGTGGACATAGGCGCATACGAGTATGGCCGATAAAATCGGCTTAGGATACGCGAGGGAAGAGACATTTGAGGCATAACCGGCCAAACAGAAAAAGATGAAAAAATCTTGGAAAAAATGTTTTGACGTCTTGACGCTATGATGTTTTGATATTAAAATGCCGCCAAAGAGAGGTGACAGGATGATGGCATACGAAACAAAGAGAACGACGGTGTACCTGAGTCCGGCGCTTCACAGGGCGTTGAGGGTCAAGGCGCTGGAGACAGACCAATCGATGTCGGAGCTGATTCAGGAGGCAATCCGATTGTCATTAGCGGAGGATGCAATTGATTTTGCGGCCTACGACGAGCGCAGGGATGAGCCAAGCGTGGCCTACAAAGATGTGGTAAAGAACCTGCGCAGAGATGGCAAGATATAGAGTCACTATAAAGAGGTCGGCTGCGAAAGAACTCCGAGGCATCCGAAGAAAACACTTGCGCAGAATTACAAAGCGCATCGGCTTACTTGCGAAGAATTACGTCGGTGCCGATGCACACAAATTCTCAGCGAAACCACTCTACCGTTTGCGCCAAGGCCCCTACCGTATAGCGTACCACCCCGATGATAAAAACCTGCTCATCAACATCTTCAAAATCGGCCACCGCCGCGAAGTCCACAACTCTTAGGCGAAGGTTCCATGAAGCATGTCACTCACACAAACCATGAGGCGATTTTCAGCAGGAGGCGTTTGGCAAGTGGTTTGGTGTAGGAGGTGGCTTTGAGGGTATCTCTTATTGCTCGTGCAACGCCGTCGCTATTGTCGCCGGGCAGCATCGTGTTTGCAACGTTTGCGGTTTCGTTGATTTCGTACTCGTAGCCGCGTATGACGGCGACGGGGATGCCTGCACCGGTCTGGCCGAAGACAAGGGCAGAAGCAGAGCACAGCTCGTGAGCAGTCAAGTCTATGCCGCCGAACTTAGGTTTTCCATAGAGGTCCTTGTGGCCGAACTGCCTCGAGACCGGGTCTATGCCGGATGAGCCGACGGCGAAATCCATTGTGCCAAAGGGTATCATCTCGGTATCGGCGAGAATAACGGCGAGCTTTTTGCCGGTGAGCTTCTGCAGGTCTTCTCTGATTTGCTTTGCCGCTGCATCCGGGTCTTCGGGGAGTAAGCTGACGATGCCCTTTTCGTGATTGGAGCCGTCGATGCCTGCGTCACAGGTGTGAAGGCGTCCGGCTTTGCCTGCCGTGATGCAGACGGCCTGTTCATGCTCGACAAGGTCGGTGGTAGTCGCGGCATCTTCAGAGGCGTTGAAGATGTGCTTTTTGATAACGCCCTTTAAGGGCATTATGGCGAGAATTTCGTTACCCTCGTCGAAAATCATTTGCAGCCACTGCGCATCTTTTCCGGTCTTTCGCGAAATGTACAGCGCTTTTTCGCCGGGTATGACGTCTGCCATTTTTCTCATTCGGCCGAGGGCCTTTGAGACAATCTTGCTGGTCAGCACGACGATGTCATTTTGCTGGAGGCCTGCGATTTCCCTGTCGGCAGCTTTGGCGATAATTTCTGCGAGGTTGTCGGCCTGTTCGATTTTCGGTATAGTCTGCAAACCCAAAACTTCTATCCGTTTCATAGTCAGTCCTTCAAAATCTCAACACCGCCGCCTGCAAACCCGCCGCAAACATTCGCACCTCAGTCGAGAGGAACTATCCAGACATTTCGAAACTTCAGTTTACTGCCGTGCTCCTGGAGCTTGATTGGTCCGGGCTGCGGGCCTTCGGGTTGGCCGGCCCCGGTCTTGTTGGGGACTATTACGTTATTGTGAATTAAGACACCGTTTTGCAAAACGGTTATTCTTGCATCTTCGATCTTTTTGTCGCCATCCCAGCGAGGAGCACGGAAGAATATATCGTAGCTTTGCCACCGGCCAGGCCTTTTGCAGACGTTCTTGTCAGGCGCTTTGGTCATATAGATTGCGCCGCAATCCTGATACTTCGACTCAACACCAAACGAATCAAGGATTTGCACCTCGTACCGTCGCTGGATGTATATGCCGCTGTTTCCGCGTCCCTGGTCCTCGACACCGGGCGGCACTTCGGAGAGATTGAACTCGACGTGCAGCCGAAAGTCCTGAAAATTCTGCTTCGTGACGATGCTACCTGAGCCCGGCACCACCTCCATCGCACAATCGACAATCTTCCACTCGACCGGGTCGCCGTCTTCGCCAATCCAGTGCGAAAAATCTTTGCCATCAAACAGCACTATCGCATCGCAGGGTGGCAGAGCAAAACCGGACGGCGAAACATCAAGGTTGACATCCGAGACCTGAACATTCACACAGCCGATAAGCCCTATAGCCGCCAAACCTAAGCTCGTCGTCAACATAAACCTCTTCACATTTCTCATCCGACTATCCTTTCTTTAAGTCTCGCTACCGGGAATTGAGGCCTCCTGCAAAGCTTTCTGCGTCAGGCCGGTAATTCGCACGTCGTCGCCGAGACGTTTCACATCGACGCAGTGCAAGCCGGTGCCTTTAGCCAACTGCGCCGCTGACTGCGATATGTCAGCGCTTCCCTGCCGACCAAGAATCTTCGGCGCGATATAGACAACAACTTCGTCGGCCAGGTCTTCTTTCAAGAACGAGCCGATTACCGTCGGCCCACCTTCGACGAGCAGAAGCTGTACACCCCTCCTGCTCAGCTCATCGAGCAGGAAGTGCAAACCAAGCTGCTTCGTCTGTGGATATGCAAGTATCTCTGCACCATTGTCCTTAATTTGTTCTACCTTCTGCGGGTTCGCATTAATCGCCTGGTCAGAGGCACAGATTACCACGGGGACATTTTTTGCCGTTGCCAGCAGTTGACAGTCAAGAGGGATTCGCAGTTTATTATCGAGCACGATTCGCATGGGCTTTTTGCCTCTGCTCGGCCTGGGTGTAAGGAGCGGGTCGTCGGCGAGGACGGTATTGATACCGACCAGTATTGCGCCGGCTCGCCTGCGAAGCTTGTGAGCATCCCTTCGACTTTCCTGTCCGCTAATCCATCTCCGCTCGTCGGTTTGATTTGCCCATGCAAGTTTGCCGTCAATAGTCTGCGCCCATTTGAGTGTCACCCAGCAGTTGCCCGTCTTCGCGAACTTCATAAACGGCGCATTGAGCAGCTTCGCGTCGTTTTCGCAGATACCCACATCCACCTTGATTGCAGCCCGTCTCAACTGCTCAACGCCTTTGCCTTTTAGTTGCAGCGACGGGTCAATTGTCGCAGCGACAACCCCGGCTAATCGGGCATCGATGATTGCGTCTGTGCAGGGGCCGGTCTTTCCCCGATGGCAGCACGGCTCGAGGGTGATATACATTGTGGCACCTTCAGGGCTGATACCGCGCTTCCTGCAATCTTCCAGGGCATTTATCTCCGCATGGAGTTCGCCGAATTTTTTGTGCCAGCCCCTGCCGATGACCTGATTGTCTTTGACAATGACCGCACCGACGACGGGATTAGGCTCGACAGAGCCGAGGCCGCGGCGGGCAAGTGTCAGCGCCATCTTCATATACTTTTCATCGGGGTTCACAGCATCTCCATGAACTGTTTTTCGTCTATCACCTTGACGCCGAGCCGGCGGGCCTTGTCGAGCTTGCTGCCGGCGTTATCTCCAGCAAGCACATAATCGGTTTTCTTACTCACGCTCGAACTCGCTTTTGCCCCTGCCATCCTGATCGCTTCTTTGATAGTCTCTCGCGTGAAGTTTTTGAGTGTACCGGTGACAACGACGGTTTTGCCTGCGAGCTTCTTTGACAATACTGTTTTTTCTGACTGTGGGTTCAAGTACGTAAGCAATTCTTTGGTTCGATTACGCCACTCATCGAAATAATTTCGGATGCTTTTTGCAATTACCGGCCCTATCTGGTCGATGTCGGCAAGCTCTTCTTCGCTTGCTTGCATCAGTAGCCCAAGATGCTTGAATCTATTCGCAAGTATTTCAGCAACTTGGATGCCAACGTGCTGTATGCCAAGACCTGCAATTACTCTAGTCAAGTTTCTCGTCTTGCTCTTTTCAATTGCCTCAAGTAGGTTATCGACACTTTTGGGACCCATACGATCAAGGCTTAGTAAATCTTGCTTTGTAAGTTTGTACAAGTCTGCTGGCTCTATGACCAACTTTTGTTCTACCAGTTGATCAATAATTGCGGGACCAAGACCCTCAATATCCATCTGTCCTCGGCCGGCGAAGTATTTCAGGCGTTCTTTTAATTGAGCAAGGCAGTTCGGATTGAGGCAGCGGATACAGACTCCGTCTTCATCTTTTTTGACATCGCCGCCGCAGTTGGGACATTTGGTCGGCGGTTTGAAGATGGATGCGCCGGCGGGTCGTTTTTCTTTTTTTACCTTGACGACCTGGGGGATTATTTCGCCGGCCTTTTCGATTATAACCGTGTCACCTTCGCGGACGTCGAGGCGGTTTAACTGGTCAAAGTTGTGCAGGCTGGCCCGCTTGACGGTGGTTCCGGCGAGTAGTACCGGTGTCAAATTCACAACCGGTGTCATCGCCCCGCTTTTTCCCACCTGGACGTCTATCGATTCGACAACCGTCTCGGTCTGGGCGGCGGCGAATTTATAGGAGATGCACCATCGCGGCGCCCGGCCGGTAGAGCCGAGAATGTCACGCTGGTCGAAGCGATTCAGTTTTATCACCATACCGTCAATCTGATAGTCAAGCTCATCGCGTTTTCTGTCCCAGCTTTGGCATATCTTTAATGCCTCGTCGATGTCTTTGGCCCGCCTGATATGAGGGTTGACGGGCAGGCCGAGCTTCTTGAAAACGGCAAGCGTATCGTAGTGATTCTCTCCCAAGGGCTCCGAAAATTGGCCGGTTGCATAGGCAAAAAACGAGAGATTCCTCTTTGCGGTAATTCTCGCATCGAGCAGCTTCAACGAACCGGCAGTGGCGTTTCGCGGATTGGCAAAGGCCGGTTCGCCGGCCTGTTCGCGGAGCCGGTTGACTTGAAGAAAGGCTGTGGTTGGCATGAAGACTTCGCCGCGGACCTCGAGCACGTCTGGGGTCTTGACACCGTCGCTTAAAAGAATAAGCGGGATGGCCCTTACGGTTCTGACATTCGCAGTGACATCATCACCCATCCTTCCATCACCACGAGTCGCGCCTGTAACAAGCGCACCGGCCTCGTATCTCAGACTAACAGCAACTCCGTCAATTTTCAATTCTATAATATAATCATAATCGTTTGTCCCCAGCCCTTTTGCCACCCTCTCGTCAAAGGCGCGAAGCTCATCGGCGTTGTAGGTATTATCCATACTGAGCATAGGCACGGCGTGGCGAACGGTCTGGAATCCCTCGAGCGGCCGGCCCGATACCCGCTGGGTCGGCGAATCAGCAGTCACAAGCTCCGGGTGCTTCGCCTCCAGGTCTTTTAGCTCGGCAAAGAGCTTGTCGTACTGCCGGTCGCTGATTTCGGGCTGAGCAAGGACATAGTAGAGGTAATCGTGCCTTCTGATTTCGGCACGCAACTTCTCGATTCGCTTCTTAACATCCACCGCCATAGCAAACAACTTTATACGTCGCAAGGAGCTTTTTTGCAAGAAACAGATTTGTTGAGCATAGCCAAGAGCAACCCTTCGAGAGAGTCCCTGCACGAGGCGAAACGAGTGTGTTACGGCAAGGCCTGTCTGTTAGTCGCTCTTGAATGATTCGAGGGTTTGCCGTTATGGTAAACCTCGTCTTCAGGCAGAGCCATTATCTTATTGTTATGAGTCCAGCTTGGGAATTTCTTCGCCTTTTCGTCGTCTGGAAACGTGCGATAGAGAATGCCGGGCACGCCTCTTTGAAGCGAGGTGAGAGAACCGTCCGGTCTTGCGATGCAGGTAGGCCAGGCAGAATGTGCGGCAGAAGAGTTGTTTGCCACTACCCACATGAGATTATCCGACGCTCTGACACGAATTTCGGCAGGTATAATCTCGTCGAGAATGGTCTTGCTCTTATGACGAGCATTGTAGAACGAATGGAACATGACCTTGACGCCTTTGTGGCGGTATATATTGTACATTTCGGGGAAACAAGAATCGTAGCAGATGAGGAAACCGCACTTGACGCCCTTGAGTTCAATCGTTACGAGATGATTTCCCGGCGTATAGACTTTAAGGTCACCGGACGTGCACATTGATTTGTCGTATCTGTCAACGATTTGCCCTTCGTCGGAAATAATGTAAAGGCAATTTGTGGGTTTTTCCTTTGGGCTGAGGTAATGGGCGGAACCTAAAACGACCCAGATATTGTTCTGCTTTGCCAAGGCCATTATTTCATGCGTTCGGGCCCTTAGTTTTTCCCAGTCGTAATTTTTGAAGTCAGGGACATCTGCCCCGCCATACCCGGAAAGAGCTGCTTCGGAAAAGTGAACAATGTCAGCTTTATTTGCAGCGGCTTCCTTTATAAAGTCCCTGATATACTTCGCATTCCCGTCCACATCCCCGGATACAGGGAACTGGCAGGTGCCGACCTTCAAGGTAGCGTTGTTGTTCTTCGCACGTGAATCACTTCCGGCGGAAACAGAGCACACGGGGACAAGGACAAGCAATATTACCGATGCTACGATTGCTGTTGTGTTCCAGATATTCTTAGTGCGCATCATTTACCCGTTCTCCAAGTAGACAATTCGACGTACCAAAGCGGCTTGCAATCGACGTTTCCTGTTCGATACACCTGAGAAAGAGCTGTTTGCGTTGCTGTTCACCGACTTGCTGCTTAGCAAGGACATAGTAGAGGTAGTCATGCCGCCGAATCCGGGCACGCAGCCGCTCTATCCTTTTCTTAAAATCCACAGCCATAGACATCTAACTTTATATGCTCATTTCGCAACATTTGCAAGAAGTGCTCTTTGGGTCCGTCACATTTTCAACTGGTGTTTTCGTGGTGAAGTTGTTATTCTTATCGGTGTGCCCTTTGCGGCAGAATTTTGACTACACGCCGGATTAAGAAGGAGAAGCGGACTATGAGACGTGCCTGCCAAATCCTCCAACGCTATGTGCTGACTGCGCTGATTACAGGTATATTTGCACCGTCCCCCGCCGGCGCAGAAAACTGGCCTTGTTTCAGAGGCGCCACACGCCAGGGCATCTCGAACGAGAAAAACCTTCCCGTTGAGTGGAGCGACGCAAACAACATCGTCTGGAAAACACCAATCCCCGGCCGGGGCTGGTCTTCACCGATTGTCTGGGGTGACCGTATTTACCTGACGACCGCAACAGAAGAGGGAACGTGTTTGCGGTTAGTCCGTATCGCTCGACAGGCCGGTACCATCGTCTGGGACAGGGAGATTTTGAAGCAAAAGGCCGGGCACAAACACGCAAACAATTCTTATGCGACATCCACACCGGTTACCGACGGCGAGAACGTTTATGTCCTCGCGGCGGACGGCAGCATCGCGGCTGTATCAAACGAGGGCGACGTTGTATGGACTAATCGCGAGTTCAAATACTACAGCGAGCACGGTCTGGGAGTCTCGCCTGTTCTCTACAAAGAGCTGGTTATCATACCGTTCGACTGGAGCAGTAAAGAAGAGCGAGAAGTTGGTTGGCAGAAGCCGTGGGATAAGGCATTTATCTGGGCTCTTGACAAGAACACAGGGCAGGTGAAGTGGAAGGCCGGTCGCGGGCAATCTCGCATCGCGCACGTGACACCTAACATTCTGAGTGAAGGCGGAACAGAGCAGCTCATCAGCCCGGCAGGCGATGTCATTCAGGGCTTCGACCTTACAACCGGCGAAAGAATCTGGACTGCAAAAACCTTCGGCGAAGGCGTTGTCCCCTCGGTAGTCATCGGCGACGGCCTGATCTACCAGACATCCGGTTTCCCCAAGAAGATACTTCACACGGTGCACACGGGCGGAAAAGGCGACGTCACCGAAACTCACATGGCGTGGGAGACAGACAAAGATGTGAGCACAATCCCATCGATGCTGTACGTTAAACCGTATCTTTACACTCTGACGGAAGGAGGCGTTGTGCGATGCCTCAAGGCCGATACCGGTGAACAGCTCTGGAAGAAACGCCTGCCCGGAAGATATTCTGCTTCGCCCGTCTTCGCCGACGGCAAGATCTATTTTCTCTCAGAGCAGGGCAGGGCGACGGTCATCGAGGCAGGGCCTGAATTCAAAAGAATAGCTCAAAACGACCTGAAGGAAAAATGCGTTGCCAGCATCGCAATCTCACAGGGGAACATTTTCATCCGCACGGAGAAAAATCTGTTCTGCATCGGTATAACGCAGATTAACACTGCTTGTTCAGATTCTGGATTCCCGCTTTCGCGGGAATGACAAATTATGCTATGTTCTTATCAATACAATACTTGTATCCGTGTTTATCTTAAAAACGGTCAGTTTGAGCAAAATACTTTAGTGTATCCGGAGCGAGAGTAACCCAAGTCCTCAAGCGATTGGTGGAGCATCAGCTCAATACAGTTGAAACTGTTAATCTTACCAAAATTGACAGCAGAAATTTCTTGAAATTTGAGGCCTTTTCGAGTATAATGCCAGCGAAAATAGGGGATGGTATAATTGGCGACATAAGAATGAACAATAATCTTTCCTGTCCTGACAATACCAGTTTAGAGTGTTAAAATCCAATAAAAACCAGCCTTTTTCCAACAGAGAGCTCATATTTGAACTATCAACCGAAACCGGCATCTCATTTCGACCCTGACACAATTGTACTAACCAAAGGCAGCTTCCAGACCACTCAACAGCGTAATTTCATACAGGCGATTTGTAATGTGTATCCCAAAGCCCAGGTTATCGAAAGATTTGACATATCTCATAACCGCTTTGAGCTTGGTAGTTCAGACCCTTTGGAACTGCATTACAAAGGCAAAAATACATTGTTATTTGGAGTGCATAAAAGTGCACTTAGATTCAGCGATGAAGACGGCAACACCTGCCCAAACTACTGGCATTTTTCACCATATGGTTTCTGCCCCTATGATTGCCAATACTGCTATCTGGCAGGTACGCCCGGTGTAAAATACTCACCTACAGTGAAAATATTTGTAAATATCGATGAAATCCTTGACCAGATTGCCAGTGCTGCTTCTAAGCTATCCGAACCAACTGCCTTTTATTTGGGCAAACTCCAGGACGGGTTGGCACTTGATTCTCTTAGCGGCTATTCCCGCACAATGATTCCTTTTTTCGCCCAACAAAAACTTGCCAGATTGATACTATTAACCAAAAGTGCCAATGTTAACAACCTTCTCGATATGAACCATCAAGGCCATACAATCCTTTCGTGGAGTTTAAATCCAGGTGAAATTTCCGATTGGTTCGAATCAAATGTCCCTACGCCCGACGAAAGAATCGGAGCTATGCAAAGATGTGCAGACGCTGGCTACCCTCTACGAGCTGTTATTATGCCGATTATTCCTGTTGAAGGCTGGCAAAATATATACACTTGCTTTTTGGAAAAACTCTTGGGATCGGTGCCGCTTGACCGCATTACGTTGGGGCAAATCTGCAGCTATTCCGGGGCTTTACAAATTACTGAACGAAAATTAGGCAAAGACAATCCTATTTCAAAGATGCTTGAAAAAGGCAAATCCAAAGACGGCCGAGTCCGTTTTCCTATAAAGACAAGGATCGAAGTCTATAAATATCTTATTGCTAAAATAAGAAAACTACAACCACAACTACAGATCGGTTTATGTATGGAAGAAGCTGACACGTTCAAAGCTTTGGATATGGAAAACTCTATCGGCTGTTGTAACTGCGTACTCTGAGGATCAATAATCGCCTACCATAAATACATCTAAATTTCAAATCAGTTCAGAACGCTGGGGCAATTCGTCCTCTCAATGTTTTGGGTCAGATCACTGGAACTCCCCGAGTAGGACTCCGGGCTTCAATTATTCTTTTCCAGAGAATCTCTCAACATCTGTTTTAAGGTTGACTTTCCTTTTGTTGTCTTGAAATATCGCTCTCTTCTCATGGCATCGGCCTGAGACAGGTGTGCTTCATAATAAATTAGCTTTAACGGCCGTCTCGATTTTGTACTGGTATTTTTTCCTGAATTGTGTTCTTTCAGCCTTCTTTTTAACTCTCCTGTAAAACCGATGTAGAACTTGTTGTCTTTCTGGCTTAATAGGACATAAACATAGTACATAGGCAATTATGGGAGATGCCTCTATAAATGGAATCTACCCCACAAACCACAATGGATTTATGGGAACCCCGAACCACATTGGGTTCAGGGGTGTGAACCCAACGCGGTTCACACCTCCCCGAGTAGGACTCCGGGCTTCGCCCTAGAACCTAAATTTGCTTCCGCAAATTTCCATAGGGGCTCTGCCCCTCTGGCGGCAGCCAAGCTGCCTGTCACCCCGACGACGTGGGAAAATTCTTTTCCCACACCCTTTGAGGTTCGAGCCCTATCGATAGAAAAACTTCAGGGCAGCAAGGCCAGAAGGCCTGCTGCCCTGAAACTCCCCGAGTAGGACTCGAACCTACAACCTAGCGGTTACAGCTTCCTCCAGGTTTCCCTGAAGACTGGACTATCTCTTCACCATACACTTCGCCTGCGCTCAGTGCTTAGGTGCCGGGCGCTTATTAGGGCTTATTGGCACAGGCCGCCTCACCCTATAGTCTCTGCACCTTCCTGTTCACTTGTTAACCTGCCCTGTGTGAACAGGCTTGGCTCAGGATTACCATCTCCGCATCAGCAGAATTAGGCTTCCCTGAATTCACCCGGTTTTTCATCCTGATGTTTCCATCAGGAGCTGCAACTTTGGCATGAGTTTCTCGATGACAGTTGGCACAAAGCAGGACACATTTAGCCAATTCCTTTTCGACACTCTTCCAGGATCTTGCATAACCCTTCTCCGAAAGACCAAAATTCTTATCTGAATCACTCAAATGATGAAACTCCAGGGCTTCTATGCATCTGTCATAGCCACATACTTCGCATTTGGCGCCTTTTGCAGCTATTGCCATTTGGCGAATCTTTTGTCTTCGCTTCCTGACCGCTGAAATCAGATATTCTCGTCTTTCGGCATATGTCCTCGTGTCCTTCTTGGCCAACTATCACCTCCTTTCATGCCCTGTTTTACAGCCGCTCGCTCTACCAATTGAGCTATCGGGGAACTAAACAACTCAAAATATCATACCTTTCTGCTCGAATCTACAACATAACGGTTAATCCCGACTCGTCGGGGCTCGCTCTACCAATTGAGCTATCGGGGAATACGCATCTTCGGGGCCAATTGGGCGGCCCAATTAGACTATTTTGCCATATTATTCTAAATTCGGCCAATCCTGTCAAGCTGCATCTGCTCTTTTGCCCGATATTATAAAAAATCGCCACAATACTGGACAATGTGCCGTCTGTATCATATACTAAAGGGTTCGGAATATTTAACTGCATTGGCTGCCGTGTCGATATAGAGGCAGCCCGAGAGAACTCAGTTGCTGTGATTGTTGTTTCTTCGTTCTCTGCTTTTAGCTGAAATGGCAAAAGATATACTCAATGTTGGCGGCTTCACTATAAAGAAACGCATCGGGACCGGTGCGCGAAGCACAATCTATCTGGCCACGGACGATACAAACGGCACCGAGATAGCCCTGAAGCGCGTGATGTTCGAGCGGCCGGAGGATGCAAGGGTCTTCGAGCAGGTCAAGACCGAATACAAAATCGCCAGGAAACTCGACCACCCCTACATACGCAAGTGCTACCGGCTCAAGAAGGTGCGCAGCATGCTCAGGGCAAAGGAGCTGCTGCTGGCAATGGAGTATTTTGACGGTCAGTCACTCGAAGACGGGCCGACTTTGAGCTTGCTCGATGTGCTGCTTGTGTTCAGGATGATTGCGACGGGTCTCAATGCCATGCACCAGCGAGGGCTTGCACATTGTGACATAAAGCCCAATAACATCCTTTTGAGCAAAGCCGGCTCGATTAAGATAATCGACCTCGGCCAGAGCTGCAAAATTGGAACGACCAAAGGACGGATCCAGGGTACCCCTGATTACATCGCCCCTGAACAGGTCAGGCGCAAACCCTTAGGGCCCAAAACCGATATATTTAATCTTGGCGCGACAATGTACTGGGCACTGACCGGCAAGACCGTCCCAACATTGATACCGAAGAAAGACGTCTTCGGACTGCCGATACAGCAGGAGTGCCGGGCACCGCATGAGATAAGAAAGCAAATACCACTGCCGATTTCCAAGCTGGTCATGGACTGCGTACAGGAAGACCCTGCCGAGAGACCACAGGGAATGATGACTGTCATATCGCGTCTTGACCTGATGATACACAGCATCCTGAGCAACAAGAACAAGGGCAATTCCCAATAAGTCTTGACAGTCCAACACCTTAAAGTTACCCTGTCTTCCGCTCGATACAACAAATGCGGACAGCGTGTGCCGGGACTGTCAGAAAATGCCCAGGAAGACCATTAAGCTGCTCAAGAAAGGCGTGGAGGCCAACCATGCAGAAAGATTCAGAGACGGGAATCTGATTCGCCTGCCTCGGTACGGGGAATTGATAATAACGGGTGACTTACACGGCCATCGCCGTAATTTCGAGAGAATTGTCTCCTATTGCGATCTCGGCAACAATCCCGACAGGCACGTGGTTCTGCAGGAAATCATACACGGGGGACCCGAGGATTCACAAGGCGGCTGTCTTTCGTACAAGCTGCTGTTCGACGCCATCGAGTACAAGCTGAGTTTCCCCGACCGAGTGCACTTTATCATGGGAAATCACGATACGGCCTTTATAAACAATGCAAAGGTGATGAAGAACGGCAAAGAAATGAACGTTGCGATGCGGTCGGCCCTGGACAGGGAGTTTTCACGCACCAGCGAAAAGGTCAAACTTGCCATAAAACAGTTCCTGTTTTCCCAGCCGTTGGCCATCCGGTGTGCAAACCGTATATTCATAGCGCACTCACTTCCCGCCGACCGATATGTCGATAAATTCGACCACAGTATTTTAGAGAGGCAACTGAAGATTAACGACGTGGTAAGACCGGGCTCGGCCTATCTGCTTACCTGGGGCAGAAAACACAGCCAGAAGCTCCTCGACAAGATGGCACAAATCCTCGACGCCGATATCTTCATCCTCGGCCATCAGAGACAGGAGACAGGATACCGCATTGTGGGGGCAAATCTTATGATCATTGCCTCCGACCACGACCACGGCTGCATTCTGCCGATAGACCTTGCAAAATCATATACAGTCGAACAGTTGATGAAGCTCACAAAACCTTTAGCTGCCATCGCCTGAATTGTGATTGACAAGCCGAGGTCACTTGAACAATAATCACTCACGATGGACTGGTACTATTACATCGCCTGGATGATAATCTTCTCGCAGATACCCTACCTGGTGCTGGCCATTAAAAATTACCGTTACGCTCTTACGAAATTCAGAAAACGGCGAGCTCATTACACTCCCTCTGTCGCTCTGACTGTCCCCTGCAAAGATCTCGACCGGGACTTTGAGGAAAACATCACTTCACTTTTCAATCAGGATTACGAGGACTTTTCACTCATCTTTGTCGTAGCCGAGACAGACGACCCTGCCTATCCGGCACTCTGTAAACTCCGGGACAGGCTCGCTGCAGATTCAAAAGCAAGGCAGGTCAGAATACTTATTTCCGGCCGGACTACCGGGTGCAGCCAGAAAATCCACAACCAGCTCTATGCATACCACGCAATCGGCGAGACAATCGAAGTCCTCGCATTCGCCGATTCCGACGTATGTGTCAGGTCCGACTGGCTCAAGTACCTCGTCCATCCGCTCAGACACGACAAGAACGGCGCCACAAGCGGATACCGCTGGTTTGTTCCGAAGACCAACAACCTCGCCACGCTGGCACTATCTGCGATAAACGGCAAGGTCGCCCAATTGCTGGGCAATACACGATGCAACCAGGCCTGGGGCGGTTCAATGGCGATAAAAGTAGAAACATTCCGAGAGCTTGGTATCGACAGGATATGGGCCGGCGCCCTCAGTGACGACCTCTGCCTCAGCTCAGCGGTCAAAAGCGTCCGGAAAAAGGTCGAGTTCGTGCCCGCATGTCTGGTCGCCTCATACGAATCGGCCTCCTGGCGCGGGCTTTTTGAATTTGCGCGAAGGCAATTCATCATTACCAAAGTCGCCTCACCAGGCACATGGTGGTTCGGCCTGCTTGTCACGTTCTACTCCGTGATGTGCCTTTGGATCACACTCGCTCTGGCGATATATGCAATGGCAATTGAAGCTCAGCACGCGCCGCTCTACATGGCGGTGCCGATTGTATTCTTCTGCGGACAACTGACACGCGCCGTCCTTAGAGAAATTGTAGTCTCGATACTCCTTCAAGAACATCGCAGGGAATTGAGACTCGCCGCTGCCGCTGACATACTTCTGTTCTGGATATGGTCGCCGCTGTTGCTGCTGTTTATCTTATCGTCGGCCTTTGGCAGAACTATCCGTTGGCGCGGAATAGAATACAGACTTATCAGCCCAACCGAGACTATCGTGCTGGGCCGTTAAGGACACGTGCTATACCTGCGCCCGTGCTTGTCCGCCAGCTCTGTGAAAATCTTCCGGCACTTATGGAGCGCCCTGGGCAAATGGAAACAGCCCTTGAACTTGCCGCCCTTGATCGGCAAAAACACCCTGCCCTGCCGGTCGAGATAGCCCCACCACTCGCCGTATTCGGGGTCGGGAAAATGCGACCACGTCCACTCGTGCACCTTCTCGAACCATTCCCAAAGCTCCTTGCGCCCTGTCAACAAATACCCCATCGCAAAGGAAACAAGCGTCTCTAAGTGCACCCACCAGAGCTTGCGGTCCCACTCGAGCTGCAGCGGCGGATGTCCCTTTATATCGAGGAAATAATATATGCCGCCGAACTCCTTATCCCAGCCGAACTCGATTTCGCTCAGGATTATATCCGTGCACTTTTTAATCAGCTCTTTGTCCCCGCGCCGCCCGGCCGCTGACATCACGTACCACATCCCCTCGATACCATGTCCGGGCAGAATCAGCCGTCCGTCAAAGCAGTCGGGACGCTCACCACTTTTCGGCGTCCACTCGTAAAGCAGATTACGTTCGGGATTATGAGCTTCGAACACCTCCTTAATGCACATATCCAAAATATCGTTCAGCTCCTTCTCGTCCAGCATCCATTCCAAATCCAGTGTCGTTATTATCAACGTCACCGCAGGGCCTAATTCCCGCAAATCTCTCGTGCCGGCAATACCCTTCGACCATTTGCCCTTGGGGTCGTCCTTGCGACGCATAATGTTGCGGAAAGTATTGAGCGCAATTTCGCGCATCTTCTTGTCACCTGTTGCCTTTGCATACTGGCTGTATGCAATACAGGCATCGCAGTCGGAGTAGATGTTGTAGGGGACAATCAGAGGATTGCCGTGCCTGTCCAGAGAGAAATACCAGTTGCCGCCCTCGTCCATTCCGTGTTTGGCCAAGAAGTCGGCGCCGTTCTTGGCAATCTTGAGCCATTGCTCGTTCTTTTCGACCTCATTATAGAGCATTGAAAAGGTCCAGACCTGCCGGCACTGCATCCACATAAACTTATCGGTATCGAAAACGTTACCTTCGCGGTCGAGACAGCTAAAGTACCCCCCTGCTTCCCGGTCAACGGAATGCTTTTCCCAGAACGGTATCACATCGTTAAAAAGCGTGTCCCTGTAAAGTTTGGCAAGCCCTGCAAAATCGGCTCCCATTTCGACGCCTCCTTGAAAACGTGTCAAATATTGAAACCAGGACAACTATAAGTTATAAACGAGACTGTCTCAATGATATTGTACAACCTCTTTTCAGGAGTTGAGCTGAACATGGCTAAAAGCATCTCCACCCGTAGTGCCGACTTCGTGTGTACCGATGGCGATTACTTTATGCGCAACGGCAAACGCTTTTTCCCCATCGGTATAAATTATCTGCCCAGCTACCTTTGCGGCAACCACTTCGAAGACTATCGCACCGAACACGTCAATGCCGACCTCGACCATATAGCACAGCTCGGCCTGAACTGTGTTCGTGTGGCCGTCTTCTGGAAGGGCTTCGAACCCAAAGAGGGACAGTTCAGCAACAATTTCCTTGATGCCTTCAAAACCTTCGTCGCCGAATGCAGAAAACGCAACATCCTCGTCATACCGGTCTTTCTCATCGGCACATGGACCGGTATGCACGATGCGCCCTACTGGAAAGAACCCGGTATGTACGAGGGCCAAATGCTCGAGCTCGAAGCAAAGCACGTCGCCGAATTCGCGCGTCACTTCGCTGATGACCCGACCATCATGTGCTGGGACCTCAGTGACGAGCCGTGGTACCTCGAAGAGATACCACCATCACCAAAACGCAAGGCCGACGGCCAGCCGCCGTCCCGCAGGGACATCGCCACAAACTGGGTCGCGCATCTTTGTGAGGCAATCCGCGAAGTTGACCCGAACCATCTGATTACGCTCGGCTGTGACCCGGAGCCGGTCCGAAAGGACACCGGCTTTGCTCTTGAGGAAATCGCAGAGCACCTTGATGTTATGTCTTACTGCATTTATCCGAAGCCGTCTTACGGCGTTGAGCTGGACCTTATCGGTTATGGCGCACTTCAGACTCGGTTTTTTGCAGCAGGCAAGCCGCCCTTTCTGCACGAAGGCCCCGGCGTATCCTCATCAGCCGTCTCTGAACAAGTGATCGCCGAGCGATTCCGCATCTGGATGTACTCTGCCTTTGCAAACGGAAACACCGGAATTCTCCCCTGGTGCTACACCGACTACGAAGAGAAACAGCACTACACCTGGCCCCTCAACGACAAACCACAGGAGCCGAACTTCGGTATTTGCTTTGCCGACCGCACCCTAAAGCCACGCGGCGAAGAATTTCTGAAATTCGCAGAGGACGTCTGTCGGCTGCCTCTCGACGATTTACAGCTTGATGCGCCAAAAGCTGCCCTTATCTATCCCTGTGATTTTTACGAACGAGCAGGCGAACTTCACAACAAACTCTGGCGTCATTTCACCGTCGCCAAAGGCGCCAACCTGAACATCGACCTCGTCAGAGAAGACCATCTGCCTGAAGATATATCCCTGCTCATTGTCTCGGGCTTCAAACTGCAACTTTCAACCTGGGACAAATTACGCAGCTTCGTAGAATCGGGCGGCCACCTGCTGATGATTATGGACGAATTCTTCTCGCTAAACCCCATCTTCGGCAAACTGTTTGGCGTCACCATCGAGGGTCTGCGCCCAGGCAACGTCACTGCAACACTCAATAAACAATTCGGGGACCTCCGTAAAGGAGACACTATCTCAGTTGCAGGCAGCATCGAGCGTCTCCGGGTCGCTGCTGAGAGCGCAAGAGTGCTTGCGGATTTTGCCGACGGCTACCCGTTTTTGCTGGAGAATTCCTTCGGAAAAGGCAGAGCATATCTGGTGACATTCCCGTTGCCTCTCCATCTCGACCTGGGCAAACCTCGCTGTGAAAATGTACTTGGGTCCCTGAAGCTTCTCAAAGCAATTCGAGACAAAGCAAACTGCACTCCACCGGTCGATACAGACCAGCCATGGATTGAGAGCGCCTTGTTTCAGTCACGCTCAGACGCTGAGGACCGGGCACTGCTTATCAACTGGGACCGCTCAGAGGTTAAGGCCAATGTCACAATACGAGGCGAGTACTCGATAGTACTGGACCGCGACGACAGTCCGCTGACCCTCACACCGGCCGACGACAACATCCGCATCCCCATCCACCTGCCCCCCAACGGTGTACAGTTTTGGCGGCTGCGCAGATAACACTCGCCGGACACTACTGAATCCTGTCGATGTCGTTTTCCGGTCCGCCGACAAGATAAATCCTGTTCTTGCCGTTGCGTTTTGCCTCCAGTAACGCCTCATCCGCCCGGGCAAAAAGCTCTTCTATCGTCGAGCCGTCACGATTTAAGCTCGCCAGACCTCCGCTGATTGTCAATGTCCCCTTTCCCTCCGGGCCCAGCAGGCGCAGCTCGGCAGTGCACAATTCCTTTCTGAATCGCCTGGCAATGGATATTACCTCGCTGGGATGGTCGGCCGAAGTGCGTCTTTCGTCTGCCGAACCGCCCGAGCGACGTTTCGGGTCGTCCCAGAAGACAACCGCAAACTCATCGCCGCCGACCCTGCCTACAATGTCGTGCCTGCGACAGCACCGACGCATCATGACAGCCGCCTCTTTGAGCACCTCGTCGCCGGCCGAGTGGCCGTAAACATCGTTGTAATGTTTGAAGTTATCAATATCAAAAAAAAGAAGTGTCACCCGCCCGCCGCTTCTGTTCGCCCGCTCGATTATCTGCCTGGCGAACTCCCAGATGTATCGGCGGTTCTTCAGGCCGGTCAAGTCATCTTCCGTCGCCAGCTTCTCAAGCCGCCTTACTCTCTCCTTCACCCGCCCCCCGGCATCGGCAGGCACCTTCCCTGCTTCAACACCCCGCTTCGGCCAGGCGAGTGCTTCGCAAAACTCTTGCGTCGGCATCGGGTAAATCAGATAGTCGTCGGCAAATCGCCCGCCGTCGCCATTACCCACAAGCCTGCGCGCCTGCGGCTCGGTGTACATCCGTGACAGCAGTATAATCCTTGCGTCGCCGCCGGCCCGCAGCGCCTTCAGTGCGTCCTTGAAATCCGCCGCCCCGCCCTCAAGCACCACAGCCACGGTCGAGAACGGATCCCTTGCCGCCGCATCGATACCATCGAGAATATTGCCACAAATCCGGCACGGCAAAGTATCCGCAATATCCGGATCGGAAAAGACCGTCCCGATATCACCTATCAGAAGGATACCACCCGCCCCTGTCTTAGCCATCGAATCACCACTCTTCATCAACCGGCCTTTCAAGCAACGCCTCCAGCTCACCCTCACTCAATCGAAACTCATCGGCGATTAGCCCCGACACATTCTCACCCGCCTCTTTTTCAATCGAAGAGCCGACGGCCCGGGCCAGCAGTTTACTTATCACCTGCTCGGCCTGGCTGGGCTTTTGCAAAATCAACGCCCCCGCCTGCGCCGCCTCGAACACACCCTTGCCCCTGAATATCCTTTCTCCTTCCACATAACAGCAGCAGATATATCTTCTCTGCCGGGCCATCTCAAAAAACCGCCCGCCCTTCTTACTCAAATCTTCGAAACGCCCGACAACCAAAACGTCCGCACCCTCAAGCTTCGCAAGCCGACCGACAGCCGTATACACATCCTCGCACACTAAGTGCCTGACCTCGAAATCCTCAAGCACACTCCTGACATACCGGATAAACTCATCCGATTCTTTACCTACCAAAACCGCCTGCAACCCAACAGCAGAATCCACGCTGCAAATCCCCCTTCTGACCCCAAAACTTCGTAACACCCGTCTTCGGAACAACCCGGACAGCGACTAATAGTATATCATAATTCCCGCGAAAGTCAAATCCCGGTTCGGCGAGCATACGGATGTAAACGCCCCCCGTGCAACTGCTCACTGCGATTGCCGCCCCGCTTTAATCAAAATCAAGCGTCGGCCTGTCAACCTATTCGACAGTAGGCAGGTCGGCGAGGTTTTTTTTGACCTGTTCAGCGCAGAAGCTATCGGGATACAAGCTGAGGAAGCTGGTAAGCGTCGCCCGTGCATCGGCAAGCAACTGCTTTTTATTTTCGGCATTCGATTCGTCCTGCTGACGCCAGAAACGAATCTTCAGTAGTCCCAGCTCATACAGCGACTGCATCCCCGCGTCGGTATCGCCGAATTTCTTGTGCAGCTCTGCCAGCTTTTCTGCGCGCAACTGCTCATCAGCAATGACTTTGGTTTGCGCCAGAAGCACATTGTCCCGCAGCGGGTCGTTCCGTCCCATCTGCGCAAGCAATTCGGCCAGTCGCTGTCCGTAATCCGGGCTGTGCGGACTGAGCACAACGAATTTTGCCAGGCGTCCCGCTGATTCGGGCTTGTCCGTCCTGTTTTCACCGCTTATGAGGGTGCGCAACTGATTCAGCTTCCTTTGCAGCTCGGTCAGCTTGAACATCGTCACAACGGACTCCGCCGGAGGCCTGAACGGGCTAAACAGCGTCTCGCCCCGGGTCTGGTCCTTTGCAAGCAAATCAACCTGTTCGTCCAGCCGCTCACGTGCCTCGACGAGCAGAGCATCGGCTTCTTCGAACCTGCCCTGGCCGGCCCAGTGCATCGCGATTCGCCACCGCGCCTCAAGAGACTCAGGGCTGTCACCAAACTCGCGGTAAAGCTGATACCATATCTTGCGCGAGCGCTCGAACGGATAATCGCTGTAGAAGTGGAGAATCTCTTTTTGTTCGAGCATGTTGTAGTCGGGGCTGTATTCGCTAAGAAGCGCCTTGTAATAGAGGGCGATCGGCATTCGATTGCTCGTCGGGCGCCGAGTGATGAACAGGTCATACCGGTCAAAGAGCCATTTTCCCTTTTCCTGAAATTTCAGTTGGTCGGGCACGATGAACCATCCCGGCCAGCGGTTATGGGCGAGTTGTGCCTGAATCTCCTTTTTGAGCTCTTTGCGAAGCGGTATCGGCTCTGCGGGATAGAAAAAATCACCCAGATATTTTATCACAGCCGGATTCGTTATGGTCCTGTCGATGGCGTCGGTTATGCTGTGGTCGTGGAACTCAGTGACCTGTTCGGGGTTGTTCCGGGCCACATAAAGTTGATAATCCAGCTCGTCGAATCCAATCTCCAGCTTGAATAAAACCGCCGCCGCCGCAAGCACAAACGCCGTCGATGACCACACCAGCCCCGGGCGGTACCGGGTAAAATGCCCAACCCCAATAACCCCACCCGCTATCCCAAGGCCAATCAACCACGCAGCCGTCCACGGTACAAAGGAAAATCCCAGTTTGACCGGCTCAACGCCCCTAATGCTTCCGAAATATCCCCAATACAATATCTGGGGAACCGTACAGAGCGCAATGGCTATGAAGCGAGAGCGAAAACGCAGGGGCCTGCACGCAACCGCTATACAACTGACCAGTAAGCACACAGCAAATGCCGGCAGATTCGCAAAAAAGAACACAGCCACGATGAACGGAAAGCTGTAGCCAAAACTCAGCAATTGTGCGGTCAGGATGGGAGCTATCGACAGAATCCCCATCAATAGTGCGAGCACAAGTATCTGCCACGGATACTCGAAGATGCTCACCCCTGCCGTTAGATACCGACCCAGCCGCCACTGCTCAGGCTGAGTTGCCGATTCAAGAGTGAACGATAAAAACGACCCGCTCAGAATCTTCGAGAAGAACAGACACGTCACAACAAACACCGCCAGCGACAAAAACCAGCACGCCTGAACGTTGCTGTGGCTGTAGTGAAGCGTAGGCCCCACCGCCATAAAAGACTTCGATGTCACTATCGGTCCTTTGCCGTTCTCTTTCTCAGCCATTAGTCCGACCAACAGTCCACATTTATCCAAACCAAACCGGAAAAAAAGCGGGCGAAATGCCCGAACATTTCACCCTATAAACAGTCCGCCATTATAGAACAATATAGAAAATCGAAAAGCACTAACTTACTCTAAAAATCAGCACACCAACTGCCAACAAAAATCTACTCGAGCAATCACCCTCACAACCCCTCAAAATCAGCACAGAAACCGCATCTCTCTGTAAGATAGGCGATATAGCCAAGATAAGCACTCATATATCGCAACGAAGCCTGCCGCGGTTTTTTCTCGACCCTGCCGGCTCAGACTCGAATTTATCAGCGAACATCACGCAATATCTTTTCGATGCGGGCAAGCTCATCCTCGCTGAACTCCCTGCCGTCCAGAGCATCCACATCCTGCTTAACCTGTTCTACTCGACTTGCGCCGATGACCACAGAAGTGATGCGCCTGTCTCTCAGCACCCACGCCAAAGCCATCTGTGCAAGAGACTGACCTCGCTTTTTGGCAATCTCATTCAGCGCCTGAACCTTTTTGAGTACGTCCTTCGTTACCTGCTCGCGCTGAAGAAAACCATGCGCCTTTGCAGCCCGTGAGCTCTCGGGAATACCTTCTAAATACTTCTCTGTCAAAAGCCCCTGGGCAAGAGGTGAAAAAACAATACAGCCAATCCCTTCTTCTTCCAGCACATCCAAAAGACCATCCTCCACCCATCGGTCGAGCATCGAATACCTCGGCTGATGAATCAGACACGGTGTCCCTAAATCTCGCAGAATCTTCGCCGCTTCCGCCGTCCTCTCGGGCTTGTAATTCGAGATGCCCGCATAAATCGCCTTGCCCTGACGGACCGCAGTATCGAGCGCCGACATCGTCTCGGCCAATGGCGTATCCGGGTCGGGCCGGTGAGAATAAAAAATATCAACGTAATCAAGCCCTAACCGCTTCAAAGACTGGTCCAGGCTCGCAAGCAAATACTTCCGTGAGCCCCATTCCCCGTAAGGCCCGGGCCACATCAAATAGCCCGCCTTCGTCGAGATAATCATCTCGTCACGATAAGCTCGCATGTCCTGCTTCAGAATCCGCCCGAAGTTCCGCTCCGCAGAACCCGGCGGCGGGCCGTAATTATTCGCTAAGTCAAAATGCGTTACGCCTAAGTCAAACGCCCGATGTATCATCGCCCGAGCCATCTCGAAGTCGTCAACGTCACCGAAATTGTGCCACAATCCCAACGACACCGCCGGCAGAAAAATCCCGCTTCGCCCGCAGCAATTATACTTCATGCCATCGTATCTGCTCTCTGCCGGTTCGTATGCCATTGTTTGTCTCCTTGGAGATTGGCCAGCAATTCAAAGCTGAGCATACCGTCCCAATAGCACAGCGTCAACCAATCACCCTGTCGCCTCTTGAATGGCCTTTCAAAGATTTGCTTGCAAAAAGCCGATATCTCCTGTAAATTGCCTATCCGTTGGCGGCGTAGCTCAGTTGGTTAGAGCGTGGGATTCATAAGCCCAAGGTCGAAGGTTCGAGCCCTTCCGCCGCTATTTTCGTATCTCGCGGCTTGTGAATAGTATCTCGAAAGAAAAAATACGCGATACGAGCGACGAGATACGAGATACGAATCTGCCCCCTTCGTCTAGTGGCTTAGGATATCAGGTTCTCATCCTGGAGACAGGGGTTCGACTCCCCTAGGGGGTATTTTTTGTTGATTATTGATTGTTCTCATCGATGAATGACAGTCCTGCCGAGTCCGTTCTGCATAACTGCGACCAGCGTTATATGCGGTCGGCGATTGACGCTGCTCATATAGCCGAGGAAAACGGTGACGTTCCCATCGGTGCGGTCATTGTGCACAAAGACGAGATTATCGCCAAGGCATACAACCAGCGTGAGCAATTGCAGGACCCGACTGCACACGCAGAGATTATCGCGCTTACCCAGGCGGCAGCCGCTCTGGAGAACTGGCATTTGAACGGCTGCACGATGTACGTCACCTTAGAGCCGTGCTGTATGTGCGCCGGCGCTTTGGTGCTGGCCCGAATCGACCGGCTCGTCTATGGCTGCGACGACCCAAAAAGCGGCGCCGTAAAATCCCTGTTTAGTATCACACAGGATGAACGATTAAACCACAGAGTAGAAGTCACCGAAAGGGTACTGGAAGAAGAATGCAAAGCGATCCTGCAGAGCTTTTTCCAACAAAGACGAACTAAGAACAAAGAGCAGATTTTCCCCTGACCAATAGCGAAGTAGCAGTATAATGACCCCTGAAATCTAAAAAGAGATTGGCAACAGACAAGCAGAGCTGCAATAATGTAAACGAGATGGGCAACCCGTAGTAAATCTCGAAAGTAAAGCGAACAATGGAAAAAGGAGAAGTCGGCATGGAAGAGAAAGAAGTCGGTTATGTTTCACACTATTTCGACCATATATCAGTGGCTGCGGTGGAAATAACAGATGGAACACTAAAAGCAGGTGACACCCTCCACTTCAAGGGACACACAACAGACTTTGAGACCAGGGTCGAGTCCATACAGATCGAGCACGAATCCGTCTCCAAGGCAAAGTCCGGTGACAGCATCGGCGTGAAAGTTCACGAAAAAGTAAGGCCCCACGACAAGGTCTTCAAGGTAATCAGTGATTGAGTCTAACAACCTAATCACAGAGTCGAGATGACCTCAGGCGCGCCGGAGCAACAGTACAGTAAATTGCCGCAGGGCTTCATTCAGAGACGCCGCATCGAAGACGCTCAGCGGTAACCGCCGCGGTCATTCTTCAATCGACACGCCAATACCAAGATAACCACACCAAACACAACATTAAAAGGCCCTTCTCCAATAGTCCAGTACAGAGGCAGACCTTCAAAAAAATCCACCGCAAACAGCACAGCCCCAAACACAATAGTCGCCCCACCAAGATAGCACAGGACCACTCGATGCCGCCTCAGGTCAAACGACACCGCCCACAACAGCCCGCCAAAGAGCGCATAGAACGCCGACGTCGAACGAGCGAGATAGCCCACAATCGGCTCACTGGGCAATTCACCCAGCCCGAGCCACCGGTGGATGGCGTCCATCCACGAGTACGGCATCACGACCGCACCAGCAGCGAACAGTGCCGCCGTCCCAATGACCCGCAGAAACAGCTTGAAGAAACGATCTTGCTTCGTCATCTTCGACAAAAGTCTCCATCCAACCATCAGTTTATCACGTCGTTCATCGACGATGATTCACGCAGGCAGAAGGACAATCGAGCGAATTCTTCTTCGCTGACAGCGAATCAGATAAGCGATGAAGTCACCCGTAATTCGGTCGGCCGTGTTCTTGCCTTTCGTGACGACCCTGGCCATAAGCGTCTTTGTCGCCGGGTCCCATTCGAGGTTGATTGCCCCGTGCACTTCGGGCTCGGTACTATGCAGCTTTGCCCAGCCGGGGTTCCGTCCGGACCGCTTCTGCCTCGCAACCGCCAGATGGTATTTCTCCAGACGCCTGTCATTCGCTACCGCTTCGCGGAGACTGCCGCCACGATAACACATCACCTGTATAACACTCTGCATTCTCTCAACTCCCGTTCTATGATCTCGAGACCATAACGTTCAACTCCCACCGCCCCTGTGCCAACAGTCTCGCAGGGTGGGCTTCACCCCACCGCAAGGCGCTCTATGCGCTGAGCTTGACTGCTGTGCCGTAAACCAGAAGCTCAGCGGCACTGCCCACAACACTCGTCGTCATATAGCGAACGTTGATTATCGCATCGGCGCCCATCTGCGCCGCCTGGGCAACCATCCTGTTCGTAGCCGCCGTCCGGGCCTTTCCCATCATCTCTGTATATTCGGTCAATTCGCCGCCGAGGATAAGCCGGACTATGGCCGACAGGTCCTTGCCAAGCCAGATGGCAAATACG
The DNA here is from genome assembly GCA_030602885.1 of Phycisphaerales bacterium. GTDB lineage: Bacteria > Planctomycetota > Phycisphaerae > Sedimentisphaerales > Anaerobacaceae > JAUVYV01. The sequence continues at coordinate 33,423 of JAUVYV010000030.1, forward strand.
ATATGGCCCTGCACCAGACCTAAAACCTTATGTGTCACCCGACCGGGTACGTCTGTTGAATTCAGCAGCATTACCGAACCATCCGGCTCAGCAGTAGCCGCCGCCTCCGTCGATGGCCTTGCTTTCCATTGTTCCAAAGCCAGCGTCACTAAGACCACGAGGATACCGCCCAAAAGGCAGAACACCGCTATCCGCAGCCACCACGGAACAACCGGGTCATCGGCGGTTATCACATGCCACGGCACCCCGGCAAAGACACACGTAAACAATCCCGCCACAAACGCCAGCGAACCAATCTGTCTTATTATTCTCATAGTGCCCCCTTTCCTTGGACCAGTAAAACTCAAAATCTCAGCTAACTATGTTTATTTGTCTTTCACTGTCTTGTTCAATTCAGCAATGCGCAACTCCAGCCGTTTTATTTCTCGTGTGATCCTAATTCTTGTGCATAATACCTCCTGGAACAACCGACAACACCTGAAAATTGACGCCTTCACGCCGAAATTACAGGTTCCCTGCTTGAAAATCAATCATCAATAGTAAATAATCAATACCTGTCCGCCATCTGTTTGGCGGAATCAATGGCCACGGAGAGGTGTCGGAGTGGCTTATCGAGCAGCCTTGGAAAGGCTGTGTAGGGCTTGTCCCTACCGCGGGTTCGAATCCCGCCCTCTCCGTTAAACAGCAGAGAGTATCTTTGCGAACTGAGCGGCTCTAACTACCGACGGGATTATCACGATTCGAACCCTAAAGGGGTTTGAGGAAAGGATTTCCCCAAGTCGTTGGGGTGACAGGAGCGAGCATAGCGAGCGACGCCAGAGGGGCAGAGCCCCTATGGAAATCCGCGAAGCGGATTTGGGTTCCAATCCCGCCCTCTCCGTTCCCGCTTTTTTGCTGTGTCACAGGGAAACGCGGCACCCGCCAGGCAGCAGGCCCAATCGCTTACGCACCGCCGCAATTTTTGAACACCTTGCGGAAGTGAAAACCGTAGATGAGAAGTGTAACAGCCATAGGAAAATACCGCGGCCGCCTCAGCGTCCAGAAGATCAGCTTCCAGTAATAAATCATCCCTCTGTTCATAATCCCCATGCGCCAGACGGATTTAAGCAGGGCCTTAATATCACAGAAATGAAGTCTGACTTTTACTTTTTGTGAGGGCTTATAGTTCTTGAAAAATGTCAGGATGCGCTCGTAGTAATACTTGTGAGAATAGATCGTCTGCACGACCTTCTTGTAACCCTTAATGAGGTCCTCGTGGTTCATCTTCGGAATGAAATTCATTGAGAAGTCCGTGTTGTCACCGGAAGGGTTTTTAACCAGCCTGTTTTCTTTCATCAGTCGCTGGTACAGTCTGGTCCCGCGCGGCGCGTTCAGCAGTCCCACCATAGCTGTCACGATTCCGCTTTGCTGAATGAATCGGATTAGATTCTCGAAAATTGCGCTCTTGTCGTTGTCAAAACCGACGATGAATCCCGCCTGAACCTGCATTCCAAAGTTCTGGACCTTCTTTACGCAGCTTATCAGGTCACGGCCCTTGTTCTGGACTTTATTGCACTCGGCAAGACTGTCTTCATCGGCGCTTTCTATCCCGATGAACACGCAATCGAATCCCGCGTCAACCATCAGACGCATAAGCTCGTCATCGTCGGCAAGATTGATCGATGCCTGTGTGTTGAAGGAGAACGGGTACTTCCTCCGCTGCATCCAGTCGATGATTGCCGGCAGAATCTGCTCTTTGAGCTTCTTCTTATTTCCTATGAAGTTGTCGTCAACCACAAAAACCTGACCCCTCCAGCCCGCCACATACAACCCTTCCAGCTCTGCCAGTATCTGTTCCTCACTCTTCGTCCTCATCCGATGTCCGAACATCGTTGTCACGTCACAGAAGTCACAGTCGAACGGGCACCCGCGTGAATATTGAACGCACATCAGGGCATACTGCTTCATGTCAATCAGCTCCCAAAGCGGAGCCGGTGTATCCTGCATATCGGCAAACTGATCCGTTTTGTAGATATGCCCGGCAACTTCATTTCGGAGGTCTTTCAGGAACAGCGGCAGTGTGATTTCGGCCTCGTTCAGGACAAGATGGTCAACGTCCTCGTACTCTTCGGGCACCGCACTAAACAACGGCCCGCCCGCCACCACACGCGCTCCCAGCTTCTTACATCTGTCTATCACACGCCTTGCCGATTCCCTTTGGATGAACATACCCGTGATAAAAACATAGTCCGCCCAGCAAATATCCTTATCACGCAATTTCCTCGTTGCCATATCAACAAGTCTTCTCTCCCAGTCGGCCGGAAGCATCGCCGCAACGGTCAAAAGTCCCAGCGGCGGAAGATTGGACTTCTTCGAGACGAACTTCAGCGCGCTTCTAAGACTCCAGAAAGTCTCAGGCGATTCCAGGTTTACAAGCAGTATCTTCATAATGGCACCAAAACCAGCAATTTAATTTCTCATTCATATTCCCAAAGACCGAACCATAGGCCGCATCGGAGTAAGTCGTTCGCCTTGCTGCTATATTACATCGGCCCGCCGATATTGTTTGCAATAAAAAAAGGAAATCTTAAAATCTGCCGGCCATCGATTTGTCCGGCCATCTGAGCTCTTAGGCCCCAAATAGCCGCCATTAACTCGTTTTGCTCCAAATCTCACACCGTCCTTTCGCAACAAAATTGCGTTGATTGTCTAAAACCTTTCGATATGAGCCGTAAAGCAATGTTTTAACGCCTGCCGGTTTACACGAGGTTAATCGAGTGGTTCTATGTAAATGTTTCGGAATTCGATTGGCCCGCCTTCGCTCTGCAGACATATCCAGCCGTGCGTTTCAGTTGCGTCAGTACCTTCGTTCTGCAGCACACCGTTGACGTACAGGCTGATGGCAGCCTTGTCGCAGTATATGTCGTAGCTGTTCCACTGGCCCGGCTCGGTTTCATTGCTCTTTTGCTTTTTGGGGACTATCACATATTGCCGATCGGGGTCGTGTCTGTCCCTGCCGTCAACGGTAAGGCCCGTCCAGTCGATAAGGACAAAGTCACCGGCATTGCCTGACTTCAGTTGCGCCTCGATGCATCGCGGCCAAACTTTTTCCGGCCCGCTGCAGTGCAGCAGAACACCGCTGTTGGCGGGCTCTGCCACCCATCGCCATTCGACGTGGAGATGGTAGTCCTTGAATTCACGTTCAGTTCTCATATACCCATTCGGTTTGCCCGTACAATAGACAGCACCATCCCTTACCGACCAGACATCATGCACATTGATGTTCTCGTCGGGTATGAACAGCTCCCAGCCGGTAAAATCCCTGCCGTTGAAAAGAACGGTCTTCGCCCCCGGCGTAACCGGCCCGAACAGTCCCTGACAGCCCGTCAACACAAGGGCAAGCAGAACAGTAAGCCCAATGAGTACATTTCTAATCAGTCTCATAATATCGTCTCCTTTTTTCGATTCTGTTTGATCGCCTAACCAAAGTCCCATTTGCAAATGCGCCGGCAACAATGAGCCCTGTCGCTCGGGCACAAACAGTATATGAGAAAAAGATTAATTGTGCGAATCTTTTGGATTTTGCAAAAAAAGTTCTATACTTTAAGTAGAGCAGCAAGTGGAGGAAGTTGATAGGCTGCGAGCAATAAAAAACCTGTTCTCTTCTCCTCTCTTCTTCGAAGGGAGACGGGGTTACAAACCATGGATAATGATAGCAATGGGGGGGACTCCGTCTCCTCTTTTTTATTGCGCCGGGCCGGGCATTTCGTCTGCCCCCTCGCCACATTGGACTTTTTCAGAAGTCATGGGCACAGCGGCAACACAGTCCAGACATGGAATGGAGCCCGACTGAAATCCTGTCGGCAGGGAATTGAAGATGTGCAAGGCGGCACGCGCCTGCCCCGCTATACGCTATAACGAGCAGGCCGTCGTTATGAGCTCAACTCAACAGAAATATGTCAATTCTCATACCAGTGGTCTATAGTGAACCGAACGCCGATGTCGTTGTAACTCACATCCCGCAGCGAGGCATCGTACCACAGGTTTGCGGAGACATCCTGGATAAAACTGTTGGCAACCAAGGCACCATATACCTGCACGGCATTGTGCGACCGTACGTCTGCATTTGGAGCATAGATTGCTCCGTAGAAATCGCTGGCAGTCCTAAAGTCTATGCTGTGACAAGTTTCGAGACCAAATATCGTCAGTTTCTTCGGGTCTTCGGTGATGTTGTTGATGAAACCGCCATTCTTGAGTATGAGGTCGCCACCGAGAAATAAGGTCAACGAAGCATCCGGATTGGCATCGTTGATCTGCAACTGAGCAGAGTTATCAAGAATGATATCGCCCGGGATGTAGAGTGTCACCGGGCCGTCTATCATTATGACTCTGCTGTTTCCGATGTTGATCTGGTCATACTTCGCCGAGGCCGCTATCGTTGTCGAGTTGCTTATGTTTCCAAGTGAAGCCGCGGTTTCGAGGAAGGATGGAACTTCAACAACAGGGAATACTTGAGGCTCAGACAAAGCATAGGTACTACCTGCTATGGTCGCATTGTTCTTTGCTTCGATAACAATATCAGGGTCTCCGCCTACCCCCACAGCGATATCACCATTCACGGTAACACTCGCATTGAGCCCAAGGCTGTTCTCCTTGACGCTGTTGGTGCCGATTTTGAGATTGTCTCCATCAGCGTCAGGAACGTACCAATCCACTATTGTGCCGTTCCTGAGCTCCATTTTCTCTTTGGTAAACACTGCAAAATCGAAAACACCCCTCAGTCGCAAATCCGCATGTACCTGTTTTTGTGCTCTGACTGCGTCTCCAATTGACGTGACACTGTAGCCGCCGGCCTTGTCACCTGAGATTGTGTAGCTGAAGGTTCCGTCAAAACCTGGCAGAGCTTCATCCGTTGCCTTTGGCAAAGTGCCGTCATTCCAGGGTTTGACACCCAGTTTCTGATTCATCAGACTCAAGGCCTTAATCAGCCCGGCGTCAGCGGCGGTTCTCGCCTTGATCTGGTCGGCGCCGCGGATTGCCGTTAGTTTCGCCTGCAGTTCAAGCTGCATAAGTCCTAAGCCCATCGTGACCAAAAGAACCAAGGCCACCATCATCAAAGGCAAAATGGCGCCGATTCTTTGAAATTTCATATTTTTATGAGTTGTCTTCATTTTTGTCACCTTCGCCCATTTACAGAAGGTCAGCAGTTTTCCTCTTTCCGCATGCCGGGTAACAGCTCGTGCCGTCGTTTGGAAAACGCAACCTCCGATTTAACTGAAATCTTTTTTACCCCCGTTTACTGTGTTGATTATATTATTGCACATACGTATCTTCAATTCAATCAAAAAGGCCACAGGCAGAAGGCGAGATGCTCTTCAGGCAAGCTGAATAACGGCAAGAGAGATTTTATCGGCCGTAGCGGCAAAGTTTTTCCGGCCCTGGACACAGCAAGTTTGAAGTTGAAAACACCCGGAACACAATGTAATATCATTTTTCAAACGGCGATACACCGACACATAACTGAGACAGCATTATAAAGGAGAAGGAAAAATGAGAGTTTTACTTATCTGTCTGGCCACTTTGAGTGTTGCGTTAACGGGGTGTCAGGGTTCGCAATGCGGCGCCAAGACCTGCGGCGGAGAGAGCTGGATATCTCTATTCGACGGCAAGACCCTGAACGGCTGGAAGCCAAGCGAGAATGTCAAGTCATGGAGTGTTAAGGACGGGATGCTCACGGCAGACGGCGGGCGAAGCCATCTTTTCTATGCCGGGTCGGTCAATAACGCCGACTTTGCGAATTTCGAGTTCAAGGCGGACGTGATGACAATGCCGGGCGCCAACTCAGGACTCTACTTCCACACGAAATATCAGGAAAGCAACTGGCCAGGGCAGGGATTTGAGGCACAAATCAACAATACTTACAAGTCCGACCCGCGAAAGACCGCCAGCTTATACAGCATTCAGGATGTGCACGTCGCGCCCGTCGAAGACAACAAATGGTTTACAGAACACATCATAGTCAATGGCAAGCGTGTAATCATCAAGGTCAACGGTGTGACGTTAGTGGATTATACCGAACCGGCTGATGCCCGGCGCAAGCTCTCGCACGGCACGTTCGCCCTGCAGTGCCACGACCCAAAGAGCAAGGTCTATTTCAAGAACATAATGGTAAAGCCGCTGCCCTGAGAGCGCATGCAGCACGGCAGATTTGTATAGACGAAGGGATGGCCGCTCAGACCTTTGCTGGTATTCGTTTTGACTTGCCGGAAGCGGCCGGGGCCGCCGCTTTAATGTCTATCTTGATAGCCTTTGTTTTCGTGCGGAGCAAGCCCGCAGTGTCGCTGCCTATCGCGCGCAGCTTCTTGTACCTGTTCTCAAGCAGATTCTCGACCTTTGTGCGTTTGAGAACTGACAAGGTTCTCACAATGTATCTCTCGACATTATAGACGGTATCGTGGATGTTGCGATGGGCTCCGCCGAGCGGCTCGGGGATAATTTCATCTATGAGCTTTAGCTTTTGCAGGTCCCTGCTCGTCAGCTTCAGGGCCTGGGCGGCATCCGGCGCCTGTGAGCCGTCCCGCCACAAAATCGCAGCACAACCCTCGGGCGATATCACCGAGTAATATGCAAACTCGAGCATCGCCAGCCGGTCGCCCACCCCTATTCCAAGGGCGCCGCCTGAACCGCCTTCGCCTATGCAAATGCAGATTATGGGAACGGGCAAACGCGACATCTCGAACAGATTGACGGCGATGGCCCGGGCCTGACCACGCTCTTCCGCTTCGATGCCCGGATAGGCACCCGGCGTGTCAATCAAAGTTACAATGGGTATGCCAAACTTGGCGGCGAACTTCATCTTCGCAATCGCCTTGCGGTAGCCCTCAGGATTCGGACAACCGAAATTGCAGGCAATTTTCTCCTTTGTAGTCCTGCCCTTGTTCTGGCCGACCACGAGAACCTTCTCTCTGCCAATCTGTCCAAATCCCGTGACTATCGCGCAGTCGTCGCCAAAACATCGGTCGCCGTGAAGCTCATGGAAGTCCTTGACCATCAGATTCAGATAGTCCGTGAGCAGCGGCCTCTTGGGATGTCGGGCAACCTGCACGATCTGCCATGCGGTCAAATTTGAATAGACCCTCTTCAGCTCGGCTACCTGCTTGCGCTGAAGCCGGCGTATCTCCGCTGAATAATCGATACCTTTAGCGGAGCTGAGACGACGCAGCTCATCCATCTGCCTGTCAATGTCTGCAACCTTCTGCTCGAACTCCAGATAGTCGCCGTCACCGATTTTGTTGTTTTTTGACAAAGCCATACGAGCTAAAGACCAGCCTGCCGTCCGCAGCAGCACCTCGCCACACACGGACCGTAATCTATGTTCATAAAAAAATCCTGCCCACTAAAAGCGGGTTCAGGTATCATTTTCTCGTCTTGCCAAATCCGTTAGCAACGCATTCCAAGAATGAATATTAACAATTATACGACGCAAATCAAAGAAAAAAATTGACATCGGCCGTTACTTGCATTACTTTTTACTGGCCTTTTTCATGGATGGAATCTTCTTAAGGTCTTAACTGTGAAAGACTTACGGCAAGTAACCGTTATAGGTCTTGGTCTGCTGGGCGGCTCAATCACTTTAGCTGTTTCGCGCGTTTTGGCAGGGGTCAAGACCGTAGGTTACGCGCACCGCCCTTCCACACGCTCAAAGGCCGGAAAACTAAATGTCGCCCACGAAATCCTCGGCGACCTAAAAGCGAGCGTATCCGGGGCCAATCTGGTAATCCTGGCCACTCCGGTATGCACCTTCGAACAGACCTTCAGCGAGATTGCCGACGCACTGCCGGCCGGCTGCATAGTCACCGACGTCGGCTCAACAAAACAGTTGCCTCACCGCTGGGCAGCCAGGGAATTGCCGAAAACAGTGCACTACGTTGGCTCGCACCCAATCGCAGGTTCCGAACAGAGAGGCGTCGAATTCGCCAGAGATGATTTGTTCGACCGGGCCCTGTGTATCCTTACTACCACAAAAAACTCTTCCCGTAAGGCAACAGAGACACTCAGGTACTTCTGGTCGGCGCTCGGCTGTTCGGTAAAAATCATGTCACCTGCTCAGCACGACAGAGTTTTTGCAAATGTCAGTCACATCCCCCACATCACTGCTGCGGCACTGATAAACGCCAGCGACGCCGAAGATCTAAAATACGCGGGAAAGGGCTTCATGGACACGTCTCGCATTGCATCGGGGCCTGCCAATATATGGGCCGATGTCTTCCTGACAAACGCCGCAAGCAGCATTCGAGGTATTGACAGAGTGGTGCGCGAACTGAACAAACTCAAAGCCGCTATAAAAACGGCGGACAGAGAACGGATCGAGAAACTACTCGAAGCAGCAAAAGCAAAACGCAGCCAACTGATACGATACAAAATGAAGAAGAAGGAACTTCTACCATGAGCCAATGGCGGTTCGAGGTTTTGAGTCGGCGGGGCTTTGCAGACGTACACGGCAACAGCATCCTGGAGGACATCAGGGAATTAGGTATCAACTCCATAGAGGCGGTTCAATTTGCGAAGGTCTATCTGATTGAAGCCGACCTGGACAGAAGCTTTGCCGAGCGTCTGGCAGCCGAGCTGCTCAGCGATCCGGTCTGCGAAGAATACTACATCGGCAGAAGCAAAGCACCTGCGGGACTGGCAAAGGCGACACTGATTGAAGTCCACCTCAAAAGCGGCGTGACCGACCCCGTAGCCGAATCCGTTACGACGGCAATTGCAGATATGGGTGTCCGCGTCGAAAACGTCCGAACCGCACGTAAATATGTTCTTTTGGGCGAGATAACCCGTCAGCAGACTGAGACAATCGCAAAGAAGCTCCTGGCAAACGATTGCATTGAGGACTGTGTCATCGGCGATGAAGCCGAACCGCCAAGCCCACATCTAAAGCCCTACGAGCTGAACATCGTGCGCTGGCCCATACGCGACCTCGACGACGAGGAACTCGTCAAGCTCAGCAAAGATAAAGACCTGTTCCTGAACCTGGTCGAGATGCAGACCATTCAGGATTACTACAGAGGGCTCGACAGAGAGCCGACCGACGTCGAGCTCGAGGCCATCGCGCAGACCTGGAGCGAGCACTGCGTCCACAAAACGCTCAAGAGCGAAGTGGATATGACCGTCAACGGTGAGCAGATACATTTTGACAACCTGCTCAAGGAAACGGTCTTCAAGGCAACCAAAGACCTCGACAAGCCCTGGTGTATCTCCGTCTTCGCCGACAACGCCGGCGTAATCGAATTCGACGAGGAAACAGCGGTCTGCTTCAAGGTCGAAACGCATAATCACCCGTCGGCGCTCGACCCTTACGGCGGAGCAGCTACCGGTATCGGCGGCGTTCTGCGCGACCCTATGGGGACAGGAATGGGAGCTAAACCAATTGCCAATACCGATATCTTCTGCTTCGGCGACCCCAATATGAAGCTCGATGATGTGCCCAAAGGCGTCCTGCACCCCAGGCGCATTATGAAAGGCGTCGTGGCCGGCGTCCGCGATTACGGCAACAGAATGGGGATACCGACCGTCAACGGAGCGATCTATTTCGACGACCGATACTTAGCCAATCCCTTGGTCTATTGCGGCAACATCGGGATAATGGACAAGAACAAGTGCTTCAAGCACCCTCAGAGCGGCAACCTGATTATCGTCGTCGGCGGCAGGACCGGCAGAGACGGAATACACGGCGCAACTTTCTCCTCCGGCGAGATGACACACGAGCACGAGACGATATTCTCACACGCAGTGCAAATCGGAAACCCGATTGTCGAGAAGAAGATGCTCGACGTGCTCGTACAGGCAAACGAAGCAAACCTCTACGAGGCAATCACCGACTGCGGAGCCGGGGGACTCAGCAGTGCAGTCGGCGAGATGGGCGCCGAGCTGGGAGCCGAGGTTGACCTCGAAAAGGTGCCGCTGAAGTACGCCGGCCTGAACTACACCGAAATCTGGATAAGCGAAGCACAGGAGCGCATGGTCGTTGCGGTCAAGTCGGAAAACATCGACGCCATAATGAAAATCTTCGCCGATGAGAATGTCGAAGCCACGGTCATCGGCAGGTTCACAAACGACAAGAAGCTGAAGCTGCGCTACAACGGCGAGCTCGTCGGCGAGCTCGATATGGATTTTCTCCACGACGGCGTACCCAAATATTCGCGCCAGGCAATCTGGAAAAACCCACAACTGTCCGAGCCGAGCATACCCGAAAAAGACAACTACAATGACGACCTGATGAAGATTCTCTCTTCTTACAACGTTGCAAGCAAGGAATGGGTCATTCGCCAGTATGACCACGAGGTACAGGGCAGCTCCGTCGTCAAACCGCTAACCGGCTTGAAAAACGACGGGCCGGGCGATGCGGCGGTCATTCTGCCGAAACTCGATTCGCAGAAGGCCTTGGCAATAAGCTGCGGGATGAACCCGTGTTATGGTGATATCGACCCATACCAGATGGCGCTGGCGGGTATCGACGAGGCGATCAGAAACATCATCTGCGTCGGCGGAAATCCCGACCGTATCGTTCTGCTCGACAACTTCTGCTGGGGCGACTGCACCAGGCCGGAAACACTTGGGCCTTTGGTCAGGGCGTCACAGGCCTGCTATGACGGCGCTATGGCCTACCAAACACCTTTTATCTCCGGCAAGGACTCGCTCAACAACGTATTTGCCTGTGAGGACGGTACCAGGATTTCAATCCCGTCAACTCTCCTGATAAGTGCAATCGCCATCGTTGATGATATTAACAAGTGCGTGACAATGGATGCAAAGAAAGCGGGGAACCTGCTGTTTACAGTGGGCGAGACGAAAAACGAGCTGGGCGGGTCACACTATTATAAAATTCATGGGCGGCTCGGTGCGAATGTGCCCACGGTGGACCTTGCCAAAGCACCTAAGATTGCAAAGAGAATCTCGGAGGCGATAGCCAATGAGCTTGTCGAAAGCTGTCACGACTGCTCCGAGGGCGGCCTGGCGGTGGCGCTGGCGGAAATGGCCTTTGCGGGCGGCTTAGGCATAGAAACGAACCTGCGGGGACTGCCGAAAAGCAGTGACTGCACAAGAACGGATGCCCAGCTCTTTAGCGAATCGAACTCTCGCTACATCGTTGAAGTTGAGCCGGAAAAATTCGACGCGTTTGCCAAGCTGATGCTGAATCTGCCGTTCGGCCAAATCGGCAAGGTCACCAACGGCAATAACC
>JAUVYV010000098.1 GCA_030602885.1 Phycisphaerales bacterium
GGAAAAAGCACTGCGGCCCAATACGGTGCGGGTGGAAAGAGAGCCGCCCGCGGCCCGCGTTGCGGCCCGCGGTTAGCGGCAGAACATTCGTAAGCACAATCGCAGGTGGTACATCGGTAGTAGCCGCCGTTCGGCCTAACGGCCAAACGGTAGCGGCGTATCATTCGTAAGCACAATCGCAAGCAGTGAACCACCCACCGAATCTCAATAGTCATAGCTGGAAGTTTTGTTCCCCCCACCCGCCACCCGATAACACACAACCGACTTTGTGAGATTAGAGCACGTCACGAATATTTTTAACACACATACCGAGGGGAAAAAAGACCAAAAACTACACAGAGGGACAAAGACCGCCCAGTAGTGTGGCCCGTCCATCCCGTCCGCCGTTGGCGTCCGGGTTGGTGGCCGGGGGGCGTGTCCCTCAGTTTCGTTTTGTGGTTCTTTTTTCCCCTCTACGATTTCGGAGCATCCGTTCCAGCTGGAGGGTTGAGTAGCGTTTCGGAACCGGGACGGTGAAAAGGTGTCCCCTGCAAGTTAGCTCTGCAAGATGTACCCGCCCGACCCCTATTGCGAATTCGACTCGACCGAATTCGTGAAAATGCCTTCTGTGCGGGTGGTCTGCAAGGTGAGCAAGGGTTCTGCGTCTGCTCTCACCAAGGTAGCGTGTAAAAGAGCCCGGAACGCTAACTTTTCGATGGGTAGCTGTGAACCCTGGAGCAATGTGAGTTGGTGAATGCCGGCCAATTTAAAACCGTTAGTGGGTTGTGGATTTTCGAAAAGTTGCTCCGATACGCCGAGGGCCCGGGCAATGACGGCTCTGCCGAGCCGGGTGTCTTATGCTGGGTCGGCGATCGGTCCGGGCCTTCTGCGGCCTGTCGGCCGCACACCCCTGGTAGCCTGATGGCCAGGGGCGAATCTACCGCCGGTAGTCTGTTGACCGGCGGCGGACTCCGCTCGCACTGCCCGACCATTCGGGCAGCACTCTCGTAGTCCCGCGTATAGTTTTCTAAAGAACGATCCAAACCGTGCCGATATTGACACTGAGTGGAGAAAATGTTACTCTTGAGCTTTATACTTCTCCTAAATTGACTCGACCGGGGGGCCTCGGTGGTTTTCCCCCCCAAGCTGCTGAGGTCCTTCCGGTCAAATCCAGCCAACCCCACCACCACATAGCGATTCGGCGCTCATAGCCAGCCCAGAATCGATTTTGCAGCGCTGACCCGCCCCCCAGCCCCCTACTTTCAGCCGGCCGATGTCCGTTTCCACGTAGAAACGGACTTCGAATCACAGCAGCCCTGAAAAAATGTCCGTAAAGAAATGTCCATTTTTCTGTTGACGGGATGTCCGTTTGCCGATAATCTGGATATCAACAATGTCCTTTTACAAAAACATACTGAAACCGTTGGCCTGGTGGGTCCTGGTTATCGTCGTGCTGACCATCGGGATTTGGCTCTGCTTTTTGGCTTACTACGCCTGGCCGATTGCGATGGACAGCGTCGGTGAGCTGCCAGACTTACCGTAAACGCCCTGCAATTTAGGAGTTAAAAGATATGTTATGTTTCACTCGACCCCAGGGTGAAATCGGGAACCACCTGATTATCAGACCGTTCGAATGTCACCACATACCCACCAACCCACAGAAAGGAGCAAATGCCATGGAACTACACGAACTGATCATAAAGGCCCACGCCCAGGCGCACGCTGCCGAGCTGGCAGCACATGCCAACTGCCAGAACGCTGCGTGGAACGAACTTGCTCTGCTCCGCGATATGCTCAACAACCAGCCTGAGCTCAAAGCCGGCGGAGCACCCGAGACCCCGCCACTAGAAAGGCACGAACCATGAACCTCAAAGAAGCACTTGCCCTGGTCAACCAGGCCCAACGTGACACAGCAGCCGGCAACTTCACCGCAGCAGAAAGAGCCATGAAGCTACTACTCCAACATGCGATCATTGCCAAAGACATAGACCTCGCTACAATATTGTCCATGGCCATCATGAACTGCCGGCGTCACCACGTCCTCGAGTTTACCAGCATCCTCAAACGCATCGACCCAATCCAATCTGTTCGAAGGGAGCAATCATGAGCTCAAAACGAATTAAAGGGTGGCTGTGTGCCGACCCGGAAAAAATTCTCGAAGCAATAACCCGGGCCATTGAACACCGCACGATCTCGAACACGAACTGTTGGTACCTCATCTTCTACCACGATCGGATCTGCTGTATCCCCACCAACGTAAGCGTCCCACCCGATATCATCCTAGGACAATTCACCGAGGACCAGGCCCAGGCCGGATTCACTACCAGGGACCGTGACGGAATCAACGAATACGCCGTTCACTTTTTTAAGGAGCTATACAAATGAAAACTCAGCTCAAAACACTAACGCCTGAGGAATGCGACAAGCTGCTGTTCCACCTGCTGACCCCACCCGGCAACAAAGCGCCGCCCAGGGTACACCACCGCAACTTCACGATGGCACTTCTCATGCTCGATGCAGGTCTGCGGGTGGGTGAGCTCGTGCAGCTTCGGCAGGACCAGCTCTGGTTTGCCGACGCTGCTGTCAGCGCATTGACGATCGACAAAGACCAGGCAAAGAACAAACACGAACGCACCATCTCACTCTCGATTCGCCTGGACGCTGCGATTACTATTATGCAGCGTCAATGGTGGAATAATCAATTCCACCTGAAACCACTCTACGCTTTCTACTCAAGAACTTGCCATCGCCCGATCAGCACACGCCAGGTCCGGCGAATCATCGCCTCCGCAAGTGCACTGTCGATCGGTCGCGAGATCCACCCTCACCTTTTACGTCACACCTTTGCAACCAGGCTGATGGATAAAACATCTATGCGAGTCGTCCAGGAGCTGCTCGGTCACCAGAACCTCAGCTCGACCCAGATCTACACCCACCCGAACTCTGTAGACCGGCAGAAAGCCATTGGAGCACTGAACCAAAAAGAGTAAAATCAAACCGTCGACGGAGCTGCGGTTATGGCCGAACGAAGGACAAAGCATCGATTGCCTTATTGGATTCGAAGTCAAGAATTTAGACTTCTAAACAACAGCGAAAAAGACTTCCTCGGCTACCTGTACTCATTCGGTCCGGACACATGCTTTCTTTGGAATTGGAGGTTGCAGAAAAAGTTTCA
>JAUVYV010000083.1 GCA_030602885.1 Phycisphaerales bacterium
AAAACAAGGCCGACTCTTCAGAAGCCGGCCCGAAAGCTTTGGACACTACAAGGATGCACTATACATCGGCATTCCTGTAGGTCAAGCTCAAATAAAAAACTCTTTCAGGTAAAAGGAGTTACAGATGAGCAAGAACTACAAGCATTATCGGATGCCGGCCTGGATCTGGGCCATCCCCCCAAAAATCCTTAACGGTAATGACAAGCAATTCCTCTCGTTCATCTGGTGGAGTGGCTTTCAAACCTGTCACTGCCACAACTGGTGGCTTCAACTCAAATTCCACTGTTCACGCCGAACCGTCCAGTACCGAATCCAAAAGCTCAAACGACTAAAACTCATCAGCATCGGCCAGCCCAACAATCACCTCCGAACCCTGTATCCCCGGGCGCTCAAAGACCGCGAGGCCTGGTTCGCAGCAATGATGAATCTTAAACGGGTTCCCTTCATCAGCAAGACCTACTACCAGGCGATGCAGGCCATCGCCAGACGCCAAAAAAAGTGTCACTGAGGGGTGCACATTCTTGCACCCATACTAAGTTCTCTAAGAGAGAATAATAATACTAGCGAAGGAACCCCACCTCAGGGCAAAACCGTGCCAGCACGCCGGCACTTGATTTGCGAGCCTGATTTGAGAGAGACTTCCTCAAATCGGTCGGTAGGCCGACCGAAAGCCGGCCTTCGAGGGCCGGCCAGCCGACCGACACCCGACAAGCACATCAGACCCTCGTATCATACGATTCTACGAGCAAGACACGGGCGCCAGTGGACGCAATGCCTCAGACGGGCATCAGACTACCCTCAAAACGATTCTCGACCAGCCCCACACGTCCCGAAATATGCTATAATGGGTCAATGGGAACGCCAACACCACCACCATCACCACCAGGCGATACTTGCGGCCATTGTGACGGCATACTCTGGCCGGCAGGCGTAACGCCGAAGTTCGTTCCAGTCGAGTTCAAAAATCTTGTAAAGTGTGCCGCGTGCCCCTATGATCCCCCGAACGCAAAATGGTGGTTCGAACAGAATCCCGTCCTGGCGTGCTTGTGGGAATATGTCGACAGCCTTTACTTGATGACCCTGCTGCTGCAGGCGGCTGACTCTATCTTGCTCGTCACCAGCCCGGAGGCGCCCCCGGAGTGGTTTTTTTTCACGGACACCGCCGACCCATGCGAGAAAAACTTTACTAACGAGTACGAGTCGTGCGGAATCGAGATCGGATCGATTCAAGGCAGTGCCATAGTGCACTGGCCGGGACCGTAAAGGATATCGCTTATGAAAATCGACAAACAAAAATTCGTCTGGTGGGTACAGACAGTGACAATCGTCCTGGTATCGCTTTTTTTCTGGTACCTCATCTGGTTAGACAGGTTCTATATCTAAAATGGCTGAAGAACGATGCACAGATGCGTTTGTCCCCTGGTTGCTTGCCTGGCAGCAGAACTGGCTGCCGGACGTTGACGCCATGCACGAGCTCGATGATATCGGGGACGATAGGATGATGTGTTTTCTCGCAAGCCACACAATCAACTCGAAGTGTCTCTTTATTTACGACCAGGAATGGGGTCGCAGCTAAAAAAAGGGGTGTGCTAAACCATAGGCAGCGCTCAGTTAACGCAGCACCGCCCATCCTCGAAGGTTTTTTTCTTGACTTGACCAGGCCAAACTGATATTTTCTAAAAAGGCGGTCTACGTTGGCCGCTGCTCAGATCTTTGTTAGTCGGCGAGTGCACCGCCGGCTTTTTCAGAAAGGAGAAGTCACTATGGCACTCGCATTGTATGGCGGTGGTATCATCGCGCTATCAGGAAGTGTTGCCGGCGTAGTGTACGCACGTAACAGGTTCGGAAACTATGCCCGTCCCCGAACCAAGCCGGTGAATCCCCGCAGTGACCGTCAACAGGAAGCCCGCGTCAGGTTGCAGCTCCTCGCCGAGTACTGGCACTCAGACGCGATGAGTGACGTGGAAAGAGGCGCGTGGAACTCCTACGCCGCTGCCGTTGCGATGAAAAATCGCCTCGGTCAGACAATCCACCTCACGGGCTTTAACCACTTCATCAGGAGTAATTGCTCCCTGTTCGCCGCCAGTGGCGCTATCGTGGAGCCCGGGCCGGCAATACAAGCACTGCCGGAAGCCGATATCACGCTTGCCATCTCAGGGGACAATGGAACTCAGCTCTTGTCTGTCGCATTCGACAACACGAAGGGCTGGGCCAGCGAGACAGGTGGGTATCTGCTCATCGAGATGGGACGGCCGCAACTTGCAACCCGTACTTTCTTCGGCGGTCCCTGGCGCATCGCTTCGTCTATTGCTGGAGTAGATGCAAGCCCGCCATCTTCACCGCAGACAATAGCAGCGCCGTTTACACTTACCCTGGGCCAGAAGGTTTGGGCCAGGGCGTGTATCATTCGTAAAGACGGCAGGGCCAGCAACAAGTTCTATGCACCGTCATTTGTCGTCGGCGGCTACCTGGACAAGTACGGCTGCGAATGCGACCCGGCCCCGGTCCCTGATTGTCAGTGCAACTATGTCCTCGGCGGTGCGTTTAACGGCAAGGTCTTCTACAAGCGCGTGACCCCTGGTTACTACATCTGGTGGGATGGTGTCGACACCTGGAACATCAGTGCCGTTTTGGGTACGCCCGGCGCGGACTTCTGGACTCTAACGCAAGCCAGCCCAGTCGGCACTTACACTTTGGGCGGCACCGCGACTGGATCTCCAGTAGTCTCGACTACCGTGCACGTGCCGTAATACCCTGTAAGGCCAAATTAAAAATGCCTTATGACTATTTGCCCTGGCCGTATGCTGCGAAGGCGATCATCCAGCACGAATTTGACGTTGACCACTTGAACGTATGGGTGACGTTCCGATTCGCAATGGACCAGTCGGTAAAGCCGGCGGATGAGCTCTGGCTTCTCGAGGCGGATGATGTACCCAAAGCAATCTCCGCCTCCGCGTGGCAAGATGCCTGGACCCTGTTGTTGACTGTGCCGGGAATCGGGGCCAACCCCGATCGGGTTTTACTCGAATACAACGGCCCGAGCGCAGACCTGCGCATCAGTTGGAAAAAACAATGGGAACCCTGGGGCCCGATACTTTCGCTCGATGTTTCTTCGTGACACCATAGGCGGTGACAAATGCAGTGGTTCATCGACATCATAGTTGAAAAGGTCATCGCCGCAATACGCGGCAGCCGGTTCTTCGCTAAGCGCACCGGCACGACAACAGATATCGCTTCGGGCGTTTGGACTAAAGTGGCGCTCAATACTGTGGTGTTCGACACCAAAAATGAATGGGACTCCGTAAACTTCCGGCTCGGCCCAGGCAAGGCCGGCTACTATCAAATCAGTTTTGGCATCGGCTACCGGCCAGGGATCCCCGCCGGCGAGAAAATCCTTGCCGCCGTCAAAATCAACAACGACACAAAGTGCTTGACCAGCGCACACACCAGCCGAAACGACTACGTCGGTTGTGCAACGTCCTTCCTGTATTACGCGGGGGTGGGTGACTGGATCGAACTGTGGACCGTCCAGTATTCCGGGAGCACCCAACAACTCGACTACTATAACGAGATGAATTATCTCAGCATTGAAAGGGTACCATAATGTCACTAACCAAAGAACAGCTCGACCAGGCGGCCATCGTCCTCGAAAACATCGAGGTCACGGCAAAGACCATGCGATCCATCGTAATGACCGCCTCCGATGGTGCTGTAGGTCACATCACACTCACAACCGAGCAGACCGCTGAGCTCAAGGCTAATTACCTGCATCTCAAACCCGAATTAGTAGAACTCTTTAACCAATTACCAGGGTAACTTGTGCGCACCGACACTAAGGAAATCGCCGACATGCTCGACAAGGCCGCCGACCTTGTCGAACAGAATCAGTTAGAGGAAGCTCAAAACCTCCTCGCAAAAATTGTTCAACTTCTCGCCCAATGGGTAGAAAGGTACCTACGGCCATGAAAAAAATACTTACATTCATGAAGCGTGAGCGCATACAGGTAATCGCTGCTTTTATTTGCATATTCCTCCTTGTGTGGGGTCTATCGTGCGAATCGAAAGTTCAGTCATTGATGGACCCCACACGAAATATTACCAGGGACGAGCTCGTCATCGAGGTTGAACAATACCTGGCTACTGCCGAGATCCGATTCAAAAGTCTGGACCGCCAGGATGAGCTCAAAGCCCTTTTCTTCGACAAGCTCGTTCTGTGGTCGCAGACCGGCGTATTCAACCCGATAGGAATCATCCCCCTCATTGTTAGTATCCTGGGAATCGCGGCGATGGGCGATAACGTCAAAAAACGTATTGACATCAAAA
>JAUVYV010000095.1 GCA_030602885.1 Phycisphaerales bacterium
CTCAGAGCAACCCACACGCATAGCCGCCGCAAACCGCCGGTGACCAGCAATAATAACAAACAAATCGCCCTCAGGACGCACCAACAGAGGCACAATAATACCAATTCTACGGATAGACGCAGCGAGCTCGTCCAGGTCCTCATTCTCGATCTCCATCCTCTGCGCATGCTCACCCAGTTTGATCTTCTCGACTGGAATTTGCTTTATCTCTGCCATGATTTTTGCCTTTCGGAACAAACTTTGTGAACTCAACAGCGTTGTCTCCTGGATGCGAACTAAAGACCACGTAATCCCCCGCTTTGATCCCGAGAGCGACTCTCACCACTTTGGGGATAACCACAATTATAGACGAGTGCTGTCTTTGTGTGCGTTTTACGTTGATACCTTCAAGACTCGGCATTTTTATTCTCCATCTTGATACTCATGATTATCAAGTATGGGGTAGCCCCCGTCCAGAAGAAAAAGTGCGTTTGGACATTAAGTTATTAGGACTGGGCGCAAATCCTGGTCTCCGGAATAGTTGCGCTACCTTGTTACCACCGTAAGTGCGCGCATTTACAGCACATACAAAGAATTTTTCTTGACAAATTCAAATATTTGCAATAAAGGCGCTGTTCAAGCCAGGGCTAGCATAGGTCTTATTAGCTAATGGGATCTGAGCAAGCGACAGCGAGGCGGTTAGCCTCACCTTTCCTCCAGTTATTTACTGACTGATTGCGCAGCGTGTTAAAACCAACGAGCTAAGCCAGCAATCAGGCATGTCTGTAAATAAATTGAGCGCGAGCGATTTTGATTTTTTTCGTCAGACGGTAATCACAGCAACGCCGGCATCCTCGAAGTCATCAACCAAATCTTCATCGACGGAATTACAGACGACAACCGGCCAGACTTCCCCTGGTGGTCGATACTCTACTATAAAAAGCCTTGTGTAAGAAAGTGCTTGCCCCAGTGCCAGCATTGAACCAAGTGGTTTAATCTCCACAACCCAAAAACCACCCCCAACGCGACAGACAACATCAATCCGCTTACGAGTAACGCCCGCAGCGATACGACGCCCGAGCTCGTCACCCTCTGCCATACCCGCGACCGGTTTCCCCACGTGGACATCGTACCAGACCTCTTTGATCGGAGCGACCGGAGCCTTCAGATACTCAGACCAGATATCGGTATCTTCGCTGAGCATATGCGGATAGCTCGGCATCACTATGGGTAGCTGGCCTTTTCCAAGCTGAGCCAATCAGGCACCTCCGTCGGAAATGAGCTAAAGACCAGGCCAACTACAAAGAACGTATTTTCGTCGCCAGGTACACCTACTCGCAACACAACCCGTCTGCCAGCCGATGCAATAGGCACACGGAGCCGCCGCAGTACCACCCCATCACGCATAATCCTTGCACCGTTTAAAACCTCATCACAGCCAGGGAACATATCTTCCATCGCCACAAACTCCGCCGCCGTTGCCGGCAGCTGGTCGCCAACCTTAAATGAGTAATTTGTCAGCATCCGGAGTTTTGTTGTTACCCCCTCAGAGCCAACCCCCAATTCCCACAAAACGCATCGCTCAGGCAATGCCAATTCGCTAATGTAATAAACCGTAGAGGTGGGGGCTGTTATAACCCCACCAAACACGACCGGCCATCTTCTACCGAAGCAGCAGTCCGGCAGCTGCATGATTCCGCCGTTAGGCCAATCTCGAATATCCATCTGTCAGCCCTCCGAAATCTCAAAAGCAACAGTCGCTTCCCAGGCCTGGTTATACCCGTTCTCGATAGCAACACCAAACCGCAGCTCATTCGTCTCAAAGAATTTTGCCATCGTAAACCGCCGGTGAAACGCATCACAATGAAACCACCTGAACCCAGGCTTTAGCCCGCAGCTCAAAGGAATGATATTATTCCACTGAGTAGCAAGATAATCGCCGCTCGGTGGTATGCCCGTACCAAAGTTCAGGTAAAAGAATCCACCGATGGCAATTCCATGTACAGCACAGTAGGCCCAGACATCTATGCTATACAATATCAGACTGTTCCCCAGCTGCGGTGTGTAGCAATAGTCATCGTTCCCCATGCCCGCCGCCAGGTGCAGCTCTAACGCCACTACCCGCGAGTAGACTGATTTTGGGTAAGTGACACCTGTTCGAATACGCTGATTTTTACTTACCAGCTTCGCCATCGAGCAATACGATCTTTTCTAGCTCGTACTTGGTATTCTTTTTTACCCGCTGCCGCTCCACATCGAGCTCTGTCTCTTTACTCTTAAAATGGATTGTGCAGCCCTGTGCCAAGATGATGACGACCAGGGCTGCACAGGTAATAAGTCTCTGGACCATCTCAAACACTCCCTATGCTCTTGACAATTTCAACAGGAATCACACGGATGGCCCCGGTATCGCCCGCATCGATGCGAACTATCACATCGGACTTTCCTAAAGTCTGCAGGGCAAATTGACCATCCCGAAAGATGTCAAACGGCAGATGCAAATGATTTGATATCACATGGTCCGCAGGAATCACCGGTGTGGTGTCATCCCACTGTGCGAACGCTGCAGCTGCAAGCCGGTGAACGTGATATCCGTGGTACCCGGGCGCTGCGAACATTCTGCCGGCCATGTTGTGAATCGTCTCGATGTTCGCCTCCGAGTAAAAGCGATTGATGTTATCGACCAGAATCTCCATTTTGTCGATCGTCGCTGTGTCAGCGTTCGCTGCTGGTATCGTTTCGCCCCATAACACCAGCTCCGATATCTCGTTGCCAATCGGTAGCTCGATATCGAGTTGTCCAGCCGCCGTTGGCGTCCGTGATAAAGTTGTCATCTTGATGAACTGCTCAGGGGCTGCATTTGGAATCTCGACCGTCTCTATCTGCGCGAACGTGGTATCGATATCCGTAAACGCCGCGGCGTATGTAATCTGCAGGATGAGCTCCCCGCGCGTAGTCCGCGGATAACACTCCTGGGGCGAATACAGTGTCCGCGTATGTGAAACAAGGATAGTTATTGCTCGTTCATCGTCGTCGTTACCATCTTCGTTCATACTCCACGACTCGAAACCATTGACCAAAATTCCACAGGCATAAGCATCGAGTCCGCTCATCGAGAAAACGGCAGAGCCTTTGTAGAGCACTTCGATCTTCGAAATTATCGCGAGCACGTTTGAAAACAGCAGCTTGTCGTTAGCCTTGTTCTGAGCATACTTCAACGTGATCAAGGTGTGCGACAGGGGATTCACCGGCAAATCGTAAGAGACGACGGTCCCGACAGCAATCGTCTCATCGTGTGCTAGTACACTATGGATAAACTCC
>JAUVYV010000114.1 GCA_030602885.1 Phycisphaerales bacterium
CGGAGGTGCCGGATTGGTTGATCTCGGGCCCAGCCAGAAGCCGATAGTCATGCCGAGCTATCCGCACATGCTCGCCGAAGATACCGAGGTCTGGTCTGAGTATTTGATGTCACCGGTGACACCGATTAAAGAGGTGTGGTATGATGTCCACGTTGGAAAAGGCATTGTTGTTGAGCCGGCAGCCGGTGAACTTATCGCCAGAATTGCTGCGGGCGTTAGCAGAAAGCGGATCGACGCCGTTGCTCATGTTGGTGGCGGGTACTGGGTTGTCGAAGTTAAACCTTTCGGCTCGATGCTCGCACTTGGGCAGGTCCTCTCTTACCAAAGACTGTTCGTCCAGGAGTACAGGGTAGATGGTGAGGTCTGGCCGGTTGTTGTTTGCCGTGAAGCTGACAGCGACTTGCTTGACGAGTTTGATGCTTTGGGGGTTGCCGTTATTGAGGTCTGACGAAAAAAACGAAAAATATTCGCGCTCGATTTGTTTGCAGACACGCCTGTTTGCTTGCTTAGCTTGCTGGTAGTAGCTCGCTGCGCAAACAGTCGGCAAATAACTGGAGTCCTGATCAGGCTAACCGCCTTTTAATCTTTGTGGATGTTTCATCTTTGGCGGGGGTTTTTTTGCTTTCCCGGCTTGAAAGCGCCGATTATAACGAATCTTGAAATCTGTCAAGCGCAATGTTCATTTTAGACAAAAAAGCGCGCACTTAGGCAGAATAGTGCTAAAAAACAGCAAGATAGTGTCATATATGTAGCAAGATAGTGTTAAAAAACAGCAGAATAATTACACTTTTTTCCTGGACAAGGGCTGCCTCTTACCTGATAATCATGACTAAACAGGGAGACGCCGATGCCGCAAAAGACCTACGATACGTATATTCAGAGGGTCCATCGGCAGCATCATTCGCTGGTGGTGGTGGTTCCGTACCTGTTGGCTCAGCGTCAGGAAATAAAGGCAGGGGACTACCTGGTGTTTGTCGGTGATGAGGATTCGGAGTTTATTAAGGTCACGAAATTCGAACAGAAGGGAGCTGCACATGGCAGAGGTAAAGCAAATCTCGGTCGAAAAAATAAACGTGGGCGCTCACGCGTTAAGGCTCGAGGTTGACGATGAAGCTCTTGACGACCTCGCAGCGTCGATTCGTCGGATTGGTATTATTGTACCTCTGGTGGTTGCTCCTGAGGGTGACATTTTTCATCTTATCGCGGGTCACCGTAGGCTTGCTGCAGCTAAACGACTTAACCTATCGGAGGTTCCGTGCTGTGTCCGCGAAGCTGCTGCAGCTGATGGAGTTGAAGTGAGTTTTGCAGAGAATCTCTTTCGGCTGGACTTGTCACCGGTTGAGCTCGCCGGCGGCATAAAGGATGTGCTCACCAAAAACATTATGGATGTGCAGGCTTTAGCCAAAGCCATGCACAGAACTACACACTGGGTGAACGCACAGCTGATGCTGCTCGAGTGGCCGGTTGATGTACTCGATGCGGTCCACGCCGGCTGGATATCGGTTTCGGCGGCGTCGAACCTTGCCCTTGTCACTGACGACCCTTACCGTGACTTTCTTGTGCGAAATGCCGTAGAGCAGGGAGCGACTGCCCGGACGACTGCAGCCTGGCTGCAGGCCTGGCGTTCTATGCAGCCGCCAGAAGAAGCCCTCGATGCGGAGCCTGTCGGTCCGGGTGCTACGCGCACGCCTATGGTACCGCAGGCTCCGTGCCTTGCTTGTGGAGAGGTCCATCGAACTGACGAGTTATCACATGTCCCTATCTGTAGTCCGTGTATTCGGGTGATTCGGGATGCTGCGCTAGGTAGATGATCCCATCGGCGGCAGTCCCGTCTCGATTTCGCCCTGGCCCAGCTGGTCGATCGCTCTTTTCTTGTCGTCCTCGTTGGGGTGCGTGTAGATCTGCGTGCTGGCCACGTTCTCATGGCCCAGTAATTCTTGGGCGGTACGGATACCAGCTGCTCTTTCAATGCGTGTTCCGAATGTGTGGCGTAGCATGTGCGGATGGACCGGCCGGCCGATTGATTTCATCGCAGCCTTGCGGACGATCCGTTCGACCTGGCGGGTTGTGAGTACCCAGGCTGGAATCGTCTCGCAGGTCGGGTCGGTGGAACCAAGCAGGTCACGATAGTCCCAGGATTTCTCAGCCAACATAGTGATGGCATTGTAAAGCCGTTCCGAAAGCGGGATAGTACGCTCGGTCTTGGTTTTTGCAATTTCGGCACGCACCACCAAACTGAGGACCGGTTTCCCGTATTGGTAAAGGTCGTGAACTCTCAGCTGAACTACTTCGCCGACTCGCAGGCCCGCATCGAGCATCAGCACGGCCATTGCGTAGTTTCGGATCCCTTTGTGAAACTTCTTTTCTGTGCCTTCCTTCTGCAGCAGCACATCCAGCAGCTGATGGCACTCAGTGACATTCAGCGTTTTTGGGGTTGTCTTCATCGCATTTGCTCTTGAATTTGCGGCCAGCATTTTTCGATACAGCCCTGAATGTACCCCTGGCT
>JAUVYV010000102.1 GCA_030602885.1 Phycisphaerales bacterium
CTTGTGAACGGGCAGTGCTCGAGCAAGGAGCCCGTCGAGGACGGGACTAATTTCATCCTATTTGCCCGTCACATTTGCCCCACGATTTCCCGCGGTAGTCTGCCGACCGCGGGGGGGATCGGCCACGGTAGTCCGAAGACCGTGGCCGGAATCGGCCGTGGTAGTCTGCCGACCACGGCCGCACCCGAACCAATCCCATCGCACTGTCGAAGTACTCTCGTACTTCCCCTGTACTAGATCACTAACAGGCGCAAAGCGGATTCACGAACCTCTGCCAGAGCAAACGACGAGCTCTGTCAACCGCCTCGATGAATTCCGCTTTCTCGACAGTGCGATATCACCCATCGAACCAATCACTCAAAACCCAACAAACACAAGGTGGTCCAGGCCTGAGCAAATCCGTGCCAGGGTACACGAACACCCTGTCACTATATTTGCCAGAAGTCAGGCCCAGACAAGAGACTTCTACCACGACCAATTTTCCCCGCCCACTCTCTGCGAGGCGGGGAAAATGTTTCTTTTGGAAAGGGTTTGATTATGCTCGATGATGTCTTGAAAAAGTCGCTTAGTCGTTTCAGCGATTCTATCCAGCTTCCTGTTCGATATCTCTTTGCTCGTATGCCTGGTGATATCGCGCCCGTCCGTTTTTGGCTTCCTCCTCGTCCTGGCCGTTATGAGCGCCGTCGTGTTAAGCAGCTCCGCGACCTCGGCTTCTCTGTTCGTATATGGTCTCCGTCTCCTGGAGCTAATTTTTAGACAGGCTAATCGCTATGCAAAAACCCTCCTGCGAACTGCGCCCAATCGCCCCCTTCGAAGAGGCCGGTGACCTCGACCGACTGTTCAAAAATATGGCGGCTGGCCACGTGCCCAACTTCCTTGAGCTAATGGCAGCAATCTCCGAAATCTCTGTCGAACTTACCGATGATTCCCCACCCTGCCTCGACTGTAAAATCGGCTGAGGGCAGGTCTGCGAGCTCCCAGATGCTTCCCACACCCCCAGCCGACACATGCGCTAAAAAACTGGCGGGCCGCCCCCTCCTCGGGCGCGGCCCACCCACTCGAACTTTAGGAGATCCAGCGATGGTACAATGCCATTCACTTCTCTATCGGCATCCCACACCAAAACTTGACTTTTTTCCCACACCGACCTCACCCACATTCGATTCCTTGACCCCTACCACAACCCACAACCTCTTTTCACAGGGTGCCGGTCCGTCTTATACCCCATATGACCCAATCCGGCCTCTCACGCGTTTTTCCACCCCAATGTTCTCTTTGCCCCAAAAGCGAACCCGACGGCGACACATTCTGTCACCCCGCCAAAATTCACGTTCCAAAAAAAAAGTTCCTTTTCCTATTGACACAACGTTCTTTTAGCCGATATACTCACAGTCGTTAATGTTCCTTTTACGAAAGGCTCAAATCATGGACATGCACACCAAACACAAATCGCTCACCACCGTCTTGTTCCTCGTCCCCTCCAACCCAGACGAGGCCGCCGCGATCCTGGACTTCGCCAGGCCAGCCGAACCCATCGCCGCCGAGCTCAAAAAGTCCCCAGACTACACCTGGCCTCACCTTGAGATCACAAAATATCTGTGAGGTGCTCCACATGCCTGTAAAAGTCGCCATCCTGTTGGCCTACGCGGTAGGCCTCGTCCTCGGCTTTCTCATCGGCCGCTATTGCTACCCACGCAGAAAGAAGTAAATTATGTCCGTCAAATTCGTATTTTTGCTGGCCTACGGCCTCGGCCTGTTCATGGGATTCTTAATAGCCTATTTTTGCTACTGGATACGAAAGGAGTAAATTATGTCCACAAACACCCCAAAAACCCT
This sequence comes from Phycisphaerales bacterium, assembly GCA_030602885.1. Lineage (GTDB taxonomy): Bacteria > Planctomycetota > Phycisphaerae > Sedimentisphaerales > Anaerobacaceae > JAUVYV01. Next base: position 1,837 of record JAUVYV010000102.1, read on the forward strand.
GACGCCCGAGGAGTGCCTTGCTCTCCTCGAGGAGCTCGTCGAACACAACAAAACCGACCAGTCGCAACGCGCTGCCATTCGCAACCGCCTCGTCGCGCTGCTCATGCTCGATGCCGGCCTCCGGATCGGCGAGGTCCTCCAGCTCATGATCTGCGACCTGGTCATCGAAGACCAGCCCGTCTCCGCCATCCTCGTCCGCAGCGAGATCGCCAAGGGACATCGCGAGCGCACCGTCAAAGTCACCGAGCACTTACGCTCCGCTATTACGGCCTGCTGGCTTTTCATCTGGAAGCCCGACGACCGCCCCCACGTCGCCCGCGCATTCTACTCTTCGAAGTGCAAGGAAAAACTGAGCCCGCAGCACGTTCGAAGGATTATAGCCAAAACAGGTCTGAAAGCATGTCACCGCCATATCCACCCTCACATGCTGCGCCACACATTCGCGACCAGGCTCATGCGAGTGACATCCATGCGCATCGTCCAGGAGCTCCTCGGTCACAAAAGGATATCCTCAACTCAGATCTACACTCACCCCGACCAGGTAGACCAGGATAAAGCAATTGACAGCCTGCCGGCACACGCTTAACCTGACCCCTATGGTTCGTTGCAAAAAAAAGCCGATGACCACGAGAAAGAGAGGGCAAAATCTGGTCATCGGCAAAATATGGAGTTACCATGAGTATACCAACTCATAACCCGAAGTCAACGACGAAAAAAGGCCGGCTATCTGGTTACACACCAGCGCCGGCCAACCCATCCATCAGAAAAGGGGTACTCAAATGGAGTCGACACTTCCATCGGCGCTTCGCACCACACGCTTTAAATAAAAATTCCCTGTTCGATATCTGCGAGCTCCGCCTATGACTCAACCACAAAAAAAAAGGCCGGCTCTACCCGGGCCGGCCCAAGCCTTGTGTCGCTACTGGGGGTGCCTATTACATCGGCACTCCACCGCGTCACCCAACAATCAAAATTCTCTATCGCAGAAAGGATGCTGCTATGGCCAACAACCACAAACGCTACCGTATGCCCGCCTGGATCTGGAAACTGCCACCCCAAATTCTAAACGGTGAGGACAAACGCTTCCTCGCCTTCATCTGGTGGTGTGGCTTCCAAACCTGCCACTGCCACAACTGGTATCTCC
>JAUVYV010000028.1 GCA_030602885.1 Phycisphaerales bacterium
TTCCCCGCTCCCGGCCCCTCCGCGCGACTCCATTCAGCCACCCATAGGACAGATTGGCTCCAAAGGAGAAACGCAAAGCGTTTCAGTGGACGAGGCAAGGCACTGCGGACAAGCTTGCTTGGCAAGCAGTGCATCCCGAGAACACAAAGCCAATCTGAAGAATCTGCGGCCATCGGCGTTAATCTGTGTCTATAAATTCTCTGTGCTCTCTGCGTTCTCGGCGGTAAAAAATCCGTGCAAATCCGTGGTTAGAACTTTTTTTGTTACTTCGTGCCTTCGAGACTTCGTTCAGCCGGTCCCAAATGGAAGCGCACGCTTCCGTGATCGAAGCAAAAGGGCCGCACAGACGCTCGCGTCGAGCAGTCCCTTAGCTGAGAGCACAACCCCGGCCAACAATTATTCAGTCGGCTCATATTATGAGCGAAGCTCATGTGGACGAAGCCGAGACGTTCCGATAGAGCTCGCTCTGAAAGGAACGTCCGTCGAGGACACCTGCTGACTGAATCTTTATGCCCCTCTGCGCCTAACAAAAAATCTGAGTTAATCTGTGTTAATCTGCGTCCAAGAAAAAAACCTCTCTGTGGTCTCTGTGATCTCTGTGGCTATAATCTATCTTTAATCCGTGATAATCCGTGTCAATCCGTGGTTCGAACCTTTTTTTGTTACTTCGTGTCTTTGTCCGCCCCCCAAGGTGAGTTAGCGACGAGAGACCAGCGACCAGCGACTATTTTTTACTTGACATCTAACTTCCCATGTTGTATAATACCCACCTAACATATGAAAGCTTGATACTAAATTACAAACACAAGGATTTTGAGATGACCACGCATTTACAAGATGTTATATTTTGTTTCTCAGCCCTTAAACTTTTTCAAAAATCAGTGTTAATCTGTGTAAATCTGTGTCTAAAAAACAAACCGCCTATATTGCCCAACTTAACTTGCTGGTAATTTACACCTTTTTATGCAAAACAAACCCAATTTTCACAAGGCCCACAATAAACCTAACTCTATACCTGAAGAGGATTTACGAAAAATATTCACCCCTCCGAACGGTGAAAAGCAAACCCAAAGCAAACCCAAAGCAAACCCAAACAAACCCAATCTACCCCCGTTTTCAGCCCGCTACGAAAAAACAAACCCAATTCAAACCCAAAACGAACCCAATTTTTCAAGCTCGGCCACAAGCCGAGCGCAGACCCTGCACCCATTGTGGTGCGGGGCCCAGTTTAACCCCCCCCCACTGCCCGCCCTACTCCCTAAAAACCGTGTTCCAATCCGCCTTTTCTTTCCGATATATACCCTATGGAGCTGCTGACAAGCAAAACAAAACAGTGCCCATTCTGTGCCGAAACCATTATGGCACAAGCAATTAAGTGCCGTTACTGCAACGAATACCTCAACCCCCAACGCGCAAAAGCCATTAAAACCGGCCGAGACCCCGACGCTGATATCGACCCTGAAACCCGTGACGACCAGCCAAATGAAGACATCCTCTTTGCCGCAAGCCCCTCCTTTTGGGCAATGGCCCCCGCCGCCCTTAAGGCCTTGCTAATACTCGCCTTAGGCGCTTTTCTCATGCGCTACCACATCGAGGATATCTCTTGGCTCCACCTCTCCGCCGCCCACGCAGCCATCGCTGCTAACTACCGCTTCCTACTGGGCTTAGCCCTATGCATCCTCGTCGGCCTTGTCCTGCTCTACAAGGCCGTAAACCTCAAAATGATGTATTACGAGGTCACCGCCGACCGAATCGAGTTCAGCCGGGGAATCCTCGACCGCCGAATCGACAATCTCGACATGTTCCGCGTTATCGACCTGAAAATGAGACGTTCCATCCTCGACTGCATCGTCGGCGTCGGCACAATCGTCCTGACCACCACCGACAAATCCGACCCCGAATTCACCTTCGAAAAGGTCCCCTACCCCCGCGACCTCTACGATGTCGTCAAAAAGGCCTCGCTCGAAGCCGACAAGAAGACAAACGTTGTGCACCTCGAGTAACAGCCATTCAATCGCAAGTCCTGCTCATTCATAGTTTTACAGAAGGCAGTCCCAGACAATGAGAGTTTCGCTGATTACCCTTGGTTTCCTGATGTTCGTATCGTCCTGTCAGATCACCGGCGTCTCGCGGCGGCCGGCAGATGACGACCGTGAAGATATCTAAAGCGCCGCTTAGGACATCTTTTAAAGCTTTCTTATGCGTTTATCTTTTTTAGCAGCCAGGCCATGTTGTGGCCGAGGTCCTGCATCGTCTGCAATCCTTCCTCGTCACTCTCGACATCGCCGGCGGCTCTGCCTATGCCAACATTCCAGTATGTTGAGCCGGGGATAATCATCTGGCCAATCAGGAAGAAATGGTTAATCGTATCGAATGCGTGAATCGAACCGGCCCGACGCACAGCCACCACCGCAGCTCCGACCTTGCGCTTGAGCATATCGTCATTCGCCCGCGAAACGTAGCCGGCCCGGTCAATAAGCGCCTTGGTCTCGGTGCTGATGTCGGCGAAATACGTGGGTGAGCCGAGAATGATACCGTCGGCGGCGAGCATCTTCTCGATGCAATCGTTGGCGATGTCGTCGTCGAATGCGCAGCGTTTGTCCTGCTTCTTGAAGCACTGGCCGCACGCGCGACAGCCGCGAATCTTCTGCCCTGCAAGCTGTACCAATTCGGTCTCAATCCCTTCTTTCTCTAATTCTGCCAGCGCCGCCCTTAACAAAATCGCCGTATTGCCGTCCTTCCTCGCACTGCCGTTGAACGCCGTCACCTTCATCTCGTACTCCTTAATCTCTCAAGACCCAAACACGATTGTCGAGGCAGACATATTACCAGATTAGGTCATTCTGCCAAGTGGATAAGCAAACGGCTTCGTGATCAGGTTGTTTTGCACGCATCTTGCACTTGTCTTTCGAGGTCGAGCAGTTTTCGCTTTGTTTTGGTGCCGCCGGGGGCGCTGAAGCCGCCGAGTGAGCCGTCTGTTCGCAGGACGCGATGGCAGGGGATTATCAGCGGGATTGGGTTTTTAGCAAGGGCGTTTCCGACGGCGCGTGCGGCGCGTGGTTTGCCGAGTTTTGCCGCGAGTTGCGAGTAGGTGAGTGTGTGGCCGGGCGGGGTCTTTCGACAGGTGGCAAGGACGTCTCTGGTGAACGGGGGCAGCCCATCAAGGTCGGTCGGCGCGGTGGCAAAATCAACGAATTTGCCTCGGAAGTAGGCAATGATTTGCTTTTGAAGGGGCTTGAGCAGACTCTGGTCGGGCCGTGCCTCTGACAGGTCCTTGAGCAGGCGGGATTTGACCTTTTTGCTGTCGGGCAGCGGCAGGTGAGTTCTGAGCAGGCCATGTTCGCTGGCTGCCAGGCCGAAGAAACCCCATTTGGTTCTGAAAATCGTGTATCGCGTCTTGTCAGCCATGATTTTGCCCTTTAAAGGGGTCAAAAAAACATATGTAACCGGGCAAATTCGTTGACGCAAGTGCAAATTTTTGTTATGTTTATTTGCTTTTAGAAAAAATTGTTGGGTTACTTAAGTACGAAACGAAGCTGAAAGGCCGACCTCGCTGCGGAGAATCTCAAGTCGGTATGGTCTTGAGAAGCGTGGGGATTTTATCCTTTTAGCTTTGGTATGTTGTCAGGTTTTCCTATGCCGCTTGAAGAGCTTCGCAAGAGAATTGATGACCTTGACCACCAGCTTGTCGAGCTGCTGAACGCGCGCGCGTGCGTGGTGGTGGAGATAGGCAAGCTGAAGAACAAGACAGGCGGCCAGGTGTATTCGCCGGACCGCGAGAAAGAGGTACTGGAGAAGATAACGGAGACGAACAAGGGGCCGCTTCCGGATCGGTGTCTTATGGCGATATGGCGCGAGCTGATGAGCGGGTCATTCGTGCTGGAGCGTTCTTTGCGGATCGGCTATTTGGGGCCGGAGGGAAGCTTCAGTCATACGGCGGCGAGACGGAAGTTCGGTCAGAGCGTCGAGTACGAGCCGTTGGCGGATATTCGAAGCGTGCTTGACGAAGTGAGCCGGGGACACTGTGATTATGGTCTTGTACCGATAGAGAACACAACCGGCGGCGGTGTGATAGAGACGCTTGATGCGCTTGTTGACAGTGATGTCAAGTTGTGCAGCGAAGTGCTGATGGCGATACATCACAGTTTGCTTGCGAACTGTCGGCTGGATGAGATAGAGAAGATTTACAGCAAGCCGGAGGTTTTTACGCAGTGTCGGACCTGGCTTAGCGCGACATTTGAGGAGGCCAAGACGATTCCGGTCGCTTCAACGGCAAAGGCAGCTCAGATGGCGGCAGGTGAGTCGAAGTCGGCGGCGATCGGCTCGAAGATAGCGGCGGAGCTGTATGGGCTGCGGGTGGTTTGTGAGAATATCGAGGATATCGCGAACAATGTAACACGGTTTCTGGTGGTGGCGAAGGAAGACGCCAAGCCGACGGGCGATGACAAGACGGCGATACTGTTCAGCACGGCGCACAAAGCCGGTGCTTTGGCGGACGTGCTGGATGTATTCAAGAGGTTCGATATCAACCTGACGAATCTGGAGTCGAGGCCGAGCAAGAAGAGAGAGTGGGAGTATTACTTTTTTATGGACTTCTTGGGGCATCGGACGCAGGAGAAGGTTAAGAGGGGTCTTGATGAGACCCGAAAGCATTGTCTGCAGCTTTCGGTGTTGGGCAGCTTTCCGCGCGCGACGGAGGTGCTCGAGTAGCGCAGGTTATTTGGTCGCAGGGTCTTTGAGAGAAACAGCGAAGTTGTGAATGAAATTCAGGAGCGCAGGATAATGAGAAAGCCGTTTGTGGCGGGCAACTGGAAGATGAACACGGATAGTCACAGTAGTGTGGCTCTGGCTGAGGGAGTGGTTTCAAGTTCTGAGAAGCTTGCGGGCCACAAGGTTGATGTTGCGGTAATACCTCCGTTTGTCTATTTACAGCCGGTGAGCAAAGCCCTTAGTTCATCGAGGGTGGCTTTGGGATCGCAGGATATTTATTTCGAGCAGAAAGGAGCGTTTACCGGTGAGGTAAGTGCGGCGATGCTGAAGGACGTCGGCTGTACGTATGCCCTTTGCGGTCATTCGGAGCGTCGTCACGTCATCGGTGAGACGGATGAGCTGATAAACAAAAAGGTCGCGGCGGCCATCGCGGGGGGGCTTTTGCCGATATTGTGCGTTGGTGAGCTGATTGAGCAGCGCAAGGCGGATCAAACGGCGGAGGTGGTGATGCGGCAGCTAAAAGCGGGCCTTGAGGGATTAAGCGATGAGAAGCTGCCGGCGGTGACAATTGCGTACGAGCCGGTCTGGGCGATAGGTACGGGGCTGACTGCGACGCCGGAGCAGGCACAGGAGGTGCACGCGTTGATAAGGGCCCTGTTGGCGGATATGTACAGTACGAAGCTGGCAGAAGAGACCTGCATCCAATACGGCGGGTCGGTCAAGCCGGGCAATGCGGCAGAGCTTATGGCTCAGAGCGACGTGGACGGGTTTCTTGTCGGAGGAGCGAGCTTGAAAGTGGATGATTTCGTAGCGATTATTCAGGCGGCATAACAGTTTAAGGCAAAACAGGACAGAGCTTTTGGGTTGGATATAGGGGAACAGATATGACGGTTCTTCCGGTATTGGCGGCGGGGTTTTTGGTGTTGTTGGTTCGCGGGCTGTTTATATTCTGCGCGCTGGCGTTGATTCTTGTGGTCTTGATTCAGAAGGGCAGAGGCGGGGGATTGAGCAGCGCTTTTGGCGGGGGGATGGCGAGCAATATTCTTGGCTCGAAGACAGGTGATTTTCTGACGTGGGTTACGATAGGGCTTGTGACCTGCTTTTTGGTATTTGCGGTGGCGCTGGCGAAGTGGGACAGGCCCTCAGTAAGTGGTGGTGCGGCTCCGCCGGTTTCCGCAGAGACGACGGATGTCAATGTCACAGAAAGCGGCCCTGCAGAGCCGATGGTGGAGTGATTGTGCTTCCAAACGCCGGAGTGCTTTTGGGCCGGTGCAATTTTCATAGGCGATAATTGGTGAGAGTTTTGCCGCTATGATAAAGAGTATGACCGGATATGGCAGTGCCGAGGGTGTGCTTTCGGGCGTGACATACGCAGTTGAGATAAGGACTGTAAACAACCGTTATTTCAAGGCGAATATTCGTTTGCCCGAGCCGGTGGCTTTTTTGGAGGAGGATATTGACAAGGTGCTTCGCAGGGAGCTTTCACGCGGTATGGTGAGCTATACGCTTCGGTTAAAGGACTTGCCGGTCGAGGTTTTTTATGATCTGGATGAGAAGGCGCTGGCGTCGCTGGTAAGACGTTTGGGCAGGATATCAGCGGAGGGCGTGACCTGTGAGGTTGATGTGGGTAGTCTCCTGGCGCTTCCCGGGATTCTGGTTCCTGCGCGACCTGACGAGAAGACGGCCGAGCGTGTGAGGAGAAAGGTCCTTGCGATAACGCGTGAGGCGTTGAAGGGGCTCAAAGCAATGCGCGCCGCCGAGGGTGCAGCTCTTGCCGCGGACCTTCAGAGCCATTGTCGGGTGATAAAGCGTAATCTTGCGCGTATTCACGCTCGCAGCACAGTGGGGCTTGTGCAATACGGCAGGAAGTTGAAAAAACGTGTTGACGAGCTGCTGGCCGGCGCGAAGGTGAAGCTCGACGATGAAGTGATTGCCAGGGAGGTGGCGATTTTTGCCGATCGGTCGGATATATCGGAGGAGACAGCACGGCTGGATTCTCATCTTGAGCAGTTTGCCAGGGCCCTCGCGGGCAACAGCCAGGCGGGGCGTAAGCTGGACTTCATATCTCAGGAGATGTTGAGAGAGGCCAACACGGTAGCGAGCAAGGCGGCCGATGCCGACATTGTGCACTGGGTGGTTGATATTAAATGCGCGATAGACCGTATCAAGGAACAGGTTCAGAACGTCGAGTAAAAACTGTCGAATGAGCGAAGAAGAGGTTTCAAAAGGTGTTGCGGTTGTTGTGAGCGGCCCGAGCGGTGTAGGCAAGGGTACGATTTGCCGTGAGGTCCTCAAGCATCTGGACAATGTTTATCTGAGTGTGTCGGCCACTACCCGCAGGAAGGGGCCGAACGAAGCCGACGGCGGAGACTACTGGTACATAACAAGAGATGAATTTGCCGAGCGTATCGAGAAGGGGATGTTTCTCGAATATGCCGAAGTGTTCGGCAGCCTTTACGGGACACCGAAGGACAAGCTTGAGCAGGCCCTGTCGGCGGGCAAGGCGGCGATAATGGAAATCGACGTGCAGGGGGGCAGGCAGGTGAAGGCCGTTTATCCGGATGCGGTGATGATATTTATACTTGCTCCGACGCAGCGCGAACTTGCCGAGCGCATGAAGAACAGAGGCAGGGAGAACGAAAAGTCCGCGCAGCGGCGGCTGGGCGAGGCGGGCAGTGAGATTGCCGCCGCTTGGCAATACTACGAGCATATGGTCATAAACGATGATTTGGCCGAAGCGGTAAACGAGGTTGTACAGATTATTACCGGTGCGCGGAAGCGCAAGGAGTATTTAGAGAGTCTTGGTAACGAAGCGGAGTAGTAAGAATGATAGAAGAGCTTAAGAGCATAGAACTGGTAGATAAGGTCGGGGGCAGGTTCAAGCTGACGGCACTGACTCAGAAGCGTCTGACCGAGCTGATGCAGGGTTCACGGCCTTTGATAGAGAACACGCAGGGCAAGACACAGCTCGAGATAGTCATAGAGGAAATCAAGCAGGACAAGATAGCTATCGACTATGATGAGAGTGATATAAACAAGCCGGCCGGATAATAACGGGGGCCGTGATGGCCAAAAGAAAGGCAAAACTCGACAACGTGAACATCCTGCTTGGCGTAAGCGGCGGCATTGCTGCCTATAAGTCGGTTGACCTTGCGAGCAGGCTGGTTTGTGCCGGTGCGCGCGTAAAAACGGTAATGACGGAGAGCGCCTGTCACTTAGTGGGAGCAAAGAGCTTCGAGGCGGTGACCGGCTCGGGTGTTCATACAAGTATGTGGGAGGCGCCGGAGGGACATGAAATCGGGCACGTAAGCCTGGCGGATTGGGCGGACATTGTCGTGGTCGCGCCGGCGACGGCGAACATCATGGCCAAAACGGCGAACGGACTTTGCGATGATTTGCTCAGTGCGGTACTTTGTGCCTGCTGGCAAAAGCCGATGCTGTTTGCACCTGCGATGAACGAAAAGATGTGGACCAATCCGGCTGTTCAGTGGAATCTAAGGTCGCTTGCGGAGATAGGAGTTGAAGTGATTGGTCCTGAGCAGGGCCGCCTGGCGTGCGGGGCGGAGGGAATCGGCAGGATGTCGGAGCCGCAGGATATTTTAGAGGCAATAGGGAAAATTGCTTCGAAGATAAAAGCTAAGAAGAAGTAAATCCTTCATAAAAAATGCACTTCCTTATCACAGCAGGCGGCACACGTGAATACATAGACCCGGTGCGTTTCATCTCGAATGCAAGCAGCGGCAGGACCGGTTATGCGCTTGCGCGTGCGGCGCTGCGGCGGCGGCACAAGGTGACGTTGATAACGGCGCCGACAGGCCTGCGCCCGCCTTCGGACGCGAAAGCTCTGTGCGTCGAGACAGCGGCAGAGATGTTTGAGGCGGTCAAGAGATACTTTGGCCGGTGCGACTGTCTTATTATGGCGGCGGCTGTGGCGGATTATACGCCTGCGCGACCTCCAGGACGCAAAATCAAGAAGACGCCCAATATGCTGACGTTGAAGCTCAAGCCGACCGTCGATATTCTAAGATGGGCGGGAACGCATAGAAAGAAAGGGCAGCTCGTCATTGGGTTTGCTTTGGAGGACAGTAACGTCAGGGCCAACGCCGAGCGGAAGATGAAAGAGAAAAAACTCGATATGGTCGTGGCCAATACACCTGTTGCGATAGGCTCTGCACAGACGAGCGTTGAGATAAAATCGGCCGGCGGCGACTGGCTTCGGATTCGCCGGACGAGTAAGGCCGTTGTTGCCGCAAAGATTATCTCGTTGGCGGAGTCGCTGAAGTAAAGAGGTTTTTCATCGGGCCGAGGAATCGGGATCGGCCGGTCATTTGTATCGGGCGAGGGCAAGGCGGAGGATGCGGTCGATGAGATTCCGGTAGGTGATGCCGGCTTGTTGGGCGGCCTCGGCCACCTCTTCACCGTATGCAATGTCAGGGTTGGGATTGGCCTCGAGGATAAAGATTTTGTTATCGGCTGTGAGACGAAGGTCAATTCGTCCGTAGTCATGAAGCTGCAGAACGCGATACACCTTCTTGCAGATCCGCTCGATATGGTCGGTAACGGACGTTTCGAGCTCCGCAAACCCGAATTTGATATTCCATTTCTCGCGATACTCTTCATTCCATTTGACGCGATAGGTAAGCAGGAGCGGGCCGTCTTTTGCATCGGACTCGAAGAAGCATTCGCGAGCCGGAAATACCGTCAGGCGTTTGTTGCCGAGTATGCTGACGTAGAGTTCCCGACCTTCGATATATTCTTCGGCAATAACCGGCTGGTCCCATCGCTCGTGGACGAACTGGGCTCTCTCGGCGAGGGCGGCCTCATCTGAGACTAAGGAGGCATTGGAGATACCTTCGGAACTGTCTTCCAGGGCGGGTTTTACGACCAGTGGGTAGTGAAGCGTTTTGGGAATGCGGACAGTTCGGCCCGGAGGCAGCCAGACAAAGCCGGGAACATGTATCTTATGCAGCGAGAGCAGCTGCTTGCAGACTCTTTTATCGCGGCAGAGCATTAGCCCGACCGGGCCCGTTCCCGTGAAGGCAATGCCGACCATTTCGAGCAGAGCGGCGATATTCTTGTCCTGTCGCCGGTCTCCCCCTAAGTGCTCGGTGAGATTGAAAACGATGTCCGGCTTGCGTTTAGTGAGCGTGCCGACCATATTACCGATATCATCGACGAACCCGAGTATGGACACTTCGTGCCCGAGCTCGCGCAGTGTCTGGATGACATGAAATTCGGTTGAGGCCGTCTCGACAGCGCCCGTAAATTCAGGGTCTTCACCAGGGATTGTATTTTCATCGACCAGAACTGTGACATTCAGTTTTTTGCTCATCGATGTCTGCGTCTCCTTTCTGCGCTGAGTGTGTTGCTTGCGATGGTGGTAAGCAGCGAGGTCATTCCAATGATGCTTTCCGTCTGGCCCGTCGGGGCCCGCAGACCAAGCGCGTCGCAGCGTCGAGCGAGGTTGTTGACGAGCTGATGGATGTCGTATTTGCGATGTCCTGTCCATCTCGTGACACTGTTTACGAGCTCGCGACGGTGCGCTCGGAGTAATTTCGAGGCCTTGGGAGACGAAGGGTCGGCCTCTGTTGTACTGAAAAGCTTGCTGAGACTGTTGTCATAGAACCCCTTAAACTCGGTTCCGAGGGCTTTGCGTTTTCGCTCGTAATAGGCGGCGAGTGTGGAGGTCATCCGTGCCGCCGACCACGGTGGACGTTCTCGGGCGGTGACTACCGGGGCTAATTTGCCGATTCTCTTCATGAGCCCATCGACATACTGGAGTTTCTTGATAACCGGCCAGCCGTGGTACTTCTGTCCCCATGAGTTGTTTGGTGCGAGCCAGGCAGCGAATGTCTCCGCAAAATCCTCGTCCGGGTGCGACTGGGCATAGCTGTACCGCAGGTGTATGACGTAGCGCCTGGAGTAGGGTTGATAGTAATAAAAATCCGAGTACGTAGCCGTGAAAGGACCGAAAAGCTCACGCCACTGTGTTCTTCTGTAGAGCTGGTAGGCGTAGTTTATGGCATGGCCGCACTCGTGGCGGAGCAGTCTCATAAAGGATTCTTCGTCGCCGCCTTCGACCTCGAACATCATCTTCTGTTCGATGTGTTTCAGCCGCGGCTGTGCGAGGCAGAAGGGTATGCCGATGATCGGAACCTTGTCCGGGCAGAGCCACCCATCGGCGAGATAGCAGGGCGGATGAAATTGTATGCCTTTGGCATCGAGCTCCTCGTAGAGCTTGTCTATGAGCGGCTCAAGGACCGAGCCGGGGATTTGCAGCCCTAAGTCTCGGACGCGCATTTGCACGATTTCTTCGTCCGAGAGCTGCTCCCAATTCTCTGTTTTTTGCGCCTTTGTCATAGCTTGCGTACGAAACTCGGCAAAAGCTATCGGGCCGCGGCTGTCAACGGTTGCGCGAACAAAACGCAATGTACGTCTCTATTACAGGGGCATCTATAGCAAAAACAGGGGCTCCCGACAAGGAGGTATTTCTATGGGTACGTGCCGGCGGATGCAACGAAAGGCCGCAGGCGCTCAGACGGCGATTGCTGCCAACCGCTTAAATAGGTTGAGTCGGGACGACCAATTCCCATATAATGGCTTTGATGGGCAGAGCAAGAGTAAGGCATTTCGGTCGCCGGCGGTTTCTGGGGTTGCTGGGGGCCGGCTGTGCGGCGGCGGGTGCGGGCGGCGCGTGGGCGCTGTACCGGTGCTGTGAGGTCGGCCAGCTCGGTCGGCGGGGATGTCAATGTCGTTGTTCGGCAAGGCAACTGGAAGGGGATTTTCAATGCCGAGCCGGACTTGCTGGAGCTGTACGACTTATCCAAAGACCCGACCGAACAGTTTGATTTGAGTAAGCAGCAGGCCGGCAGGGCCGAGGCGATGCGCAGTTTCCCAAAGGGCTGGCTTGAAGCATGTTCGTCGGAAGGCGTGCCGACGGCGCCTGTGGGACTGGAATCCCTGGACGAAGAGACGACAGAGAGGTTGCGGTCGCTGGGTTATATCGATTGAGCGGCGTGCGGCTGCAAGCTGTGTTCGGCCTTTTAAGATTTTTTCGAGAGGGACTATGAAGCAGAAGTACGGCAGAGGATTGTTCTTTCTCCTGTGCGTGATTCTCATTGTCTCCACGACGGCCGCTTATTGGCAGGTACACAGCTTTGATTTTATCAACTACGACGACCCGGTCTATGTCACTGAAAATCCACGTGTTCTTGAAGGTCTTACCTGGGCAAATATCAAATGGTCGTTTGACAGCATATACGGCAGTAACTGGTTTCCGCTCACCTGGCTTTCCTTGATGCTCGATCGCCAGCTTTTCGGCGTCAATCCCGGTGCATTTCACCTGGTCAACGTCGCCCTTCATATTGCCGGCACGATTCTGTTGTTCGTCTTGCTGGCTCGCTGCACAGGGGGTATGTGGCCGAGCTTCTTTGTCGCCGCTGCATTCGCTCTGCATCCCTTTCACGTCGAGTCGGTTGCGTGGATAACCGAACGCAAAGATGTACTGAGCACGGTATTCTGGATGCTCACGATGCTCGCGTATGTCCGCTATTCACAAAGGCCGACAATAGGGCGATACATATTAGTGCCCGTAATGCTTGCGCTCGGTCTTATGGCCAAGCCGATGCTCGTAACATTGCCTTTTGTGCTTCTTCTTTTCGACTACTGGCCCCTCGGACGGCTGCGGCTGCGCAGAGCAGATGCAGACGTAGCAGGCAAAGGGAAATCGGTGATGTGGTTACTGCTTGAGAAGGCGCCTTTGTTTGCTTTAGCGGTTGTGTCGTGTGTGGTAACACTTATCGCCCAGAGCCGCACAGTCTCAACTTTTCGAGTCTTTTCGCTGTCTGACAGGATCACGAATGCGACAGTCGCATACGCAACATACATCGCCAAAACTTTCTGGCCCGCCGGACTGGCGATATTCTATCCTCATCCGCACGGTGCGATACCCGTATGGCAGGTTGCGGTATCCGCAGCGGCGTTGCTCGTAATATCTGTGGTTGTCTTTATGTTTCGGCGGAAGCGATATCTTGTAACCGGCTGGCTGTGGTATCTCGGCACGCTGGTTCCGGTCATCGGCCTGGTTCAGGTGGGCGCCCAGGCGATGGCGGACAGATACACGTATGTGCCGCTGGCCGGGCTTTTCGTTATGGTTGCGTGGGGGCTGAAAGACATTGCGGCGGAGAAGCGTTATTTGAAGCGAGCGGCAGTAGCCGGCGGCCTTGCGGTATGCGCGGCCCTGACAGTCTTGACCTTTGGGCAGGTTGGGTACTGGCGCAACACTATTACGTTGTTTCAACATACACTTGATGTCACGGCAGACAATTACGTAGCGCACAACAACCTCGGTATTGCTCTTGCCGAAAAGGACGACCTTGCCGCGGCAATGACGCACTTCGAGGCGACTTTGAAGATAAAGCCGGATGACACAGATGCACACTTCAATCTTGCCAAGGCGCTGGCGAAAAAGGATAGGGTCGAGGAGGCAATGAAGCACTATGAGGCGGTCCTGCGTATCAGGCCGGGTGATGCGGATACCTACGGCGACCTTGCGTCGCTCCAGGCCGAGCAGGGCCGGTTCGAGCAGGCGGTTGCTGTTTATCGCAAGGCCCTGTCGCTAAACGCCGATGACGGGAGGCTGCACAGCGGCCTCGGCCTGGCTCTGCTGCGGGCCGGTCGGCTGGACGAGGCGATAGCGGAGCTAAAATCGGCCGTAGAACTAAAACCTGATTCGACGACGTACTGCAATCTGGGCATGGCGGTATCGCTCACCGGCGAGCTTGATAAGGCAATGGAATACTACAAAAAGGCAATCCGCCTGGACCCGAAGAATGCCGAGGCGTATTACAATCTGGGTAATGCGTACCTGGCTCGAGGCAAGCTGCGTGAGGCGACCGTCGAATACGGCAGGGCAATTGAGATAAGAAACGATTACGTCAAGGCGCACGGCAACTTAGCCGTCGCGCTTGCACAGCAGGGAAAGCTCGATGAGGCGATAAAGAATTTTGAGAAGGCCGCTGAGCTTGAGCCGAACAGTCCGGATGCCCATTTCAATCTCGCCGGCACTCTTTTGGAGAAAGGGGACACCGGGCGTGCCGTCGAGCATCTTCGCAAGGTAGTCGAGCTGGTGCCGCAGGACGTGGGGACGCGGTGTATGCTGGCGGAATTGCTTTTGCAACAGGACAAGATAGAGCAGGCAATAAGCGAATATCGTGAAGCACTGAAGCTCAACCCCAATTACCCACGGGCGCAAGCGGGCTTGAACAGAGCGCTGAAACTACAGGCAGAGCTGAACGCGGGCAAACAATGAGAAAGGCCGAGTCTTCTACTTGTCTTTTATGCCGAGGTCGTCTTTTGTCAGGATAGATTCGAACGTGTAACCTGCACCGGTGACGTTCTCTCCTGCGCCCTGTTTGCGGTCGATGACGCAGACGATTTTCTTTACCGTCGCGCCTGCCTCGGTGATTACCTTCGCCGCTTCGAGCACCTGCCCTCCGGTGGTGGCGATGTCCTCGACTAACAGGACGACGTCGCCTTCTTTCAGGACGCCTTCGACCATTTTTCCTGTGCCGTAGCCCTTCTTACTGTTTCGAATGATAATCCAGTTCTTGCCGGTCTCCATCGCCGTCGCGGCAGCTAATGCAACGCCGCCTAATTCCGCTCCTGCTATAAGCGTAACATCATCAGTCAGGTATTTGGCGAATTCGGAGCCGAGCTGCTTTAGTATATCCGGGCAGGTCTCGAAGAGATACTTATCGAGATAGTACTTGCTTCGCTTGCCGCTTCGAAGGATAAAATCACCTTCCAGATACGCCGTTTCCTTTATGCGTTTGATTAGCTCTTCTCTTGTCACTGTGTGCTCCCTTATACGTTCAGTTCTACTTTGCGGTTGAGCGCCTTGCGGTATTTCCGGCGGACGGATGTCACGACCTCGGCGATGAATTCATCGACCTGCTGCTGCGCCCTGCCGATGTATGCCTTGGGATTCATTACCTTCTTGAAATCGACCTCTGCAAAGGCAGGGTCGGATTTGAGGCGGTCGATAAGGTCGTTGGGTTTGCCTAATTGCTTTACCTGTGCGGCGGCGGCGTGTGAGTGCCGACGGATCTTCTCGTGAAGCTTCTGTCGGCTGCCGCCCGCTCGGACGCCGGCCATCATGATGTTCTCACTGGCCATGAACGGTAGCTCGGCAGCGATGTGTGCCGCAATAACCTTGGGGTACACCACAAGAGCTTCGGTGACGTTGATGAGGATTTCGAGTATGCCGTCAACCGCCAAAAACGACTCCGGGATAACGATGCGCCGATTGGCCGAGTCATCTAACGTCCGTTCAAGCCACTGCTCCGAAGCCGTCATGCCGGGGCTTGTTGCCAGTGACAGCACAAGTCGGCTAAGCGCAGTGACTCGCTCGCAGCGCATCGGGTTTCGCTTGTATGCCATAGCCGATGAGCCGACCTGGCTCTTCTCGAACGGCTCTTCCATTTCCTTGAGGTTTGCGAGCAGGCGGACGTCGTTGCAGAGCTTGTGCGCCGACTGCGCAACCGAAGCGAGTGTGTTGACAATAAGCGTATCGATTTTTCTCTGATACGTCTGGCCTGTAACCGGACATACCTTCTTGAATCCGAAGGCGTCGGCAACTGATTTATCGAGCCGCTTGACCTTATTGTGATTGCCGTCAAACAACGCAAGAAAAGATGCCTGAGTACCGGTTGTACCTTTCACTCCTCTAAAGGCCAATGTTTCAAGCTGATGTTCGACTTCGCGAAGGTCCATTACGAACTCATAGCACCAAAGTGTCGCCCTTCTGCCGACGGTCGTAAGCTGGGCCGGCTGATAGTGTGTAAAGCCCAGTGTCGGCAGCGACCGGTACTTCTTCGCGAATTTTGCTAAGAGATTTATCACCGCTGCCAATTTGCCTGCAATTATCTGCAGCCCTTCGCGCATAATAATCAAATCTGCGTTGTCACCGACGTAGCAGCTTGTCGCGCCAAGGTGAATTATCGGCGCCGCCTTCGGAGCAACTTGGCCGAAGGCGTGGATATGTGCCATCACATCGTGGCGGAATCTCTTCTCATACGCAGCGACCTTTTTGAAATCGATATCGTCGAGGTGCCTGCCCATTTCATTTATCTGTGCCTGCGTGATCTTCAGGCCGAGCTTCTTCTGTGCCCTGGCCAATTCCAGCCACAACCTTCGCCATGTACCGAACTTCTTCTGTGCCCCGAAAAGCTCAGCCATTTCTCTCGACGCGTTCCTTTCCACTAACGGACTCGTATAAACGTCCATGTTGTTGGCCATTTTTCTATCCCTCTGTCTGATTTCTATTTCAGTTTTCTTTCTCTCTCAGCCAGCAGTTTTTCGATTTCGTCGATATCTTCTTGTGACAGTATCCAATCACCGGCAGCGGCGGTTTCCACGATTTGCGACGGTCTGCGAGCGCCCACAATCGCTGCGGTCACTTCTTCTCTGCGAAGCACCCACGCGATTGCCAATTGCGCCAAGGTTCGGCCGTTTCGCTCGGCGATGGGTTTTAGTTTTTCGACTAATTCAAGGTTAATCGAAAACTGTGGCTCCTGATATTCGACGCTTCTTTTTCGATGGTCGTCGGCCGGCAAAGCTGCAACTCTTTCCCGGCTGAACTTGCCGGTCAGTATCCCCCTCTGCATCGGGCTGTATGCGATCACGCCGATTTTCTCTTTTGCGCAGTAACCCAGCAGCTCTTCTTCGACATCCCGCCGAATCATACTATATGGCGGCTGAAGCGATGCAACTGGTGCGACCTTACTTATGCGTTTGAGTTGTGGAACATTATAGTTCGACACGCCGATATACCTCACCTTGCCTTGTTTCTGCAGGGAGGCCATAGCTTGCCAACCCTGTTCGATTTCGTCTTCGGGCTCGGGCCAGTGCATCTGGTAAAGGTCAATTACTTCAACGCCGAGCCTCTTTAAGCTGTCGTGACATTCGTTGCGTATGCTTTCGGGTTTCAGACAGCTTACTTTCTCTCTTTTCTCGTTCCAGAGCAGGCTGCACTTGGTCGCGATGATGGGCTTTTCGCTTGTCTGCTTCAGCGCCTTTCCGACCAGCTCCTCGCTGTGCCCGCAGCCATAGATGGCAGCCGTGTCAATCCAGTTGATGCCCAGCTCAAGCGCCTTTAGGATACCTGCGACGGCCTCGTCGTCGTCCTGCGGCCCCCAGCCGAACTGCCACGGCCCGCCAATCGCCCAGGTACCCAGACCAACCGTCGTAAGCTCCAAATCCGTATTACCCAGTTTTTTTGTTCGCATAATGAAGCTCCCTGGTATTTCCAACAAATCACTAAGATATTGCGCCTTGGTATGTTTATCAATAGTTTTGTGAGCGGGCTCTAAGTGCCGATGAGCCTCCGAATCCTTGAAAGGTGTGGCTTGAGCGATTAGAATGGGGCCGCACATCATCTCAGAAAAGTGGCAACGGGGCAAAGTATGAAGAGAAACCATCTTGCGGGGGCTTTATTATGGCGATGACGAGTCGCCGGCGGATGCTCACGGCGATGACAGGCGGTGTCCCGGACCGTGTCCCCGCATCGCCTGATACGAACTGGACGATACCCGTCCGGCTTCTGGGCGGGCCTTTCTGGAAGGTGTATTACTATAACGACCCGCCTTTATGGAAGGCGTATAATGACTGCGTGCGCTATTTCGGCGTCGATGGGTTCAGCCATCACGGCGTCTATGACCTGCCCCCCCATTCTGACAGTGAATGGAAAAAAGAAATCATCGAGCAAATTGACGAGCGGCTTGTGGTGCGAACAACGATGCGATGTCCCGCCGGCGAGCTGACGCAGGAGGAGACGTTTCTCTACAGCGAGCCGCAGACACCGACCAAGAAGTTCATAACCGATTTCAAGGCACAATACGACTGCCTTGAATACCTGCTCTTCGGCAACGTCGCTGACATTAAGTTCGACACATACAAGCAGATTCAGCAGGATATGGGCGACGACGGCGTGGTGGGGTTGTGCATGCTGCTGCCGACGCTTCTGACGCAATGGCGACAGCCCATTGAGGCGGCGTTTCTGGATTACTACGACCATCACGACCTGCTCGCAGATTTCATCGAGCGATGGACCGACCATCTCGTTCAGATTGCCGAGGCGATAATCGCCCGTGATGTCAGGCCCGACTTCGTCTTCTTCCCGAACTCGGGAATGATTACGATGCAGTCCGAAGAGATTATGAAGGAGTTTAGTTTGCCTGCGTTAAAAAAGCTTGCCGGGATGTTCAAACAGGCGGGCATTGTCACGTCACTGCACTGCTGCGGTAAAGAACGGGCACTGGTGGAAGTGGCGGCACAGGAAACCGACCTTGACTGCATCGACCCGCTGGAAGTTCCGCCGATGGGTGACTGTAATTTGCGCGAAATCAAACAGAAGTTCGGCAGGAAACTTGCACTCAAAGGCAACCTGCACACAACCGAGGTGATGCTTCGGATGGACCCCGCCGGTGTGGAGCACCAGGCCCGTAAATGTCTTGATGATGCAATGCAAGGCGGAGGATTTATTCTTTCCACCGGCGACCAGTGCGGACGCGATACACCGGATGAGAATATCTTCAAATTAGTCGAGGTATGCGAAAAATACGGGGTCTATTAAAATAATGAAGGCCGGAATGCTTCGATTCACCATTGAGACCGAGACAAACCTGCCTGAAATAGATAAGCTGATGGCATAAAAATAGGCTGTTTTTTGAAAGGAATGGAATAATGAAGCGATTGTTTCGGTGCTCAGTATTTATGGTGTGTGTTTTGCCGGCGGTTCAGCTTACGGCGACGGTCGTGACATATCCTGTGCCCCAGGACGCCAATCTGACGAACGACTACAAAGTGCAGGTCAACGGCAGGGACGTGTTTGTGTTCAACAATCCGGTTGCAGCCATCGCCGCCTTTGATTTCGAAGGCGAGGTCGAGGTCGCGATTACACCCGTCCGCGATGTCAAATGGGTGGACATCCGCCCGAAGAGCACACACATCAGGCACACCATCAAAGACAATACGATACGCTTTAAGCTCACCGAGCCGTGCAACCTCAGCATCGAGCTTAACGGCGAGATACTAAGGCATCCTCTGTTTCTCTTCGCAAACCCGCTCGAAAAAAACCCCCCGAAGAAAGGCGACGAAGCTGTCATCTATTTCGAGGCCGGCAAGGTCCACAAGCCGGGTATTATCGACGTCAACAACGGCCAGACCGTCTATATCGCCGGCGGTGCCGTTGTCGAGTGCGCAATCTTTGCCGATGCCAAAAAGGATATCAAGATACGAGGCAGGGGAATTCTCGACGGAACGCGGTTGAGGGAAATTCGCGGCGACAGGCGGATACGGTTCGTACATCTGCAGAACTGCAAAGATGTGGAGATTGAAGGAATAATCCTGTCGAATAGCACCACCTGGCAGATCGCACCCTACAACTGCGACAATGTCACCATAACCAACGTCAAAATTGTAAGTGACAACGGCAGTGATGACGGCATCGACATTGTCAGCAGCCGGGACGTGACGATACGCCGGTGCTTTATCCACACAAAGGACGATTGTATCGTGATAAAGGCCTGGGGCGATAGAAGGGGCTATCCACGGTCGGGCCGGCGAATCTCGGGCCCTCCGGTCAAGAACGTCCTTGTCGAGGAATGTGTATTCTGGAACTCGGCCTGGGGAAACGCACTCGATATAGGTTTCGAGCTGCGAACCGATTCCGTCAGCGATATCACCTTCAGGAGCTGCGACGTGATTCACTGCGAGGACGGCGCAACCTTCAGTATTCACAACGGCGACTTCGCAACCGTAAGCAATATCAGATTCGAGAATATCCGCATCGAGGATTCGCGCCAGAAACTGTTTGACGTGGCAATCTTTCTTTCACAGTACAGCCACGACCGCCCCGGGGATCGCACCGAGGCCCGAAAACGATACCTGCACGGCGCCTGGGACGGTGTCCTGCGCGTCGAACCCGGCGAAATGGCAGAGTTCGCCAAAGGCAGGGGACATATCAAAGATATCTGTTTCAAAGACATTCACATCATCGACGGGCTGTTTCCGTTCTCGATTTTTTGCGGTTTCAACGAAAACCACCTGGTCGAAAATGTCACCATCGACGGACTGTACGTACACGGCAAAAGAATAACCAACGCCGAAGATGGCAAGTTCTACATAGAAAACGCTAAGGGTATCAGGTTTATTGAGTGAGCTTTTTCAGGCGGTTATCGATAGACCAGGCCCGGGTAGAGAATCATAAGGGCCAGACCCTGCATCGGAGGCAACAGTACCCCGATGAGGTACCACGCGCCGACGAGGCCCATAACCCGAACTCCCGGCTGGGATAATGTTGCCTGATATTTTTCCGCCGCCCGGTCGCCTAAAAAGAGCATCAGGACGTTGCTGCCGTCGAGCGGTGGAAGAGGAATGAGATTGAACACCAGCAAAATCAGATTGAGCGAGAAGAAGATACTGACAGCAATCGCAGCGGAATTTGCCAGGGTGTTGGGCTCTGCCGTGGTGATGCGAGTAAAGATGATTGACTCGGGCGCGCCGAATGAGCCAAGCTGCATTCCGAGACGGATCAGCAGGCCGGCGATAATCAACAGGCACAGGTTTGCAGCCGGTCCCGCAAGGGCCATCTTTGCGGCCTTTTTCCTGTTGTATTGCGCCCAGTACGGGTCGTAAGGCGCGCTTGCCCAGCCGATCATCCAGCCGTTCAGCACGAATGACACGATGGGGACAATCACCATACCGAAGGGGCTTCTCTTGATGTGAGGGATTGGGTCCACTGTAACAAGGCCGTGATGATATGCGGTCGGGTCACCCAGCTTCTTCGCCGCCAGACCGTGAGCGGCCTCGTGGAGCGTAGTCGAAACAATAAACGCCGCGTACCACAGCCCCCCAATCGCTATGGTTATGTAATTCATTGCAGCTCCCACTTAAGGTGAAAATATGTTCGAGAGCTTACTACGCCTTTTTCTTGCCGTGGGCATCACAAGCCGCTTTGTTCAAGGATTCCGGTTTGATGTCGGATGTAGTCTGCTCGTTCGGGAAACAGCCGCAGCACCTTCTCCATATCTGCCTGCTCGAGCGTAAACGTCTTGTCCTGTTGCACGGTGATTTTCAGGATGCGTTTGTCTTTGTCGAAATAGACCTCTCGAACGTGTTCACGTCCGTCGAGGACCTCGATCGAAAGTGCGTAGGCGGCCTGTCGCCCTGAAACGCCGTCGTTGACATCCATTCTTGAGACGACTACAGGCACTACCGAGCCGTCCGACCTTATCATATCGAGCATAATCCGGTCTCGCCCGCCGTCGAGCATCTGAATAAGGACAAGGTCGAGGAGCGTATCCGGAACTGCTGCCGGATTAGGCATGTATTTCCCTTCCAGCGGCATACCTCGCGCATCAAATTCTCTTACCGTTATTACGCCGGAGCCGTCACGCATTACTTCACAGCCGCTTCTGCCGCTGCGAGAGCTGATTTCACTTTTCAGAAAGAATTCTTCGAATTTGTTGTCGCTTCGCAGCAGCGTTGCCTTTTCGTCTGAAGGGCTGCCTCGAATGTACTGGTAGCTTGCCGCCTCGATGCTCATCCCGTCAGTTGAGCCGGTGCTGGTCAGCACATCGGTTATAAAGCCGACAGTGCGCCCGCCCTCATCGTTGATAAGCAGGAATACCTGCGGGTCGTAGTAGTAAGGCCAGTCCGAGCGGAGAATGCCGTCAAGCCCCTTGTCCCTTACCTGAGCGATGAGCTCGGCTCCGGCGTTGAGAAGTGTGTTGTCCTCGAATTCTATACTGCCGACGATGCGCTTAAATGCCCGCTCGGCAAGGTCACCCTCATCAGCCGGTTGAAAGGCCTCGATCTCAAGCTTGCGATTGTTTGCCAATTCGACGGTGCCGACAAACAGCTCCGCAATCATGTTTGGCTCATGTATATGTGCCCAGTGGATAGTCAGTGCATCTTTTTCAATTTGGCCTGTCTCGATAATCCGGCCCTGAAGCTGAGCGGCTTTGCGGCTGAACAGCTCTTCGGGCGTCTTGGTTTTCTCTGCCAGCAGGTACCGGCAACGGGCCTGCGGGTGTACCCCGCCCGAGCCGATAACGAAGAAGCTGCTCAGGTCATAATGGTCGTCCCTGTAGCTCCACCGGCTTTCGCAATACCAGCCGTTTCCGCTCGGCATTGCCACCGCCAGGCCTGTGTGTTTCAGCTCTGTAAGATCGCAAAGCCGAATTGAAGTCCTTGAGAAGACGATAAGCCGGGCCAAAACCAGCGAGATAACGAAAAGCCCGAGAAGGGCGAGCTTGTCGGCGCCGTATCGCTTTTTTCCGTCGGTTCTCTGCATAACGGCGGCAATGATAGGCGATAGCCGACGAGGGCACAAGTGCTCATACCGCGGTACGGCGTATTTTTCAGCCGTTCTCGGACGCGATTACTGCAAAGCCGGTGTGACGGCGAC
Source organism: Phycisphaerales bacterium (assembly GCA_030602885.1). Lineage (GTDB taxonomy): Bacteria > Planctomycetota > Phycisphaerae > Sedimentisphaerales > Anaerobacaceae > JAUVYV01. Next base: position 22,181 of record JAUVYV010000028.1, read on the forward strand.
GGCCTCGCTTTTTCGGATGACCCGGTAATAGAACCATTTTACAAAGCCGCTTGCGGCGAAGCCGCAGAACATCAGAACGAAGGCAACCTGCCTGCTCCAGATGATAAGTCCGAAGAACAGCAGGACCCGGATGAAATGTGCGAACGGCTTCTTGCCGCGGAGGTATTGATTGAGTATGTGCTGGTAGCGTATCCTGCTCACCATCAGAACCGCAAGACCGAAGAGCAGCACCGGAAGCGAGAAGACAATGATGCTCTCAAGCACTGAGTGCATCCATGTGCCTTCGGTGGCAATGTCGGGCAGAGCTTCCTGATGAAATATTACCAGGCTGACAACGACCCCCGCAGCGGCAGGCGTAGGCAGGCCCACAAAGCTCATGTGCGAGGATTCATCCTCTTCGTTTTCAACATTGAATCGCGCCAGCCGTATTGCCGCGCAGCTCATATACGCCCCTGCCGCGAGCCAGACGAACCTTTCAGCGAAGCTTCCTATCGTCGGATTGAGTTGTGCGATGCCTGCAAGTTTGTATTCGAGGACCTTGAGCATCAGAAATGCTGGGGCAACGCCGAAGCTGATTATGTCGCATAGACTATCGAGCTGGCCGCCGAAGCTCGACGTGCTCTGGCTCATGCGCGCTAAGCGCCCGTCGAGCATGTCGGCTATCATCGCAACGAGAATCATATACCCGCTCATTGCGAAATAAGGGATTGCAAGCCTGTGATACGAGAACTGGCCCGTTGGTGCAACCGCCCCCTGGCTCGCCAATGCTATGGCTGCAAAACCGCATATCCCGTTTAAAATCGTTATGAACGAAGGCAGGACGGTGATGTACCTCAGCCGCTGTCTGCGCATCCGCCGCAGCAGCGACTCTTTGCCGGCTTTTGTTCTCAATCTGGCCATTTTTCACTTCCTCATCCGGCGATTTGCAGCGTACAGCATACACAACTCGAAATTCATTTGTATCTTACTCAAACCGACCGCTTTGCAGACAAAAATTAACCTAACTTTTTATTCGCTAATATGTTCTGCGTCACAAAAAATATAATAAAATCAGCCGTCCGCCGCAGGCGGATTCAACAATTTTGCATTTTACTCTTTGATTTTTGCACTCTCAAACCGGCCACCGGTCAGTTTGAGTACCTTATCATCGCCGTCAAACCAGCCCTGACCTTGTCGCCTGTCCTGACCAGACACTTGAGGCCTTCGCGGGCGGGCACGTACAGTTCTGTTCTGGAACCGAATTTTATCATACCGAATCGTTCGCCGCCAGCTAATTCCTCGCCTGCCTTTACTCTGCAGACGATTCTCCGAGCGATTGCACCGCTTATCTGCCGGACAATAAGCTTATCTCCCGGCGGCTCGGTTCTGAGCAGATACAGGTCATTCGACTCATTGACCCGCCCCGATTCGGGATTCATCGCATTTCTGTATTTTCCCTTTCTGTACGTGATTTTCTCGACCCTCACGCTGCACGGCGCCCGGTTGATATGCACGTCGAAGATGTTCAGAAATATCCCGATCCGAATGGCCTTGCCGCCAATGAACTCCTCTTCTTCAACGGCTTCGATATCCGTCACCTTACCGTCCGCCGGCGCAAGCAGCAGGTTTCTGTCCTGCGGCACCGCCCTTTCAGGGTCGCGAAAGAACGAAAGCACCCACACTAACACAACAAGCAGGATTGCCTCGATGAACGCCGCCACGCAGACGTTCAATACCGTCAGCCCCGCCCACAAGACAAGCACCATCCCAGCCGACACAATCACCGCAAAAACAACCACCTGCGGCATACCATATTTCGTCAAAGCAATTCGCATTGCCAGATCATAATCGCCAAAGCCGGTACAATCAAGAACACTCCCTAAGAGAGCGAAAGCGAAGCATCCGGCCTCCGAACCACAATCATCCCGGATTCCCCGGATGAACTTATCCAAAGTCGTAGCACTAGCGCAGACCCCGCACTCAGCGTAGTGCGGGGGGAAAAATAAACTGTTGTTGCCTCGCCAGCATGCTGGTGGATAAGCCGACTTGAGGAGCTTAGTGCGAGAGAGTTGCCGTTAAAGGATATTGCAGTTTTGTCGGCAATTGCCTATAATCCTTTCCTCAAACCGATGATGGGAAAACAACCGGGGCGGCAATTAGAGTATTTAGCCCAACGCATAAAAAAACTACACGAAGTGACCGAAAAGATATGCGTAGCGAAAGTAGAAAGCTTTGGTTAGCCACAGAGATCACAGAGAAAAACAATAGTAAATCGTAAATAGAAAATTGCAAATTGAGGATGGCTCGCCAGATGCGTCGAATTATTGCGAGACCAGACAGAAATAAGTTGTGAAAAGAAGATGGAAGGTTTTGTTTAGCCAGAGAGGACACAGAGAAAAGAAAAGAGAAGAATGATTGAAGCAGACAAGACACAACAATTAGAGCAAATACCACTGTACCGGTATCTGACATTTAACAGGTTCTTAGAGACTCTTGATAAGGGCCTTTTTATACCAAAGGCCTCTCTGTTTGAAGATCGTTGGGAAGCTATGGTGTCTTGGATGCATGATTTTTTGAAAGAAAGAAATGATGCAAGAAGTGCTTCAGAATCTGGGGAAGATGAAAAAGTTCCTACTCTTGATGACTATTGCATCCCAGGCAATCATAAACATATCTGTGAAGGAAAGAAGGAAGTCTATGTGAGTTGTTGGAACAAGGCAAACCATGAGTGTGTTGCGATGTGGAAACTTTATGGAAAAGACGAAAACGCCGTGATGCTTGAGACAAATGCAAAGGAACTTACCGATGCCTTTGACAATTTCAATAATTCAGAAAACAAAGAATGGCTGGCTTGTTTAAAAGAGTTGGAGTATGTCTTGCCTGGAGATTGGAATTATGACAAGGTTTTTGACGGTAAGGAGCCTCTCTGGATGAACGGTTTCGAAGGAGGATTTTCACACTCTTTCCGTTTTCACTGTACATATACAGGTTTGCAATACAAGCATATAAGCTATGCTTTTGAAAATGAATACAGACTTCTTGCCGCGCACAAAGACAGAGGGGAACGCCAAGACAAGGGGATTGTTCTTCCACTTGGGCAGTCGTTTATTAAACGGGTGATATTACAACCGAACTCTTCAGATATATTTGAAGGCAAAGTGCGGGATTGTCTTAAGAAATATAATTTTAATGATGTTCCAGTCCAAACATCGTTTCTTGATGAACTGCCGCCATAGGCGGATGAATATTGAAGAAGCAGCGGGAACAACGTGCCAGATGCATCGAACTGCTCCGAGAACAGACAGAAACAAGTTGTCAGGAAAAAATGACAAGTTTCAAATGAGCAATAGTGCCAAAACAGGTAATCTCATAATTCTTGAGTTATGCCCTTATTTGATATGAATAATTTTGTACTACCATTTGACCTGCGATTATGTAACAAAATGGACCAACACGCTTTGCTATGTTGCCAGAAGTATAACTTTGGCAACGAGAGTGACTGGTTTGGTACATTCAGGGGTGGGCTTTACGGCTTTTACTCGCGAATAAATGGAGTGAAGAGGCACTTCTATCAAGTTCATGCTTGGATTCCAACTCTATGTACACCATCAGATACCGAGTATCACATGTCGGCAATCCTTTTTAACATGGATTCTGCGATAGAGTGTTTCACCTTCGCACTCAATGCTCTGGGAAATAGTGTTTGCATCAAGGGATTCCGAGATATAACTGACAGCAAAAGCCTTCAAAAAATCCATCCCAGAGATGTACTTGGCGACCCCGATCGTAAGAAACCTTTGGAACCAATGTCTGGTTTTGCTAAATATTTTCCTCGTACCCAAAAACTATGGATAAATCGGCGTGATCTTTTGGACATAATATTTGAGAACCATGATGTCTCAAAACATCGAGAGACGGTATTCCGCGGCGGGAAATGTCGAAATGATCCTCCGGCTGGATTCTTTGAAGCACTTGGAATTACTGATAAAGCTAATTCCATCCTGTATACGCCTATGGCAGAGATCATTTTGATTTCTGATCCCAAAACACCCCGTCGAGATAGACAGCCAACTCCCATCGAAGACCAAATACTTCTTGAAGAAATCGCTTTTAGATTTTGCTATTTCATTAACAAAACTGTTGTCTTGGCTACGCAAGACGCACTGGCTAATATTAAACCTCCGGTAAAAAAGCTGAACGAACAATCTGCGAATAATAATCCTAAGAAGCCATCAAGTCTGTAAAGCAGACTTTTAGCCCCCCGCTGTTTTTATTTCCGGCCAGATACTACCCAAACCCGCACTTGCCGTCAAAGGAAATACCTTGAATTAACCCCGCAAATTCATATAATTACAACACAAAAGATTGGACGAGTCCGCCGTAGGCGGATAAATATTGAAGAACCAACGGGAACTTGTTTATAGAGTGTATAATTATTGTTAGCAAAGGGAACAAATGGGACATCCTTTTAGACATTCAGCCGGTTTCGGTAAACGGATAGAGTATTGGATTATAGGTCGTATGCTCAAAGAAGGCTTTGATATCTATGTGCCTCTTGTGGATGACGACGCAATTGACGCAGTAATCCGCCGGTCCGACGGTTCCTTCATTACTGTCCAGATCAAAGCCAGATCTGAATCTGTTGCTAAAGGAAACGCAGCGATATTTTCTGTTATCTCCCATGAGTTGAGAGAGGATTATTGGTTCGTATTCTATTCAGAACGAATGAATATGATGTGGATCATGTCATCTAAAGAGTTCATCGATGAATCATTACAAAACAAGTCTGGCAAATGGAAAGGTCTGCGTAGCATTCGGTTCAACGGTCGAAAAACAGAGAAAAAGTCAGGCAAAGTAACTGAACACTGCAAACCACAATTCATTGAATATGTCGCAAAAGACTTCAGCCGTCTAAAATCATAACAGCCCCCGCGGCGCCTGAGCGGGGATCTTATAGAACAACCGCTACGGTATTACTGGGGGGGCTTTGGCCGCCCTTATTAATGGCCTTTACCCGGTATTCTAATTGCACACCTCGCGGCTGCTTCTTTAATGAGGCCCTTATTTCCAGCGATATTGCCGCCTGTCTCCATTCATCACCCCCGTCAACAAATATCCACCTTCCCCGCCACTGGCGGGCTGGCAGGCACTGACACTCTATCCCTCCTCCTGGCGCTAGGTCTCATTGCCATCTACTGAAGTTTACCCGCCTTTTACCCGCCTCTCGTAGCGAAGCGGAGACCCCTGCATCTTGGAACGCAAGGTCCAGCAGGGGCCATCCCTCCCCCCTCGCGCTAGGTCTCATTGCCATCTACTGAAGTTTACCCGCCGCTTGCCCGCCTCTGGCGGGCCGACTGGCACTGACACTCTATCCCCCCTCCTGGCGCTAGGTCTCATTGCCATCTACTAACGTTTACCCGCCCGCCGGCGACACCGACTCCGCCACCGAATTCGCTGACAAAAAACCCGACCATCCCCACACGACTGTATCCCCTATGCGCTAGGTCTCATTGCCATCTACTGAAGTTTACCCGCCGCTTGCCCGCCTTTGGCGGGCCGGCGGAACCCCCGTGTAATCCCCCATCGCAGCCTCACCGAATACCCATCCATCTCCCTGCTCCCCATCCCTCCACATCAACCCGCAATACGCGATACGAACCCAATCCGCGTCAATCCCACTCATAAACAAACAAACGCATTTCAGTCGGCTTTTTATAAAGAGCGAAGCTCTTGTGGACGAAGGCGAAGGGCCTGCGGACAAACCACGTTTGGAGCAAGGCCCGCGCCGAGTACACCTGCTGACTGAATCTCTCTGTGCTCTCGGCGTCCTCGGCGGTAAAAAATCCGTGCAAATCCGTGTCAATCCGTGGTTCGAACCTTTTTTTGTTACTTAGTGTCTTTGCCCGCCCCCAACTTCGTTCAGCCGGTGATTAAAATCCGCGTTAATCCGTGGTTAAAATTATCTTGACATCTAACTTCCCATGTAGTATAATACCCAGCTAACATATAGAAAGTGAATATAGTATTCTAAACACGGAGGGTTCAACAATGACCACCCATTTACAAGATGTTACCTTTTATTTCTCAGCCCTTGAACTTTTTCAGAAATCAGTGTTAATCAGTGTGAATCCGTGTCTAAACCTCTTCTGTCTCGCGACTTACAACTCTACAACTGTAAAGAACTCTCTACAAATCGACCTTTTTATGCAAAACGAACCCAATTTTCACAAGGCCCACAATGAACTTAACTCTATACCTGAAAAGGAATTACGAGAATTTTATACCCCTTCGAACGGTGAAAAACGAACCCAAAACGAACCCAATTTCCGAAAACCCCAAAATGAACCTAACCCTATACAATAAAAGAGATTACGAGAAAAATAGCCCCTTCGGCTGCAAAAAAACGAACCCAATTCAAACCCAAAACGAACCCAATTCAAACCCAATTTCAGCAGACCCAAAAATACACCAAAATCCAGTAAAGTGGAAGTTTGTAAGTCCAAAAATGTGGAAACTGTAACACCTTGCAAAACCAGTGACTTACAAAAAGTTACGGCAACACGCCCGGCAGGACTCGAACCTGCGACCTACGGATTAGAAATCCGTTGCTCTATCCACCTGAGCTACGGGCGCAAATGCACAATCGATTGCAGTATAGCAGCATCGAGCCCGTCCTGTCAAAGTATGATCGCGGAAGAAATGGATCATTAAGGCCGTCTGGCCACGCAGTTATGCCGGCGTTAAGATGGGCAAAATATAGCAGGGGCGAATCTTGACAGAACCGGCTTTAAGTGGGAAAATCGGCACAGGATATAGATGGGCTTATATTAAAAATCAAAAGGTAAATATCAAAAATACAATGCAAAAATCAAAAATGACAGCGGTCGGTCATATTCGCCGGTAAATCCATGCTCGCGGCTCGGGGCATATCTGCCGGTCTTTACCCAGCGACAGCTCTTTTTGAAATTTGATATGTGGTTTTGCATTTTGATTTTTAATCTTTGATTTTACCGCCTTAAAAGCGTTTTTTATGCGTAAGCTGCGCTGTAGTATTAAAGGATTGTGTTGATGGGTCAAGGGATTGATTTTGATGTAGTTGTGATAGGCGGCGGGATAGTTGGCCTGGCATCGGCGTATAAGATTGCGCTTAGCCACCCCGGGATTTCGATTGCGGTACTGGAGAAAGAAGCTGAAGTCGCCTCTCATCAGACGGGTCACAATTCGGGCGTGATTCATTCAGGGCTGTACTACAAGCCGGGTTCTGCCAAGGCGAAGACGTGCGCTAAGGGTCGCAAAGAGTTGGTCGCCTTTGCGAAGAAGTACAAGATTGCGCATGAGATTTGCGGCAAGATAATCGTGGCGACGAGCGAGAAGGAATTGGCAGGGATGGAGATGATTTTCGAGCGGGGCCGGCAAAATGAGATAGAAGGTATTGAAAAGATAGGGCCGGAGCAGATAAAGGAAGCGGAGCCGTTTTGTGCGGGGATTGCGGGCTTGCGAGTTCCATGCACGGGGATAATTGATTTTGTTGCGGTCGCCAATAAGCTGGCCCAGTTGATAGAGAAGCAGTCGGAGAACAACAAGATATTGACATCGCATAAGGTGGTGGGTTTTGACAAGCACGATTTTTTTACGGAGGTGGTGACTAACCGGGGCAGCGTGAAAGGGCGGTTTATTATCAACTGTGCGGGTCTGCAGAGCGACCGAATTGCCCGGCTGGATGGGGTCGATACGAAGATGCGGATTGTGCCGTTTCGGGGGGACTATTATGACTTGACCGAGCAGGCAGCGGAGAAGGTGAGGAACCTGATATACCCGGTTCCCGATCCTGCGTTTCCGTTTTTAGGAGTTCATTTTACTCGAATGATGGGCGGGGGTATCGAGTGCGGGCCTAATGCGGTGTTCAGCTTCAAGAGGGAAGGTTACGGCAAGACGTCTTTTAGTTTGAGGGACAGTTGGGATTCGCTTACGTACCGGGGGACATGGAAGCTGTTTATGCGGCACTGCTTTTACGGGTTGGGCGAATACGCGCGGGTTTTCAGCAAGAAGCTATTTGTTCGGGGTCTGAAACGTCTGATACCGTCGATAGAGCCGGCAGATTTGCGGCGGGGCAATTCGGGCGTGCGTGCCCAGGCACTGGGTCCCGACGGCTCACTCATCGACGATTTTGTCATCGAGCACAAGGGCAATGCGATTCACGTTCTTAATGCACCGTCACCTGCGGCGACGGCGTGTTTGGCCATCGGCGAACATATAAGCGAGATGGCAACAGAGCATTTTAATATCTAAAACGTATTGTACCGCCGTACAACCAAGCGGAAACCCGGAAATAAAGCAGTATGAGCCGATATGAGACCGACAGTTTGTTTGCGGAGATGAATTCCCGGCGGGGCGCCGATGACGAGGAGGCGGTGTGCGGTCATATCATCCGTGTTGCATTCGAATCGGGGGTTGACAGGGAATTTGATTACGCGGTGCCGGACGAGCTTTGGCCTGTCGAGGCGGGCCAAAGGGTCGAGGTGCCGTTCGGGCGGGGTAATAAGCCGGCGGTTGGGTTTTGTGTAGAGGCCGATGTAGCTTTTGAGAAGTCGTTTTCAGCGCGGGGCAAGAGGCGTGTTCTTAAAAAGGTTACGAAGGTGGTTGACAAGGAGCCGCTGCTGGATTCGGGCTTGATGGCCCTTGCGCGGTGGATAAGTGTGTACTATATGTGTCCGCCGGGTCAGGTTCTTACCGCAATGGTGCCGGCGGCGGTAAAGAAGGGGGCGGGGGTAAGCACGCGGCGACATCTGTATTTAGCAATCGATTCCGAGCAGGTGGAAGGGACGGTTAAACAGCTTCGAGGCGGCAAGCAAAAAAGAATTGTCGAGTGCCTGAAACGATTGAGGGCGTTCGACTCGGAGAGTGCGGCGGAGCTGCAGGCGGTGCTTGCGGCGGTCGGTTGTACCGATGTGCCGGTCAAACACCTGGCGGACAAACAGATTGTGAAGATAACGACCAGGGCGGTGCTGAAGTCACTGCCTGCGATTCCGGATGGGATGATGCTTGAGGCCGAATGTGTAGTTCTAAATGACGACCAGCGCAAGGCGCTTGCGCATATAGAGAGACAGATAGAGACGGGTACATTCGGTGTGACGCTTTTGTATGGTGTCACCGACAGCGGCAAGACCGAGCTTTACATAAGGGCGATTGACGCGGTTTTGAAGAGGGGTAAGAACGCCATTGTGCTTTTGCCGGAGATTGCTTTGACGGCGCAGACGGTCCAGCGGTTCAGCGCACGGTTCGAGCGGATAGCGGTGATGCATTCTGGTTTGACGGCTGCCCAGCGGAACGTGCAGTGGCAAAAGATAAAGGCGGGCCAGGCGGACGTGGTGATAGGGGCGAGGTCGGCTGTGTTTGCGCCGCTGGCTAACCTCGGTCTTATTGTGGTCGATGAGGAGCATGAGCCGAGCTACAAGCAGGATACGGCGCCGCGTTATCACGGCAGGGACGTGGCGATAAAGCGGGCGCAGTTGTGTGGAGGGCACTGTGTTTTAGGCAGTGCCACGCCTTCGTTGGAGACGCTGCTGAACTGCCGGAGCAGGAAGCACTTTAGTATAGCTCGGCTGCCAAAGCGGGTGATGAATCTCGCATTTGCGGAGATGAAGCTCGTTGATTTGAAGGATTACTATTCGAGAGGGGACGGGGTTACACTTATAAGCGAGCCGTTGGGCAAGCGATTAGGCGAGGTGCTTGGACGGGGTGAGCAGGCGATACTGCTTTTGAACAGGCGAGGGTACAGCAATTTCGTGTTCTGCCCATCGTGTAAGCACATACTCTCGTGCCGCAACTGCGATGTGACTTTGACTTTTCACAAGAGGGCGAGGCGCAGCAGCGGCGGTATGGAGACGATAACGGGCAAGAGTATTGATTCGGGCTATGCAATGTGTCACTACTGCGGGGCCCGGACTTTAGTGCGTCAGAAGTGTCCGTTGTGCGGCAAGGGTATGGCGATGATAGGTATGGGGTCGCAACGGCTCGAGGAGGAGCTTAGAAGTAAATTTCCCCACGTTCGTGTGGCGCGGGTCGATAGTGACTCGATGCAGGGGGCGGACTATTACCGTGTGCTGAGGGACTTTGGCGAGGGTCGAATTGACGTGCTTGCTGGCACTCAGATGTTAGCCAAGGGGCTGCATTTTCCGAACGTGACGTTAGTGGGTGTTATCAGTGCGGATACGTGCCTTTATCTGCCTGATTTTCGGGCGAACGAGCGGACGTTCCAGTTGATTAGCCAGGTGGCCGGCAGAGCGGGTCGGTCTGAGAAGAAGGGTACTGTGTACGTTCAGACGTTTTTGTGCAATCAGCCGGCGATACAGTATGCCTTGAAAGGTGATTTTGACGGGTTTGTCAAAGAGGAGCTGAAGCATCGGGCGGCGTGCAATTTGCCGCCTTACTGGCGGCTTGCTGCTGTTGTTATGCGTGACAGGGACTATGAAAAACTTGAGGCGGCGGCGAAGGTGATGCGGGAGAGAATCGATGGGATTATTGCAAGCAGCGGTCTTGAGCTGAAGGTTCGCGGGCCTATGCCGGCGACGATAAGCAGGATACAGCGGTACCACCGGATGCAGATAATTGTCCAAGCCCCGGATGCGGCAGCGATGCAGAGTTTGTTCGGTGCTTTGCGCAAGGCGGGGCCGATCAGGGGCGGGGTCAAAGTTGCGATCGACATAGACCCTGTGAATTTATTGTAGCTTGCAAACGGTCTGTGGTTTTGGTATATTTTAGGTTCTCGGTTTAATCGGGGAGTAGCTCAGCTTGGCTAGAGCGCTGCGTTCGGGACGCAGAGGTCGCAAGTTCAAATCTTGTCTCCCCGATTTTTGAATATAAAGGTGGTAAGTAAGGCGGGAAATGGAGTTGCCCGTGATAAGGCGGGGAGAATTTCATGGCCAGGATGGGCATACTACGCGTGCCGCAAAACAGGCTAAAATCACGGGCAGTCCACAGGACGCCTCACGGCGGATGCCCGTGCCACAGTGGGGGCGGGGGAGTTTGAAAGACAAATGTTTCTTGAGGTGGTGGCGGTGCGCGCATATAATCGGGCGAACAGGCCCCCGCCACAGGGGTGGGGGGGGGTTGAATAACGCATTCGGTGGAATAATGATGCGAAGGGCAGAACGATTATTGATATTCGGCTATATGGCCCTGGGCTTTTTAGGGGGGTGCGGGCAGCAGGGATATGTGCGAACCGTCGAGCAGGTTTGCATTGCGGATGCGAGCAGGGCGGCGGTGATGAGGACGGCGGAAGATGTGCTGGCGAAGATGCATTTCGATATTGAGAAGTTCGATGTCGATATGGGGTATGTACGGACTCGGCCTTTGAGTGGTGCGCAGTCGTTTGAATTCTGGCGGAGCGACAATGTGGGGACGTTCAACAATTCAGAGGCGAATCTGCAGAGTATCCGGCGAAGTGCGGAGCTGAACGTCAGCGGGCAACAGGGACAGGTGTGTATCAATTGCGCGGTGCAGGTGGAGCGGCTGAGCATACCCGAGCGCCAGGTGAGCAGCGGGCGGGCATACGCGATGTTTTCCGAGAGCAGCAGGAGCATGCAGAGGTTCGAGCTGAGCCCCGAACAGAGCAGAGATATGGCGTGGATTGATTTGGGCAGAGACGAGCAGCTGGAAACCGAGATACTAAAGAGGATTGAAACAGAAGTCAGGAGCCAGTAGTAAGAAACCAGGAGAGAAGGAAATCCGAATATCTAAATCCTAAATACTAAACAAACTCAAAGCACAAAATTCAAATGTTCAAAACGATTCTGGATCCCCTTGGGGACGAATTTCACGGGAATGACAAGGGGGAGACGGCAACAAGGGTAAAAGCGAAAGAAGAAAGGAATGGAATGAGGATATTAGTTTGCGGGGGCGCAGGGTATATCGGCAGTAATATGGCGGCGATGCTGGCGAGGGAGGGGCATCGGCCGATTGTGTATGATAATCTGAGCAAGGGGCACAAGGCGGCGATTGGAGGGGCGGAATTTGTCGAGGGGGATCTGGCTGACTATGAGCTGCTTGTCGAAACGTTGAAGAGCAAAAGAATCGAAGCGGTGATGGACTTTGCTGCGTTTATCGAGGCGGGCGAATCGGTACAGTTTCCACTGAGGTACTATCAAAACAACGTTTCGAATACGCTTGTGCTTCTCGGCGCGATGGAGTCGGCAGGGGTTGATAAGTTTGTTTTTAGCAGCACGGCAGGTGTTTACGGGATACCGAGCAAGATGCCGATTACCGAAGATTTGCCGAAGGAGCCGATCAATCCTTACGGTGAGACGAAGCTTGCGGCTGAGCGGATGTGTCACCATCAGAGCATGACGGGCAAGCTGAGGTATGCGTCGCTACGGTATTTCAATGCGTGCGGAGCGGGGAACGACTGTGCGTTAGGGGAGGACCATGACCCTGAGACGCATCTGATACCGCTGGCGATACAAGCGGCGATGGGCAAGCGCGGTGCAGTTAAGATATACGGGACGGATTACCCGACGGAGGACGGGACATGTGTGCGGGACTATGTACATATAGAGGATTTGTGCAGGGCGCATCTGCTGGCGCTTAGAAAGCTGGAGGAAGAGCGGGAGCTGACGTACAACTTAGGCAACGGGAAGGGGTATTCGGTTCGGGAGGTGATTGAGACGGTCAAGAAGGTTTCCGGCAGGGATTTTAAGGTTGCCGAAGCGGAGCGTCGGGCTGGAGATGCGCCTGTGCTGATTTGTGATTCGAGCAGAGCGAAGAGGGAATTGGGGTGGCAGACGCAGTGGCGGGATTTGGGCAAGATTGTCGAGACGGCGTGGCGGTGGCATAATGAGCATCGCGAAGGATATGATGATTGAGCCGTGCGCGAGGGAAAGGAAGCTGAGAAGGAGGTTTACGAAGTGGACAGGATTAAAGGCAAGGTCGTTGATTTTCTGAAGAAGCACAAGATGGACTTCGAGGATATCGATGTCGAGACGAATGTGAATGCGTTCCTGGAGGATATGGAGAAGGGCCTGTCGGGGCAGGAGAGTACGCTTGAGATGATACCGACTTATATCGAGGCGGACAAAGAGATTCCTGTGAATGAGTCGGTGCTTGCGATAGATGCGGGGGGTACGAACTTTCGCGCGGCGAGGGTGCGGTTCGACGAGCAGAGACGGCCTATCATCGAGGGGATGAAGTCGGAGGAGATGCCGGGCGTAAAGGAGGAGGTGGGTAAGGACGAATTTTTCGAGGTGATGGCGGGCTACATCAGTGACATGGTAGATAGGCAAGAGAGCATAGGGTTCTGCTTTTCGTATCCGACGGAGATTTTTCCGAACAAGGACGGGCGTGCGATACTGCTCTGCAAGGAGGTCAAGGCCAAGGCGGTGGAGGGGGAGATAGTCGGTGAAAATCTGAACCTTGCACTTCGCGGGATGGGCGGTAAGGGAGCGAAGCGAATTGTGATACTGAACGATACGGTGGCGACGCTTTTAGCGGGAAAGGGTTCTTCGGACAGATTGTTCGGCGGGTACATAGGATTTATCTTAGGGACGGGGACGAACTGCTGCTATGTGGAGAAGAACAGCAATATTACGAAGATCAGCGGGCTGGATCCGCAGAAGAGTCAGATTATCAACTGTGAGTCGGGCGGCTTTGGCAGATTCCGGCGCGGCAAAATAGACCTGGAGTACGACCGGACAACGGTTGACCCCGGTGTGCATGTTTTTGAAAAGTTGATATCTGGTGCTTATCTTGGGCCTATATCGCTGCGGACTATTCGCAAGGGTTGTGAGGAGGGGTTGTTTTCGAGAGAGGTCTGTAAAAAGGTTGATGGGATAGAGGAGCTGGAGACGAAAGAGCTTAATGATTTTATGCACTATCCATTCGGGGACAATTCCCTGGCAGCGATATGTGCCGGCGGACAGAAAGCGGATGCTGCTGCGATGTATTTTCTCGTCGATAGAATAGTGGAGCGGGCGGCGAAACTGACGGCGGTCAATCTGTCCTCGGTAGCGATAAAGTCGGATGCTGGGACAGACCCGAGCCGGCCGATGTGCATTGTGGCGGAGGGGACAACGTTTCATCACCTCAAGGGGCTTAAGACGAGGGTGGAGTACTACCTGACGGAGTATCTCGAGAAGAAACGCGGGATATATACGGATATAGTGAGCGTTGAGAACGCGGCGATAATCGGCGCGGCGATAGCAGGTTTGACGAATTAGGCAGTGTTAGAGGAGGCCTGCGGTCCAGTTGACGAGATTGGCGAGGAGGGCGGCATACCAATTACCGACTTCTATCGGGTTTGCCCCGGGCGCGTGGGCTTCGAGGCGTGAATCGCCCCAGTCCACCAGGCCTCCGACCCAGTGAGGAGCGGCGTCGGTGGCAAATGCGCAAACCCTTGCCCGGCCATGTGAACCGACAACCAGCAGTGGATCCGGGTTTTCCTGCGGTGTGAATGTGAAGGGGCCGGCACTGCGGGAGACCTTGAACCTGCGCGCGAGCAGGATGGTGTTGCTGTTCGGTTTGCTTGTGAACAGGTTGAATCCCCCGATAGCGGGAGGGTTCTTATCGAAGGGCAGGGAGGCGAGGATTTCGTGGTCTTTTTGCTTTTCAATCAGACAGGGCTGGGCGCAATTGATGCGGTCGTCGCTGTCGAGCATGACGACGGGCAGGGCTTCGGCGATGGGCGTCTTGTTGTAGTCTCCGCCGAGGCCGGTGAAGGATTCCCAGCCGCCAATCATGAGCAGGCCCATTCCTTTGGTGACTCGTTCGGCGAGAGAATTGAGCTGGTCGGGAGAGAAATTGTGGGCCGGGTAATCGCTTATTATGACGGCCCTGCAATCCGGGCCAATAAGAGCGGGTGAGAATTTTTCGTCGGAAGGCAGGTAGTCGAAGCTGATGTTGTGGGCGTGCATGACGCCTGCGAGGTAGGAGGCGGCGTCGGTGAGTTTGGTATCGCCTAAATAGAGGACAGAGTTTGCCATAGGCGTGACTATAGCAGGGGTTATTGCCGGAATCCAGTTTTTGGCTCAGAAAAAACTGGACAGGTTGTCTGCTCCCGGTAAGATTCGTGTTTTGGGTTGTCAAACAGAACGAGCTGGTTAGTGGAGGATAACTGGAAAATGCTGAAAGGTAGCGCAATCATCGGTCAATCGGGCGGGCCGACTTCCGTAATCAATGCTTCGTTGGCGGGAATAATTGATGCGGCACGGGAGTTTGAGGGTATTGAGAATATCTTAGGTATGCGGTTCGGCATCGAAGGTTTCATGGCGGGGGATATGATTGATTTTGGCAAGGAGTCGGCCGAGACAATCACCGGACTGAAACATACGCCGTCGAGCGCACTGGGGAGCTGTCGGCACAAGCTGACGGATGCAGAGCTGCCGAAGGTGCTGGATATGTTCAAGAAATCGGACATCCGCTACTTTTTCCTGATAGGCGGCAACGATACGATGGACACGATACACCGCGTGGAGGAGTATGCAAAGGAACAGGGGTACGAGCTGATCGGAGTGGGAGTACCGAAGACAGTCGATAACGACCTTTTCGGAACGGACCATACACCGGGCTTTCCGAGTGCGGCTCGATATATCGCCCTTAGCGTGATGCAGGCGGGCATCTTAGCGAGGGATATGCAGAAGGTCGACCAGTTCGTGATTTTCCAGGCAATCGGGCGTGATTCCGGCTGGCTTACGGCGGCAGGAGCAGCGGGCAAGAAATCGCAAGCGGATGCGCCGCACATTCTGTGCCTGCCTGAAAGGTCTTTTGAGAGAGATAAGTTTCTCGGCGATGTCAAGCGCTGCTACGACGAATACGGGTGGGTCTCGGTAGTCTGCGGGGAAGGTATAACGTTCGCAGACGGCTCGCCGGTTAGTGCATCGCAGGCGGCGGACAAGTTCGATAATGTGGAGTTCGGAGCGATGGGTGGTGTGAGTGTGGCGATGGCGCTGCACAGAATGATATCGGATGAGTTCGGGTTCCGGGGCGAGTTCCAGATTACCGAGTCGCTGCCGATGAGTGCGGCGGACAGAGCATCACCGCTTGACTTTGAGGAGGCGTATATGTGCGGTCGTTCGGCAGTGGAGCCGGCACGACAGGGCAAGACGGGACTGATGGTGACTCTGGAAAGAGAGCCGGGCAGCGAATATAAATGCACAACGGGGACGATACCGCTGAAGGAAGTGGCGATAAAGGCCAAGCCCATGCCGGATGAGTTTATCAATGAAGAGGGCAATTTTATAACAGAGGCATATCTGGACTATCTGCTCCCGCTGCTTGGTGAGCTGCCCGGTTACGCCAAATTATCATGTAACCCATAGTGAAACGGTCAGTTTGAGTAAATATGTAAGGAGATTTTTTTTGCCATGAAAGACGAAGAGAAATACACAAGATTCGCTCTGGTACGTGAGATGATGGAGACGCCGGGAATTCTCAGGCAGTTCAAGCCGGCCAACACCGATAAAGTGGTGGCTCAGATAAAGGAGGTGGGCAAGCTGTTTCTGACGGGAGAAGGGTCGAGTCGGCTATTCCCGGCGAAGAACATTATGGCACAGGCGATGCGGGACGGCGTGGACATAGAGATATCAACCGAAGGGTCGCTGCAGGCGATGGAGTATGATTTGAGCAGCTTCGTGGTAGTTGCCGCTTCAAACAGCGGTCAGACGAAGGAGATTATATGGCTTGTGAAAAAGATTAAGGATGCAGGGCACGATAAGATTTTCGGGCTGACGGCGAACAAGGGCACGAAGCTGGAGTCGCTTGCCAATCAGACGTTCGTGCTGAGCTGCGGTAAGGAAGATGCGGTGGCGGCAACGAAGAGCGTGGCGGAGCAGGCCCTGTTCTGTCAGATGCTGATTGCGAAGATACAAGGCAAGTTGCTCGATGTGGCGGCGTTGGGTGATGCATATGAGAATGCACTTACGCAGACAATCGACGAGTCGGTCGTCAAAGATGTCGCCGATGCCGGCAGGATATACTTCGCCGGTAGAAACGACGGGGTGGCAGAGGAACTTACCTTGAAGACGAACGAGATAACACGCAAGAGCAGCGATTTCCTTGAGGGTACGTACCTGCTGCACGGCGTGGAAGAGGTTATGAACGCCGGTGATGCGGTGATTCTCATAGACCCGTACAGGTCGGAGCTGGAACTTATCAAGAAGCTTATTTCAGACGGTGTGGGCGCGAAGGTGATAGCTATTGCGACTGAAGATACGATTTTCCCGACGATAAGGGTAAAGGACATCGGAGCGTTGACGACTTACGCTTACTTAGCGGCCGGATGGAATATTCTGGTCGAGGTCGGGATTGCTTTGGGTATAGACCTGGACAAGCCGCAGCGCGCCCGCAAGATTGGAAACGTCTTTACGGAACAATAATCGCCATTCTGCCGGGCAGAAATACGTGGAGGTAGAGAAAATGAGGCGTCGGGAGTTTTTGAAGATGGCAGGGGGGGCAATGGCAGCAGCGGTGGGAGTGAGGCCATCATTTGGCGGTGAGGGAGCAGGGAAGTTGTGGGAGACGGCGTTTATGGATGGGAGGAAGCTCGCGTATCGGAATCAGAATCGTTCGACGGTTGTTTGTCAAAACGGCATTGTGTGTGCGAGTCAGCCGTTAGCGAGTATTGCGGGGGTCGATATTCTCAAGGCCGGCGGTAATGCGATTGATGCTGCGGTGTGTGCGAATGCGGTGCTGAGCGTGGTTGAGCCGATGAGCTGCGGGCCGGGGGGTGATTTGTTTGCAATTGCGTGGATTGAGAAGGACAGGAAACTGTACGGGCTGAATGCGAGCGGGCGGTCGCCGTATGACTGGAGTCTGGCCGATGCAAAGGCAATGAGGCTTGAGCAGATTCCTCTATACAGTCCGCTTTCCTGGTCTGTGCCGGGGTGCGTGAGTGGGTGGGGTGCGCTTCTCGATAGGTTCGGCAAGAGAAGTATGGCTAAAGTTCTGGAGGCGGCGATACATTATGCGCGTGATGGTTTTGGCGTCTCACCGGTGATTGCGTGGGGGGCGATTGACGGAGAGAAGTATCCGAGTTTAGGCAAGACGTTTATGCCGGGCGGGAAGAGCGTCAGGTATGGAGAGATATTCAAGAATGCTGATATGGCGGAGTTCTTCGCGGTCATCGCTAAAGGCGGAGCAAAAGCTTTTTATGAGGGCCAGATTGCCGAGCGGATTGTGAAGTTCTCGGCCGAGCAAGGCGGGCGGTTTTCTATGCGGGACTTTGCCGAGCATAAGGTGAGCTGGGTCGAGCCGGTAAGCTCGAACTATCGCGGGTACGATGTGTGGGAGCTGCCGCCGAACGGCCAGGGGATAGCGGCGCTGCAGATACTGAATCTGTTGGAGCATTTTGATATTGCAGGTTTGGGGGCGAATTCGGCGGAGCAGCTTCATCTGTTTATCGAGGCGAAGAAATTGGCGTTCGAGGACCGGGCGGTGTATTACGCGGATATGGATTTTGCGGACGTGCCGGTCAAGCGGCTCATCTCGAAAGAGTATGCGGCTGAGCGGGCCAAGCTGATTGATCCGAAGCGTGCGGCGAGGCAGGTGAAGGCGGGGAGGTTGACGGGGACGGGGGATACGGTATATCTGACGGCGGCGGATAAGGAGGGGAATATGGTTTCGCTGATACAGAGTATATATCATCATTGGGGTTCGCATTACGTGCCGGACGGACTGGGTTTTGCGCTTCAGAATCGTGGACAGATGTTCTCGCTGAATGCGGGGGATTTTAACAAGCTTGAGCCGCATAAGCGGCCTTTCCATACGATTATACCGGGGTTCGTGACGAAGGCCGGCGAGCCGGTGTTTTCGTTCGGCGTGATGGGGGGTTCCTTTCAGCCGCAGGGACATGCACAGGTTTTGATGAATATCATCGATTTCGGGATGTCGGTGCAGCAGGCGGGCGAACAGCCGAGGGTGATGCATAATGAAAGCTCGACGCCGACGGGATTGAAGATGGTCGGCGGCGGCAGTGTGTCTCTGGAACGCGGGATTGGTGATGTGGTAAGAGAAAAGTTGGCTGCAATGGGACATAAGCTCACCGCTGGCGTCGGTGTCTTCGGGGGTTATCAGGGGATATGGCGAAAGGGAAATCCGCGGCGATATTTCGGGGGCAGCGACCCACGCAAAGATGGCTGCGCGATAGGATATTAGTGTTCGGCGGACAGCGTTCAGGGACTGCCGCGTCGCCCCGACAAGTCGGGATTCCTCGCAACGACAGAGGTCATATAAAGTCGTGTTTTTCTTTTTCACTGAGGGCTTCGTTTAGTGAGCCGGAGCGGAAGGCCCGGAGGGCGAGAGTTGTGAACTCAAAGGCAAACATTTTTTAAATTTACGCTTGACTTGCAGTATCATTAGTGGTACTATTTAAGTATGGCAGGTGTCGATGATATTTTAAGGAAGATGCAGAGCAATCCGAAAGGGATACGCTTCAAAGACCTGTGCCGAGTGTGTGACCATTACTTCGGAACTGTCAGGCAGGGCGGGACAAGCCATAGAATCTACCGGACGCCCTGGGATGGTGACCCTCGCGTCAACATCCAGAATGACAAAGGTAAGGCCAAGGCGTATCAGGTAAAACAGGTACTCAAAGCCGTCAAGAGGTTGAAAAATGAAAAAGCATAAGGTAGTCGACCATTATACGTATCGTGTGATTTGGTCCGAAGAGGATAAGCAGTGCGTCGGGCTGTGTGCGGAGTTTCCAAGTTTAAGCTGGCTTGCCTCAACCCCGGAACAGGCACTGAGAGGAATCCGCAGAGTGGTATCCAATGTCATTAGGGATATGGAATCAAGCAGTGAATCTATCCCGGTGCCACTTTCAGGGAAAAAGTACAGTGGTAAGTTCATGGTGAGAGTGCCGCCGGAAGTACATCGGCAACTCGCAATAGAGGCCGCAGAGGAAGACATAAGTCTGAACCGGCTGGTGAGCTCCAAACTGTCTTCATAAAGTATCGGCGAGGTGGGAGAGACGGGGTGTGCGGTGGCAACCGCAGCCAAAGGTCGTGGCTAAATACTCTTTTTCTTTTGGGAGTCGGAGAGGGCTTCGTTTAGTGAGCCGGAGCGGAAGCCCTGGAGGTCGAGGGTGACGTACTTGAAGCCGAGGGACTTTAGTTTTTCGATGATTTGTAAGCGGGCGGGCTCAGTCATTACCTTGTCGAAATCCTTGGGGTGGACCTCGATTCGGGCTATTGTATCGTGATGACGGAGGCGGAATTCGACGAGGCCGAAGGTACGCAGGAAGTTTTCGGCTTCGTCGATTTGCTTCAGGCGCTGTTCGGTGACTTCGAGGCCATAGGTGATTCGCGAGGCGAGGCAGGGTGACGATGGGATATCGGCGGTGGGGAGATTCAGTTGTCTGCTTAATCGGCGGATGTCGTCTTTTGTGAGCTTTGCTTCTGCGAGTGGAGAGCGGATACCGAAGGCCTTTATTGCGCGGTTGCCGGGACGGAAGTCGTCGAGGTCGTCGAAGTTGGTGCCGAAGATGACGTGATTTAGCCCCTTGTCTTTGGCGATGTCGAGCAGTGTCTGGCAGATGTGGCTCTTGCAGTGGAAGCAGCGGTCGGCTTTGTTGGCGATAAATCTGGGGTCGTTCAGCTCGTCGCTATCGACGACCTGGAGTTCTGCGCCAATCTGCTTTGTGGTCTCTTTCGCCCGTGCAAGCTGATGGGTTGGCTCCGCGGCGCCGGCGCTTATGCAGGCCAGCACCTTCTCTGCGCCCAGCGTATCGACGGTAACCTTAAGCAGAAATGTGCTGTCAACACCGCCGGAGTATGCAACGAGGACGGAGCAGAGGTCCTTTAGTATCTGCTGGAGCTTATCGTATTTTTTTTCGAGTGATTCGATCATAGGATTATAGTACCTCGTCAAGAATCTCAGTGGTGGTTTTGACCAGATCGACACAAACCGTTTTGAACAGGTTGTTGTCCTTAGCGTGCTGCATACCTTCGGTGGTGGTGATGTCGCAGCCGATGAGGTCTTTGCAGGTGAACGAGTTGTGGCGGGCTTTGAATTTTTGTGCGAATTTGGCGACGTATTCGTATGTTCTGGTCTTTGCGTCCTTGTCCTGTGGTTTGTATCGGCCGAATTTGAGGCCGATGGCCATGATGGCGCCTGTGACGGCGCCGCAGGTCTGGCCGAGGTGCATACCGCCGCCAAAGCCGGTTGAAATCTTAAGGGCTGTGTCACGGTCCAGGCCGAACTTCTCGCAATAGGACACCAACACCGCTTGTGAACAGGAGAAGCCCTGGTTGAAAATCTTTATTGCCTCTTCGGAGTTAGTGCTCATATTCGCTTTGTCCTTTCACTTCTTATACTACATCGCCAGGGGAGTGTCTTGCTCACCAAGGGGATTATACAGGAATCGTCGGTGGGTTCAAACTGTGTCTTTGGGTGCTGAGGATTTGCCGCGATACAGCCGATGGTGGGAATCGAACCCACAACCCCAGCTTTACGAAAGCTGTGCTCTACCGTTGAGCCACATCGGCGAACTGGTGAATATGATAGCGGTTATATCGTCATGTGTAAACAGGTAGGTTAAGTGAAATCATAAGGCCTTGGGGCGTCGAAATTCGAAATCCTAAACAAACCCAAATGACCAAAGTTTGAATGTTCAAAAACAGAGGGAGGGGATATGCGTTGACCGGAAGGCGCAGGTGGGGTATGTTGAGGGGGATTTGAGGGTAATTAAGGAGATTTGGTATGCGCTGGTATGGTTTGAGCTGTGTGGGATTGGCCATTTTTCTCGCGAGTGGGGTTGCGTTTGGTTCGGGGGCGGCAGAGAAGGCGTTTGTTGAAGGGGTCGAATTTGAGCGGTCGATACCGACGGCGGAATCCGTCATCGGGCATGGTGTTGGTGAAAAGGCGGTGCGGTACGATGTGCTTGTCGAATACATGAAGGCGCTGG
This sequence comes from Phycisphaerales bacterium, assembly GCA_030602885.1. Lineage (GTDB taxonomy): Bacteria > Planctomycetota > Phycisphaerae > Sedimentisphaerales > Anaerobacaceae > JAUVYV01. The sequence continues at coordinate 44,049 of JAUVYV010000028.1, forward strand.
CGGGGGCGAGCGATAAGGTGATACTAACGCCTTACGGCGAAAGCCACGAGGGGCGGACGCTTTATTATCTTACGATTACGAGCAAGGCCAATCACGAGCGACTTGAGAAGATAAGAAGCGATAATGTGAAGCTCTCGGACCCGCGGAAGCTAAGCGCCGGGGAGGAGAAAAAGCTTATCAACACAGGGGCGGCGGTTGCGTGGCTGAACTACAGTATTCACGGTGATGAGCTTTCGAGCACCGACGCAGCCGTTTACTTAGTGTATCATTTAGCGGCGGCGAAGGATGTGCAAACGCGAAAGCTCCTGGAGGAAGTCGTAGTTCATATAAATCCTTTAGTGAACCCGGACGGGCGAGAGAGATACTTAAGTCACTTAGAGCAGTTGACGGGGGTTGTTTCGAGTCCGGATTATCAATCGATGCAGCATCAGGCGCTGTGGTCGAGGGGGCGCGGAAATCACTACCTGTTTGATTTGAACCGTGACTGGCTTGTTCAGAATCAGCCGGAGGTGCGACCTCTGGCGGCGGAGATTCTGAAATGGAATCCGCATCTGTTAGTGGATTCACACGAGCAGGGGCCGTACGATACGTATCTGTTTGAACCGCCACGGGAACCGACGAATGTTCAGCAATCAGAGAAGGTGCTTGCGTGGCGCAGGCGGTTTGGCCAGGAGCAGGCGGAGGCATTCAACCGGTACGGGTGGAGCTACTATACGAAGGAATGGTACTCGGACTGGGGTCCGATGTATACGAACTCGTGGGCGAGCTTGCTGGGCTCTGTCGGGCTGCTCTACGAGCAGGCGCGGGTGAACGCGGCGTCGGTGAAGTATCCGACGGGGCATGAGATAAGCTATCGCGAGACGGTACACCATCATATTGTAAGCTCATTGGCGAATCTGGAAACACTGCGATCGAACCGCAAACAGATTTTGAGTGACTTTTTGTCCGACCGCAAGTGGGCACTCAGCGAGCAGGCCGAAGCCGAGGGAATATTGCTTTTGCCGCCAGTGGAAGATGAGTCGAGATGGGGACGCCTTGTGGAATTGATTGAACGACAGGGCATCGAGGCCGAGTATGCAACGTCGAGTTTTGAAGCAAGTGGCTTGACAGACGTATGGGGCAACAAGACAGCGAGCAAGCGGATGCCGGCGGGGACAGTCGTAGTCAAGTCGGCCCAGCCGCATCGACGGATGCTGCACGCTCTGTTCGATTTTGACCCACGTATGCAGGAGAGCTTCCTTTTGAAGGAACGCAAGGAATTGGAGACTCGGCGACCGAGCAAGATATATGACGTGACGACGTGGAATCTGCCGATGGCGTGGGGTCTGGAGTGCTACCGGGCAAAGGAGATATCCGATGCGAAGCTGACATTGAGACCGGCACAGCAGAAGGAACGGGTGGGGGAATTGTCTGAAAGCAGCTATGGGTATCTGATTGATTTTTGCAACTCGGACGTGTATTCGGTTTTAGTTCGGCTGTTTGAGAAGCAGTGTTATCCGAGGATTGCGAAGAAGGCGTTTGAGATTGGTGGCGGCAAGTACAAGGCGGGGACGGTCCTGCTTCGCGGGCATGAGAATCCGGGGAATCTGTTAAAAGCTCTTAGTGTAATCGCTTCGGATTTTGCCATTGATATTCGAAGGGCAGACAGCGCGCTGGCAGAGGAGGGCCCTGACCTTGGCGGGCGGGAGTTTGTATTGCTCGGCGAACCGAAAGTGGCGATAGCGTCGCAGTGGCCTATCCGGTCAACCTCGTTCGGGTCGGCATGGTTTCTACTTGATAACATGCTTCGGCTGCAATGCTCGCCGATCAATATTCAGAGCATCGGCAATATTGACCTTCGAAAATACAATGTGGTTATCCTGCCTGACAGCGGAGGTCTCGGGCGTGTAGTCAATGCCGAGGCCGTCAAGAAGATTAAGAGATGGGTCGAGGCCGGGGGGACGCTGATTTGTGTGGGCGGCTCGGCGGCGTTTGCGGCTGACAAAGACCGTGAACTCTCATCAGTACGTTTGCGGCGCGACGTACTGGATAAACTTGACGAATACGAAGAGGCAGTTAAGCACGAGAAGGGAGCAAGGGACATCAAGATCGATGCGAATGAGATTTGGGCGAGTCGGGCGGTCGAGGAGCCGAACGTCGAGTGCGAAAAAGGTGAGGAAGAAAGAAGCGAAAAATCCGAGGGAAAGGACGATATCGAGAAACTCAAACGTACGGACGAGTGGCAGCGGATATTCAGCCCGAGGGGTGCATTTGTGAGAAGTGTGGTCGATACGGAACACTGGCTTGGCTTTGGCCTGACGGATACGCTGGCGGTGATGTTCATGGGTGACCGCGCGTTTATGTCAAAATACCCGGTTTCGACGCCGGTTCGGCTTTGTGAAAAGGAAGAGCTGCGATTAAGCGGGCTGCTTTGGCCGGAGGTGAGGGAGCGAGTTGCCGATTCCGCTTTCGCGACGGTCGAGTCGGTGGGACGGGGACAGATGATTTTGTTTGCAACCGACCCGACATTTCGAACTTGGCTTGCAGCGGAACAGCGACTGTTTTTCAACGCCGTATTGCTGGGCCCTGGGATGGGGACGGATCAGCCGATGCCCTGGTGAGGCGGTGCCGTTTCTATTATGTTACTCAGACTGACCGATACCCGCCCCGCCACACGAATGGCGGGTAAATTTCGCGGGCACATGCTTCATTTTTTAGACGCTGATTTACCCCTGCCCGCCGGCCCGCCAAAAAGACGGGGGGCAAGCTGCGCTCTGAAATTGGGTTTGAATTGGGTTCGTTTTTTTGCGGCCCGAAGGTTATATATTTTACGTAATCCCTTTTCTTGTATGGAGTTAGGTTCATTTTGGGGTTTTCGGAAATTGGGTTCGTTTTGGGTTCGTTTTGGGTTCGTTTTTCACCGTTCGGAGGGGTGAATATTTTTCGTAAATCCTTTTCAGGTATAGAGTTAAGCTCATTGTGGGCCTTGTGAAAATTGGGTTCGTTTTGCATAAAAAGGTCGATTTGTAGAGAATTCTCGACAGATGTAGAGGGGCGAGAGAGGAGAAATCAAAGTGCAAAGTGTAAAATGCAAAATTGCGGAATCCCGACGGGGTCGGGAT
>JAUVYV010000061.1 GCA_030602885.1 Phycisphaerales bacterium
TGATCAAGGTGGGGAACGGATGGCCGAGCAAACGCTGCTATCTCAAACCATTGTTTAGACGCGGGGGCTTCATTCCGATTCTTAACACAATAGCAGAGCAGCGCGGCAAAAGTCCGGGTGAAAAGCTGTTGTTATCCTTGATAGCTTATCGGCAGAGAGACAACGATTGGTGCTGGGGCAAACAAGAGGATTTCGCTGCGGAACTGGGAATGTCATTGAGGACAGTGCAGCTAATACAAGACAGGCTCAGCAAAGCCAAGCAGATACAGTGTTTAAGTAACGCAGTGAACAGAAACAGGGGCAAGAGGTGCCGAATAGAGTATCAATGGGGGTTAGGAAACCGCATTTTTGGCTCAAAAACCCATGCGCAAATCGCGCCCCCCATTGATAAAACACTGAAGGCTAAAACTAGTTTTAAGGCCCTGCGGGCCAAATTTCCACCTGAGGATTTATCTTCAGGGAATTCGCAGGCCGTGGTTGGAACGGAAGCAGTGTATTTGCGGCTGGTCAACGTGGGTGTTGACGAAAAAGTGGCCTGGAAGATGGCGTATGAGCAGAAACATCCGTACGAGAGCGTGGACAATGCGACAAACAATGCGCAGATCCTGCGCGCTCAATTCTGGAAACGGTCGCTCGATGCAGGCCTGCCACGTCAAAAGTTCAGCGTGCCTGGTTACGTTGTCAACGCCCTGAACGGAGCTCGTAGAGAGGGCAAGATTGTCGGCACGACTAAGCTGTTTAGGTCCGCGGCCGCGATGTCACGGGCGATTAAGATCGCAAAGGCCAGGCGGGGGCGGCGGCCGCCGCTGAGCGATGCGGAGATTGCAGACAGGGTGCGCAGAGCAAAACGTGCGCTGGGGTTGCCGGCGTAACGATTAGAAAATATTGTGATAGAATTACCAGGCAGAAAGTGAGGTGACGAAGATGAATGAAGAGCGTTATGCTCAAACAAACGGGATTGTGAAAACATACCTTCCATATGCCGAACGGCATAGAGTTGTTGGTGGGGTGAGACAAAAGCTATGTAATAAATGCGAGGAGTGGAAGGACGAAAGCAGATTCTACAAACACAGAAAACAGAGAGACGGATTGGCTACGAGATGCAAGGAATGTTCCGATAAAGCTACGAACAAGTGCAGAAGTCGGCGGGTTAAGAGGAAGGCGCTTAGCCGCGTGGGCTTTGACCAACAATATGCAAGCTGACGCTGGCTCTTGACAAAAAGGGCGATTCAGGTATGATAGGGAAGACTTGGCCGTGCGGCGGATACCGTTTGGCCGTGCGGCGGATACCGTTTGAACGTATGGGGGGGTAGGCGGGGGCTACCCTGCCTCCCCTGGTAAAAGGTAGGAGATTGTTAAAGGAGTACAGTACAATGTCGAAGCACGGAGGCGCGAGGCTGTTCATGCCACCGCGATATGCAAGAAACGATCCGAGGAATGAGGCAAGGGTGTATGCCGGCCAGGCACTTGGCCGGCAGTTGCTGGGGTTAGATCTGCCGGTGCGAAAAGTGCGTAACAAGAACGGGTCGAAGGTGGTAACGATTCCCTCGGAGATATGCGAGGTGATGGGAATTGATTTCGAGGACGATCTCAGGTACAGCCTGACGGCAAAGCCGTGTGTTATGACAGCTATCGTATTAAAACGGCCAAACGTTCCCGCCAACTGCCGACGAGGCTACGATCGGATGGTGCGAAAAGTGTGCAGGCATCACGATTGGTACAGAAGCAAGGTGGTAACGATTCCGACGCAAGTATGCTCAGCGATGGGGATTGATTTCGGGGACGAGCTCATGTTCAGCCTGACGCTAAAGCCTGGTGTTATGACAATCGCCGTCATCAAGCGCCCGGGGGATCCCGCAGGCAGCCGGCGTGGCGGATGAAGGAGAAAAGAATGGAGCTCAACGATCTGATTACCGAATTGCAGGGGAAGATTGATGATGCGGATTTGGCTTTGGATGCAGGGAACGTGGACGAAGCGAGAGAGGCGTTGCGGGCTGCAAAGGATATGCTCGATGCAGAGTTCCTTAAGGATTAGGCAGTGAGTTCGAATGTCACCTGCTCTGTGCTGCACGTTCTCGGGTTGTCGCTACCAATACGGTGCGTGGTCAAGTTTGACACAGCTAGTTTTAAAGCGCTATGGGGGTAGTGACGTAGTTTTCGGCCGGTGTTGAGGAAAAAAAGACGAAATTTTCCTTGACGGCAGAGCAACTGATTTGTTATAGTTGGTATTTGTGCACCTTGTTTTAGTTGAGGTGGGTGTTTTGGTGTGTGGCTAAAGCACAACTACTTTTTTCAACCCTTTTTGAAGGAGAACTAGCATGTATAAGAAATTGATTTATTCGATTTTGGTGATAGCTGTGTTTGCCGGTTCAACCAACGCACAGTTCATCAGCGGTGTCGCGCATCGGAATACCGACACCGATGCTCCGGAGCCGCCCGAAATCGCGCCGAATCCACTCGACGAAGATGAGTTGACCTTCGTGGATAGGGAACATCAGTACAACGATATACCGGTCAACCTCATCGGCGCTCAATATGTCCTGACTGCCAATGACAATAAGAATATTTCGGGTTATGAATTGGACGTGACCATGGAAGCGAATGCTACCCTGTACATTTTCGTTGATAACCGTATGGGCAGTTCAGGAGGTGGTATGGGTGTGGACCCAGACATTACCGGCATGTCCTGGTTAACTGACATGGGCTTTGAGGACACCGGTGATGACATTGGTATCGATGAAGGCGGCGATGGAGATATCGACCAATATTCGTCCGTCTTCTCTAAGTATGTTTTGGCCGGAACAACGATCACTCTTCGCGGCAATACCGAAGGCCATGGGGGAAACATGTACGGTGTCGCGGCATTGGGGCCGAGGCTCAAAGCTTACAAACCCGTCCCGGCTGACGGTGCCATGGTTGCGGCTACGTGGTTAAACCTTGTCTGGTCGCCGGGAAGTTACGCCGTCTCACACGATGTCTATTTGGGCGAGAATTTTGACGATGTGAACGATGGCACCGGCGAGACATTCCGGGGCAATTGGCCCTTGACCCCAGCGACGCGTTTTGTCGGCTTTATTGGATATCCTTATCCGGACGGCCTTGTGCCGGACACAACTTACTACTGGCGAATCGATGAGGTCAATGACACCGACCTGAATAGTCCATGGAAAGGTGATGTCTGGAGCTTCTGGATTCCACCCAGGACCGCATACGATCCAAAGCCAGCTGATGGTGCCAAGTATGTGGACCCGAATGCAGACCTCAACTGGTCGGCAGGTTTAGGTGCGGCATTTCACTATGTTTACTTTGGCGACAATTTTGACGATGTGAACAATGCTGTCGGGAGTCCGATGCAGACAGCGACAACCTATACTCCCGGCACCCTCGAAGTGGACAAGACTTACTACTGGCGTGTTGATGAGTCCGCTGATACTGTTACTATGCTAAAAGGCGATGTCTGGAGCTTCAAAACATTGCCTGATGTACCGATTACCGACCCCAATCTTGTCGGCTGGTGGACGCTCGATGAGGGTTCCGGTACTACTGCCGTTGATTGGTCTGGCCACGGCAATCACGGAACGCTCGAAGGTGACCCGCAGTGGGTTGATGGATATGACGGCGGTGCGCTGGAGTTCGATGGCTCAGGTGATATCGTAGAGATGACGGACTATAAGGGCGTTACCGGCACGCAGCCTCGAACCTGCTGTGCCTGGATAAAGACGGAAAACCTTGGCGAAATTATATCCTGGGGCAATGATGCGGCCGGACAGAAATGGATATTCCGGGTTCAGGCGAACAATGGAACGGATGGTGCCATACGCGTAGAGATCAGTGGCGGGTATATCGTAGGCGTTACGGACGTGCGTGACGGTCAGTGGCATCACGTCGCAGCGGTGCTTGAAGAGAACGCTGCGCCAAATGTTATCCAGATAAAGTTTTATCTGGATGGCGTGCAGCAAGCTATCAGTGCCAGTAAGGACAAGCCGATAGATACCGCCAGCGGCAGTAACGTAAGGATAGGTCAAGCTACCTGGGGTAGCAGACCTTTCATCGGACAGATTGATGATGTCCATATCTACGACAAGGCGCTGACGGTAGAGGAGATTCAACAGGCTATGCGAGGTGACCCGTTACTTGCCGGGATCCCGAACCCGACTAACGGCTCAACAGAGTACATCAGAGAGGCAACGCCTCTTAGCTGGTCGGCGGGAGAAAACGCATCTCAGCACGATGTCTATTTCGGTACTGATAGAGACGCCGTTGCCGATGCCAATGCATCCGATACGACCGGCGTATATCGAGGACGACAAGTCGGTACAAGCTATACTCCACCCGATGTTGAATGGGGCGGCGGGCCTTACTACTGGCGTGTCGATGAGTATAATACCGACGCGACAATCGGCGAAGGCAGAATCTGGAGCTTCACGGTAGCCGACTTCATTGTGATAGAGGATTTTGAGGACTACAACGACTTCGAACCTGACACGATATTTGATACGTGGATGGATGGATGGAGCGTGGAGACAAACGGCTCGGAAATAGGTTATGCTGATCCGGATTTCCTTGCTGGAGAGCATTTCGTTGAGACAACGATTGTTCACGGCGGCTCTCAGTCGATGCCGTATTTCTACGACACTAACTTCAAGTATTCTGAGGCAACCTATTCGCCGACTCAGCGAAATTGGACCGAAGAAGGTGTTGGAGTATTGTCGCTGTGGTTCAGGGGCAATCCGGCAGGCTTGGTAGAGGACCCGGCCGGCACCTACACAATGAGCGCCGCCGGCGCAGACATCTGGGACCAGGCCGACGAGTTCCGATACGCCTGGAAGCAACTGTCCGGGGCCGGGACGATTTCGGCGCAGGTGCTCAGCGTAGAGAACACAAACGGCTGGGCCAAGGCCGGCGTGATGATTCGTGAGTCGCTCGACCCAGGCTCAAAGTTCGCGGCGCTGTGCATCACACCCGGTAACGGATGCAGATTCCAGGCTCGGTTAGTGACCGGCGTTGACGCCGTCAGTGACAGCGATGTTACGACGCTCGCAGACATCGAGGCACCGCACTGGATAAAATTAGAGCGTGACGCCGCCGGCAACTTTAATGCTTATAATTCAGACAACGGTGTTACCTGGACACCGCTCGCATGGAATCCGCAGAGTATCTCAATGGCTACGAAAGTTTATATTGGTCTTGCGTTGACCAGCCATAACTCTGGTGTGACATGTGTGGCCGAATTTTCCGATGTCGAGACCACCGGTGCGGTTACTCCGCTGACGTGGACGCACGAGGCCATCGGTGCAACTATGGCCGCTAACGACCCTGCGCCGATGTATGTTGCTCTCAACGGCGGCACGGCGGTCTATCACGATAATGCCGACGCAGCGCAGATAGACACCTGGACGGAATGGACTATCGACCTGCAGGAGTTCACAGGCGTGGGCCTGACCAATGTAAATACGCTTGCCATTGGTTTCCGCGATAAGAACAATATACAAGCTGGTGGTTCAGGCTTGGTCTTTTTTGACGATATTCGGTTGTATCGGCCGGCACCTTAAACTGGGATTTAGGTGGCCCCCGTTTTGCTTCCACACCGTCTGCCCCCGACTCGCGTCAAAAGACGCGGGGGTAGGCGAAGCAAGATATGGGGGTGCGGCTGATATAGCAAGTTTATGTCAATTCAGGGCCTATACCGATTGATTCGGTATAGGCCCCTTTTTTGTTGGTAATTGGTGAATGGTGCCACTGGTGACAGAAAATGGAGCGTAGCAATTCAGACCTTTCATGCTGTCAATTATAGGCAAAAGAGAACAAACGTCAAGAGCAAAAGGGATATTATTTTTGGGAACCTATTTGAGCCGGCTGCGCCGACGGCCTCCGAAACGGGTCCCGATTTGCCCGGAAAGGGAACTTTTCGACAACATCGACAAAAAGGTCTAAAAAGGTGGGGCTATCGGGGTATTGGTTGGCCCCGGAGCGAAAAAGACCCTAATTACCCCCTCGATAAGCGCAAAGCGTCCACCACAGGGGACGTGGGACACGCCTTACCCTGCACAGACGGCGCACCACGCAAGCTGACCAGGTGCGCCGTTTGTGCACCGGATTTGCTCCGGGTGAAGCCCGGATGGCCTTTGTGCGCAGCACGGCGTTCAGCCGTGCGGAGCACAACGTGGTTTTCTGGAACGCTGCCGTCAAGCAAACCCCGTGACGTGTTCAGAGCCTTTCCTGGCCGGCACAGGGTTTGTAGGCTTGTGTTCCAGAAAACCATCGACCCTCGCAGGTGAGCTTGAGTCGCGGCGCAGCGTAGCGTAGTTCGACGGGCAAGTCGTTAGGGCGATGCGCGCAGCGTAGCGGAGTGCAGCCGGCACGTCTTGCAGGCGATGGCCGCAACAACGTGGAGGACAGTAGCCTTGTCGTGCTGCCGGCGCGCGAAGCGTAGCG
>JAUVYV010000086.1 GCA_030602885.1 Phycisphaerales bacterium
CGATTGCATCATTGAGCCGGCCTGACAGAGGGATGGTGCGCTCGTGTTTGTTTTTTGCCTGGCTTTTCTCGATGGTCAATGCGCCGACGGCACAATGGGCAAACCAGAGTTGATCCTGTCTGAGCTGAACGAGCTCGCCAACCCTGCAGCCGGCATCGAGCATGAGAAGTGTCATCGTGTAATTACGATGATAGACCCGGGGCGATGCTGTGTTGTCTGGCGGATGCTGCAGATGATTGAGCAGCTGGTCGCATTCCTCGGACGTTAGTGTGGTGATTTGTGATCGGTTCATGATAGCTCCCTTCGTTGAGATTGAATTGGGTCAATACGTTTGATCATTTGGAGGGCATCGATGGCCCGGAGTTGCCGGCATTTCATGAAGGCCAACGATACCCTAGCGATTATTTGCTTGTCTTCAGATTCGAATGCTTCCTGCAGCAGCTGTCTGAATAGTTTTTCGGCGCGGCCGTAGTGACACGTGGCCATTGCTCGATCGATCAGGTGGGCCAGCTCGGCGATTTTATTTGAGTTGGTCATTTTGTCCTTTCTGCAAAAACGACAATTCCGATATCGGATTATCGGCAAAAGCGACACCCTGTCAACAGCAAAAGCGACATTTTAAAAGCGACATTTTTCCAGGGCAGCTGTGATTTGAAGTCGTCTTTTAGTGAAAAAGCGACATCCCACGTTGGATTTGCCCCCCCTGGGGTACCGCTTGGCGCCGGCAAATGGATTCTGGGAGGGCTGGGCGGTATAGGATTTGAGCTGGTGGGCTGTCCTGCAGATTCCCTGGGAAGATTTTTTGCGGTTCGACCGGAAGGACCTCGACAGCCTGGGGGGGAGAACCACCGAGGCCCCCCGATCTCACTTTGTAAGGAGAAGTATAATGCTTAAGAGTAACATCAGCTCCCCTCGAAGTCAATATCGGTTTGAGCTGGCAGCTGCTTGAGAAAAATATATGACCCTCAACCCGAGTACTACCAGAGTGTTCGGTGATTGCTCCGCAGCAGCCAGGCAGCCCCCAGTGGCTTTTGACAGCAAGTCTATAACGAACCGAGTCTTTTTGATTGCTTTTGATGAGTGGTGTGAGCAGACGGATTCTTACCCCCTCGATTATCCGCTACAAAGGTGTCCGAATTTTTAACCCAACATACCACCACACAACATACACGAGTCACCACCACCCCCATACCAGGACGTAAACAGTAGCAAGGGAAGAACCGGCCTTAAGGCCGGTTCTTCCCTTGCCTCAACTGATTGTCCTTTCGCCGCCTCCGTTCGGGTGGGTGGGTGGGGGACGGTGGCGGCGATAAACTGGTCAAGCCGTGTCGTTCGGCTTCATAACTAATCCTCCAGCCGCCGATGCGTCCGCAGGAGTTCAGCGTGTTTTTCGCTGACGACGTCCGCGGACGCATAGAAACGCCCTCCATTATTTTGTATAAGGGTATTGTGCCCATATGTCACGACTTGTTCGATTGTTCCTTACTATATACACACGTCCTGATTTACTCTTCAAATTAGAATTCTACGTCATAACGATGTCACGGTGTCTCGATTTCTCCATCTTTTTTTACACGTGGATTTTGTGTTGTATTTTATCGGGGATTTCCGCTGGTTTTTTGCAGGGCTTGCCGAGAATGGGCCGGCGACGAGCTCGTCGGAGGCAAGCCCTGCGGAGTTGGTGTTTTTTTAGCGACGTGTCCCTATGTAGACGTGGGCGAAAATGTTTTTGTCTGCGTTCCAGTAGTAGTCGTTAATCTTGTCGGCGTCGCTGACGTAGGTAAAGTTTGCGGGTTCGATACCAGCGGCAGGGCTGATGATCCACTTTGGGTCTTTCCACCAAATGAACCAGAGGCCGTCGTCTGTACGATAGACTATTTCTCCGTTCCAGACCATACCACTGTCCCAGTAGTAACCACCGCACACGTAATCCGGCCAGTCCTTTTCCTCAAGACGGTACTGCCATTTGCCGAGGACCACGGCGTAGTAGGGTGGACGGACGCCCATCGCGTGGGGAGGCTTCCAAAAGGGTAGTGCCTCTGCCTCTGGGAAAGTCAGTGCGTAGTGAATGTACCAGTTGTAGCCGGTGATGCGTTTGCTTTTACCGTTCCTGTCGATGAACAGATTGGCAAGAGCGTAGGCAGCCCACGCAGTGACAAAGGAAGCGACTAAAACCAGGGCCCAGAAGATTCCGGCAGCAGAGTAGGCATCGCGGAACCTACCCTGCAGACCAAGCCGCGTGTACTTGACGTGGCGTGGCATAGCTTGCATATGCTGACCAGGCCGGCCGGTTTTGAAGTACACACCGCCACACTGGCCGCGTATCTCGCGGATAGAGGATTCGAGCTTTATCTGAACCATGTCACGTCTCCTATTAGAGTTTCATAATCCAGGGCCAGGACTGACAGGGTGGGTAGTGGTACTTGGTGTCTGAGGTCACTCCGTAGTTACCTACCGGTATGCTGTTGATGATGTCGATGCCGGCTGGCAAGACGTGGTTGTGGTTTGCGGTACCGCCTGAATGTTTAAGGACACCCTCGATTGTGGATTTTGGTTCGCCGGCATCGTCTTGAAATGAACAGATTACGATCTGGTTTCGCAGGTCGGGTGTCCCCATAGTTCCATCGCAGTGGTGCCAACCGGATGGTATTGTGGCGATTGTACCGTGCCAAACCATCATCATCCCGGGCATCATGTTTTTCATCCTAAACGGTGGATCAACCATTCGTGATCCTAAATTTCGGTAACTGTCGCTTCTCCACTGGCACCGCCAAAGGCGGAGTACGGACCGGCGATATCGGGATCCGTCCGTCCCCAGTAGCTGGCACCTTTGACACCCAGGACAGTGGATATCCACCAGGCGGCGATATTGTCCCACCAGATGAACCATCCGTTGCCGGCACGCTGGTAGTATCGCTTGCCGTTGTGTTCGCCGGCGTCCTCGTAGGTACCAGTCGAGTCGGGGTTTAGTGTCCCCGTCACCTCGTAAGTTTTTTCGTCAGTTCGTGTAGCCCCCGTCCGACTAACAACGGGGAGCTTCATCACTTGCTCAGGCCGTTGTTAAGGGATTATAGTTACCGTGGCGTCTCCTGTTGCGGTCCCGCCTGGGGAGTAGAGGCCCCCGATTGCGGGGTCGGTTCGGGTCCAGTAGTTTGTACCCTGGGTTCCGCGCAACGTGCTGATGTTCCAGGTGTCAACTCCATCCCACCAGATGTACCAGCCGGTTCCTACGATTTCGTAGGATGGCTCGTCGTTGTATAGTCCGATCGGGTTGTATGTGCCCGTCACATCCGGGGACAATGTCCCCGTCACTTCATAACTTTGGTCGTCAGCAAGTGTAGCCCCCGCTCCACAAAAGCAGAACGGGGGCTACACGTCGGCCACTATATCTCTCGGATCGACCTGCCAGGGTTCCGAGAGACGGACAGAGTCGGTTATGATCCTTGCCTGGAACCAGACCTTCTGGCCCAGGGCGAATGCGAATGCTGCTGCGAGCGTTGCCGTGCCGGCAGCACCTTCGGTCGAGTCGATGAAGTCCATGTATCTCCAGGGACCGTGGAATGTGTTGCGACTCGCAAGCTGTGGTTTTCCCTGGGCGATCATGATCCCGAATTTCGGATCGCCGTCGGCGGTCCATCCTGCGGTGTCGCAGGTAAAGGTGAACGTCTGCGATGCAATGCTTTCCTCGCTGCAAACGAGGTCCGGGTCTTTTTCAGGCAGACTGAGGATCGTCGGTGCTGCGTCAACCTCTGTTTCACCCATCGTCTTCTGTGCACAGTTGCTTCGGATGAAGTGGTTGTAGCCGGTCAGGTGAATGGTTTCACTGATGCGGTTCTTCGTCGCAACTGCTGCCGCGTAGGTGTCCCAGAGTCCACGCTGGACTGCGGTCAGCTCAGTGTGCCAGTACTCTGCAAGGTAGCTGAGGATGGCCCTGATTTTTTCCTGTCGTGCGCTGTGGGGATTGACCGGCTTCGTTCTGGGCCGGATGTAGTTACCGAAACGATTTCGAGCGTGAACGTCGCCCGCGATTGAGCCGGACATTTGAATGATGCCGGCCCCGTACTTGACAAGCGCCATGGTACGGTCTCCTAAAAGAGATTAATAAAAAACGCGGACCCGTACCTGGCCAGGTCCGCGCTAC
>JAUVYV010000048.1 GCA_030602885.1 Phycisphaerales bacterium
GCGCCAACCTGGTCGGAGTCTGTTATGAATAGCGACATTTCTGACAGAGCGAGCATAATGTCTAATTTTGTAAACTGGCTACCATCGGCCATAGCCGTGAATAATTTATCCAGAAGCGGCATTTTTCTACGCAAAAACGCAATTCTCTCATCACGAGCTCTTTCGCACACCGAATCAATCTGCGGATTTCCGAGAAATTGGGTACTGGGACACTCATAGAACCGTTGCTGTGCCCTGACGGGCGTGCTGCGGCCTCGAATCTTGACGTGATGATGGTTCATTTCTTATCTCCTAAATACGCTCAGCGAATAACTTGCAACCCTCGAATGAGGGCTCGGGTTGCAAAATTGGTACACAAACCCGACGGCAGCAGCTACCGTCGGGCACGCCGCGGAGGCAACAGCGAAATAAATGACAGACGACTATCCCCACCGGGTCTGGCGTGCATTTGCCTTGCCGGAGCGGTCGGCTACAAAGGTGAGCTCAACCCCGCCTGCCGAAATGCAGAGATCCCAGGAAGCTTCAGGCAGGCGGGGCGGTAGAACTCTATGAGCGCAGCGATTCTAATTTGAGCCCATCTCCTGCTGTTCTGACTACAGAAGAACAAGTCTTTAGCAGGGGATGGGCAGGGATTCGGTAGGCCGGCCTTCCGAATCGGGGATTGGGTGGGGGACGGGGCTGAGGTCTTTTCAGCCGTGTTCAACTCCCAATTTCCGTGCCCGCGTGACGGTGAGCTAAAAACCAGCCGCCCGGCTTAGGGCGTAGCCTGTGTGGAATCGAATACAAAAGGGGGCTATTGTTGGCGAAACGGCGACAGCCTTGTCTTTAAGCTGCGAGGCCCCTGGCCGAGCAGCGCCGAATTGTTTAGGTTGTACCGTTATTTCTGCAACGCGTTTACCAGGGCGCCCGTAGGCTGGCCAGTTGTTTATGTCACGAGTTTACCAGGGCGCCCGACCACTACCCCGTACAGGATGCCACGCTTTTACCGGGGCGCCCGTAGGCTGGCCTGATGTTTCTGCCACAAGTTTACCAGGGCGGCCGCAGGCTGGCCTGGTAGGGGGCTAGAATGATTATTGAGGTTGCCGCGTCGTATATGTATTATGTAGTTTACCCGATTAGGAAATTTGGACGTTTGTTTTTTAGACAATTTTCAATGAGGTTTTGCGATGAAAATATACTGTTTGAGGTCCAGGAAGGGGACGTATTGGCGCTCACTGAAACAATCAGCAAGAATGGAGTTGGCGTACTGGGACAGGATGGTATCCGAGTGGTTAGATCGGCACCCTGATGTTCCGAGAGAAATATCGGATGAGGACGCTGAGGCACTTGAAGATTGGGCAGAGGACGCGAGGGAAAATCTGGAAGAAGATGAGTATTTTGAAGCAGGATTACCCCCTGTTGGAGATTGGTGGATAGCACCGGAAGTTGCAAGAAATGCGAAGTATGTGATGTTGTATACCATGATTATGAATGAATTGATGGCAAAGGGTTTTTCAGCTTACAATGCGCACATGCATGCGATGTTGATGGCACGGTGGGCTTTTTATCACTATGCGAAGGTTTATGGTGCTGCTGGTTGGGGCGCTATGGAGTGGGAGACTTTTTTGAGTGGAGCGGCTTTGGTTATCGCGGCGATCGGCGCGGTGGCGTTGTTGATTTATGTAATTATTGCACCGGAAAAAGTTGGTACTATCGTTGAGAAGTACAGTGAATGTCGGTATGTTATGAGGTATCAGGAGCGGTTATACTGGGCGACCGTCATAGGCAAGACACCGGAGGGAGTGCCATATTACAAAAGAGATGGTCGTGTGGCGGGTGACGTTGCAATTGAAGAAAGAGCGGAGGATTGGCGTGAGGGAGGAAATGACAAGTGGACAATGGAGGGATACACAGTTGAGACATGGTACGACTTCCCGTGGTGGTATACAGTTGAGTGGGAGGATGTCGAGTTAAACTTTATAGGAATGAGTCACGAATCAGCAACAGACATTTACAGGTTAAGTCCGGAGGACGAGGACAGGTGGACGGACCGTCTTGAGCCGGGGACTATTTTGCCGGAAGAAGGCTGGGACAAGATAGAACCTCCGAAAACTGTTGATATGGATTAGAGTTTTTTGAAGGTTGGCTCATACGAGGGGTGTTGTGGTTCGCAGAGTCAACGTGGGCGTGATAACGCGAAGGTGGCTTTACTTTAGATCGGGCGGTTCGAAGTTCGTAGTTTGTAGAGAGGCTCACAAGACATTTTGAGGATTCGGCGCAGTACTCTGACGGCTTCGTTGTCATATCCACAAAGAACGAGGAGGTAAGCTTTCGGTGCGAGGTATTTGATTTCCGGGCAGCAGCTGTGAGCTGAATTTCTTTCTATCGAGCACAGAAAGTCAAGACACGAGTATATTTTCCCCTGTGTGATCAGTTTGATTGCTTGCTTGGTTTGATAGGCGACGATTTGTTCTTTGTGACGGCGCATGACATTTATGGACCAGCGAAAAGTTACTTTGAGAAGTTCATTGTATGATTATCGTGTGCCGGCGTGAAGAAGGTTAGGAAAAGTTTTCTAGAAATCTGTTGTATTATGTACAAACAATGTCGATATTAAGAGTAGTTGTGAATCGCCGGCCGGCCCGATGACGATCGCAAAGCTGGCGTTTGTTAAGACGAAGGACTTTTTACTAGGCAAAGAACATGCAGAAAGGAGAACAGGAACTATGGCTTTTATAAGGTCAATCGCGAAGATAGCGCAAAAGTTTGCGGACGTGACACCAGGAAGAACGGCCGAATACGAGTTTGGTGTGGTAAACCCTCGGCGTGATTGGGAACAAGCCACGGCTGCAGCTGAGCCGGCATTTGAGCAGGGGATCACACAAGCAATCGCAAAAAAGTCGTACGGCAAGGGTGTGAAAAAAGCGGGTTCGGCCAAGTGGGCAAAGGGGGCCAAGGAAAAGGGTACAGCACGTTGGGGTCCAGGAGTTACCTTAGCAAAGGACGATTATGCTAAAGGTTTTGCGCCGTATCACGATGAAATCGAGAAGGTGCAGCTGCCACCGAGATATCCACGTCGTGATCCCAGGAACCTGAAACGAGTAGAAGCGGTAGCTACGGCTTTGGGCAAGCGCAAAGAAGCGGAGCTGGCAAAGGCGTAGCAATAGATTTCAGATCGCAGATTTAAGATTTAAGATTTTGTGTAGGGAGGCAAAAGAAGATCATGAATTACAGAATTGCAAAGATACTGGCGAGAAAAAGCTTTACGACAGATGCGGTCGAACCAATTGAAATTAACATACAGGATCCCATATCTCAGATGGTGATCATCTATGAGCAGGTTACGGTCGGGACAATGACTTTGTTGGGTCACCCTGCGACATGTGTTCCTAAGATAGAGCTCATTGACGGGTCGGATAAACTTTATTCTCTTTCAGGCGTCGAAACTCAGGCAGTAGACTTCTACCACAACAAAAAAGAGCCTGCAAACGAGTTGAGGATCCTACACGCCGTTACAGGTTACCAGGTGTTTCAATTGAATTTCGGAAGGTATTTATACGATGATTTGCTGGCCTGGGATCCAAAAAAGTTTGTAAACCCGCAGCTGAAGATTACCATAGACATTGACGCTTCGAACGCCGTCAACGCGCAGGCATATCTGACGGTATTGGCACATGCCTTTGACGAAAAGGAAATCTCGCCAGCTGGGTTTTTGATGCACAAGGAGATAAAAAGCTGGAACTTGGCTGACGGCGCTCACGAGTATACCGCCCTTCCGACTGACTTCCCTTACAGGAAGCTCTTTTTAAGGGCACAGAGGTACGATTACAGCCCGACAATACAGGTGGACAACATTAAGATTACGGAGGAAAACGACAAGAGAATACCTGTTGACAATACACCTTCGGAGATAATGAGGGCAATAATTAGCCAGACACCGCCTTACAGGGAAACGTATGTCACAGGCGGAGCGGCGGCTCTTTTGAACAACTACATCACTGCTTGTCATAGAGCTCATTTTGGGTCTTCGATATGGCGTCAGGATGCAAACGGCGGTGACATTATGTGCGGTTTCGGTGACGGCGGCAGGCTAAAGATATATTGTGAAAATACCAACCGTAACATGCAGTTTTCCGGTGAAGGTTTTTTGCCTCACGGTGTATTTGAGATACCATTCGGGATGCAAGACGAACCCGATGACTGGTATGACGTTAACAAGGTGAAAAGCCTAAAGGCCGATATAACCGGCGGCGAAAATACGGGTTCTGCACAAATAATGCTGCAGCAGTTCAGGAAGTACTAAGGAGCATGAAGCATGGCAAAAGAAGTGAAAAAAGAGAAGGTATATAAATGCTGTAATTGCGGTGCAAAGCTCGATATGAGTGACGATGATACCGGACAATGTCCTGCTTGTGGTTTGATGCAATCTGTATCGGCAAAGACGGAGTGACATAGAGCGGCGGCTTTCATGGCAGTGGAGTACGAATATAGTAACTAAAAAGCTTCGCAGGTATCGAAATGGCGGAAAAGGGGTTAATGTCGTGTGTGGCTCACTCTGAATATACGAACAAAAGCCGGGTCATTCACAAAGGGCCCTGCATAGTATGCTGCGTCATGCTCGCAGCTGACGGAGCGGCTGCAGATTGTCAGGTTTACGATGGTGAGAATGACAAAGGCGAGCTGAAGGCACACCTTGAGTCATTGGAGGGCACAACATTCAGATGGCAGCTTACTTATGGAACTGACTTTGATTATGGTATATACATAGCGGTCAGCAGCACTGCGGCAAAAGTCACAGTGACATACACACCGGAATCGAGAAAACAATTCATTTGAGGACCCGAGCGTGGTCGGAGAAGCTGACCAGGTACGTTGGAGAGGAGTCCGTCCGGTTCAGGGAATCTCTGGAATCTGGCCGTCAAGGAATGCGGAGAGGGTCAATAAAGAGAAAGAGGTAATCGGCAGCGCAACACAAACTATTTACACCGTGCCGGCGACCAAGAAGTTTTACCTCTCAAGTTTGACTTTGAATTCTGCATTATCAGCAGACGCGACAGCAAGAAACACGGTTTACGTTGTAACTGACGGCCATGTTTTGGCATACTATGTCGATAGGCAAGTTTACTTTGTGGCGGGGCACCTAGCATCATTTGAAACTTTTATACCAGCGTTGGAGATGCCGGCGGGGTATTACGTAGTGGTATCAGGCGACCATGCTAATATTTTAAGCTGGGCGCTCATAAAAGGCTGGCTGGAGGACGCGTGAGCTGATGATTTACACGGCGAACATCACAACAGACGCTAAGACCTGGAAGACAGACCTGAAGACAACGAGAATTACTGTTACGAAGGGCCTGGTCTATAAAGTTGAATTTTTCTTTCCGTCCGGATCACACGGGATGATGGGGGTTGCGGTATTCGACGGGCTGTACCAGGTATGGCCGTCGAGTGTCGGGGAATTCTTCATTGGTGAGGACATGGTGATTCCGTTCGACGACATGTACCTGATGGAATCGGCACCATACGAATTTCAGGTCTATACTTACAACGAAGACGATACGCACAAGCACATGGTAGCAGTAAGAATCGGGCTGGTCTCGAGTGAAGTGTTTATGGCACGTTTTTTGCCGACAAAGAGCGATGAGTACATGTTTGAGTTAATTACGAGCATGGTGGCCGAACAGGAGGCCCGGGCAAGGCTGCAACGAGAACAGCTTGAGCAGACTGTCTTTGAGTGGATGCTGACAGAGCAGAAAAAAGAGCAGCGAAAACAGAAAAGAGCCGATAGACGAGAGAAACGGGAGCAACGAGATGGCGCCGGGTTCGATAGGTTATTACCACCATAAAGCGGAGGAGCTTTGAAGAATGGCAAGCGGGTTACCGGATTATTACAGGGGCTTTGACCTGGCAATTCAGTCACTTTCGACACTTGCGGTCGACGTAGCAGCTCAAAGTATAGAGCAGCTTAATGTGGACCTGGTTGCTCAGACTTTGGATCGACTGGATATCGACATTATCGCTCAGACCATAGGGAACCTGACCATTGACATTGCAGCTCAGAACCTGAGTGAGATCATAAATCGGCCGAAGTATGGCGGAGCGCAGCGAGCGGCTTCGACGGCAGATGCATGGGCAAACGATACAAGGTCGTATATAACCGTGTCCGGCAAAGGGATGCTTTACGGCGGCTCTCTTTTTTTAGAGCATACGGCATCACAGAAGACGGGGAAACCTATTTTGATGGTTGATGGTGTTTCTTTAGCCCAATGGTCGTTTGAAGATTCGTTGAGCCTAGGAATGGTAAAACCTTGGATCAAGGCCATGTTTCTCACAAAATACGACGACGTTAATTTCGTTTACTGTGTTGCTTTCATGTATGGAATCACGTTCGAGACGAGCTTACAGATATTGTATGAGGAGAGTGAAGGGGAAACGCCGAATATAACGGCGGAGTTCATATTCGCGGTGGTGTGAGGCGGCAAAAGATGATAGAGCTTCGATGCATTGAGATTGTACAGGATGGCAGCGACAAAGTCGTTTCGGCAGTAGTGCAGAACGAATTTCCTGAAGTGCACGAGAAGAATGAGTTGTTCAGAAACGAGGTCGTTAACCGCGGCCGAGTTTTGACTGCTTTGGCGGCGATATACGGAATAGACCCGGGACAAATCGTTTGGCCCAGGCACATCAAAGTAAAGGATTTTTAGGAATTGGAGGACAGATAACCATGTGGTGGAAGATAATCGCGGTGGTCGTGCTCGTAATTGTGGTTGCAGTTGTTCTGTTAATTTCAGCCATAATTTGGGCGAAAAAGGAAATGTGGGATGAGCAGGATTGAAGGAGAACAAGAAAATGGAAAATGTCGCAAGGTGGATTAGGCACAATCAGGGGCTTTTCGTTGCCCTGATTATCTGTGCGGGATTGTTGGTGTGGGGTATAGGCTGCAAGTCTAAGGTGGCATCCCTGGTTGATCCGACAAAAAGGGTGACTTCTCCGGAGCTTGCCGTTGAGCTAGACCAGCTGACGGCCAAACTGAACGCTGAGCTTGATTCATTGATAAAGATGGCTGAGCTCCGGCAGCTGGACCTTCTCCGGCAGGATGAGGTAAAGACGAAACTTTTTGAGTTCGCAGCCATGACATACAAAGCCGGCACCTTCAATCCAGCCGGCGTAATCACCCTGGTTGGAAGTATACTTTGCATCGGGTTAGGCGTCGACAACAGGATAAAAGACAAGGTCATAAAGAATCGTCCACTGGCGGAAAGTTGATGTCGGTTCTTGGGCACAGTCAAAAACCGATCGTGATGCCTCATTATCCGCACATGCTCCTGGAAGACAGGCGGATATGGACGGATTTCCTCAAGTCGGAAATTGTTGAAATTACGGAGGTCTGGTACGATGTCCACGTTGGAAAAAGTGTGCCTTTGCCTCTGGGCTCTTCAGCTATGGAGCAACGGATCAGTGATGGCCTTACACGCAAACGTATCGATGTTGTTTGTCATGTTGGGGACAGTTACTGGGTGGTTGAAATCAAACCCAGGGCAAGTATGACAGCCTTGGGGCAAGTGTTGACGTATGTGCGACTTTTCACGGTTGAGTTTGGCATGATAGAATTGGCACAGGCAGTAATCATCTGCGAGTCGGTCGACGAGGACCTTCTGTACCAATTCAAGGAGTTCGATGTGCTGGTGTACGTGGCCAAGTGGAAAGAATAAAAAGGTGGCCTCAAATTTCAACCAGACAGAGCTCGCTCACGCTAGCGTCAGGGCTCACACTCGCTCTGTCCAAATATTCTGCTTAATAGATCAACAGGCTTGCGCAAATCGGCCGACACAACTGGAGTTCATCTTTGGGAGGGAGGGAGCGCAGAGCGGAGTCCCGGTGAAGGGACCCTTCTTCCCCGGTCGGTCGGTCGGCGTCGCGTGAAGCCTGGTTTTCAAACCATTTCGGGGACACTCAACTCCCAGCTGCCAAAACCAGGTCGGAGCTCGCATTTGCGGCTGTGCGCCGCGACAAGTACGGGGCGGGGTAGGACTAGACCTCGTCGCTTTATGTTAAGTGTTGGCCTCTACAATGCCAGGCCTGGTGGCAGTGGACATGTCCTCAGACCAAACTGTGCCCACACAGCGTGATATCGGATATCTAATAATGTCGGTTTAGCTAGCGCCCGATAAAGTGTGTTATCGGGGCCAGGCCCGATAAAGCACAAGAGCAAAAGCGTTTGGACAATTACTTATTTAGGACTTTTTCCGCGTAGCACGAATTTATAATAAGTGCTACTGGACAAAAGCCGTTAAGTCGTACTTAATAAAGGGTTTTGCGCGTTTTTGGGAAAAATTGAGTTGAGAGTTTACGATCGGAAATTTTGCTATATTTGTGGTTGACAGGGGCGCCCTCTCTCTTGTATTATCGGAGCTTCAAGAAACAAGCTGGCGCTATGGTGAGGACGCATAATGTGGATTAAGAAGGTTTACAGACAGCACGGTTCGATGGTTCTGACATTACCGAGAGCGGTTCAGCAGCTCATGAAACTGAGAGCGGGTGACTACTTGATGATCCACTACAAACCCAAGAAAAAAGCGTTGTTAATGATAAAGGTGGTTCATGGGGAAACAAAAAATGCCGGAAGTAAGTCAAGTACCGATCATGGACATCAAGGTCGGAGCACACGCGCTTCGAGCAACCGATGACGATGAAGATCTGGATGGTTTGGTCGCAAGCGTTAGAAGGGTTGGCGTTCTACAACCTCTGCTTTGTAGGCTCGAGGGAGACGTACTTAACCTGGTTGCAGGTCACAGAAGGATAAACGCAGCCTTACGCGTGGGCTTGGAGAGTGTCCCTGTGATTATTGGTGATTTTACAGCAGCCCAGGCCAAAGAGATAGCGTTTGCCGAAAACATGTTCAGGGCTGATTTGTCGGCCGTCGAGATTGCCGCGGGGCTCAAAGATGTACTCGAACAGAAAATAATGACTATTGAGGAGCTCGCACAGTCGGTAAGTCGCAGTACAAACTGGATTGGTCGGATGATTGCGATGTTAGCCTGGCCGTCTGATGTACTCGGTGCGGTCCATGGCGGCTGGCTTTCGGTCAGTGCCGCCAACAACTTGGCATGTGTTACGGAAGATACGTACCGCGATTTTCTCTTAACAAACGCACACGACTCCGGAGCAACGGCCAGGACAACAGCAGCATGGTTGCAGGCATGGAGGGCTTATCAGCCTCCGGAGGCTGCGGTGCAGGCCGAGCCGGTACCAGGACAGGTAAACCTTCAGCCGGCAGTGCCACAGGCACCGTGTCTTTGTTGTGGCGTAGTCTACAGGACGGATGAGCTCTGCCACATGCCGGTTTGTGTGCAATGTATCAAGCTAGTCCGAGAGGTCGGGGCACGAAGCTAAGCCAGAATGAAGCGGGTGACTGCAGCACGGTTGCTCGCTTACTTTGTCGATGGCGTCGCGTTTGTCTTGTTCGTTCGGGTGCGTGTAGATTTGAGTGCTCGACATATACTTGTGTCCAAGCATCACCTGGACAGTGCGCATGTCCGTGACTCTCATAAGGTTTGTTGCAAAAGTGTGGCGCAAGACGTGCGGGTGAATCGGCCGGCCCAGGACTTTCCAGGCGGCGGCGTTTATGATCCTTTCTACCTGGCGTGTCGACATGTGTTTTGAAGCGTCGGTTCGAGGGAACGCGTAGAGCGATTGCCAGATTACGATGTCAAAGCCTTTGCGGCCCGCATATTCCTCGAGGGCGCTTCGAAGTCGCTGGCTGACGGGGATACTGCGTTCGGTTTTTGTTTTGGTGATAGCCGGCCGGATGACGATAGACGTTACAGGAAAGCCGGCGTAATACAAATCGTTAATTTCCAGGGCAACCACTTCACCGACTCGAAGTCCGGCCTCGAGCATCAGGCAGCCGAGCAGGTGGTTTCGGATACCTTTTCTCCACGTTTTGTGCGGAACATTATTAGCAAGCAGCGCATCGAGCAGCTGCCGGCCGTCATTGACGTTCAAGGTTTGGGGGACATCCATAAGAGAAGCTCCATTCTACCGGCCTCTTCGAAGAGCTCCGCCGGCGACATAATTTTTACCTCATAGGCCCCGAGCGTGTTAGCGCGCTCGGGGCCCGGCTGAGAGCTCACCGTTTCCGAGGTGAGCAAACGTTTTGACTGGTTGTCTCGATTCACCACCAGCATCGAGGCCTGGCTGCATATTCAGAAGCTCGCGCAGATCAGCCAGGATAGAGTTGGCCTCGTTTACTTTTCCAGCAGCTGAGTTATTTAGAGCACTGGTGATCAGTCTGTGCGAAATACTGATAAGACGCTCTTGCTGCATTTAATATAAGTCCTTCCTGCAGATAAAACCCCGAGCGCCGTGATGCGCTCGGGGCAAACAGGTTTGCTCAGCGAGGTCTCGCTGAGCGGTTATTTTTTCAATCGCCTATCAATTTCAAACTCCCTTAAAGACTATCAAACTGAGTGGCACACCCCTTCCGAGATGTACCACCCAGCCGATGAAATATGAAC